>CATYZE010000011.1 GCA_958415525.1 uncultured Collinsella sp. | reverse complement strand
GGACGCCGCCCTCTCAAGGCGGAGATCACCAGTTCGAATCTGGTACGGGCTACCATGATTTAGATACCCGGTCTTCTTAGGAAGGCTGGGTTTTTTCTTACCGCGAGCGACCTGTCTGCTATTCCCATTTGCCTTATAGCTTTACGTTCTGCTTGTGGCCCTTACGGGTACAATATCGAAGATATTTTGACGGTTAGAAGGAGCCACATGACGGAGTCCTCTCAGCATACATCCAAGCCCCAGGTCGAGGTTGAGGTCTCGGGCGGCGATGACAACAAGAGCGCACGCCGCGGCGCCATTTTCATCGGCGTCGTGCTGGTGGGCTATATCGTCTATCTGGTTGTGACCGGTCAGATGGGGCAGTTCTGGGCCGCCATGTCGAGCGTTCAGATGCCCTGGCTCATTGCCGCATGTTTTTGCATGTTCCTGTACCTGTTCTTTGGCATCGTGGCCTATGCAATCGCCGTCTGGCTCGATCCCAATTCGCCCGTCGGCATCCGCGACCTGATCTCGGTCGAGGCGAGCGGCATCTTCTTTGGCAACCTGACGCCCATGATGATGGGCTCTACGCCCGCCCAGATTTACCGCCTGACCAAGGCAGGCCAAAATGTCGGCGAGGCCGGAGCCACGCAATTCACGCGCTTTATCGTGTATCAGTTTGGCCTCGTTGCCTGGGGCGCTATCCTACTGCTTGCTCGCATGCCGTTTTTCGCCGAGCGCTATGGCGACATGACGCTGCTGTGTGTCTTTAGCTTTGGTGGGCACTGCTGCATCTTGCTTGGCATCTTCGCCGTCGCGCTCATGCCTAAGACCGTCACGCGCGTCGCCCATTGCATCATCAATTGGCTCGAGCGCATTGGTGTCTCGGCCACTAAGATCGAGGGATGGCGCACGTTTGTCGATGGTGAGATCTACTCTTTCTCCGAGAAGTTCAAGCTTTCAGCCGGCCACTTTTCGTCCATGCTGCTCACGGTGGTCATCACCATGTTGCAGCTCGCGTTTTTCTATCTGGTGCCGTATTTCCTGATGCTTGCCTTTGGCCACCACGAAGTCGACTTTTTCTCGGTCATGGCCGCGAGCGCTTTTGTCCAGCTGCTGAGCTCTGCGGTTCCCTTGCCCGGTGGAACTGGTGGCGCTGAGGGCGGCTTTGCATTGTTCTTGGGTCATTTCTTTGGGTCGGCTTCGACCGCCGGCTATCTGCTGTGGCGCCTCATTACGTTTATTGCGCCGACCATTTTGGCTGCGCCCCTGTTGGGACTTAAGAGTGCCCACAACGAGAGCATCCATGCGCGCTGGGATCGCGTGATGCGCAAGCTCGGCCGCACGCCTCAGACGCCCTCTGCGCCCACTAAGCCGCACCCCACGAATGCTGTTACCGTTGATCCCAAGAAGCACGCTCAGAAGGCTTCTGGGACCGCTAAGCCGGCTCATAAAGCCTATGTGCGCCAGACAGGCGATGGTATTCGCGTATCTCCGTCGGCACTCAATAAGAAGAAGCACCCTAAGTCGCAGTAGGACAGTCGTGCGTTCTTCATGATGCGGGGCATATTTGTGCTGTATGGGGGATAATCCTCTTACGTAGATTATCTCTCATCTGTTGATGAATGCTCGCATATCGAAGGGACACGCCCATGGCAACCAGCAAACCGCGTCTTGACCGCCGCATTGTTCGCAGCCGTAATGCCATCCTTTCGGCTTTCGAGCGCCTGCTCATGGAAAAGCCGCTGGCAGACATTACGGTGAGTGCCATCGCACGCGAGGCCAATGTCGACCGCAAAACCTTCTACGTGCACTTTGGCACGGTTGACGGCCTGCTCGATGCCATTGCCGTCGATGTGGTGGAGATGATTGTCGACTCGGTCGAGAAAACGCTTGCCTCCATGGACGGCGACACCAACGAGCGCGCCCTGGGCGCGGCGGCGACCTTCTTTAAAACCGTTAACGAGGCACTGTACAACAACCTGGTGCTCAATCGTCAGCTGATCGAGAACATTCCGCTCGATGATTTTATGGCTCGTCTTCGTGCGCCCCTCGAACACGAGATTGCCGAGCGCGATCTGCTGCCCCAAGGTCTCAAGGACGAGATGTTCGACTACTATCTGGCGTTTTTGCTGTCGGGTATTATCGGTATCTATCGCACGTGGGCGCTGTCTGACGGTTCGGTTCCTATCGAGCGCGTCTCTGAGGTCGCCAACGACCTGACTCTCAATGGCCTGTCGAGTCTGGAATCTCGCTTGGATTAGGCCTACTGCCGGCATATGTTTCCAAGCATCCCTTCAATAAGTTGCGGTGAAATAGTGTCTGTTTTTGTTTCTAGATAGCATATGGGGGTGCGGACGATTGGAAATCCTGTTCACGAGGTTCTCCGGCGCCTTGGAGACCTCGCCGGCGTAGGAGCTGTAGCCTGAGGATCCTTAAAAGAAAGTCCAGTTTATCCTTCCCACTCCAATTGGGAATCCTCCGATGCGCCTTCGCACGCTCGCACGACCTCGATACCATGCGAGCGTGCAAACTCGATGAGCTCTGCGTTGCGGGCGTTTATGGTGCCGAAGGCGGCGGGGCACACAATAAGGCGCGCGCAGTGGACGAGGAGCTCTTTGGCGCGGGCCATGGTTTTATCCCCGATCGGCTCGAACGCGCGCTCGGCCACGCATTCCGCCGCCAGGTCGCGCGCGAGCTCGCAGTCGATGTCCCCTTCGTGCAGAACGCCCGCGTAGAACGCCTTGCCTCGCCGGATGAGCTGGCGAAACACAGCCGACCCCGTACCTGCGCCGGCGATGACGAACGTGTGCGCATCGCCGTGCGGGCGCCCAATTTCCACGCTGCCGAAGCGCTCGTTGAAGGTGCCATATTGAAGACCGTAGAGCTCGTCAATCGTCTTGCGCGTGAATATGTCCTCGGGTGCGCCGGCGCGGAAGACCTGGCCGTCCTTCACGCAAATCACCTTGTCGGCGCTTTTCTGCGCGAGCTCGAGTTCGTGGATGGACATGATGACAGCCACATTCCGCGATTTCGCAAGGTGGCGAAGTATTCGCAGCAGGTCGATCTGGTAGCGGATATCGAGATACGACGTGGGCTCGTCGAGAACGAGCACACGCGGATCCTGGGCGATGGCGCGTGCGAGCATGACGCGCTGGCGTTGCCCGTCGCTTATCTGCATGAAGTCGCACTCGGCGAGCTCTTCCACATGTGCGGTTTTCATTGCCTCGTCGACCCGACTATGGTCGTTAGGCGAGAGCGTGCCCATTCGCCCGGTGTAGGGATGCCTTCCCGCCTCTACGATATCGCGGCAGGTGAGGAGCTCGGTCCGGGGGCGATCTGTCAGCATAACGGCAAGGTTCCTTGCGAACTCCGCCGTCTTCCATCGGGAAATCTCCCGCCCGTCGAGCTCGACCGCGCCGGCAAGCGGTGCCAGATGGCGTGTGATGGTTTTCAAGATGGTCGACTTGCCCGAGCCGTTAGGCCCGATGAGCGCCACGACGTCGCCCGCGCGAACCTCCAGATCGACGCCTTCGACTACAACCTTCTTGTCGTAGCCCGCCGACAGGTCGCTTATGCGGAAAAGCGGCACTCCGTCAGCCTGCGTTTCGACCGGGGCTTCGAGGTTCGACTCCGCTCGGAGGAGTCGTTCCACGCGCAGTTCCGCACGAGCCGAAAGTGCCTTCTGGCGCTTTCGTGCGAGCTCAGGACTGTCTAAGCATGGAATGTCCCCTCCGAGCGTTTTGGGCCGCGGCACGAATTCCCCCATCTACCTCACCCGCTTCTTCAACATGAGCGCGATAACCACCGGCGCGCCGAAGATGGCGGTGACTGCGCTGATGGAAAGCTCGACGGGAGAGAACAGCGTGCGCGCGATCAAATCGCAGCCCGCGCAGAAGATGGCGCCTCCCAAGAAGCACGCAGGAATCATGCGGATGGGCTTCGACGACTTTAGCGCCGACTTCACGAGATGCGGAACCGCGATGCCTACGAACGACACCGGACCAGCGAACGCGGTCACGCAGGCGGAGAGCATGCTCGCTAGAAGGACGAGCACCACGCGGAAACGTTCGACGTTCACGCCGACGCTTTTCGCGTAGGCTTCTCCCAGCTGGAAGGCGGAAAGGGGCTTCGATATCGCGAATACGCATGCGCTCACGGTGATCACCACGACCGCGATGACCGCGATGTCGTCCCAGCTCGAACCCGAGAAGCTACCCAAAGACCAGTTGTGCAGGTTCACGATGGACTGGTCGTCGGCGAAGGCTATAAGGAAGTTCGTCGCCGCCGAGCAGATGTATCCCACCATGACGCCCGCCACGATGAGCATGGCCATGGAACTTATGCGCCGTGCGATGAGGAGCACGAAGCCGATGGTGATAAGCGAGCCCAGAAACGCTGCGGCCACCATGGCCGGCGAGGACATGGCCTGGTTCGCGCCTAGAAGTACGATCATCGTAAGCGCGACGACGAACTTTGCGCCCGAGGAGACGCCCAAGATGAACGGGTCGGCGATGGAGTTGTTGAAAAACGTCTGCAGCAGGAACCCGGAAAGCGAAAGTGCCCCGCCGAGAAGCACGGCTGAAAGCACGCGCGGCAGGCGAATCTCCCAGATGACCTGGCTTTCCATGGAATTTGCCGCGCCGCCCGAAAGGATGCCGGGGATGTGGTCTGCGGGCACGAGCACGCTCCCGATGCACAGGTTGGCCCCGACGAGCACGATGAGGGCAACAGCGAGCAGCGCCGTCACGACGCGACACCGCGCGGCGCGCCCCGATTCGTCGTATGCCATGGAAAGCCGGCTTCTCATGGCGCTAACCGAGCTTCCTCAGATAATGGAAGTCGCTCGCGTCATCGCCGGTGAACGCCCCGTGCAGCTCGTCGATAATGTCGGCGGTAGAAGTCATCTGCTGGTACATGTCGGCGCTTGTGACCCAGACGTTGCCGTTCTTCACGGCTTTGAACTGCGACAATAGCGCGTTTTTGCCTACGAAGTCGTTCAAGGTGGCAACCGATTCGTCGATGGTGCCGTTGTAGACGATGATGTCGGCATCCTTCGCCGTCGCGTAGAAGCGCTCCATTTCGAGCGTTACTGACGAACCTGACGTCGACGCCGTCTGCGCGTCATCGAGCGCGTAGCTGCCGCCTGCAAGCTCGATCATCTGCGCCACGTAGTCGCCCGCCCGCCGCGTGACGGCGGCCCCGTTCGAGTTAATGTAGAAATACGCCACGGTTTTACCTGACGACGCGAGCCCCGACGTTTGCTCGACGCGGGCCTTCTGCTCGTTGAACAGGTGCGCGGCCTCGTCTTCCTTGTCGAATAGGACGCCGAAAAGCTTAATCCACTCGACGCGCCCGAGTGCTTCGGGCTCGCTCGACGACTGTTCGGTGAGCACGACGAGCCCGAGCTTCTGCAGTTTTTCCTTCACATCGGGCGTGTGGTTGATCATGGTGTTCTCGATGGCGAGCGTGCAGCCCGAGGCCGATATTCGCTCGTAGTCGGGCGCGCTGTACTTGCCGCCGTAGGCGATCGCCCCACTTTCGAGTGCGCTTTTGAAGCCCACGACCGAGCAATCGTCGGCCTTCGTGCCCGACATGATGATATTGTCGTTCGCATCGAGCGCGTCGACCAGGCACATCGTCGCCGACGACACGAGGTACACCTTGTCGGCGGGGCGCCTTATGACCGCGATGTCGGAGCTCAACCCATCAGGTACCTTCGCATCTTGCGGCACCACGAGGAAACGTTCCCCATTCGAAACGCAGATAAGCCGCAGACCGCCTTCGAACTCGTCGACAGTGAAGTGCTCGGCGTATTCAAGGTGAAGCGCCCCCGTCGGCTCCCAGCCACAGCCCAAATCGGCGTTGTGGAAGTCGGCCGCGGCGCTTGAAGCCGTTCCCGCAGGGGAGCCGCCGCTTGCTTTGTCGCCCGATTTCTCCTTCATGGTGGATGAGTCGAAGTGGATCGTGTAGTCGATGGTGTGCGGCGTCGACATGGCGACGGTCTCGGCCGACACGGCGATGTCCTCGTCGAGCGTGACGGGTATCTCGAACGTGGAGTTTCCGCCGTCGTTTACGGGCGCGTAGTCCACGCCGTCGACGGTCATCTTGTCGTAGTTCGAACTCGACCAGGTGATGGTCGCGGTGTAGGTGTCGCCATCCTTCACAATTGTGGTGGGCGAGGCGATGCTTGCGCGCCCTGACCCGCCGGAAAGCGAAACACTCACAGTGTATTCCTGAGAGCCCGCCGTGCCACCGGTCGCGTTCGGGCTCGCACTGCACCCCGCGAAGGGAAGCGCGAGCAGGGCGACGAGAACGCAGGCGATCGCGCGCGCCGCGATGCCGTGGCGCTTCCTGTTTTCCCCCTTGGGAAGAATCGACCGCATGGCGTTACTTCAGTGCGTCGGCGCGCAGATCGACGCCGGCGGATTCGAACACAAGCGTGCGGTCGTACCACTGCTCTTTTCTAATACTCCACGCGGCACAGGCGGTGTCCTCGTCGAGCGCATCAACGGGCACGTCGTAGGTGTACTTGCCTTCCGCGTTTTCCACATAGGGGATGAAGTCGGCCTCGCTCGCGGCGGCAGCCTCGTCGCCCGTGCCCATAAAGAGCTTACCGTAGCCCGTGCCGGAAAGCGTCATCACGCAGTGCATGGAGCCGTTTTCCACGATGAGCTGGGCGTCCACAATTCTGAACATGTTCGAGCTGGAATCTACGGTGATCGGATAGGTGCCGTCGGCCACCTTGTCGGCGGTGATGGGGGAAGCGCTTGCGCCCTCGGTCGCATCGGCCGCCTGCTCGGTCTTTTCCTGGGAATCGGTATCGCTTGCCTTTGCGCTGTCGCTTGAATTTCCGGCGCAGCCGGCGAGCGAGAACGCGAGAAGCGCCGCCGACAGGGCGAAGACGAGGGTTTTCTTCAACATGGAGGGGTTCCTTTCAATCGCTTCGACCGCCCGCGCCGTGCGGTGGGCGGGCGGGATGCGAATGCAACGGGCATGCGCCGTCGGTCGGGGAAGGCGCATGCCCGTTGCACGGGGACGCGACCGGCGCCCCCGTGCGCGGCGAGTTTACAGCTTGGCGATGGCGTCGTCCACGTGCGAGACGTAGATGTCGTCGACCGCGGCGTTCTGACCCAGACCCTGGAGCAGGCACGTCACTTCGAAGCCGGCGGCCACGAACTTCGCAGCCCAGCTGTCGGGGTCGGTCTCGTCTGCCATGTCGTTGTTCGCGTGGTCGCCCGCGACCACCATGAACGGCGCGAGCACGGCCTTCTTGTATCCCGCGGCGCTCGCGGCGGCGATAACATCCTCGCAGGTCGGTTCAGCCTCGACGGTGCCGACGAAGAACTGAGTCAAGCCCTCGTTCTTGAACACTTCCTGCATCTTTGTATAGTCGGCGTTGGAATCGGCTTCGGTGCCGTGACCCATGAGGCACAGCGCCGTCTTGCCGTCGTCGAAGGACGCCATGTTCTCCTTAATGGCTGCGGCCACCTTCTTGTAGTCGTCGTCGGAGGTGAGCAGCGGGTCGCCGAGCGAGATCTTGTCGAACTTGTCGGCGTACTTGTCGAGCTCGTCTTTCACGTCGGCGTATTCCAGGCCAGCCATGAGATGCGTCGGCTGCACGACGATTTCCTTCACGCCGTCTTCCACGCAGCGGTCGAGCGCCTCGGTCATGTTGTCGATCGTGATGCCGTCGCGCTTCTTCAGCTTGTCGATGATGATCTGCGCGGTGAAGGCGCGGCGGATGTCGTAGTCCTGCCAGTACTTCTCGCGGATAGCGTCTTCGATGGCGCCGATGGTGATGTGGCGCGAGTCATTGTAGCTCGTGCCGAAGCTCGTGACGAGGATGACCGGCTTCACGGCCTTCTCCTTTTCACTCGATTTCTCGGAACTCGCTGAGGTGTTGGAGCAGCCCGCGAGCGCGACTCCGGCGAGCGCGACGGCTCCGGTTGCTGCGGCGCCCATGAAGCCGCGGCGTGACATCTGGTCGGACATGGTTTTTCCTTTCCTCGGTTTGCCGGTCCCCCGGCGACAGTTGCTTGTCGGCACAAGCGAAAGAAAAGCGCACCCCTCGGGGTTCACAAGGAGCTAACGCCACGGCGATGCCGTGAGGAAAAGGCGAAGCAGTCTGGCTTGGGGCGCGAGGCGGTTCGCCCGCGCGTCCTATACAGTAATGTCCCTTGCCCAGGATTCCCACCTGGTTCCCTCCGCAAGCCAGCGCGGGCTGTGCGGGCGCCGCGCCGGTCATTTCCTTTTATCCGATTGTCATATGCTCGTTGCCGAATCTTTTACTATGATAATGGGCGCTTATGGGTGTGTCAAAGCCAGGGCGGGCTGCATTGCGCCTCCTGCCTGCGTATTTGCGCCGATTGCCGCTGCAGGCGCCGTGTTTTGCCCGCTGCGCGAAAGGCGGCGTAAACGGTTGCGATGAGAAACGGGAAGGGAAGGCTCGGATGATTCATATCGTTGGCGCAGGCTCGGGCGCCGCCGACCTTATCACGCTGCGCGGGGCGCGCCTTCTGCGCGCGGCCGACGTGGTCGTTTGGGCGGGAAGCCTTGTGAACCCCGAGCTGCTCGCTGAGTGCAAGGAATCCTGCATCGTCTACGACAGCGCGCACATGACCTTGGAGGAAGTGCTCGACGTGATGTGCGCGGCGGATGCGCGGGGCGAGGAAGTGGTGCGCCTGCACACGGGCGACCCGTGCCTGTACGGCGCCATCCAGGAGCAGATGGACGCACTCGACGCGCGCGGCGTGGACTACGAGGTGGTGCCCGGCGTGTCGAGCTTTTGCGGTGCCGCGGCGGCGCTTCGCCAGGAATACACGCTGCCGGGAATCAGCCAGTCGGTCGTGATCACGCGGCTTTCCGGGCGCACCCCCATGCCCGCGGGCGAGGGCATGCGCACCATGGCGGAAAGCGGCTCGACTATGGTCATCTTCCTGAGCTCGGGTATGCTCGCCGAGCTTTCCGCCGAGCTTTTGGCCGCGGGCCGCAGCTCCGACGAGCCGGCGGCGCTCGTGTACAAGGCGACCTGGTCTGAGGAGCGCGTGGTGCGATGCACAGTGGGCACGCTCGCCGATGCGGGCGCGCGAGAGGGCATCGACCGCACGGCGCTCGTGGTGGTGGGCCGCGTGCTCGGAGCTCGCGGTGGGCTTGCGCACAACGGCGCGCAAGCGGAGTCGTACGAGCGCAGCAAGCTTTACGACCCTTCGTTTGCCACGGGGTATCGGAAGGCGAGCAGCTAGCGTGGCCTTCGAGCACTACATATATACCGGGACGACCCGCCTGCGCTGCGGCTACACCACGGGGAGCTGCGCCGCGCTCGCGGCGAAGGCGGCCTGCGAGATGCTCTTGTCACGAAAGCCCGTCGGCCGCGTGTCGATCGTCACCCCCGGCGGGCTGCCCGTCGAGGCGAACGTGGTCGACGCATGCATCGGCGAGGGGTGCGCCCAGTGCGCCGTGCGAAAGGACGCAGGTGACGATGCCGATGTGACCGACGGCGTGCTCGTGTACGCGCGCGTGGAACATGCGGGGTCGGGCACGGTTTCTGCGGGCAGCAAGGGCGTGCCCGCGCGCGAATCGGAAGTTTCCGTCGATGGCGGCGTGGGCGTGGGGCGCGTGACGTTGCCCGGGCTCGAGCAGCCGGTGGGGGCGGCCGCCATCAACGCGACGCCGCGCGCGATGATCACTTCGGCGGTGCGCGAGGTGTGCGCCGCGCACGGCTTTTCTGGAAATATTGCTGTGACGATTTCGGTACCCGAGGGTGTTGCCCTTGCCGAAAAGACCTTTAACCCGCGCCTGGGGATAGAGGACGGCATCTCCATCCTGGGCACGACGGGCATCGTCGAGCCGCGCAGCCTCGCTGCCTTGCGCGACAGCATCGAGCTCGAGATCCGGCAGCATGCGGCTATGGGGCGGTGCGGAGTCGTGCTCACGCCCGGCAACTACGGCGCGCAGTTCATCTCGGGGCATTTCCACCTAAACGGTGCGCCGGTGGTCTTCATCTCCAACTTTGTGGGCGATGCGATTGATTGCTGCGTTCGCGAGGGATTCACCAATGTCCTTCTTGTGGGACACATCGGCAAGCTGGTGAAGGTCGCGGGCGGCATCATGGACACCCATTCGCGTACCGCCGACTGCCGCGCGGAGATTCTGGCCGCCCACGCGGCCTTGGCCGGCGCGGGCGCGAAGACCGTGCGCGATATCATGTCGTCGGTCACGACCACGGCGGCGCTCGAGGTAATCGAGGCCGCCGGCGTGGGGGACGCTGCGCGCGCTTCGCTCGCTGCGGCAATCGAGGACAGGTTGCGCCGCCGCGCGGCGGGCGGATGCGACATCGCCGCGGTCGTGTTCGACGCCGAGCGCCGCGAGCTTTTCCGCACGTCGGGCGCCGATGCAGTTATCGGGGAATTGGGGGCGACGTATGAGTAAAGGCGTGCTGTACGGGGTGGGCACGGGGCCTGGCGACCCCGAGCTGCTCACGATCAAGGCCGTCCGCACAATCGAATCGTGTCCGGTCATCGCCGCACCGCAGACGGCGGACGGGGTCATGGTCGCGCTCGACATCGTGCGCGGCGCCGTCGACCTTACAGGCAAGACGGTGATCCCCGTGCGATTCTCGATGACGCGCGACGTCGAGCGCCGCGCGGCCGAGCATGCCTCGCTTGTTCGCGAGCTTGTTGCGCACCTGGATGCGGTCCGCGACGTCGCGCTGCTGAACCTGGGGGACCCGAGCATCTACGCCACCTTCCAGCGCATAGCGCCCGACGTGCGCGCCCGCGGGTTTGAGGCGCGCGCCATTCCCGGCGTGCCGAGCTTCTGCGCGGTCGCCGCGGCGCTCGAGCGCGACCTCACGCCCGAGATGTCGTCGCCTCTGCACATCGTGCCCGGCGGCTACGACGACGTGCGCCGCGCAATCGGCTGGCCGGGGACGAAGGTGGTCATGAAGGCGCGCCGCTCGCTTGCGGACACGAAGCGCATCCTTCGCGAGGAGGGCGCCTTCGACGGTGCCGAGCTCGTAGAGGACTGTGGGCTTCCGGGCGAGCGCGTGTATCGCTCGCTCGACGATGTGCCCGATCGAGGCAGCTACTTCTCGACGATGGTGGTGCGCTAGATGAGGGTTTCCTGCATAGCGTTCACTGAGAGGGGGTATGCGTTGGCGGAGCGCACCGCACACGCGCTTTCCGATTGCGCGCAGACAGGTGAAGATGACCCTGGCTGGGACGTTTCCGTTTCGCGCGGGTTCGGCGAGGGGAAGGCCGACCTGCGCGCATGGACGGCGCTCGCTTGGGAAGCGTCGGACGCGCTTCTGTTCGTGGGCGCGGCGGGCATCGCCGTGCGGGCGATCGCACCGCATGTCGCCTCGAAGGCAAGCGATTCCGCGGTTGTGGCGATCGACGAGGCGGGGCGCTTTGCCGTCCCGCTTTTGTCGGGGCATTTGGGCGGTGCGAACGAGCTTGCGCAAACTGTGGCACGCGCGGCAGGGGCCATCCCCGTCATCACCACGGCGACCGACGTCCGCGGCGTGTGGGCGGTGGATACGTGGGCGCGCTGTGCGGGGCTCGCCGTTTCGAATCCCGAGGCCATCAAGCGAGTGTCGGCGCGGCTGCTTTCGGGCGGGCGCGTGGCGCTCTATTCCGACATGCCGATTTCGGGACAGCCGCCTGAGGGGGTTGACATTGCGTCCGACCGCGCTCGGGCCGATATTGTCGTGTCGCCGTTCGCTGGCGCGAATGCAGGTGCGTCCGTTCGCGCAGCGGAGACGACGGGCGATGTTGTGCCCGCCGGTGAGACGGGGAAGCCGGCGGGCGTGCGGGCGCAGGAGCCTGCGCCCGAGCCGCTTCGCCTTGTCGTGCCCTGCATCGTTGCGGGCATAGGGTGCCGTCGCGGTGCGTGCGCCGAAGCGATCGGGGAGGCGTTTCTTCTCGCGTGCGGGCAGGCGGGTATCTCGCCTTCGGCCGTGCGCGAGGCGGCGACGATCGACGTGAAGGCGCACGAGGAGGGTCTGCTCGCCTTCTGCCGCGCGCGCAAGATTCCGCTTGCGACGTATTCCGTAGAGGAGTTGTCGCAGGTTGAAGGCAGCGTTTCGCCATCTGATTTCGTGCACGCGACGGTGGGGGTCGACAACGTGTGCGAGCGCGCGGCGCTCGCGGACGGGGGCAAACTTATCTTCCCGAAGCTCGCTCACGGCGGCGTGACCGTCGCGTTTTCCAAGGTAACTATCGAACTTTCGTTTAAGGAGCTGTGATGGGAAAGCTCTTCGTGGTGGGGATCGGCCCGGGCGGCCCCGACGGCATGACGATTGCGGCTCGGCGCGCGCTCGAGGCGGCCGACATCGTTGTGGGGTACACGAAATACGTGGAGCTCGCGCTCGCCGCCGTGCCCGACGCGGCGCATCTCGCGACGCCGATGATGCACGAGGTCGAACGGTGCCGCCTGGCGCTTTCGCGCGCGCAGAGCGGAGAAGCCGTGGCGCTTGTGTGCAGCGGTGACGCGGGCGTGTACGGCATGGCGAGCCCCGTGCTGGAGCTTGCTGAGGACTACCCCGATGTAGACGTGGAAGTTATCGCCGGGGCCACCGCGGCTCAGAGCGGGTCGGCGGTGCTCGGCGCCCCGCTTGCCCACGACTTCGCGGTCGTGTCGCTCTCCGACCTGCTCACGCCGTGGGAGGTCATCGAGCGCAGGCTCGCCGCCGTGGCGAGCGCCGACTTCTGCATCTGTTTGTACAACCCGCGCAGCAGAAAGCGCGCCGACAGGCTCTCGCGCGCGGCGAAGATTATGCTCGAATGGAAGGCCCCCGACACGCTCTGCGGCTGGGTACGCAACATCGGGCGCGAGGGGCAGCAGTCGGGCATGTGCAGGCTCTCCGAGCTGGGGGAGTTCGACGCCGACATGTTCACCACCGTGTTCGTCGGCAACGCGGACACGAAGCGCGTAGGCGGCCGTATGGTCACGCCGCGCGGGTATCGGGAGATTCCATGCGAAAGGTAACGATCATCGGGGCGGGGCCCGGAAACCCCGACTTGCTCTCGCGCGCGGCGCTCGACGCGATCGACATCGCCGACGTGGTCATCGGCGCTCATCGCGCGCTTGTCAGCATCGACGTGCCGCCCGACGTGGTGAGATGCGAGCTCGTGAAGACGGCGGACATCGTCGCCGCTCTCACCGATGCGGCGTCGTGGCAGCGCGCCGTGGTCGTGATGACGGGCGATGTGGGGCTGTTCAGCGGCGCGCGCCGCCTGGTGGAGGCGCTCTCCGGCGACGCGCAGGTGGACGTGCGCGTCATTCCCGGCATAAGCTCAGCGTCGTATCTCGCCGCGCGCCTCGCGCGTCCATGGCAGGATTGGCGCTTCGCGAGCGCTCACGGCGTGGCGTGCGACATCGTGGCCGAGGCCGAGCGCGCAGGTGAGCTCTTCCTCGCCACTTCGGGCGGGGAAGACCCCTCGCGGCTTTCGGGCGAGCTTGTGCAGGCGGGCTTCGCGGACGCGCGCGTGACGGTGGCCGAGCGCCTGTCGTACCCCGACGAGCGCATCACCTGCGCGACCGCAAGTGAAATCGCAGGTCAGACGTTCGACGACTTGAACGTGATGCTTATCGAGCCCGCAGGCGGCGCCGGGTCGTCTGCGGGCTCTAGCGCAGCCTCCGAGGCGCCGGCCGGCGCGTCTGCGCCCGCGGCGGCTTCTTCCGCGGCGGACTTTGCGGGCGCATCCCGCGCCGCGAGCTCCCGCTGGCCGTACGCTTCCTCGGGCATTCCCGACGAGCTCTTCATCCGCGGCGACGTTCCCATGACCAAGCAGGAGGTGCGCGCCGTCGCGCTCGCGAAGCTGCGCCTTACCGCGACCGACACCGTGTGGGACGTCGGTGCCGGCACGGGGAGCGTGTCGATCGAGGCGGCGCTCGTCGCGCGAGCGGGGTCGGTATGGGCGGTCGAGCGCAACGCGGCCGGCGTGCGGCTCATCCGAGAGAACGCGGATGCATTCGGGTGCGGCAATGTGCATGCGGTCCCCGGTGTCGCCCCCGAAGCGCTCGCGAAACTGCCCGTCCCCGACGCCGTGTTCGTCGGCGGGAGCGCGGGCGAGCTTCCCTCCATCGTGGAGGCGGCGCTCGAGAAGAACTCGCAGGTTCGCCTGTGCGTGCCATGCGTCACCGTTGAGACGCTCACCGAGGCGTGCGCGCTCCTCTCGGGTTCGCGTTTTAAGGGGTTCGAGGCGTGCCAGGTGTCGGCCGCCCGTGCCGAGGCTGTAGGCTCGCACCATCTTATGAAGGCGCAAAACCCCGTGTTCCTCGTCAGCGCGCGTGGTGCAGGTGGGGAAGGCGGCGCCCGGTGAGCACGTCCATCCCGCGCTTCATGGTCGCTGCGCCCTCGAGCGGGAGCGGCAAGACGGTCGTAACGTGCGCGCTCCTGCGCGCGCTCGCGCGCCGCGGCCTTGCATGCGCGGCCTTCAAATGCGGCCCCGACTACATCGACCCGCTCTTTCATCGCCGCGTCGTGGGTGCGCGCTCGGGCAACTTAGACGGCTTCTTCACCGACGCCCCGACGCTGCGCGCCCTGCTCGCACGCGGCGCCGCAGGCGCGGATGTCGCGGTACTCGAGGGGGTTATGGGCTTCTACGACGGCATGGCGCCCGGCGTGGCCGACGCGAGTAGCTACCAGGTTGCGCGCGACACGGAAACGCCGGTTGTTTTAGTGGTGAACGGGCGCGGGGCGTCTTTATCGCTCGCCGCCGTAATCCATGGCATCGCCGAGTTCCTGCCTTGTGCGAACGTGCGCGGCGTCGTGCTGAACAAGACGAGCGCCGCTGCCTGCGCCTACGCGGCGCCTGCGATCGAGAAGCACACGGGCGTCACAGTTTTGGGGAATATCCCCGCCGACGAGGCGTTCTCGCTCGAAAGCCGGCATCTGGGGCTTGTGACCGCCGACGAGGTCGAGCAGCTCTCCGCGCGCATCGACAAGATGGCCGAGCTGGTGGAAAAGAGCGTCGACGTCGATCGCTTGCTCGAAATAGCGGCGACGGCACCCGATATCCGCGAGGAACCTTACCGGTTGGAGCTGATCGCGGGAGCGCGGCCCATCGTCGCCGTCGCACGTGACGAGGCGTTCTCGTTCTACTACGAGGAGAACCTGCGCGCGCTCGAGGACCTTGGTTGCGAGCTGGCCTTTTTCAGCCCCCTGTGTGATAGCGAGTTGCCCCGGGGGACAAGCGCCCTCTATCTGGGGGGCGGCTACCCGGAGCTCCATGCGCGGCAGCTCTCCGAGAACGCGCCGATGCGCGAAGCGGTGCGGCGCGCGGTGGAATCCGGCATGCCGACGGTCGCCGAATGCGGTGGGTTTCTGTACCTGCAGCGCGAAATCGCCGATAGCGAGGGGCGGCGCTGGCCTGTTGCGGGCGCCCTTGAGGGCGCAAGCGAGAACGGGGGAAGGCTGTCCCATTTCGGGTACGTGGAGCTCACTTCCCAACGCGACGGGCTCTACGGGCCGCGCGGCACACGCATCCGCGCGCACGAATTCCATTACTGGCAGTCCACCTGCCCGGGCGGCGACTTCTGGGCGCAGAAGCCCCGGCGCGACAAGGGCTGGCCGTGCATGACGGCCACCCCGTCCCTGGTGGCGGGCTTTCCGCATGTGTACTATCCCGCGAACCCCGACGTTGCGCGCGCGTTCGCATCTGCCGCAGCGTCGTTCGCAGAGAGGAGACGGCATGGCTGAAACAACCGAAACCGCGCTTGCCTGCATTCGCGAGGAAGTCGAGCGCGCGTTCTCGTCGGCGCCGGGCGCCGTGCTCGAAGCCGCGCTCTCCCGGATCGCGCCCGCAGACGAATGCGCCCGCGCCGCCGCGTACGCCGCGTGGGACTCCATCGCGCACCCCTTGGGGGGATTGGGCGACTTTGAAGACGCCGTCGCGTGTATCGCTGCAGCTCAGGGGAGCGCCGAGGTGGCCGAGTTTCCCCGTGCGCTCGCGGTATTCTTCTCCGACAACGGGGTCGTTGCCGAAGGCGTGTCGCAAAGCGGGCAAGACGTGACGCGAGCCGTCGCGCGCAACATGTGCGAGGGGGCCACGAGCGCCTGCCGCATGGCGGCGTTCGCGAATGCCGAGGTCGTGCCCGTCGACGTGGGTATGGCCCGGGGCATAGAAGACGCGCGCATGGTGCGCGCGAACGTGCGGCGGGGGAGTGGCAACATCGCGCACGGCTCCGCTATGTCTCGAGATGGGGCCGTGCGCGCGATCGAGGTCGGAATTGCCGTCGCGTGCGGGCTTGCCCGCGCCGGCGTGCGCCTTCTCGCCGCGGGCGAGATGGGCATCGGCAACACGACCACCTCGGCGGCGGTGGCCGCAGTGCTCATCCGGGCGGACGCGCGGAGCCTCGTCGGGCGCGGCGCGGGGCTCTCGGACGCCTCGCTCGCGCGCAAGCGCGACGTGGTCGAGCGCGCTATCGACGCGAACTCGCCCGATCCCGCCGACCCAATCGACGTGCTCTCGAAGGTGGGCGGCTTCGACATCGCGGCGATGTGCGGCTTCTACCTGGGGGCCGCGGCCTCGAAGGCGCCGGCGCTCCTCGACGGAGTCATATCCTGCACGGCGGCCCTGTGCGCGGCGCGCCTGTGCCCCAACGCCTTGGGTTACCTCGTGGGCACCCACGCATCAAGCGAACCCGCAAGCCAGGAGCTCCTTCGCGAGCTTGGCATAAAGGCACCCCTCGACGCAGGCATGCACTTGGGCGAGGGCGCGGGCGCCATGGCGTATCTGCCCCTTCTGGATTCGGCGCTGCGCGTGTACCGGGATGGGAAGACGTTCACGGCGACTGGCATGGCTGCTTACGAGCATTTCGAGGCCGGGAAATGACGGTGACGCTCGTCATCGGCGCCGCCGCGAGCGGCAAGAGCGCCTACGCCGAGTCCCTGTGCCTCGGGCACGACGGCCCTCGCGTGTACCTGGCAACGATGGAGCCCTTCGGGGAAGAGGGCGCCCGCCGCATCGCGCGCCATCGTGCGCTGCGCGAAGGCAAAGGGTTTTCCACCCTCGAGTGCTCGCGTGACGTGGGCGCCGCAGCGCCCGGGCTTCCGCGCGGCTGCACACTTCTTTTGGAGGACGTGGGCAACCTGGTTGCGAACGAGCTCTTCGCGGAAGGCGGCTTGTCCCCGCGTGACCCTGACGCTGCGGCGCGCGAGGTACTCGGAGACATCGAACGGCTCGCTCAGGCCGCTGCGTATACGGTGGTGGTCACCGTCGACGTGTTCGCCGATGGGATGCGCTACGATGAAGGGACCGAGGCATGGAGGCGCGCGCTCGCGCGCGTGAACGCGGGCGTGGCGGCGCTGGCCGACCATGCAGTCGAAGTGGTATGCGGGATTCCCGTGTGGATGAAAGGCGAAGGACCTACAAGGTGAAGATAGCAGAGGCAATCGGCGCGGCGTTCGGAACGTTCTCGCGCATCCCCGTCCCGAAATCGGCCTGGACCGATTTCGGGTCAACCCATGCACTTGCCGCGTTTCCCCTGGTGGGCCTTGCGGAAGGCTTCCTCATGACGGCGTGGGGGCACGTGGCGAACCTGCTCGGCGTGCCCGCGACCATCGTCGCGGCCGTGCTCGCGGCGCTGCCTGTGGCGGTGACGGGAGGCATCCACCTAGACGGGCTCTGCGACACCTCCGATGCGCTTGCAAGTTGGGCCCCGCGCGAGCGAAAGCTCGAGATCATGCACGATCCGCGGGCGGGCGCCTTCGGGGTCATCGGTGTTGTTGTGTACCTTATTCTGCAGTTTTCCCTGTTCACCGCGCTGCCGCTTACGGCGGGGGTGTTCCTCGCGCTTCTGTGCTCGCTCGTGTTCTCCCGCGCGCTTTCGGGACTCGCCGTTGAATGCTGGCCTGCCGCGCGGGCGGACGGCATGGCCGCGGGGCTCTCGCCTGCGAAGAAGCGCGCGGCGATCGTCGTGCCGCTTTGCGCTTTCGCTGCGGCTTCGGCTGCAGGGATGGTCGCGTGCGCTCAGGCCGTCGGCGCCTTTATGGCGGTGGCGGGGCTTTTGGTGCTCGCGTGGTACCGCCATGTTGCCCTGTCCCGGTTCGGCGGGGTGACGGGGGATTTGGCCGGATGGTTTCTGCAATGGGCCGAGCTCGCGATGCTTGCCATGCTGGTGGTGGGGGGCATGCTCCTATGATGCTCGTGGTAGGTGGCGCGCATTCGGGGAAGAGGACCTTCGTGCGCGAAAAACTCGGGTTCGCGGCGGACGATTTCGTCGACGCGGCGCAGCTTGCGGAGGGCGGCGTGCCCGCGGCTTTTGCCGGCCGCGTCGCATACCGTGCTGAGGAACTCGTACGCGCGCTCGACGCTGACCGGGCGCTCGAGCGGCTGATCGGCTTCGACGCAGTGATTCTGCCCTTGGTCGGCTCGGGGGTCGTCCCCATGAGTGCGGAAGACGCCCAATGGCGCGAGCGCGCGGGGCGCCTGGGATGCGCGCTCGCTGCGCGCGCCGACGTCGTCGTGCGCATGACGTGCGGGATTCCCCAGGTCATCAAAGGAAACCTTGCCGATGCACCTCGAGGGACGCAGGGCGCGGGTGCGCCTTTGGAAGTCGTCTTCGTGCGCCATGGTGCCACGGCGGGCACGGAAGACCATCGCTACAGCGGGGCGGGCACCGACGAGCCCCTGTCGAGTGCGGGCGAGCGCGCTTTGCGCGACCTCGCGTGCGATCGTGACGTGTTCCGTGTTATCACGAGCGGCATGGCCCGCACCGACCAGACGGCGCGCATCCTCTTCCCGAACGCGGAGCTTATGGCGTGCCCCGGTCTGCGCGAGATGGATTTCGGCGACTTCGAGGGGCGAAGCGCCGCCGAGCTTAAAGAGGATGCGCGCTATCGCGCCTGGGTAGACTCCTGGTGCGAGACGCGCTGCCCGCATGGCGAGGGCAAGAGCGATTTCACCCGCCGCGTCATCGCGGCGTTTCGGGAGGCGTGCGAATCGGAGCGCGCCCAGGGGAGTGGGCGCGCCGTCTTCGTCGTTCACGCGGGTACCGTGAAAGCGCTGCTCTCCGAGCTAGCTGTCCCGAAAATGGGATACTTCGACGTGCATACCGAGCCGGGCGGCGCATGGGCCGCCACTTGGGATGGGCGCTGCCTTCGCGACGTTCGCCCCGCTTCGGGGGGCGATGCCCGGTGATGACGATTCTTGCCGTCGCCGCCGGGTTCGCGGCCGACCTTGCCTTCGGCGACCCGCGCTGGCTTCCCCATCCCGTCGTCGCCATGGGGCGCGCGATCACGTGGGCCGAAGGCCGCCTGCGGGGCGCATTCCCGCAAACGTCCGCGGGCACGCGCGCCGCAGGGCTTGTGCTTGCCGTGGCGCTTCCGCTTGCGTGTGGGCTTTTGACCTGGGGAATCCTGCATCTTTGCGGCATGGTTCACTCCGGCTTGCGCTTCGTGGCCGAGGCATGGGCGAGCTATCAGATTCTCGCGGCATGCGAGCTGCGCCGCCAGAGCCTGGCCGTGGCCCGCGCGTTCTCGAAGGGCGGCCTTGTCGCGGCGCGCGAAGCCGTCGGGCTCATCGTGGGACGCGACACGTCTGTTCTCGACGAGCAGGGCATCGCGCGCGCCGCTGTGGAAACGGTGGCGGAGAACGCGAGCGACGGCGTCATCGCGCCGCTTTTCTACCTTATGATCGGGGGTGCGCCCTTGGGCATGGCGTACAAGGCGGTGAACACGCTCGACAGCATGGTGGGCTACAAAAACGAGCGCTACATCGACTTCGGCTGCGCTTCGGCGCGCCTCGACGATGCGCTGAACTGGATTCCCTCGCGCTTATCGGCCCTGCTCATGATCGCCGTGTGCCCGATCGTCGGGCTCGACGCGCGCGGGGCGGCGCGCATCTGGCGCCGCGACAGGCGTCGCCATGCGAGCCCGAACGCGGCGCAGACCGAGTCAGCGTGCGCGGGCGCGCTCGGGCTGCGCCTGGCAGGACGCGCGGTGTATTTCGGCAAGCTCGTTGAGAAACCGACGATAGGCGACGCGTCCCGCGAAATCCAGTGGGGCGACATCGCCCGGGCGACAAGGCTCATGCTCGCCGCGTCCGTATGCGCGCTCGTCGTCTTCGGCGCCGCGCGCGCGGCGGTCGTGCTCGCCGTGGGGGCGATGGCATGAGGAAAGACCACGCCGCGCCCCGGGCTGCCGGGGGAATCCTGCGCGCCCGCACGCATGGGGGCAGCGCGCAATCGCTCGGCATCGCTTGCGAAGGGGGTGCCTCCGACCTCATTGACTTCTCGGTGAACGTGAATCCGGCAGGCCCCTCGCCGCGCGCCGTCGCCGCAGCTTGCAAGGCGCTTTCTCGAATCGACGCCTACCCCGATAGGGAAAGCCTCGCCCTCGTTCGCGCCCTAGCGCGCGACCAGGGCATTCCCGAAGATACTATCGTCTGCGGCGCGGGCGCGTCCGACATCATCTGGCGGCTCGCCGCGGCGGTGCGCCCGAAACGCATCGTCGTGTGCGCGCCGACGTTCTCTGAATATGCGGAGGCGGCATCGTACTATGGCGCATGCGTGCAGGAGTTCCCGCTCTCCGAAGCGGACGACTTCGACGTGCCCGCCTCCTTCGCCCGCGCGATCGAGGGGCCGGGAGACGTGGCGTACCTCTGCAATCCGAACAACCCGACGGGGCGCCTCGTCGCCCCCCGTGTGATCGATGCCGCGGCTTGCCGCTGCGAGCAGGTGGGCGCGCTGCTCGTCGTGGACGAGTGCTTCCTCGGATTTGCGCCCGACGCCCGCGAAAGGAGCGTGGCCGCACGCGCCGCGTGTTCGCGCCATGTGGCCGTGCTCTCCGCGTTCACCAAGCTCTACGGAATGGCGGGGTTGCGGTTGGGATATCTGATCAGCGGAAACGCCCAACTCATCGAGGGGATTCGCCGGGCGGGGCAGGCGTGGCCCGTCTCTTCGGTCGCCGAGGCCGCGGGTATCGCCGCCCTGGAAGACGTCGAATACGTCTCGCGCACGCGCGATGTATTGGAGGGCGAGCGAGCGTGGCTTTCCCACGAGCTCTCCTCGCTCGGGCTTTCCGTCGTGCCGTCGGATGCGAACTTCCTTTTAGTCCGCACGCCGGCGAAAGACATCCCCGAGCGCCTGTATGATCAGGGGGTTTTGGTCCGCACGTGCGACTCGTTTTCGGTACTGTCCCGTTTCTGGTGCCGCATCGCGGTGCGCACGCGCAAGGAGAACGCCCGGCTTGCGATGGCGTTCAGCCGCGCGCTTCGGGCGGAAGGTGCATCGGGCGAAGGCGAACCCGACGAACGGGGCGGCGCTTCTTGCGGCGGCGCTATGGCGGGCGCGGATGGCCGAGGCTTGGCGAAGGAGGTCGATACCCGTGGGTAGGGCCAAGCCCATCATGATCCAGGGCACCATGTCGAACGCGGGGAAGAGCCTGCTTGCGGCGGGGCTGTGCCGCGTGCTTTCGCAGGACGGCCTGCGCGTGACTCCCTTCAAGAGCCAGAACATGGCACTCAACAGCGGCGTCACGGCCGACGGGCTCGAGATGGGGCGCGCCCAGATCATGCAGGCCGAGGCGTGCGGCATCCCGCCCGACGTGCGCATGAACCCCATCCTGCTCAAGCCTGAAAGCGGCCACCGAAGCCAGCTCATCGTGGCCGGCAAGGCGCAGGGAGCCTTCGCTGCGAGGGACTACTTCGCGCGAAAGAAGGCGCTCATGCCGCAGATTTTGGAGGCGTTCGATTCGCTCGCGGAGGAAAACGACGTCATCGTCATCGAGGGCGCCGGCAGCCCCGCCGAAATCAACCTTGCCGAAAATGACATCGTCAACATGGGGCTCGCGCGCGCCGTGTCCTCCCCCGTGCTGCTTGCGGGCGACATCGACCCGGGCGGGGTATTTGCCCAGCTCTACGGCACGGTCGCGCTCCTTGCGCCCGAGGACCGCGCGCTTTTGCGGGGGCTTGTGGTGAACAAGTTCCGCGGCGATGTGGAAATCCTGCGCCCGGGTTTGGCCCCGCTCGAGAAGATGTGCGGAGTTCCCGTCGTGGGTGTCGTGCCGTATCTTACGCTCGACCTTGACGACGAGGACTCGCTCGCGCCGCGCCTATCTGCCCGCGAGGCGCGCGGCGTCATCGACGTCGCCGTCGTGCGCCTTCCGCATTTGTCGAATTTCACCGACTTCGACCCGCTTTCGCGCGTGCCCGGCGTGGGCGTGCGCTACGTTTCCTCGACGACCGATCTGGGCCGACCCGACCTGGTGGTGCTTCCCGGCTCGAAGACTACGCTCGACGACGCGCGCTGGCTTGCGGCTAGCGGCATCGGAGCCTGTGTACGCGCGCTTTCGGGCGCGGGCACGCCGGTGCTCGGCATATGCGGAGGCTACCAGCTTTTGGGAGACGAGCTTTCCGACCCGCACGGCAGGGAAGGCGCTGGCACCGCGCGCGGGCTCGGGCTCATCCCTGCAAGTACGGTGTTCAAGGAGGAAAAGCGCCTCGCTCAGTCGGAGCTGCGCATCACGGGCGCCCAAGGCGCGTTCTCGGCGTGGAACGGCATGACGGCGCGCGGGTACGAGATTCACGACGGCGAAACGACCGTCTCCTGCGCCCCTGCGGGCACAATTGGCGGCAAACCGGAAGGCGCGGCCTGCGGAAACGTGTTCGGAACCTATCTCCACGGCCTGTTCGACGAACCGGGGGTGGCGCTCGCCCTCGCGCGCTCACTCGCGCGCATGCGCGGCCTGCCCGAGAACGTCGTGGGTGCTGCGGGCGCGGCGTCCGCGGCCGATCACCGTGCGCGCGAGTTCGACCGCCTGGCCGACGTCGTGCGCGGGGCGGTCGACATGGAGTATGTCTACCGCATTATCGAGGAGGGCGTATGATCCACGTGTATCATGGCGACGGCAAAGGCAAGACCACGGCGGCGATGGGCCTCGCCCTTCGCATGCTCGCTGCAGGCCGCCGCGTCGTCGTCGTGCAGTTCCTGAAAGACGGCGAAAGCGGGGAGGTGCGCCTGCTCGCTGAGCATTTCGGCGTGCCCGTGTTCGCGGGGAAGGTGTCGGACAAGTTTACCTGGTCGATGACGTCGGTAGAACTTGCCGCGACGTGCGAGCTGCACGATGGGAACCTCGCTTCCGCGCTCGCCGAGCTCGAGGGCGCGCAGGAGGGGCTGCTCGTGCTCGACGAGGCGCTCGACGCGCTTTCGAAGGAGCTTGTCGACGAGGCGCTCGTGGACCGCGCGCTCGACATGTCCGCGCGCGGCGTCGAAGTAGCGCTCACCGGGCGCGCGCCTTCCCGCAAGATCGTGGAGAAGGCCGATTACATAACCGAGATGCGGTGCGAGAAACACCCCTACGCTCAGGGGATATGTGCAAGAGAAGGAGTGGAGTACTAGATGGATTCCAAGGAGATGGCGCCTGGCGACATCGAGCGGCGCAGCTTCGAGATCATCACCGAAGAGCTCGGCGGCCGCACGTTCCCGCCGTTCGAAGAGCCCGTCGTGAAGCGCGTCATCCATACCACTGCCGACTTCTCGTACGCCGATTCCCTCGTGTTCACCCATGACGCCGCGCACTGTGCGCTCGACGCACTGCGCGCAGGGGCCACGGTGCTCACCGACACGAACATGGCGCTCGCAGGCATAAGCAAGCCCGCGCTCGCGAAGCTCGGCTGCAAGGCCGTGTGCTTCATGGCCGACCCTGATGTCGCCGCGGCTGCGCGCGCCGCGGGCACGACTCGCGCCGTTGCGAGCATGGACAAAGCTTGCGGCATCGAGGGTCCGCTCATCGTGGCCGTCGGCAACGCTCCCACAGCACTTCTGCGCCTCGCCGAGCTCATGGACGCGGGGAAGATCGCGCCCGCTCTCGTCGTTGGGGTGCCGGTCGGGTTTGTGAACGTGGTCGAGGCGAAAGAGGAGCTACTCGCGCGACGCGTGCCGGCCATCGTCGCGAGGGGTCGCAAGGGCGGCTCGACCGTGGCGGCCGCCATTATGAACGCGCTGCTCTATCAGATCACGCGCCCAGGCGGCCCGAAGTGACGGCGCTGCGCATCTTCGCCGGGACCACCGAGGGCCGCCTTCTGTGCGAATGGGCGAGCGGGGTGGGCATCCCCGCTCGTGCCTACGCGGCAACCGAGTACGGAGGCGAGCTTTTGGGCGAGCTTCCGGGCATCGAGGTGCATGCGGGCAGGCTCGACGAGGCCGACATGGATCGCGAGCTTTCCGGCGCGCGCATCGTCGTCGACGCCACGCACCCCTTCGCTACGCTCGCAAGCGGCAACATCCGGGCCGCTTCGCTCGCCGTGGGTGCACAATGCCTGCGCCTTGCGCGCCCGGTCGAGGCGCTGCCCAAAGGCGTTGTGTCGGTCGCGTCGATCGCCTGCGCGGCGCGCTTTCTCTCCGAGAACCCGGGTCGTGTTCTTCTCACGACGGGGAGCAAGGAGCTTGCTCCCTACACGCGCGTCCCCGATTTCGCGGAACGCTTCTTTGTGCGTGTGCTCCCGCTGCCCGGTGCTATAACGAAGTGCATCGACGCGGGGTTTTCGCCGTCGCACGTCATCGGCATGCAGGGGCCCTTCACCCGCGAGCTCAACGAGGCGATGCTTCGGCAGGTGGGTGCCCAGTGGCTTGTGACCAAGGACTCGGGAACCGTAGGCGGCACGGCTGAGAAGCTCGCCGCAGCGCGCGCCGTGGGAGCGCGCTGCATCGTGGTCACCCGTCCCGCCGAGGGAGGCGGGGCCCTTTCGCTTCGGGAAGTGGAAGACGCGCTCTTACGGGAGTTCGCGCGCTAGGCGCTTGCCGCGCCTGCGCGCCCTCCCGCCCGCGAGGAGGAGCGCCCCGAGCAAGCTCGACCCGTACAAGCCCGTCATCCATCAATAGCTCGAGGACGACGCCCAGAACTGGCGCAAACAGCCCTTCAATAAGTTGCGGTGAAATAGTGTCTGTTTTTGCTGCTAGATAGCATAGTCAGTCCTTAATTCACCGCAACTTGTTGGTGGTGGCTTACTGGTAGCGTAGACACTCGACGGGGTCGAGCTTTGCCGCGCGGCGAGCGGGGTAGAAGCCAAAGAGCACGCCGATGCCGACGGAGACGGCGAAGGCCAGCAGCACCGTGGCGATTGAAAAGCTCGGTGTGATTTGCCCGCTGGCACCGAGCTCGCTGAGAACCCCTGATCCTGCGGCAAACATCGCGAGGCCCCAGGCCAGCAGATAGCCAATCAGGACACCCAGCAGGCCACCGGTGATGCATAGTGCCGAGGACTCGGCCAAAAACTGCGCGGTGATATCGCGACGACTGGCGCCCAGGGCACGGCGAATACCGATCTCGCGGATTCGCTCGGTCACGTTGGTGAGCATCATATTCATAATGCCGATTCCGCCGACAAGCAGTGAGATACTGGCGACAGCGCCCATGATGAGCGAGAAGGCGCCCATAAACGAGTTGAGTGCATCGATGGCGCTTTTCATGGAGGTCGCCGATACGCTGTCGTACTCATCATCCTCCGAGATGCCCTTCATCGCGCGCACCTTAGACTCGATGGTCTTGCAGAGCTCGTCCATGTCCGTGCCCTCGGCAGCAAGTGCCGTCACGCTGGGGAATGAAGGATTCTCGTCGCCAAACAGGCCGGAGATGGTTTCGCGTGGCATATACAGCGTGAGCGAGCCCATGGAGTCGCTGCCGCCATCAATCACGCCTACAATCTGCACCTCGCCGTTGGACACCTTGATGGTTTTCCCCAGTGCGTCCTGTTCGTTGCCGTAAAGCTGATCGGCGCCGCCGCGGCTGATGAGCGCCACACGCGAGCCTGATTGGGACTCGGCCTGTGAATAGACGCGTCCCGCAACGAGCTTGCTGGCACCCACCGCGTCGAGCATGTCGCTGTCGACACCCTGTGCCATGACGGTATAGCTTTTATCGCCAGACTTGTACTCGGTATAAGCGCTGTCGACAATGCCGATCTGCTCTATCTGCGGCACCAGTTTTTGAAGCTTCTGGACGTCCGAATCGGTGAGTTCTTGGGACGAATAGATCTGCACCATGCGGGCTGCGTTGAGGCCCAGGATGTTTACCAAGCTGTTTTGGATGCCGCCGATGAGCGAGGTTATGGCGATGACCGATGCGATGCCAATGACGATGCCCAGGATGGTGAGCAGGCTGCGCCCCTTGTTGGCCTCGAGCGAGTGCAGAGCTTCCTGGATGAGATCGCGGGTGCTCATGCCACCATTCCTTTCGGCGGGTTGGCGGAGGCGGAAATCATGGGCAGGCAATCTACGGCGCTGCGCAGGGTCCGCGGTGCATGTGGAATATACGCGCCGTCGTGAATGCGACCGTCGCGTATGGTCACGGCACGGTCGGCCTCGGCGGCAATGCCGGGGTCGTGTGTGATAAGCACGATGGTTTTGCCACGCTCCTGGAGCTTATGGAAGGTCTCCATCACAAGCGCTCCGGTTGCGGAGTCCAGGTTTCCCGTCGGCTCGTCAGCCAAAATGATGGGCGGATCGTTGACGAGGGCGCGTGCGATGGCGACACGCTGCATCTGGCCGCCCGAGAGCTCGGATATGCGGTGGTCCCAATGGTCGACGGGCAGCGTGACGGCCTGCAGCGCGTGCACGGCGCACATCTCGCGCTGGCTTCGGGGCACGTTGGTGTAGGCCAGCGGAAGCATGACGTTTTCGATAACCGACAGGCGCGGCAGCAGGTTGAAGCTCTGAAAGACAAAGCCAATACTCAGGGCGCGAACTTCGGTGAGCTCGTCATCGTCAAGCTCGGCCACGTTGAGCCCTTGCAGGTAGTAGTCGCCCGCCGTCGGCTTATCCAGGCAGCCTAGGATGTTCATGAGCGTTGATTTGCCCGAGCCCGAGGGGCCAGTGATAGCGACGAATTCGCCGGGATTTACCGCCAGGCTCACGTTATGCAGAATATGGGCGCAGCCGGCCTCGCTCTCAAAAATGCGGTGCACGTTGCGGATGTCGATGACGGGACGCATTACATGCCCTCGTCGGCAGACATGCTGCCCGAATCCGCGCTGTAGCCGCCGTCAGCCGTTGCGTCTGCCCCGGTGTCCATGACGAGGGTGTCGCCGTCGCGTAACTTGGTAACCGGGACGTCTGGGTTGATCTCGTTGCCCTGGTCGTCGCGCTTGACCTGCGTCTTACCGACTACAGCCTCGTTGTCGTTTTGCGTCACGACGGTCACCTTCACGCGGCGCGTCTTCTTGCCTTCCGAATCGGTGGCCAGATTGACGTAATAGTGCTCGCCATCTTCGGTCATCAGCGCCATGGTCGGCACCATAACCACGTCGTCGAGCTTCTCGGTCACTACCGAGACCTCGGCAGTCATACCCGGCTTAAGGCGACTGTCGGGTGCTTCGATGAGGATGTCGACGTTAAAGGTTACGCTGCCGCCGCCGGAGTTGGAGTCGGAGTTTGCCACCGAGGCGATGGCCGTGACCGTTCCCTGGCTCACGATATCGGGAAACGCTGGATAGGTCACGTTGGCGCTCTGGCCCACGGCGATCTTGGCGATATCCTTTTCGCCCACCTGCACGGTCACCTTCATCTTGGACAGGTCGGCAATCTGCATGCACTGCTTGCCGCCGCTTGTATCGCTTTCGCCCATGATCATGCCGCCTGTTACCGTGGCGCCCACCTTGGCGTTGAACTCCACGATGCTACCCGAGCTCGGGGCCGTGACCGTACGGCTGGCGGCCTTGGCGTTCGCCTGATCGAGGTTTGCCTGGGCCGATGCGAGGCTGCGCTGCGCGGCCGATACGGCGTTCGTCTCCGCCGATGCGGCGGAGACGCCAGCCGCTGCGGAAGCTCCATCGGCGTCCGTCGTCGGGGTGGCCTGCGCGGCAGCTGCGGCTTTCTGCGCGTTGGTGAGGTCTTCCTGAGCGGCTGCAACTGCACGCTGCGCCTCGGCAACGTTGCGATCGAGCTCGTCGTTTTTAATGGTCATAAGCACGTCGCCCTCGTTGACGGATTGGCCTGCCTGCACGTTGATCGAATCGACCGTGCCGTCGACAGAAGGGGAGACCACTGAGGACGAAATGGGTTTGAGCTGGCCTTTCGCCTCGACCGTTGTGGTAAACGTGCCCTCGGTCACCATGTCGGTCACAGGCCCGCTAGCGCCCTGCGGCTGCGCATTGATAACCAGGGTTGCGACAATGGCAATGAGCGCGATGGCACCTACGACGCCGGCGGCAATACCGCGTCGAATCAGCTTTTTGCGTCGACGTTCGGCACGTTTTGCCTTGAGCTTGGCATACGCCTCTTCATCGGAAATCTCGGCCGTATCGTTCGTGCGTTCGCTTTGCTTGTCGGCATGTACGTTTTTAATCAGAGGAATCGTTTCGGTGGCACCTTCGGGCGTGTACTCGGCATCATCCGGGCCTGGGGTGATGGTGGGGACATTCGGCATAGCGTCTCCTTTATAGAAAGTTCCTCAATAAGTATATGCGCCCGTCGCGTAAGGCGGGCGCATATGGCGGATTCTTTCGGAACTGTTAGATTGGTCGCAGCGGCTCCACGTTGTAGGAATGCGCGCGTTGCACTACGAGTGGACAACCACGCACAGACCGACTTTGATGCAGTCGTGAAGTGCCTTGGCGTCGGCCAAGCGCAGGTTGATGCAACCGTGGCTGCCGCACCACTTGTACGATTCGGCGTTATCGAAACTCGAATCGTTTTGCCAGGTGGCGTCGTGGAATCCGACCATATTGCCCTCGAACGGCATCCAGTAGCTTACCGGGCTCTCGTATTTGGGCTTGCCGGTCTCGGGGTCCTTGGCACCGATGAGTTTGCTGGCGCCATCGTTGCTGTTGATCTGCCATACGCCCTCGGGGGTGGCGTCTTCGCCCGGTTTGCCAGAAATAAAGTTGGCCTCCCACACGATGTTGCCGCTCTCGTCGTAGTAGCGCGCATGCTGCTCGGACAGGTCGACGTCGATATAGGCCTTCCAGTCGGGCTCGCCCTTGGCGGTAAATGTGTCGGCCTTCTGGGAGTACTTGATCTCGATTTCGCCGGTCTGCTTGTTGTTGATGGCGTCCTCGACCTGCTTGGCGAGCGAGCTACTGTCAATGGACCAACCAAAGTCACCGCCTTCGACGGCACACTGCTTGCCATCGGCGCGCGTCCACCAGCGAGTGGAGCCCACGGTATTAAAGCCGTTGGCGAGCTCGGCTGCCCAGCTGCTGATCTGCGACGTATCGAGCGTGGGGTTGGCCGGATCGGCAAAGCTGATCCACTGCAACACGGAGCTGCCATCAACCTTGCCGGCATCCTCGCCGTTGAGCTTGAGGGTCACGTTGACGCCCAAGAAGTTGTTGGCGGCATCGCATGCGGCCTGAATCTGATCATCGGTCAGCGTTCCATTGAGCGGCTCATAGGCATCGTTGCCGAGCTTGGAAAGATCTACGGTCTCGGCCAGCGAGGCAAGCTCGAGCTCGGCATACTTAATGACATGCTCGCGGCTGAGTTTTTCGTTGGAGCGCGCCTTCTCGACGGTAAACTTGCCGGCCTGCTCGTCATAGGAGCTTTTGGCCTCGAACGCGCCCGAACGCCCCTCGTTAAACTCGTCGATGGCGGCGCCCAGATCCTTCTCAAACTGCTTTTGGTCAAAGGTGTCGGAGAGCATGGACAGGTCGACGTCTTGATCAAGATCGACTTCGTTGGAGCTAGCGGTTGTTTTGGTCTTGCCGCTTAAGGATTCTACAAGGCGAACCGGCCATACAAAGGCTTCGTTGCGGCTGATAATCTCTTTTGCGGCAGCTTCGCCGTCGACAATGGGCTCATCGGACTCGGGCTGATAGGTCCAGCTAAAGTCATCGCCTGTCACGGTGAGCTTATAGTGCTTCCAAGCCGAGTTGACCTTGGTGGCGGCAGACGAAGCGTTGGAGAACGAGACATCGACGCCGGCGATAGTGGTGTTGGGGTAGGCTACCTGCGAAAACGCTACGACGCCTACGATATAGACAATGACGATAAGACCCAGGACGACAAAGAGCGTCGTCTTTTTGCCCGACTTATTGTTCTCGGCGGGTTTGCGTGCGGGGCCGCGATCGCCTCGAGCGTGCGTGGGGGGCTGCTTGGGCGCATTGCCATTTGCCTGGCGCTGCTGATGCTTCTTGTTCGGACGTTGGGAAACGTTTGCCGCACCTCGCTGCTGACCGCGGCTCGGCGCGATAGGACGCGGCGACTGAACGCCGCCTGTGTGCCTGCTCGGCTGCTGCGGATCGGGAATCAGTTGAGTTCGATCGTTTTGCGACATCGTATGCATATCCTTCGAATTTCGCCTTGCGGCTCATCGTGTTTTTACTGGGCTTGCATTATAGCGATTACCCAGTTGTTTGTGGTATGGAAACGGTGGCATTCAAAAGAGGTGGGACATTTGTCCCACCTTCGAGTCTTTCTTTGTCGCTATCCGCACACACCGCATTTTGCACAGGCCGAAAGTGCGGCCGGAGCCTGCGCGATGCCACCCTTTGCCGTCTCGCGCAGCGTGGCCGGCAACGCGTGGCCCACGGAGAGCATGACGTGCGCCATCTGGTCAAACGGCACCAGGCTCTTGATACCGGCAAGTGCAAGCTGCGCCGAGCTAAATGCCGCGGCCACGCCGATGGCATTGCGGTTTTGGCACGGCACCTCCACGAGGCCACCGACGGGGTCACAAACGAGGCCCAGCAAGTTACTCAGCGCGATGGAACTGGCGTCGAGCGCCTGCCCGGGCGTGCCGCCGAGCATCTGCACCAGCGCGGCGGCCGCCATGGCGGCCGCACTTCCTACCTCAGCCTGGCAGCCGCCCTCGGCACCGGCGACGCAGGCGCTCGTGGTGAGGTTGAGGCCGATGGCGGCTGCGCAGTAGAGCGCGTCCATGACCTGCTCGTCGTCGAGCTGAAGGTGATCGGCGAGCGCCAGCACGCAGCCGGGCACGACACCCGCGGAGCCTGCCGTGGGAGCGGCGACGATCACTCCCATCGTGGCGGAGCGCTCGAGCACGGCCATCGCGCGGGCCACGGCATCGGTTTGAACGTTGCCCATCAGGCTCGTGCTCAAATCGTTGCGGCCGGTGGCATCGACGAGTTTAGCCTCGCCGCCGATAAGCCCGCCGAGCGATCGCTGCGGATTGACGATGGGGGTCGTGGTCTCCTCGCGCATGACGTCGAGTACGCGGCGCATGGCGGCGATAGCGTGTGCCTCGCCGGTCAGACGTGCCTCGCGCACGGCCATGACGGCGCCGATGTTAAGCCCCAGTTCCTCGCACGCATCGAGCAGCTGCTCGCCGTCGTCGAAGATTTCCTTTGCCGAGACGCCGGGGGAGAGCGACGAGGCAGAACCGGGGAGCTCGATAAAGGTCGCGTAATCGACATTGTCGAGCTTGCGGAGCATGGGGACGACGGTGTCGTCGGGGGCGCCATCGGTCTCAAAGACGGAGTATGCCTGGCCGCCCACCTCGGTTCGGTAGGTGCGGCAGAAGGCGATGTTCACGTGTGCGTAGGCGAGTAAGTTCGTGAGCGCGGCGAGCACGCCGGGGACGTCCTGGTGCGCCACGAAGAGCGTGGAATACATGCCCGAGATATCGACGCCGACGCCGTTGATGCGGCTGATGCGCATCTTGCCGCCACCCAGGCTCTCGCCGCGTACCTGCGCCGTGGCGCCCGTGGCGTCGACCATGTCGATGTCGACCGTGTTGGGGTGGATGGAGGCGTCGTCGCCCTTGATGTCAAAGTGATATTCGAGGCCCTGCTCGCGTGCGAGGTCGAAGGCCTGCTTGATATTTTCGTCATCGGTGTCGAGGCCCAGGATGCCCGCGACGAGCGCACGGTCGGTACCGTGGCCGCGGTAGGTGTGGGCGAAGGAGTTCCACAGCTCAAAGGTGACTTTGGTAATGCGGCCTTCCAGCAGGCTGGCGGCAACTTGGGCGCAGCGCAGGGCGCCGGCGGTGTGCGATGAACTGGGACCGACCATGACGGGGCCCAAGATCTCGAATGCCGAGGTCGTAGCTAGTGTTTGCGGCTTGCCTGCCATGGCTGCTCCTTTGTTTTGTCCCGTCGTCCCGAGGGGCAGGGCATAAGGTTTCCTGCTCGGACAGTCCTGCTCGCACGAAGGCCACATTAAGTGGCCTTCGGCTCGTGCGGAACTCGCGATAAACCTTATGCCCCGCCCCTCAGGACTAAGGATACATGGTAGAGGCGCGTGTGCTCCAAAATTCATTGGCTGGTGACGCTGCGTATGCTCATATCGAAATAACTTCACCACCAGATTAATAAAGAAGAAGTACCGCTTGGGACCGGTACTTCTTCTGAAAGTGCATATGTTGTTGTGACCTTAGCGGTTCTTAATTACAGGCCGCAGGCTGCTTTGAGTTCTTCGACTCGGTCGGTATTCTCCCAGGTGAAGTCTGCGTCTTCGCGGCCGAAGTGACCGTAGGCTGCCGTCTTTTCGTAGATGGGGCGACGCAGGTCCAGGTCGCGGATGATTGCGCCCGGGCGCAGGTCGAAGGTCTTTTCCACGGCCTCGACGATTTTGTCCTCGGCAACATGTGCGGTGCCAAAGGTGTCGACCATGATCGACAGCGGCTTGGACACGCCGATGGCGTAGGCAAGCTCGACTTCGCAGCGGTCGGCCAGACCGGCGGCGACCACGTTCTTGGCGACCCAGCGCGCGGCATACGCGGCGGAGCGGTCAACCTTGGTGCAGTCCTTGCCACTAAAGGCGCCGCCGCCGTGACGGCCGTAGCCGCCGTAGGTGTCGACGATGATCTTGCGGCCGGTGAGGCCCGTGTCGCCCATGGGGCCGCCCACGACAAAGCGACCGGTGGGGTTCACGTAGATGTCCGCGTTGTCCCACGGCATGTTCTCGGCGGCCATGACCGGGGTGATGACGTGCTCGATGAGGTCGGCCTTGATCTTGCCCATGTCCTCGATCTCGGCGGCGTGCTGCGTGGAGATGACGATGGTCGTGACCTCCACGGGCTTACCTTCCTCGTAGCGCACCGTGACCTGGGTCTTGCCGTCGGGGCGCAGGTAGGGCAGGGTTCCGTCATGGCGCACGGCAGCCAGGCGCTCGGCCAGGCGGCTTGCCAGGTAGTGCGGCATGGGCATGAGGGTCTTGGTCTCGTTGGAGGCATAACCGAACATCATGCCCTGGTCGCCGGCGCCGATCAGGTCGATCGGGTCGGTGGTAGCGCCAGTCTGGGTCTCGAAGGACTCGTCAACGCCCTGGGCGATATCGGGCGACTGCTCGTGGATGAGGCTCATAACGCCGCAGGTGTCGCAGTCAAAACCGAACTTGGCGCGATTGTAGCCAATGCGGCGGATGACGCCGCGGGCGATTTCCTGTACGTCGACGTAGGCCTGGGTGCGAATCTCGCCGGCGACGATGACGGTGCCGGTGGTCACGAGGGTCTCGCAGGCGCAGCGGACGTTCTCCACGTTGGCAGGCACGCCGTTGGGGGCGATGTAGCCCTGCTCCTGGAGCTCTATTTCTTTGGCGAGGATTGCGTCGAGGACGGCGTCACTGATCTGGTCAGCGATCTTATCGGGATGACCTTCGGTCACCGACTCCGACGTAAAAACAAAGGACCCGTGTTGGGGTGGGATGGAACGAAGTTCTTCTGACATGATTGTCCTTTCAAAAACGTGTCCCGGCGACCGTTACCATTCCGCCGGGCTCTCTATGCAAGGGCACATCATAGCGCGTAAATCAAACATTCACACCCTTTCCGCACCCTTGCGGCACTTTACTCATTGGGGACAGACTTAAATGACCAGTCTTAAACCAAGAATGTCCCCAATGACTACAACGATTGGTCATTTAAGTCTGTCCCCAATGAGTAGTCCCCAATGAGTGGGTCGGTGCCCTTTGTGCGGAGGTTGCTTTGATGCTTTATACTGGTGCGGTTAGACATCCATCCTGCAACCGAGGAGATTTCCATGGCATCAGACGTTCGCGTCCGCTTTGCACCCTCACCGACGGGCAAGCTGCACATCGGCGGCGCCCGCACCGCTATCTATAACTGGGCTTTTGCCCGTGCTAACGGCGGCACGTTCATCCTGCGCATTGACGACACCGACCCCACCCGCTCCACCGACGAGAACACGCAGATCATCCTGCGCGCCATGCGTTGGCTGGGCCTTGACTGGGACGAGGGTCCCGAGGTGGGCGGCGACTTTGGTCCCTACGCCCAGACCGAGCGCCTGGACCTGTACAAACAGGCCGCCCAGAAGCTTTGGGACGAGGGCAAGGCCTATCCCTGCTTCTGCACCAAGGAGCAGCTCGATGCCGACCGCAAGGCCGCGCAGGAGCGCAAGGACCCCTTCCAGGGCTATCAGCGCCGCTGCCGCGATCTTGATCCCGAGGAGGCCCGTCGCCGCATCGAGGCCGGCGAGCCCTACGTCCTGCGCATCAAGGTGCCCGAGGACCGCGGTGACGTCGTCATCCACGATGCCGTCCACGGCGAGGTGACCTTCGACGCCAAGGAGCTCGACGACTTTGTCATCTTCCGCTCCGACGGCACGCCCACGTACAACTTCGCTACCGTCGTCGACGATGCCATGATGAAGATCACCCACGTCATCCGCGGCGACGACCACCTGTCCAACACCCCGCGCCAGGTCATGGTCTACGAGGCCCTCGGCGCGCCCGTGCCCACGTTTGCCCACATCTCCATGATCTTGGGTGCCGACGGCAAAAAGCTCTCCAAGCGCCATGGCGCCACCTCGGTGGAGGAGTACCGCGACGCCGGTTACCTGTCCGATGCCTTTGTCAACTATCTGGCGCTGCTCGGCTGGTCGCTCGACGGCGAGACCACGATCATCCCGCGCGATGTCCTGGCCAGCAAGTTCTCGCTCGACCGCATCTCCAAGAACCCGGCGACCTTCGATCCCAAGAAGCTCGACTGGGTCAATGCCGAGTACATCAACGGCATGTCCGATGCTCAGTTTGCCGACGAGATCATGGTCCCCGAGCTGCACGAGGCGGGTCTCATCGAGGGTAACGTCGAGTACGGCGAGGACTGGATTGACGCGCTTGCCGCCATCGTCAAGCCGCGCACCAAGATGCCGGCCGACGCCGTGACCGTTGCCGCCCCCATCTTTGCCACGGCCGAGACGCTCGAGTATGACGAGAAGTCCGTCAACAAGGGCCTGGCCAAGGAGGGCATGGGTGCCATTCTAGATGCCGCCAAGGCCGCGCTCGAGGGTGTGGACGAGTGGACCGCCGAGGCCATCGACGCTGCGCTTGAGCCGCTGCCCGAGCAGATGGACCTCAAGAAGCGCGTGGTGTTCCAGGCCGTGCGCGTCGCCGTCTGCGGCAACATGGTGAGCCCTCCGCTGGGCGAGACCATGGCACTCGTCGGCCGCGACGATTGCCTGGCGCGCATCGACCGCGCCCGCACGATGGCGCTGTAATCGCTGCGCAAACGTTTGTATCCGAGCCCCGTTCTCCCCGAGCGGGGCTCTTGTTTCTGTACCGACGAGTGGGTTGCTGGGACAAAATAATCAGTAGTGTTTGTCCCATGTTCGAGCGACGCAACAAGCTCGACACTCGTATCGGCCATGGGACAAACACTACTGATTATTTTGTCTCAGCCCTTTCAGGTCCGTTCGTTAGAGGTGGTGTATGGCTCAACAACTGTCGCTGTTTGCTTCACCGGAACCGGAGGAGGCTCCGGTGAAGCCCGTGCCTGCCGCTGCCCCGGCTCAACCTAAGCCTGCACCTGAGCCCATTGCCGCCTACGCGAGCGTTGTCCTTGACATTCCCACCCGCGCGCTGTCCGAGCCGTTTGCTTACGGCATTGCGCAGTCCCTTGCTAATGAGGCCCAGATCGGGTCTACGGTCCTGGTCCACTTTGGTAACCGTGCCGCCGCGGGCTATATTGTCGACATTGCGCCTGGGCTGGGCGACCTGCAGGGCAACAACGTCCTCGACCCTTCGCGCATTAAGCCCGTCGAAGCTATTCTTAGCAAACCGCTCTTTACCGCCGAGGCTGCCCGCATCGCACGCTGGATGAGCCGCGAGTATGTCGCTACCTTGTCCGAGTGCCTTCGCCTGTTTTTGCCCCCGGGCGGCAGCCCGCGTGTGGTCAAGGGCGACGACGGCGTGTGGACGGTTGAACGTCCCGCCGTCAAGCCTATCCAAAACCGCTGGGTCATGCTTACGCCCGAGGGCTTCGACTATACGCCGCCCAAGACCGCGGTCCGTCAGCGTCAGCTCATCGAGGCGCTGCAGTGCGGCCCGGTCACGACTCGCGACCTCAACCTTCTCTATAACAGCATGTCGGCGACCATCAAGGCGCTCGAAAAGCGCGGCGTCGTGGTGGTGGAGGAGCGCCGTGCGTGGCGTGGCTGCAGCGAGCAGACCACGCTGTCCTCGGCAAGCGGCAAGGCGCCGGTCTCCCTTACCAACGGCCAGCAACGGGCACTCGCGCAGATTGAGCGCGCCCGTCTGGACGCTCATGGCGACGTGGTGTTGGTCGACGGTGTCACGGGCTCCGGCAAAACCGAGGTTTACCTCTCCGCTATCGAGCGCGTGCTCGCAGCCGGCCGTTCGGCCTGCGTGCTGGTACCCGAGATCTCGCTGACGGCCCAGACCGTCGGCCGCTTCCGGTCGCGCTTTGGCGAGACGGTCGCCGTGTTCCATTCGCGCCTTTCGGCCGGCGAGCGCCTGGACCAGTGGGATATGGTCTCCAGCGGTGCGGCCCGCGTGGTCGTCGGCGCCCGCTCGGCGCTCTTTTGCCCGCTCAGTGACTTGGGCCTCATCATCATCGACGAGGAACATGAGACCAGTTACAAGCAGGGCTCCAGTCCGCGCTACCACGCGCGCGAGGTGGCGGCCGAGATGGCGCGGCGCTACCGCTGCCCACTTGTGCTGGGCTCGGCCACGCCTTCTGCCGAGGCCCTCGACCGCTGCCGCCGCGGTACGTACGGCGGCGCCACCTGGACGCGCGTCGAGATGCCCGAACGCCCGGGACTCGCCGTGCTGCCCACTGTCCGCATTGCCGACCTGCGCCGTGAGTTTTCTCACGGCAGCCGCTCCATGTTCTCAAAACCCTTGATGGAGGGCTTGGAGCGTGTGGTCGAGCGCCGTGAAAAGGCCGTGTTGCTGCACAACCGCCGCGGTTTTGCGCCGTTCCTGATGTGCCGTGAGTGCGGCTGCGTCCCAACCTGCAACCACTGCTCCACCGCGCTTACGTATCACGAGCGCACGCACACGCTGCAATGTCACACATGCGGATCCTCCTGGCGCGTGCAGCCGTATCCCGCGCCCACGAGTCGTTGCCCCAAATGTGGCAGTCGCTACCTGGCAAAAATGGGGCTGGGCACGCAGCAGATCGAGGACGCACTGCACCAGATGCTGCCCGACGACGTCGCCGTCATTCGCATGGACGCCGATTCCACGCGCGGCAAGGATGCGCACAAAAAGCTGCTCGAGCAGTTCGATGCCGCCGATTGCGCGGTGCTGCTGGGCACCCAGATGATCGCCAAGGGCCTCGACTTTCCCGAGGTCACGCTCGTGGGCGTGGTCAATGCCGACTTTGCGCTAAAGTTGCCCGATTTTAGGGCGGGGGAGCGCGCCTACGATTTGCTGGAGCAGGTCGCCGGCCGTGCTGGTCGCGGCGATCGTCCCGGCGAGGTCATCATCCAGACCTACCTGCCCGAGGATCCGGTCATTCGCGCCGTCGCTGAGCACGATCGTTCGATCTTTACCGACTACGACCTGGACCAGCGCCGCGACGCGCTGTACCCGCCGTTTGTTCGCCTGGTCAACATCTTGGTGTGGTCGGCGAACCGAGACGACGCGCAGGACTACGTCGGGCGTATCGCAAAGCTTCTTAAGCGTCGCTGGCATGCCGCCGCGCCTGACTTTTTGCGGGCGGGGAGCGCCGTGCCGCAGGTGCTAGGCCCGGCTTCGTGTGTAATCGAGAGAGCCAAGGACCGTTACCGCTTCCATCTGCTTGTAAAGTCGCCGGTAGGGTACCATGTCTCTGACGATATCGACGCCTGCCTCAAAGAGGCGGGCTCCGTGCGCGGCGTGAGCGTGAGCGTTGACGTCGACGCCTACGATTTGATGTAACAACCCGAAAGGATGGCCATGGAAGCCAACGGAATCGTACTGTCGCCCGACCCTCGTCTGCGCCAGGAGTGCGCCGTCATCGAGGAGATCACCCCGGCGATCGAGGCGCTTGCCGAGAAGATGAAGAAGATGATGTTCGACAACGGCGGTTGCGGCCTGGCTGCTCCGCAGATCGGTGAGCTCATTCAGCTCGTCACCATCGACTGCGACTACAGCGATAAGAACGACTACGACCCGTACGTGCTTATCAATCCCGTGATTGTGGAGCAGAGCGACCATCTCGTGCCGTTTAGCGAGGGTTGCCTGTCTATCCCCGGCATTAGCTGCGAGATCGAGCGTCCCGACCATGTCGTCGTCGAGGCGTACGACCTGGATGCCAACCTGATTCGCTATGAGGCTTCGGGCGACCTGTTCTGCGTGTGCCTGCAGCACGAGATCGATCATCTGCACGGCAATACCATGTTCGAGCGCCTTAAGCCCATGCAGAGGATCAAGGCAGTCAAGGAGTACCAGGACGCCCTGGCCCGCGGCGCTCGACCGGGCGAGACCGAGTAGGTTTGTCCGTCCCCGGGGCGCCCGCCTATATCATCCCGTGCTCAAACATTCTCGCTGCGCTGCGAAACTGCGCGCGGGATGATATAGGCGGGCGCCCCGGGGACTACGTTGGCGCTGCTTGTCTCGCCCGGGTGCCGTTGGGCCAGGGATGGGCGTCTTCGCAGATAATTGCTTTGTTGGAAGAGCTGCTTTTATTGCGGCTCTTTCTTTGGTTTTGGGTATATTTGTTCTTGTTTAAATGTTATTGCGGATGGGCTGGTGACTTGGCTTTCCGCTGTTATTTGTAGCCGTCTCGGCTTTGGTTGAGGGGAGACGTCCTTTATGCGTATTGTGTTTATGGGTACGCCTGATTTTGCTGTGCCTTCGTTGACTTCGCTCGTCGAGGCTGGGAATGAGATTGCGCTTGTTGTTACTCGTCCCGATGCTGTTCGTGGGCGTGGTAAGAAGCTGGAGCCGTCTCCTGTTAAGGCTAAGGCGCTGGAGCTGGGGTTGCCGGTCATTGAGGCGAATCGTATGACGCCTGAGGTTGTTGAGGTGCTCCAGGCTGCCCAGGCTGATATTTTCTGTGTGGCTGCCTATGGCTGCATTTTGCCCGATGAGATGCTGCATATGGCACCGCTCGGCATTGTGAATGTTCATGCGTCCTTGCTGCCTCGTTGGCGTGGGGCTGCTCCTATTCAGCGTGCCATTCTTGCTGGTGATGAGGTTGCTGGCGTTTCCATTATGCGCATTGGGCATGGCGTGGATACCGGCGCTTATTGCGCCCAGGCGTCTACGTCGGTTGCAGGCAAGCATGCCGAGGCACTGACTACGGAGCTTGGCGAGCTGGGCGGCAAACTGCTTGCCGATACGCTTCCTTCTCTTGCCGATGGCACCGCCGTGTGGACTGAACAGGATGAGGCGCTCGTTACCCATGCTGCCAAGATATCTAAGAAGGAGATGCGCCTGGATCCGCACATGGCGGCGCTCGATTGCGTGCGTCATGTGCTGGCCTCGTCCGATACCGCGCCTGCTCGTTGCGTGATTGCCGGCAAGACCGTGCGTGTGCTCGATGCTGCGGCGGCTGATGTGTTGCTTGGCGAGGGTCAGGTTCTCGTTAAGGCCAAGCGTGTTTACCTTGGTCTTTCCGATGGCTCGGTTGAGTTGCTCGAGGTTAAGCCTGATGGCAAGCGCGCTATGACTGCTTCTGCTTGGGCTGCTGGCTTGCAGGGTGCCGATCTTTCGTGGGGTGTATTGTCATGAGCAAGCTTTCTCCCGCGCGCAAGCTTGCGCTCGATGTGCTGATGGAGGCCGATCGCCGCGGCATGTATGCGCGCGACGTGCTGTCCTCTCGCGCATCGGCCAAGGCTATTGACCAGCGCGATTCCGCTTTTGCCGCCCGCTTGGCGCTGGGCGTGGCCGCTACGCAGGGTATTTTGGACGAGCTGCTCGATCAGTTTCTCGATAAACCCAAAAAGGTTGCGCCGCGCGTTCGCATGGCGCTTCGTATCTCGGCCTTCGAGATGCTCTACCTGCATACGCCGGGCCGCGTTGCCGTGAGCCAGGGTGTTGAGCTGGTGCGCAGTGGTGCTAAGTCTGCTGCGGGCCTGGCAAACGCGGTGCTGCACAAGGTTGCGGACAACGTTGAGGACTTTGCCACGGCATCCGACGTGGATGAGTCCGAGCGACGCTTGGTTCGTCTGTCGCGCCTTATGGGTCTTCCGCGCTGGCTATGCGCTCGCATTATGGCGTCGTTTGACACTCCAGAGGGTGCGCTCGGCTTCGCCGGCAATCTGGCGCCCGCGCCGCTCGCTTTGCACGAGAACGTCTTTGCAACCAAACCTGATCCGTACCTATCGCAGCTTGTGGCGCCTGTGTTCCCTGGCTGTCATGCTCCGGTCGATGCTCAGGTTACGGTTGCGTCGGGCGTATTTGAGCGTGCTGCTGCCGTGGCCTCGGACCTTAACGCCCAGCTTATCGCCACAGCTGCCACGCGCCCTGGTAGCTGCCTTGAGATTGGTGCCGGTCGTGGCACCAAGACCTATGTGATGATGTGCCAGGCCAAGCGTACGGGCTATGAGCGTCAGCATACGGCGCTCGATCTGCATGATCGCAAGTGCGATCTGAATCTCGCTCGCCTGCATAAGGCTGGTATTCAGGGCGTTCGTACGGTTTCGGGTGATGCTTGCGAGCTTGATGAGGTGCTCACATCGTTTGATGCCATGCTTGGCGAGCCGGTTAAGTTCGACACGGTCTTTATCGATGCGCCGTGCTCTGGCACCGGCACCATGCGCCGTCATCCCGAGATCCCGTGGCGCCTTACCGAAAAGGATGTGACGGTTGAGCTGCCCAAGCTGCAGCTGACGATGCTCAAAGAGGCTGCTGTGCGCGTGGCTGCCGGCGGCGAGCTCATCTATGCGACGTGCTCGGTCTTCGACGAGGAGAACATGCAGGTGGTGGACGCTTTCCTGAACTCTCCCGAGGGCACCGGTTTTAGCCTGGAGCCGCTCTCCGAGGCGCAGATTCTGCAACTCCCCGAGTTCGATCAGGCCAAGAAGCTCGTATCCGTACGCCAGAACGATCGAGGCCTCTTCCAAAGCGTGCCGGTAAACGCCGACTCCTACGACGGCCACTTCTGCGCCAGACTGGTCCACAAGTAATTACTAAGTTGCGGTGAAATAGGGATTGAATATCGGCTTCTAACCGCCAAACAGTCCTTATTTCACCGCAACTCATAAGGAAACCTGGGTAGCTAAAGAAGCAGCCCCGCGATTGGTGTCGGTCGCGGGGCTGATTGGTTTCTAGTGGCTGTGCGGGCAGTTGGCGCAGCAGCCGCTGGTGGCGCTGGTGCTGGAGCCGCCGCTTCGCTGGTCGGTGTTGTAGAAACCGCTGCCCTCAAATTTAATGCCGCTGGCCGAGAACGTCTTGGCCGCCGGGGCACCGCAGCTCGGGCACACGACCTCGGGAGTCTCGGACATGGGATGCTCAACCTCAAACACGTTGCCGCAGCTCGAGCACTTGTAATCGTAGCGCGCCATAATACTTCCTTTTCAGCACAAAGCGGGCAGATCGCTCTGCCCGCAAAAATTCAAACGTCTGTAACTGTACCCTATATCGGGGGTTTTATCACGCTTCGCCCCAGAATCTATGGTTGTTGCGCAGGAGCTGTGCGGTTTTGCCCTCGGCAGATGCAATGTCCGCCTCGTCTGCCTGCCAGGTCCAGTTGCCCGTAGCCACGCCCGGAACGTTCATGCGCGCGTCGTCGCCAAGCCCCAGGACATCCTGCAGCGGCATCATCACCAAGGGAGCGTTGCTTGCCAGCGCGTCGCTCATCAGCTTGGCCGCCTCTTCAACACCGCTCGGCTCGTCGCCGCCCGCAAAGGAGCGCGTGCACCAACCGGCGAGCGTCGACGTGTCGTGCGTTGAGGTGTACATAATCTTGCCCGGCGTGGGTTGCACGCCGTTGCGGACGTCGTAATCGCTAAACTCCAGTACGTCCATACCAGGGAAGCCGCAAGTCGAAGCCATGGCGCGAACGCCGGGCGTCAGGTAGCCCAGGTCCTCGGCGATAAAGTTGAGCGGCCCCAGCTCGTCATAGGCGGTCTGGAACAGGTCCTTGCCCGGGCCTGCCAGCCAACGCCCTTCGGCGCAAGCCTTGCCAGCGGGGATACTGAAGTAGCTGTGGAAGCCCAGGAAGTGATCCAGGCGCACGCGGTCGTAGAGCGAGAACGCACGACGTAGGCGATCCATCCACCAGCTATAGCCGTTCTGCTTCATGTGGTCCCAGCGGAACGTCGGGTTGCCCCACACCTGACCCTCGGGCGCAAAGTTGTCGGGCGGCGCACCGGAGATCTCGATTGCCTTGCCGGTATCGGATAGCCAGAAGTTCTCGGGTTCGCTCCACGCATCTGCCGAATCGTCGGACACGTACATAGGAATATCGCCGATGACCTCGATGCCCTTCTTGTGCGCGTAGTTCATGAGCTCACACCAAGCCAGGTCAAAGCGGTACTGCATGTACGCCTGCAGCTCCGCCTCGTCGTGGAAGCGCTTGTCGTCGATCAGGTGCTCGTTGTAGCGCGCGACATCCGCCGGCCAATCGTGGCGCGACTCGCCCTCAAAGTATTTCTTGACGGCCATGTAGACGCAGTACTTCTCGAGCCAATCGGCGTTGCGATGCTTAAACGCCGTGTAGAGCGGATCGGCATCCTCGCCGCCACGGGCCTTCCAAGTTTCAAAGTCGGCGGCTAGTTCCTTGTGACTCTCGGGCAGCAGGTCGATATTGCCAGCAAAAGCCGAAGGACCGGCGTAAGGGGAGCGGAAGAAGTCCGTGGGGTTGACGGGCAGGACCTGCCAGTAGCGCATGCCCATGGCAGCCAGATGGTCGATAAAACGACGCGTTGGCGCGCCGATCGTTCCGGGCTTACCGTCGTCGGTCGGCACCGATGTGATATGGCACACAACGCCCGCACCATGATCGAGCGGCTCTTGCAGACGCTGCTCGGCGTGGTGATAGATGATCGATGAACCCAGCGGATACAGATCGAGCGTGACGGTGCCGTTGTGAATCTCGCACTCGTGGCCACTAATCACGTCGCTTGCACATTCGCCGAGCGCCGGAATTGTCACGCGGTGCGAGTTGCGCAGGCTGCGGTTGATGATAACCGTCGCGGACTCGCCATCCTTGCCCGTGCGGTTGTATGCCAGCACCTCGTCGTTGAGCGCGAAGGCCTTGATCTCGCCGTCGATCATAAACGGCAGTGCGCGGCGTACGGCGGAGGCGTTTTTGACAATAGCCAGCGTGTCGAAGTCGTGCAGTTGGTCCTTGGTCGGCAGGGTGCGGCGGTTGCCCGGATCGGTTAGACCCTCCAGGCCGTATTCGTCGCCGTAGTAGATCGAAGGCACGCCGGGGAAGGTCATCTGCATGAGCGTGGCGAGCCAAAAACGGCTCTTGGCCAGGCCCATCGAGTTCTCGTCCAGGCGCCATTTGCTGCGTTCACACTCGGGCAGCTGCGACTCGTCGGGGCCGCCGCCGAGCACCGAGATGATACGCGGGCGATCGTGGCTCGACAGCAGGTTGAGCGCGCAGGACAATGCCTCGCTCGGGTAGTTCTCGCGCAGGGTCTCGATATCCTCAGCGGCCTCGTAGGCGTTCTTGTAGCCCATCAAAAAGCCGATGACCATGTCGCGGAAGGGGTAATCCATAGCAGAGTCCAACTCGGAGCCCTGTAGGTAGCGACGCAGATGGCCGTAGCTGATCTTGTTGGAGGCGTCTTCCCAGACTTCGCCGAGCAACAGAGCGTCGGGCTTTTCGGCAAGTACTGCCTTCTTGATCTCGGTCAGGAAGTCGTCCGAAAGCTCGTCGGCCACGTCTAGGCGCCAGCCATGAGCGCCGGCACGTAGCCATTTACGGATCACGCCGTCCTTGCCCAGGAGCCGCTCGCGTACCAGCTCAGAGCTCTCATTGATGGCGGGCATATTGCCCACGCCCCACCAGCAGTCGTATGAGCCGTCCTCATGGAAATAAAACGCATCGCGCCATGGCGAATCCTCGCTCTGCCACGCGCCCACGCCGGGGTAGTTGCCGTAGCGGTTGAAATAGATCGAGTCATCGCCCGTGTGGTTGAAGACGCCGTCGAGAATGATGGAGATGCCCAGCTTCTCGGCCGCCTGGCACAGCTCGGTAAAGTCCTGCTCGGTGCCCAGGATCGGGTCGATCTTGGTGTAGTCGGCCGTGTCGTAGCGGTGGTTGCTCGCGGCTTCAAAAATGGGGTTGAGGTAGATGGCTGTAAAGCCCAGCTCCGCGATGCGAGGCAGGTCTTCCTGGATGCCCTTGAGCGACCCGCCGTAGAAGTCCCAGGTTTTGATGGAGCCGTCTTCGGCGCGCTCGTACACGGGCGGCTCGTTCCAGTCCTCGACCATGCGGCGCTGGATTCCGTTGCGTGGTTTTTCGACCTCGGCCAGCGTGCGCACGCGCCAGTTTTCATCTCGGGCGTAGCGATCGGGGAAGATCTGGTAGACCATACCACGTTCGTACCACTCGGGACGCACTTCGCGGTGCTTATAGACGGTAATCTGGAAGGACGGCACCTCGGCGTAGTCGTAAGTTACGCCCTCGCCACCGGTGCGACCCTGCGGTGCGCCCAAGCGGACCTCGGGCTGGCCCTCGATATTGCAGATAAAGCTGTACCAGATAAGACAGGGCTCGGTGCACTCAAGCTCTACGGTAAATATGCCGTCGCCCTCGTGCGTCATGGGATACAGAGACTCACCGATCTCATCTACCCAGGTGCGCAGCGTAAGCGTTGCCTGGTTGGGATCGGCATCCTCCAAAATCACCGAGAGTGCAACGGAAGTTCCAGTGGTCACAGCGCCAAACGGAGTGCGAAACTGCGGTAGACGGCTGTTGTGTATCAATCTCATAGTACGGTCCAGTTCAATAGAATCATGGCCTGCGGGCCATGGGTTTTACGCCTAAGATGTAAGTATATCTGTAGTACACAGGGTGTATAAACAACATCCGTTTACCATCGGCGAACGGTTGTCCTAGAAAATCGTTTTACCACTACCTACAGAGAAGGGGCGCCCGGTTGGAGCGCCCCTTGCTTAGGGTTTGATGAGGTTTTGGATCGTCTGTGGGCTAGCGACGCTTGCGGGTGGCCGTTGCCTTGCGGACGGAGGTCTTCTTGGTCGGAGCCTTTTCCTCGGTCGAAGCGGCGGGGGAGACTGTGGCCTCCTTGGCGGGTTCGACCTTAGGCTCGGCCTTTGCCGTAGCCTTCGGAGCGCTCTTGACCTCAGCGGCCTTCGGCGCCGGCTTGGGCTTTACCTCGGGCTTGGCCTCGATCTTAGCTTCCGCCTTGGGAGTTGTAGCCTTGGTCGTGGACTTCTTGGCCGTCGTCGTTGCGCGCTTGCGCGTGGTGGTCTTGGCGGTCGGCTTGGCCTCGGCAGCTGCCTCCTCGACCTTGACGGCGGGTTTTGCGGCAGCCTTCGGGGCGGTTTTAGCCGCGGCGGCCTTGGTAGCCGTCGCCTTCGTAGCTGTAGTCTTCTTGGCTGCCGTTGCCTTCTTGGCGGTCGCGGTTGTCTTCTTGGCAGCGGTCTTTGCCGGAGCCTTGGCGGCCGGTTTGGCCTCAGCGACCTCAGCCTTTACCTCGGGAGCAGCCTCGGCTTTGGAGGTCTTCTTGGCAGCGGCGGTCGTGCGCTTGCGCGTGGTCGTTGCCTTGGCGGCCGTCGTTTTAGTCGCGGCAGCCTTGGTCGTCGTAGCCTTCTTAGCGGTCGTCTTGCGGGTCGTGGTCTTCTTAGCTGCGGGTTTTGCAGCGGGCTTGACCTCGGCCTCTGCCTCAGGAGCAACCTCAGCCTTCACTTCAGGCTCAGCCTCAACCGGTTTCTCCTCGGCCTTGGGCTCCTCGGCGGCCACCGGCTCAGCAACAGCCTCAGGCTCGTCGACAACAGCCGCCGGCCTCTCAATCTCCGGATGCATAAAGAAGTACAGGTCCAGATACTTGTCGGCCGAGCGCGTCCAGCTAAAGTCCTGGCTCATGGCCTGCGTGACCAGCTGGTTCCACGCCTCGCGGTTGTCCCAGAACAGGCGTGCCGCACGGAACACGACGTCGCCCATCTCGTCGCCGTTAAAGTTGCTAAACGAGAAGCCCGTACCCTCGCCGGTAAACTCGTTATACGGGATCACCGTGTCCTTCAGACCGCCGGTCTCGCGAACAATCGGCAGGGTGCCGTAGCGCATGGCGATGATCTGCGACAGGCCGCAGGGCTCAAACTTAGAAGGCATCAGGAACATATCGGCAGCGGCATACATACGCTGCGACAGCGCAGGATCGAACTCGATGCGCGCGGCCATGGTGCCGGGGTATTTGTCCTGGAAGTAACGCAGGCCGTCCTCGTAGTCGCGGTCGCCGGTGCCCAGCACCGCCACCTGCACGCCGCCGGCCAGGATGCGGTCGAGCGCATACATGACCAGGTCCATGCCCTTCTGGCGCGTCAGGCGCGTGACCATCACCATGAGCGGGCGGTCGTCGCGCACCTCGAGTCCCAGCTCTTCCTGCAGCTTGGCCTTGCACACGGCCTTGCCAGAACGGTCCTCGACGGTGTAGTTTGCGGCAATGCGCTTGTCGGTCGCCGGGTCAAAGCCCGCCACGTCAATGCCGTTCAAAATACCCTGCAGCGCATAGGAGCGCTCGCGCAGCACGCCGTCCAGGCCCTCGCCAAACTCGGGCGTCTGGATCTCGTTGGCATAGGTGGGGCTCACTGTGGTGATGGCATCGGCATAGCGCAGCGCGCCCAGCATGTAGTTGATGCTGCAGGCGTCACAACGCAGCTGGGAGGCGGCCGCCGGGATGTGCGCCACCCCCAGGATGTCCTCCATCACGGTGTCGCTAAACTGGCCCTGGAACGCCACGTTGTGGATCGAGAACACGGTCTTGACGCGGTCGTACAGCGGTAGGCCCTGGTAGAACTCGCGCAAGAACACGGGCGCCAGTGCCGTCTGCCAGTCATTGCAGTGCAGGATGTCGCACTCAAAGCCAGCCGGCAGGTGCTGCAGGCTCTCGGTGATGGCCTTGGAGAAGAACGCAAAGCGCTCGCCGTCGTCAAAGAAGCCATACGGATAGTCGCGCGCAAAGTAGCGCTCGTTGTCGATGAACATATAGGTGACGCCGTCGTGCTCGAGCTTCTCGAGTCCGCAGTACTCATTGCGCCAGCCCAGGCTCACGTAAAAGTCGGCGAAGTGCTCCATCTGCGCCTTGTACTCGTCCTTGATGGTGGCGTACTTGGGTACCATCACGATGACTTCTGCGCCGGCGCGCACAAGCGCCGCAGGCAGCGAGCCCGCCACGTCGCCCAGGCCACCGGTCTTTACAAACGGTGCGCACTCGGCCGAGGCAAACACGATCTGCATCTTTTTGCTGGAATCTGCCATATTGTCTCCCATGTTGCAATTCGAGAATAGCCGCCTGGCACAAACCGGGCGGCTATTCTTACGTTTACGTGCGATTATGCGACGCCAATGTTAACGAGCGATGGTGGTATCGGAAGTTAACGGAGCCTTTCCCAGCACCAGGATGTTCTCGGGCGTGCCGCGAAGCTCGGTGTTGGTGGGGACCACGTTGTTCTTGTCCAGAATGGCGTTCTCGACGCGGGCGCCGCTCTTGATGATGCAGCTCTGGTTGATGATCGAGTTGGTCACCGAGGCGCCTTCCTCAACCACAACGCCGCGCGACAGGATCGAGTTGCGCACGGTGCCCTTGATGATGCAGCCGGCCGAGATGATCGAGTTGCACGCGTGGCTGCCGGTCGCGTAGCGCGAAGGCGGCACGTCGTGGGCCTTGGTCAGGATCGGGCGCTCGGGATCGAAGAGCTGGTCGGCCACGGTCTGGTCGAGCAGATCCATGCTGCGGCGATACAGCGACTTCTCGCTAAACACGCCCACGACCTCGCCCTTGTACTCGTAGCTGCACACGTCGATGTTGCCAAAGTCGCCCTGGAGTGCCTCGAGCAGGTCCAGATAGTCTGCGGCCTGGTAGTGGTCGATGATCTCGAGCAGCGTCTCGCGGTTAACGATGCAGCAGTCCATGGAGGCGTTGTCGCCGTACACGACGCCGGCACTCACGCCCGTCAGGCGGCCGTTCTCGTTAATCTCGAGCTTGGTCTCGTCATCAACATTGCGCGTGGCCTTGCAGTACACCACGGTCATCTGGGCGCCGGAGTTCTCGTGCGCCTCGATGATGGTGTTGAGGTCCATGTTAAAGATGATGTTGGTGCCCATCATCACGACATAGGGCTTCTCCGAGCGCTGGAACAGCGTCTTGTTGGAGATGATGTCGCGCAGCAAGAAACGCATGCCGCCCTTGGTGGTGCCATACGCGTTGCCGGGCACCATGAACAGGCCGCCCTTCTTGCGGTCTAGGCCCCAGTCCTTACCCGAGCCCACGTGGTCGATCAGCGAACGGTAGTTACCCGGCATGACGACGCCGACGGTCTTGATGCCGGCATTCATCATGTTGGACAGCGGAAAGTCGATCAGACGGTAGCGGCCCAAAAACGGAACGGACGCGATGGGGCGGTCCTTGAGCAGGACGCTGCCGTAGGACGAAGAGTAGTTAGCGGTGATATAACCGATGGCCTTGCGATTGATCATCGGATCATTCCCCCTTCCCGATAACGACGTCATTTCCAACGACGGCCGTATCCTTGGTGGTATCGACAGAGCCGAGCTTCACGCCCTCTTCGACCGTGGAGTTCTCGCCCAAAATAGCGCGGCAGATGTGCGCGCCGCTCTTAACGTGCGCACCCGGCAGCAGCACGGAGTCCTCGACCACGGCGCGCTCCTCGATGATGACATCGGTCGAAAGGATCGAATGGCGAGCAGTGCCGTAGATCTTGCAGCCGTTGGAGACCAGGCAGTCGTCCAGGCGGCCGTCCGGTCCAATGTAGTGCGGCGGACGCGTGGTGATGTTGGACATGATGGGGAAGTGCTTGTCGAACAGGTCGAACTCGGGGTTGTTGCCCAGCAGGTCCATCGAGGTCTCGTGGAAGCTGGCGATGGTGCCAACGTCCTTCCAAAAGCCGTGGAACTCGTAGCTGTACAGGCGCTTGTCCTCGCCGAGCAGCTTGGGGATGATGTCCTTACCAAAGTCGTGGCTCGAGCGCTGGTCCAGAGCATCCTCCTCGAGCGCCTCAATCAGCACGTCGGCCGAGAAGATGTAGATGCCCATGGACGCGAGGTTCGAATCGGGCTTATCGGGCTTCTCGGTGAACTTGGTGATGCGGCCGTCCTCGGGGTCGGTGGTCAGGATGCCAAAGCGGCTGGCCTCCTCCCACGGCACGGGCATAACGCTCACCGTGAGGTCGGCGTTGTTCTCAATGTGCGTCTTGAGCATCTTGCGGTAGTCCATGCGATACAGGTGATCGCCCGAAAGAATCAGGACGTACTTGGGGTCGTTGGCCTTGATGTAGTCGAGGTTCTGCGTAATGGCGTCGGCCGTGCCCGCATACCAGGCGCCACCGGTCTGCGTCTCGTACGGCGGCAGGATCGACACGCCGCCGTCGCGGCTGTCCAGATCCCACGCCTCGCCGGAGCCCACGTAGGCATGCAGCAGGTAGGGACGGTACTGCGTCAGAACGCCCACCGTGTCGATGCCCGAGTTGGAGCAGTTGGACAGCGAAAAGTCGATAATGCGGAACTTACCACCAAAGCTAACCGCCGGCTTGGCGATCTTTTGGGTGAGTGCCCCCAATCGGCTGCCCTGTCCTCCTGCGAGGAGCATCGCGATGCATTCTTTCTTACTCATCGATTTCTCCTTCTGTCATCGATGTTCCTAAACCCATTAGCGACGGGCGCGGCGCTCGGTCGCGCCCGTCGAGTAATGCCGTGCGGCAAAGGGAGCTCGCGCGCCTTTACGCGTGCCAGATCTCGTCGCGGTACTCGCGAATGGTGCGGTCGCTCGAGAACCAGCCGCTCGATGCGGTGTTGAGCAGGGCCTTGCGGTTCCAGGTCTCCTGGTCGCCGTAGCTGTTCGTGAGCTTTTCCCATGCATCCACGTAGCTGCGGAAATCGGCCATGACCAGGTCGGGGTCGTTGTTGTTCATGAGCTCGTTGTAGATGCTCTCGAAGTTGCCCGAAAGACCCGCAAAGGTGTTGTCCTTGAGCTCGTCCATCACGCGGCCCAGACGCTCGCGGTCGCCGTTGAGGGTATCCCACGCAAAGTAGCTGTTGGATGCCCAGAGCTGCTCGACCTCGGGAGCGGTCAGGCCAAAGATGGCCTCGTTCTCGCGGCCGGCCAGGTCGGCGATCTCGATGTTGGCGCCGTCGAGGGTGCCCAGCGTAATGGCGCCGTTCATCATGAGCTTCATGTTGGACGTGCCCGAGGCCTCCTTGCCGGCCGTGGAGATCTGCTCCGAGATCTCGGCGGCGGGGTAGATGAGCTGGGCGTTGCTCACGCGGAAGTTGGGGATAAAGCAGACCTTCATGACCTCGTTGACGCGGGCGTCGTTGTTGATGACGTCGGCCACGGAGTTAATGAGGCGGATGGTCTCCTTGGCAAAGGTGTAGCTCGAGGCAGCCTTGCCGCTAAAGATGAAGGTCGTCGGCGTCACGTGGAAGTTGGGATCGGCGATGCGACGGTTGTAGATGTCCATCACCTTCATGATGTTCATAAGCTGACGCTTGTAAGCGTGGAAGCGCTTAACCTGGACATCGAAGACGGTGTTGGGGTCGATGACCAGACCGGTCTCGGCCTTAACGTAGGCGGCAAGACGCTCCTTGTTGGCGCGCTTGGAGGCACCCACGGCCTTCAGGAACTCGCTGTCGTTCTGGAACTCCTTGAGTTTCTCAAGCTCAAAGGCGTCCTTGAGCCAGCCGTCGCCAATGGCCTCGGTCACGAGCTTGGCGTAGGTGGGGTTGGCCTCGGCAAAGAAGCGACGGTGCGAGATGCCGTTGGTCTTGTTGTTGAACTTCTCGGGCGTCAGGGCATAGAAGTCCTTGAGCACGATGTTCTTGATGATGTCGGAGTGGATCTTGGCCACGCCGTTGACGCTGTGGCTGCAGATCACGGACAGGTTGGCCATGCGAATCTCGCCGTCCCACAGGATGGCGGTCTGGCGCAGACGCTCCTGCCAGCCCTCCTGCGTGGTGTCGAAGGACTCGTGCCAACGACGGCTGATCTCGTCAATGATCTGGTACACGCGGGGGAGGAGCTTGGAGAACGTGCCGATGGGCCACTTCTCCAGAGCCTCGGGCAGGATGGTGTGGTTGGTGTAGCTCACGACCTGCGTCACGATGTTCCAGGCGTCGTCCCACTCGAGCTTCTTCTCGTCGATGAGGATACGCATGAGCTCGGGGCCGCACATGGCGGGATGGGTATCGTTGGTGTGGATGGCCACAAACTGCGGCAGCAGCTCCCAGTTCTCGCCGTGCTCCTTCTCAAAGGTGTCGAGCAGGCTGTAGATGCCGGCCGAGACAAACAGGTACTCCTGCTTCAGACGCAGCAGACGACCGTGCTCGCCGGCGTCGTTGGGGTAGAGGATGGCGCTGATGGCCTCGGCCTCGGCGCGCTCGGCATCGGCCAGGGCATAGTCGCCGCGGTTGAAGGCCTCCAGGTCAAAGTGCTCCTCGACCGGCTCGGCGGCCCAGACACGCAGCTTGTTGACGGTCTCGCCGGCATAGCCCACCACGGGGATGTCGTAGGGAACAGCCAGGATGTCCTGCGTGTCCACCGTGCGGTAGAACGTGCGGCCGTCCTCCTCAAAGCCCTCAACGTGACCACCAAACTTAATGGTCACGGCCTTGTCCTGACGACGGACCTCCCAGGGATAGCCGTGGGTGAGCCACTCGTCGGTGGCCTCGACCTGGCTGCCGTTGACGATCTCCTGCTTAAACAGGCCGTAGCGGTAGCGCATGCCGTTGCCATAGCCGGCGATGCCCTCGGCTGCCATGGAATCCAGGAAGCACGCGGCCAGACGGCCCAGGCCACCGTTGCCCAGAGCCGGATCGGGCTCCTGGTTCTCGATGACGGACAGGTCAAAGCCCATGTCGTCGAGCGCCTCGGCGACCATGTCGCGCACGCCAAAGTTGAGCAGGTAGTTGTCGAGCAGGCGGCCGATCAAAAACTCGATCGAGAAGTAGTACACGCGCTTTTTGCCCTCGGCGGTGGCGCGGGCGTCGCTCTTGGTGGCAACGGTGCGTGCCTTCTCGGCCACGAGCTTGGCCAGGGCGTTAAAGCGGTCGAGGTCGCTGGCGGCCTCGACGCTCTTGCCGCTAATGCTCATGACGGCATCGCGATAGAGCTCGGTAAACTCCTGCTTGTTGTCGAAGATCTTATTCATACGTTCCTTTCCCCCGGGGATATCTCCCGGAACGGTTATGACTTGTATCCTACGCCCCGTCGGGGCGGGTAATTACAGCTGTAACGGCTTTGTTACTCATCCTTGGCAGACGGCTTAACAGAAGCATACTTGGCCTTGGTAGCGGCCTTTTTGGCAGCCGGCTTCTTGGTCGCGGTCTTGGCAGCGGGCTTGGTGGCCTTTGCCTTAACCGGAGCCTTCTTAGCAGCCGCAGGCTTGGGCTTCACCGAGGACGTGCGCTTGCGCGTCGCCTTCTTGGGCTTCTCGACCACCGGCGGCTTGTAGCTGCTGGGGCCGCGGCGCTTAAGCACCACGCCGGCCAGACCGGGCACCTTGATCTCGATGGAGTCCATCTGCCCGTTCCAGGGATAGGGCTCGCTCGAGCAGGTGTAAGGCTCCTCGCCGGCATAGCCGCTGCCGCCAAACTCGGGACGGTCAGAATCGAAGATGACTTCCCAGTCGCCCTCGCGCGGCACACCCACACGGAAGCTCTCGTAGCTCGCCGGGTCAAAGTTAATCAGGATCACCAGGTCGTCGTCGACGTCCTCGCCCTGGCGCACAAAGCTCACGATGGACTGCTTGGAGTTGTCCGCATCGATCCAGGTAAAGCCGTCGTCGGTGTAGCCGCGCTCGTACAGGGCGGGTTCGGCGGTGTACAGGTGGTTGAGCGCCTTGATAAACGCCTGATGATGACGGTGAGTCTCGTACTCCTCGGTCAGGAACCATTGGATGGACTCGTAGTAGCGCCATTCAATAAACTGACCGATCTCGTTGCCCATAAAGTTGAGCTTGGCACCGGGGTGCGTCATCTGGTAGAAGGCCAGCGTGCGCAGGCCGGCAAACTGGCGCCACCAGTCGCCCGGCATGCGGCCGATCAGCGAGCACTTGCCGTGCACGACCTCGTCGTGGCTCAACGGGCAGATAAAGTTCTCGGTAAAGGCGTACATGATGGAGAACGTGAGCAGCCCGTGGTTGCCGGGGCGCCACGGAAAATCGGTCTGCATGTAGTGCAGGGTGTCGTTCATCCAGCCCATGTCCCACTTGTAGTGGAAGCCCAGGCCGCCGTCCTGCGGCGGGTAGGTCACGAGCGGCCACGCGGTGGACTCCTCGGCCATCATCATCACGTCGGGGTAGTGAGCCTCCACGGCGCAGTTGACCTGACGGATAAACGCGCTGGCGTCCAGGTCCTCCTCGGTACCGTACTTGTTGAACTTCTTTTGGCCCGGATCGTCGATGCCAAAGTTGAGGTACAGCATGCTGGACACGCCGTCCATGCGAATGCCATCTACGTGGAAGTTCTCGAGCCAGTACAGCACGTTGGAGACCAGGAAGGAGCGGACCTCGCCGCGGGCGAAGTCGAACTTGTGCGTGCCCCAGTTGGGGTGAATCTCGTGCTCAAACAGCATGTGGCCGTTAAAGGTGGCAAGTCCGTGGGCGTCGGCGCAAAAACCGCCGGGCACCCAGTCCATGATCACACCGATGCCTGCCTCGTGGCACGCATCGATAAAGTGCATGAGCTGCTGCGGGTTGCCGTAGCGCGACGTTGCGGCGTAGTAACCGGTCGTCTGGTAGCCCCAGGAGCCGTCGAAGGGATGCTCCATGAGCGGCATGACCTCGATATGCGTATAGCCCATGTCGCGCACGTAGTCCACGAGCTCCACCGACAGATCGTCGTAGGTGTAGAACTCGCCGCGCTGCGCGGGGAAGGGATCCATGGGGCCGGGGTAGTTGCCATACTCGTCCGGCTCGCCCTGCGGCGCGTCGCCGTGACGCTTCCACGAGCCAATGTGCACCTCGTAGATGTTCAGCGGCTGAGACATGTGGTTATGGCTGGCGCGGCGCTTAAGCCATGCGGCATCGTTCCACTTGTAGCCATCGAGGGTCCACAGCACGCTGGCGGTACCCGGAGGGCACTCGGCCTTAAAGGCATACGGATCGGCCTTGTAGAGCTTTTCGCCCTCGTTGGTCTCGATAAGGTACTTATAGAGCTGGCCCTGCTCGGCGCCAGGAATAAAGCCTTCCCAAATAGCGCTCGTATGCATGGGCACCAGCGGGTTTGCTTCCTCGTCCCAGTCGTTAAATTCGCCAATGACATGGACGCTCTTTACGTCGGGCGCCCAAACGCAAAAGCGCCAGCCGCGCGTACGGTTCTGCGTGTCGGGATGCGCGCCCATCTTCTCCCAGCTGCGTTCCCACATGCCAATGCCAAACAGGTAGACATCGTCCTTGGAGAGCTCCGGTGCGTGCGGGGCGGCTTTGCGGGTAGCAGGCTTTTTGGTTGCTGGCTTTAGCTTTGTATCGCTCACGTTTGATCCCATCATGACGCGGCAGCGTGTTGCCTTGGTGACTAGATGCGAAAGGTCCAAGGCTGCACGAATCGAAGGGACGGCGATAGTTCTATGATTCGTTCCACCTCGCGTGCTCGGTGGAACTTTCGGCAGAAACTACGATAACACCTGTACGTTAGTTTTATGGACGAAAGTGGATTTGCGGGGGCGTTTAATCGGTAAGCGCCATGTTTATACCACTGGCAGAATTGGTGTGGTAAAACTCTTGACAGTTTTACCAATTAGGGTTTCAAAATTGTTAGGCTGACGTTTGGTAAAACGTTTTTAGCAGGTTGTTTACCATTTGACATCGAAAGGTTCGTATATGTCCCAAACCGCCGCCCCCAATGTCGCTTTTATTTTCGATTGCGACGGCACGTTGGTTAATAGCACCCCCGTTTGGGCCTATGCCCAGCCAGAGTTATTGCACCGCCACGGGGTTGACGTGACGGTCGACGATTTTGCCCAGTTTGAGCACCTTTCGCTCGAGGACGAGTGCCAGACCTACCATGACACGTGGGGTATTGGCGAAGGTGGCGAAGAGCTGTATCGCGAGCTGAGCGACATCCTGATCGATGGCTACTCCAAGGTGCCGCCGCGCGAGGGGCTCCTGGCATTTTTGGAGCAGGCGAAGGCGGCGGGCATTGCCATGTGCGTTGCTACGTCCACGCCGGCCGAGCTGGTTAAGTCTGCGCTTGCGGGCGCCGGGATCGATGCCTACATGGAGTTTGTGACCACCACGGGCGAGGCGGGACGCTCTAAACAGTTCCCCGATGTGTACGAGTTGGCGCTGCGCCGCCTGGAGGAGCGCCATGGGCACCAGTTTGAGCGCGCCTGGGTGTTTGAGGACGCCGTCTTTGGCCTTAAGAGCTCTGGCACCGCCGGCTTTAAACGCGTGGGCATCTATGACCCGCATGGCCGCATGGAGCACGAAGAGGTCCGCGCCAACTGCGATATCTTTATTGACAGCTATGAGGACCTGGATCTGGCCCGTGTGCTTTCGTTTGAGGGATAGGCGAGGGCTGTGGGTTCCAAAGTATTAGTGGCCTGCGGCTCGCCCTTGGTGGCGAGCGCGGATCTGTTGCGTAGGCTAACGGGGGAGTGCGACCACGTTGTCGCCGTGGACCGCGGACTCGAGGCGCTGTTGGGCGCGGGGCTAGGCTGCGACGTGTATGTAGGAGATGCCGACACGGTGAGTGATGCGGGTCGCACACTAGTCGATGCCGCCGAAGCCTTTGAGGTGGAGCGCCACGACCCCTACAAGGACTATACGGATCTGGCGCTGGCGCTCGATTCCGTCCGCCGTCGCTGGCCGGGTGCCGAAGTAGTTGCGACCTGCGCCACCGGCGGCCGCCCGGACATGGCGCTTTCCGTACTGGGGTTGCTTGCAGGCTACGATGACGCCCCAGTCTGGATTGCCGAGGACGAGACCATGGCCCGCATTCTGCACGAAGGCGAATCGTGGACCATCGAAAGCGCAGAAGGCAAGACGTTCTCTATCATAGCCATTGCTCCTAAAACCGAGGTAAGCGAACACGGCCTAGAATGGGAGCTAGATCACAGTCCCTTGGGCCTGTTGGCCGATACGGGCATTAGCAACGTCGTCAGGTCAACAGCCACGATCCAAGTCCACACCGGCACCGCCATCGCTTACCTATATCGTTAGGCATTTAGAATCTGACCAAAAAAGTCCTTGCACGTCACGCCAACTTCCCCTATAGTATCTCCACGTCACGGGGGCGTAGCTCAGCTGGGAGAGCGCTTGACTGGCAGTCAAGAGGTCAGGGGTTCGATCCCCCTCGTCTCCACCATCGTGAATGCAAAGGCCTTCGGAATTCCGAAGGCTTTTTTCATGCCAATACACATCGCGCCATAAACCCAATCCACACCAACAAAAAGTTGCACAATTTATTTCCCATCTCTGTACATAGTTTGTTAGCCAAACGCGATTATCAGTGTAGATCGCCGTTCCATTTGGGCTTCAGGAACGCCTCTAATCTCCGTTGGCGTCCCAATAACCTGCATTAACGTGAACAACATCCCAAAACAGCCCCCTTAAGCACGTCAAATGAACGATATGTTGTCCACCATAAGCCAAATCAGTTTCGCTACCAGCTTGTGCTAGGATACCCAACGTTACATGAGTTCAACTGTGCTCGCGGCTCCAACAAGTTGCAAAGCGCAGGGTCGATCAGCATCCGGCCGTAACGGCGGTGCCAGAAACACCACGAGCTCCAATACCGATTGTCACGAGCGATTTTGCACATGCTTTTGTGGCTATTTATAAGCTCACATTGGACAGTGCGATGTATCGCTATGACAAACCACAGCAGTCCTTCAGCTGTTTGCGTGCGGTTCAGTTTTGAAATCACTTGACCGGGCCGCACGCAGCCAGCTGAGGTTGTAGGCATTCTTGCGATACGTGCCTGTAACCTCAGCGCTGCTTTTATACATACCGTTCACGGTGGGGCAGAGCCACGTGCTTGTCTGACTGGGCTCAGGGTTTGAATATGGAGCGTCTTCGCGCACAAGCGCCCTGGCGAAGCCATACCCAAACCCCGTGAGCCACACGTAAGACAGCAAGGGGGTGGTGCTCGTGTGGTATGTGATCCAGGTCATTAACGGTCGCGAAGACGTAATGCGCGAGCGCATCGAGCGCATGCTGCCAACTGGTGCCATGCAGGAGCTCTTTTATCCCCAATATCAAACCGAGATCAAGGTACACGGCGAATGGATCGTTACGACCAAGCCGCTCTTTCCCGGTTATCTTATCTGTGATACGGCAGATCCCCGAACCGTGCAACAGTATCTGCTACGCATGGACGACTTTGCCCGGGTGCTTTCCCAGGACGGTCAGTTTGTGCCGCTGGCAAAAGAAGAGACCCAGCTCATTGGCAGTTTTACCAATAGAGGAGACCGCGTAGTGCCCATGAGCGAGGCCTTAAAAGACGGCGACCAGGTCGTAGTGACGGCAGGTCCGCTGTTGGGCCACGAGGGCCTCATCAAAACCATTAATAGACGTAAATGCACTGCTTATCTGGAGCTCAACCTGTGCGGCCGACGCGTAACTACGCGCGTTGGCCTTGCAGTGCTATCCAGCGAGCAACGTGTGATGCGAAGCATCAAAAATGCGATTGCTTAGCTGCAGGCGATCGCAATGCAGAACAGGGAGGATCCCCAACCCGGGGACGAAGTGTTGGAAGAGAACGTGTCGGATAAAACTCAATATGCAACGGATGCGCCCGTGGGGGCGGCGCTGATTGCTCAGGCCATGGACCGGCGCGAGAGCGCCGGTCGCTACAAGGCCATGCAATCCATCGTGGAATTGGACCGCTCGCGCCTGGCCTATAGGGCCGTCAAGCGCGCGTTCGACATCGTGTTCAGCGGTGTTGTGCTCGTGGTCATCGCGATTCCCAGCTTGGTGCTCGCGGCACTCATCCGCCTGGAGAGCGAGGGCAGCCCCTTCTACAGCCAGATCCGCGTGGGCCAGACCCGCCCCGACGGCAGCCTGACCACCTTCCGCATGTGGAAGTTCCGAAGCATGTACAAGGACGCCGACGAGCGCCTGGCCGAGCTCAGGGAGCGCAACGAGATCGCCGGTGCCATGTTCAAGATGAAGGAGGATCCGCGCGTCACCAGGATCGGTAAGTTCATCCGCAAGCACTCCATCGATGAGTTCCCGCAGTTCCTGAATGTGTTCCTGGGTCAGATGTCCGTCGTGGGCCCGCGCCCGCCTCTGCCGAACGAAGTCGCGGAATACACCGAGTATGACCTGCAGAGGCTAGCAGTGAAGCCAGGCATTGCGGGGCTCTGGCAAGTTACGGAGCGTAACTCGACCGGGTTCGACGGTATGGTCCGCCGCGATTTGGAATACATCGCCAAACGAGGCGTTTGGTTCGATTTGAAAATAATACTTCTTACAGTGATTGAGGTTGTCAGCGGAAATGGCGCTTTCTAAATATACCCAAGAGAAAAATGAGGAAGCTTGTTTAAACACTGGTCTTCCAAAGCGGGTTGAAGTACTCGGTACGCCCGTCGACCCGTGGACGATGGAGCAAACAGTCGAGGCGACCGACGTCCTCATCAAGGAAGGGCGCTTCGCGCACCTGATTGGCGTGAACGCCGACAAGTTGTTGCAGATGCGCGACGATCCCGAGATGGACACGTGCGTGCGCCGTTGCGAGATCGTGAACGCCGATGGTGCGTCCATGGTCATGGCCGCCAAGAAGCTGGGCGTGGACCTGCCCGGGCGCGTGGCGGGCATCGACCTAATGTGGGAGCTGTGCGGACTTGCTGAGCGCGAGGGGCACAGGGTGTACTTGCTGGGTGCCAAGGCCGAGGTGGTCGCAAAGACCGCCGAGGTGCTAGCCGAGCGGTATCCCCGCATGGCCGTCGCGGGCTACCGTGACGGCTACTTCGGCGATGACGAGTTCGATGCCGTGGTCGCTGAGGTCGAGAAGGCCGAGCCCGACATCGTGTTCGTGGGCATCACCTCGCCCAAGAAGGAGCGCCTTATCGAGCGTTTCCGCGAGCTGGGCGCCAAGGGCGCCTTCGTGGGCGTGGGGGGCTCGTTCGACGTCGTCTCCGGCAACATCCCGCGCGCCCCGATGTGGGTGCAGCGCGCGAACCTGGAGTGGCTCTTCCGCATGATGCAGGAGCCAAAGCGCCTGGTGAAACGCTACGTGGTCGGCAACACCCGTTTCTACATGCTTCTCCGTAAGGAAGCAAAGAGGAGCAAGGCCAATGGCTAAGAAGAAAATCATGCTCGTCTTCGGCACCCGCCCGGAGGCGATCAAGATGTGCCCGCTCGCTAACGAGCTGAAGGCACGCGCCGATGAGTTCGAGACCGTCGTCACCGTGACCGGCCAGCACCGCGAGATGCTCGACCAGGTGCTGCGCGTCTTCGACGTTGCGCCCGACCACGACCTCGCCATCATGAAGCCGGGCCAGACGTTGTTCGACGTCACGTGCGACGTGCTGCTCAAGCTCAAGGCGGTCCTCGAGGATGAAAGACCCGACGTCGTGCTCGTTCACGGCGACACCACGACCAGCTTCGCCGCGGCGCTCGCTTGCTTCTACTTGCAGATCCCCGTGGGGCACGTCGAGGCCGGCCTGCGCACGCACGACATCTACAGCCCCTGGCCGGAGGAGTTCAACCGCCAGGCCGTCGACATCGTGAGCGAGTACTACTTCGCCCCCACGGAGGCCAGCAAACAGAACCTGCTCGGAGAGGGCAAGCCCGAGTCCAAGATCTGGGTCACCGGCAACACCGGAATCGACGCCCTGCGCACCACCGTGCGCGAGGGCTACTCCCATCCCGAGCTCGACTGGGCGGAGGGCTCCCGCCTCATTCTCATCACTGCGCATCGTCGCGAGAACCTGGGCGAGCCCATGCACCGCATGTTCCGAGCCATCCGCCGCGTGATGGAGGAGCACCCGGACACCAAGGCGATCTATCCCATCCACATGAACCCGCTCGTCCGAAAGGCGGCGCACGAGGAGCTCGACGGCTTCGACAGACTCCACATCATCGATCCGCTCGAGGTACTCGACTTCCATAACTTCATGGCGGCGAGCCGCCTCATCCTCACCGACTCGGGCGGCATCCAGGAGGAGGCGCCGAGCCTGGGCAAGCCGGTGCTCGTTATGCGCGACACTACCGAGCGCCCCGAGGGCGTGGCCGCCGGCACGCTGAAGCTTGTCGGGACCGAGGAGGACGTCATCTACCGCGAGTTCAGCAGACTGCTCTCTGACGAAGGAGAGTATGAGGCGATGAGCCATGCGTCAAACCCTTACGGCAATGGTCATGCTAGCGAGCGGATTGCAGACGTGCTGAGAGGATAGAAGCATGAATGAATGCTTCAAACTATACAAAGCTGCTCACGCCCGCACCAAAGGGCCAAAGTTTGTTCGTCCGTTGGCTGGAGTTTTCAGCCATCTGTTGCAGCTCCTCTTTGCATGCTGTATCGGAAGCCATGCCGAGATAGGTGAAGGCTGCTTGTTCCAGCACAACGGTGTGGGGTGTGCCATCCCCGAGAAGGCCGTGATTGGAAAGAACTGCAGGTTCTATCAGCACGTCACCGTCGGATCTCTCGGGGGGGGGGCACCCATCATTGAGGACGATGTCTTGATTGGCGCCAACGCAGTACCGCTCGGCGACATTACCGTCCATAAAGGAGCAAGGATCGGCGCGGGAGCTGTTGTTCTCTGTGATGTCCCCGAAGATTCAACGGACGTCGGCGTGCCTGCGAAAGTACTTGCGCCAAAAGCTTGTTAGAAATTTCTATACGATTGGTTTTGCGTAATGAGATTAAATGATTATATAAAACGCTCCGGGCAATCTTCAGTTCCTTTACACGAGATTACCAGTGAAGAGCTGCGGCGACTGCATAAAGAAATGATCGATATTGCCGACGATGTTATCTCTCTTGCGGATGACTTGGGTCTTTCAATCACATTGGGCGGCGGTTCAGTTCTGGGGGCTGCGAGGCACCGTGGTTTCGTTCCTTGGGATGATGATATTGATTTAAATATAACGCGTAAAGATTGGGAAGTTTTTGCTCCGGTTTTTCAGGAACGATTCAAGGATAAATACTTTGTTTATGCCCCCGATTCATTTAGTGATGCGATGATTAACGCAATTCGAATATATAAACGCGGTACGAAACTTCGCGAGATTGCACATGCCCCGAACGAGCCAAACGGTTTATTTGTTGATATTTTTTTGCTTGAAAACGCTCCTGATAATGGCGCTATAAGACTTTGTCATGGCGTTTTATGCCAAGGCTTGCGATATATCGCTTCCTGTGTGCGACTCTATGAGCAGCGAGCCTACATTGAGAGCGTGTTTGGTGAAAATGCCGAAGCAATGGCTGGATACCGTAAGCGCTTTTTTGTTGGAAAAATCTTCTCGTTTTCAAGCGCGCATTTTTGGTCGCTCCGTTCATATAAGGCGAATGGTCTTTGTAAGAACGATGCTTCTAGATTCCTGACGATACCTTCGGGCGGTAAGTACTACTTTGGAGAGCTGATCCGTCGAGATTCGTATTTCCCGCCCGAACATCTTCCTTTCGGCGATCATTCGTGGCCCGTTCCTCGCGATTACGACAGATATTTGACCAAATTGTACGGGGATTGGAAAGAAGTGCCTCCTGAGGACAAACGCGAGATTCATTGTCTCATTGAGCTTGATTTTGGCGATGATAACGATGAATAGAACGTTTGCTGTAATTTTTGCAGGCGGTGTTGGATCGCGAATGAGCGGTGCTGACAAGCCGAAGCAATTTCTCGAGCTCGGCGGGGAGGCGATAATCTGTCATGTTATTGACAAGTTCGAGGAAGCCCCCTGCGTGGACGGGATAGTCGTTGTCTGTGTCGCAGACTGGCTTGACTATCTCAGGGATCTTTTAGCGCAAAGGGGCTACCACAAGGTGCTCGCCTCGATTGCCGGTGGCGAAACCGGACAGGATTCTATCTTTAACGGCCTTTCCTATATAGAGAAAAATGAACTTGCCGATGAAGACACTGTCATTCTCATTCACGATGGTGTTAGACCCCTAATCGATTGCGAAACAATTATTGCTTGTGCTGAGTCTGCAAGAAATAGCGGTCCAACCGCTACTGTTGCTCCCGCCACTGAAACGATTGTGACCGTCGATGGCGGGAAAGTTGTCGGCGTCACCGACAGGGCAAAGTGCCGATTAGCGAGGGCGCCACAAGGATTCATCTTTAATGAACTGTACGGCGCACACTTGAGAGCTCTCAAAGAAGGGCGGCACGACTTCATCGATTCCATTTCAATGATGAGCGAATACGGTCATGAAATTTTTGTTGTCGATGGTCCTGAAGAGAATATAAAAATAACGACGCCGCGGGACTTTCTCACGTTCAAGGGATTCGTAGACTTAAAGGAGTATGAGCAGATATGGCGATGAGCGAGGCGCAGCGCAGGGCGCGTGATATCGCGGCAAATCAGACGATGCCCTGGGATGAGATAGATGGGTCGACCGTAGTGATTACAGGAGCGACGGGATTGATTGGCTCACAAGTCGTGAGGACCCTTATAGAACGGACAAACAACTTCCACGGATCAATCAAACTGATTCTTCCCGTGAGAAACGTGAATAAAGCGGAAATGATGTTTGGTCGTTCGGACTCGATCGATTATCTCCCTTGGAAAATTGGTGATTCTTTTTCTGATGCAGCCAAGGGCGATTATTTCGTTCACGCGGCTTGTCCGACTTCGAGCACGGCTTTCCTCCGCAGTCCGATTGAGGTTATCACCAACATAGTGGATTCCGCCCATGCAGTCATAGACCTGCTTTCGACCTCTTCCTTCCGTCAATGTGTCTGTCTTTCGACTATGGAGGTATACGGATCGGTTGAGGGCCGCGTTGACGAGCGTATGAACGGGGTTTTGGACACGATGAACCCCCGTTCGAGCTATCCTGAGGCCAAGCGCCTTTCGGAATGCTTGTTCGCTTCCGCTTCTTCTGAGTTGGGAGTTCCGATTAGTGTCCTACGCCTTGCACAGACTTTTGGCGTCGGTGTTCCTCGAGACGACGGCCGGGTGTTCGCTGAGTTCGGCCGGAGTGTCGTTTCAGGCCAGGATATCGTTTTGCTATCTGATGGATCGAAGCGGAACTCCTATCTTTCGGTTGACGATGCTGTGACCGCCATCTTATTTCTGCTTGTCCATGGAAATAGCGGAGAGGCCTACAACGCTGCAAATCCTGCTACGTTCTGTAGCATCCTAGAGATGGCTCAGATGGTAGTTGAAGATTTTGGATTGGGCAAGAGCGCTGTTGTGTTTGGGCTAGATGCCGAGAGGGCAAAGACATTCAGGCCTGGCGCGGTCCTGGATCTTGATTGCTCCAAGCTCATGGATCTTGGCTGGAAGCCAAGCCATACTCTTCACGAAATGTACTCTGCCATGTTCGCGGGGTGGGCAGAGCATGAATGATGTGTTTAAAGACGACAAGCCCACCGTGCTGGTCATGATGGCCAGCTACAACGGTGAGAAGTTTATCAATGAGCAGATAGACAGTATCCTCGAGCAGAAGGATGTTCACGTGACCCTTCATATCTGCGATGACGGATCGAGCGACTCAACTCCTGCTATATGCGAATCGTATGCCTCGAAGTACGATAATGTTCTCTTTGAGGTTAACGAGGTAAATAAAGGCTTAGCAAAAAACTTCATGGATATGATATACGACGATAGCGCGCTCGGTTTCAATTACTATGCCTTTTCAGACCAAGATGATGTCTGGCTTCCGGAAAAGTTAATTCATGCTATTCGTCAGATTGAAGCGCAGGTTCATGACGAACCCGCGCTTTACTATTCGGATATCGAGAATGTTGGGCGAGATCTTAACGGCGGCTCCCGAGAGTACGCTTCCTGGTGCAGCTGCTCGCATGAGCTCGTTGCTGCATTGACAGTTAACTGGGCGTCTGGCTGCACCATGGTTTTTAACTCAGGTCTTCGCTCATGGATTCTGTCGTACAAACCAAGCTCGTACGACAGAATCCATGACGGCTGGGTTCACCTGGTCGCTATGGTTTCCGGCACTGTTATTGCTGATTTGGATAACTCCTTCATCAAAAGAAGGATATCTGGCGAGAACCAGGTTGGTCAACGTGATTTAGAGAGAACGGAATCTTTCAAGTCGGTTGTGAAGCGTTGGAAGCACATCATCAAGAAGAGTGCACATTGCCAATCTCGGGTTGCAGCTCATCTATTAGACGGATATGGGAATGTTATGGGGCGAGACGAGGCCAATCTTGTTAGGATGTATGCGAAGATGCCAACATCGCTGCCTTCGCGCATAGGAATCGGGATGAAGATTCTCAATTGCCCCTTCCCAACACGAAGTATGACTTTCTCTTTTGCAATAAAGGCTATTTTGAACAGGCTGTAGATAAAATGGCTGAATCTATCATCTTGTTCCTACTTGTCGCAATTGCCACATTCTTCGTTTATTATTTAAACGATGGGGATTTGTTATGTCCCTCCTGCCTGGCGTGCTTTGCTTTTTTATTGTGCACGGGTGCGTCGATTTACGATTGTTGGGCATGGAGCACCGGGATTGACCTTTTGACCGTGCTTGCAGTTTGCACCGGCCTATTTAGCTTCGTTGTTCCGGCGACATTGGCATGTGACCGTCGACAAAGAAATACCACTAATCTGGATACGCAGTCGCAGAAATGGGTCTTGCATATTGATATTCCAAATACCGTAACAGCTATCATTTGCCTTTTCGGCGCAGTTATTTCTTACCTCTATATCCATGCCATCGTTGACAGCGTCGGAATGAGGGGGTCTTGGTCAGAGACCATGCAGGCATACAGATGGCATACTTCTTTTGATGATAATTTCAGCTCTGGAATATCTACGCCGATCAACTATAGCTTCCGTCTATTTATGGCTGTGGGCTATGTGTACGTGTTCGCATTCGTGAACGAGCTTCTTGTTTCCGAGGAGAAACGATGGGCGTATTTGGCTCCCCCCGTCATATATTGCATAGCCTCGCTGGGGCAGTCTTCCCGAGGTCAGATTATCGTCATGGTGTTTGCCGGTGTAATCATGTTCTGGATTCTTCGAAATTGTGTGCGCGCCAATGCGACTCGCCTTAATTTCGGTGCCGTGATGCTCATCCTTTCAGTTGTTGTTTTCGGCCTAGCTATCTTTGTTTTCGGCGCTGACGCCGTGGGTAGGGTGACAGTCAAGACTCCCTTCGATTCTCTCATGACTTATTTGGGTGGATCGATAATCGGGCTTGATCAGTATATTGCCAAACCGGAGTTAGCAACATCCCCATCCAATCTGTTCGGCTCTGAAACGCTTCAAGGTATCTGGCTATTTCTGGGCAAGACATTCGGAGTTTCCGATTGGACTTACTCATTCCAGCTTGAGTACAGGTTCGTCAATAATGTCAACATTGGCAACCTTTACACGGCTTTCCGATATTACCTTCATGATTTCGGTCCGATTGGCATGTGTGTTGTTTCAGCTTTGCAGGGCTGGTTCTTTGGCTCTATGTACAACGTCTTGCGAAACACTGGAGTGACGATTGCCGTTCGTTGGCGGATCATTCTGCTGTTGATTTACTCTTGGGTCGGCATTTCGGTGGCATATCTGCCGATTGCAGACTTCCTTTTTCATCAATACATGAATCCAACGTCTCTCCTAACCGTTATCTTCATGGCGGTTTCAGCGCTCTTTCTAATGAGATTTACCCATACCAACGAAAGCTCTGATCTGCAAGACGATATGCAGCCCACTAGTAATGTGATTTCTCCTCACTAGCGAGCCTATTTTTTGGGGGTTCTTTTAATAGATGAATTATAAGAAACTTGTGACGAATGCTCTCGTTGCCTTTTCCGCGCAGGGTATTTCCCTTCTTGTCAGCTTTGTAATGTCTCTGCTCGTCCCCAAGGTTCTTGGGGTTACAAGCTATGGATATTGGCAACTGTTTATTTTTTATGCAGGATATTCAGGATTTTTCCACTTCGGCCTAAATGACGGTGTTTATCTAGTTGAGGGAGGAAAAACGAGAAATGAAATTGATAAAGTAGTCATCAATTCCCAGTTTAGAGTTGCAGTTTGGCTGCAACTTATAGTTGGAGTCGCATTCTGCCTGTTCTCTGTCATGA
>CATYZE010000010.1 GCA_958415525.1 uncultured Collinsella sp. | reverse complement strand
AGGGAATTGTAATTGATGGTGAAGGTTCAAAGGTTATTTGCAAAGACTAATTTGAAAATTCCTGTTTGCTGTACTCGTTCCTAGCAGGGTTTGGGGCAGGCACGCCCCAACAAAAAGCTGTCCCAAAGGGGCAAGAATGGGGACTGCGGACGATTTCTTGGACCGTTACGCGGCCCTTCCCAGCGCGGAGCGGAACTCGGCCGGCGTGCGGCCACCGAGCGCATCGCTGCGCCTCTCCGTATTGTATCGACCGATCCAACCCCCGAGCTCCTCGATGAAGCGGGCGGGGGTCCAGTCCGACCAGCCCCTGCCGTGCCAGCACACCTTCTTGAGCAGGCCGAAGAAGCCCTCCATCGCCGCGTTGTCCGGGCTGCAGCCCTTGGCGGACTGGATTGGCTACACTGATGTGGACAGTTCCGGGAGGGGCGCAAGAGACGGGAAGACCGTGTGCGCGTTCCTGCGCGAGGGCCGCGGGGAGGGGCTGCCTGGGTACGGCGCCTGTCAACTCGGTCTACGTCTTTGATGACCGGGTCGTACTCAATATCAACTTCGCGGATGATGCCAAAACGGTCACCCGTGAGGAAGTGTTGGGTTCGAGTGCTATGGACAATGTTCCAGCATGCTGGGATCGAACTCGCTAGCCGGAATCACACGGTACCCGTGACGCAGCAGCAGATCGACAAAAACACCGTTGCCCGCGGTGAGCGTACCGCTGAAGGTTCCGTCGTAGATACGGCCTACACCACACGAAGGGCTGCGGTCCTGCAAGACACACGCAGCGATCTGGGACGGCCCGCCCGCCTGCTCGCACATATCGAGCGCGCGCTGAGCACCCTGGCGAAACTCGCGATCGACTAAGGTGCCCTCGCAGGCACGGACTTCGCCGTTCACAATCTCGGACGGCTTGCGCGGTGTGGGCAAGCCACCAAAAACCTCGGGGCACACCAAGAGAACCTCGGTCCCCGTTCGCTCGCAGGCCTCGACCAACGCGCGATGGTAATTGTCGAGCCCGTTATATTTGCAGCTCTCTCCCATCAAGCAGGCACTCACCACGATCTTCATACATATCCCTCCCAAACAAAACGCCCCATTTGAGCTGGACACTCAAATGGGGCGTTCGACGTTGTGCAACCAGCCTTACTGCTGCTTTGGCATCAGCGGATTCTCGCGCGTGAGGAGGTTCATGAACTCCTCACCCGTGATGGTCTCCTTCTTGTACAGATAACGAGCCAGCTCATGGAGCTTAAACTTGTTCTCCTTAAGGATCTGCAGGGCGCGGTCATGTGCGTCCTCGATCAGCTTGGCGACGATCGCGTCGACGCGCTCGGCCGTACCGGGGGCGCAGGTGAGCGACGTGTCCTGGTTGAGGTAGGCATTCTGAACGGTACCGAGCGCCATCATGCCAAACTCGTCGGACATACCAAAGCGCGTCACCATGTTGCGAGCGAGCTTGGTGGCCTGCTCGATATCGTTGGCGGCACCAGTCGTCATCTCGCCAAAGATGAGCTCCTCGGCAGCACGTCCGCCGCAGTAGACGGCGAGCTTGTCGAGTACCTCCTGGCGCGTGGTCAAGAAGCGCTCGTCCTCCTCGACCTGCATGGTGTAGCCCAGAGCACCACTCGTGCGTGGCACAATGGTGATCTTGGTGACCGGCGCAGAGCCCTTCTGGCGAGCGGCAACAATGGCATGGCCGATCTCGTGGTAAGAAACGACCTGCTTCTCGTGATCGGACAGCACCGTGGACTTGCGCTGCTGACCGGCGATGACAACCTCCACCGACTCCTCAAAATCGTCCTGCGTGGCGCGCTTGCGACCCTCGCGGACGGCACGCAGAGCACCCTCGTTGATGATGTTGGCCAAGTCGGCACCCGAGGCACCGGGCGTGGCGCGGGCAATCGCGGTCAGGTCAATCGGCGGCTGCGTCTTCACGCTCTTGGCATGCAACTCGAGGATGTTCTTACGGCCGGTCAGGTCGGGCAGCTCGACGGGAATGCGGCGGTCAAAACGGCCGGGGCGCAGCAAAGCCGGATCGAGGCTGTCGGGGCGGTTGGTAGCAGCGAGAACGACAATACCCTTGTGGTTATCAAAGCCGTCCATCTCGGTCAGCAGCTGGTTGAGCGTCTGCTCGCGCTCGTCGTTGCCACTAAAGCCGCCGCCATCGCGCTTCTTGCCGATGGTATCGATCTCATCGATAAAGACGATGCACGGGGCTTTTTCCTTGGCCTGCTTAAACAGGTCGCGCACCTTGGCGGCGCCGCGGCCGACAAACATCTCGACAAACTCAGAGCCAGAAATACTAAAGAACGGCACGCCCGCCTCACCGGCCACAGCCTTGGCAAGCAGGGTTTTACCGGTACCCGGAGGGCCAACAAGGAGAGCACCGCGCGGCAGCTTGGCGCCGATCTCCTCGTAGCGCTGCGGCTTCTCCAGAAAGTCGACGACCTCCTTGAGGGACTCCTTGGCCTCTTCCTGGCCGGCGACGTCCTTAAAGGTCACGCCCACGTCCTTGGAAGCGATCACGCGCGCGCCGGACTTACCCAGTCCGCCGCCGCCAAAACCGCCGCCGCCAAAGTTCATCGACGGGCCGTCATCGCCCATAGCCTTCTTCATGCGGCGGTTGAGCCACCAGCCAATCAAGAAGAAAATCGCCATCGGAAGAATGAGCGTGAGCAGGTAGTAGGTCATCAGACCCGAATTTTTATCGGGAACGACCGACTCCAGCGACGCACCGGATTCCAGCACGCGATCGGTAAAGCCCGCATCGTTCGGCACGCCGGTCGTCTTGTAGGCGATATTCTCGTCCTCGCCCTTCTTGGTGTAATAAATCGTGTAATCGTCTGTGTTGTACTCGACCTTGTCGACACTCTTCTTATCAAGCGCTTTGACAAACGTCGAGTAATCGGTCTTCGTAATCTGCTGCGTGTGACCGATGTTGGGGAACAGAACGGTCGAGAGCACGAGGTAGACGACGAAGGCGATGAGCACGTAGAGGATCATATTCCGTCTACGTTTGTTGTCATCCATCTCCATCTGGTTGAACTCCATCTACTGGGGTTGATAATGTTTTCTAGAATACCCAACCCGGACGGCGATAAACCGACGCACGGTACGAAAGGATAGATATGGCATCTCTGGAAGTCGGCAAAGTTCAAATCTATACGGGCGACGGCAAGGGCAAGACGACGGCTGCGCTGGGGCTCGCGCTGCGCGCCACGGGCTATGGACTTAACGTGCTTATGCTGCAATTTGCCAAGAAGCTGCACTGCGCCGAACACGACGCAGCACCTCGATTGGGGCTACGCATCGTACAAGCCGACCGCGACACACCCGAGGCCTGTGCGGCACAGATCATGGAGCTGGCGCGCGAGCAGATTAGCCAGGTCGACGTGCTGATCTTGGATGAGCTGGGAGAAGCCATGCGACGCGGCTTTGTAACGCGCGAGAATGTCGAAGCGCTAATCGCAATGAAGCCCGCCACCACCGAGCTCGTGTTGACCGGGCGCGGCCTGCTGCCGCTGGCGGACCTCGCCGACCTGGTCACCGAAATGCGCCCCGTCAAGCACTACTTCGACGAAGGTCTCCTAGCCCGCCAAGGCATCGAATACTAATCATTGGGGACGTCCCCAATGGCTAGGCGGTGGCGCGACCTAGCCAGTTGCCGCTGTGGTGGTAGATGGTGAACATAGTGGCCGTGATGAGCCAGGTTACGGGGTAAACCAGCAGCAGGTGCTCAAGCGACGGATCGAAGGGCATGATCGCAAACACCCAGATCACCCTGAGCACGACGGTGCCAAAAATCGTGAGCAGCATGGGCTGCAAGCTCACGCCGGCGCCGCGAATGGAGCCCGACGCGTTTTCGATAATCGAGAAGATCGCGTAGAACGGCGCGATAAAATGAAGAATCGTCGTGGTGTACGCCGAAATCGAAGCATCGTCGACAAACAGACGCGACAACGGACCCGAGAACACCAGCAGCACGGCAGACAGGCCACCAATGAGCATAAACGACAGCACGAGCGACGTGTGGTAGCCCTTGCGCATGCGCTCGTAATTGCGCGCGCCAAAGTTCTGCGCCGAGAACGTAGTGATCGATACGCCGAGCGCCTCGGTCACCATCCAGACAATGCCATCCAAACGGCCCGAAAGACCCCATGCCGTGGTGACATCGGCACCAAACGAGTTGACCGACACCTGGATCAGCACGTTCGAGATCGAATAGGCAGCCGATTGAAAACCGAGTGGCAGACCGCACGAGATCATACTCTTGCAAATACCGCGATCGATGCCGAGTTTGGACAGTGAAAGCCGCCACGCACCCGGTGCGTGCATCATACGAATCACGATCATCGTGGCGTTGGAGCAAATGGTCAGCGCCACCGCGATGCCGCAGCCCAGAGCCTCCATATGAAGCACGGCAACGAAAATGACATCCAGCACCGCATTAACAAGGCAGCCGGAAGCGATGATCACGGCAGGCCCGCGCGTGTCGCCCACGGCGCGCAGCAATGCAGTTCCCATATTGAGCAGCAGCGCCGCAACCATGGCGGCAAAATAACAACGAGCATAGGCCACGCCCTCGGCCAATAGTTCATGCGGCGTGTTCATAAGCACCAGCATGGGCTCAACGAACACTATGCCAAGAATCGAGAAAACGATACCGCCCACCAGCGCGAGCGTCATGGCCGTATGGACCGAACGACTCAGTCGCTCATCATCGTGCTGGCCAAAATACTGACCGGTAATGACCGCGCAGCCGGCACCGACTCCAACGCAAAAACCAATGCAGAGCTCAGTGAGCACCATCGTGGCCTGAATGCCACCCAGCGCGAGCTTGCCGCCAAACTGGCCGACAATATAGGTACCGATAAGCGTGTAGGCCTGCTGAAAAAACGAACTAAAAAAGATGGGAACGCACAGCGAAAGCAGCTGCTGCCAAATAACACCCTGCGTTACATCGATAGCCGTAGATTTCTTAGCCACACGCCCTCCCCAAAAGCGCACGTCAACCGACAAAACAGCTGATAATAGTTACAATAATGACCAGCCTAGCACCAAGCGAAGATTATAGAAATACCCCGCTCGCACGACTCGGATATCACACTCGGCTAGTGATACAAACCCGGCTGGTAGTGATACTCGTTGCTCACGTGCGGGCACAGCTGCCAAAAGGCGACGGCACTCGCCGCGGCCACGTTGAGCGAATCGACCCCGTGCGCCATCGGGATGCGCACGGCCCGGTCACAGCCCGCGATGGTCTTGGCGCCCAGACCGGCACCCTCGGTGCCCATAAAGATCGCCAGGCGATCAATCTCCTGCAGCACAGGATCGTCCAGCGAAACGGAGTCATCCGTCAACGCCATGGCGGCACACGAAAAACCGGCATCATGAAGCGCGGCCAGGCCATCATGTGGCCACACGCGAGCCTCACTGCCAATACGCGTCCACGGCACCTGAAACACCGTGCCCATGCTCACGCGGGCAGAGCGACGATACAGCGGATCGCAGCACGTAGGGCTCACCAGAATGCCGTCGACATTGAGAGCGGCAGCCGAGCGGAAAATCGCGCCCACATTTGTGTGGTCGACAATACCCTCAAGCACGCATACGCGCACCGGGCGCTCCCCCGCCGCCTCGACGACGCCGCCCAAGAACTCATCAACCGGAATCTGACGCGGGCGACGGAACGCCGCGAGCGCACCGCGCGTCACGTTAAAGCCCGTCAACTGCTCCATGAGCTCCATCGAGGCCACGAACACCGGGACCGGACCCGCTCCCTCGCGCACAACCAGGCGCTCAAACAGCGGCATCATCTGGTCGAGCCAGCGCTCACCCAACAGAAAGCTCACCGGCTCGTATCCGGCGCGCACCGCACGCTCTATGACCTTGGCACTCTCGGCGATAAAGATGCCCTTTTGCGGCTCCAGCACGCAGCGAAGCTCGCGCTCGGTCAGTCGCACGTAGGCATCGAGCCGCTCGTCCTCGAGCGAATCAATTCGCAGAACCTCAACGGCATCAGTCATAGCAGCCAGCCCGCACCCTTCTTTACAGCACATCTATACCAAACGAGGCGACGCCAAGCGCCGCCCCATACAATCAATCAACCCGATGATACCGTTCGTGCCAGACGATTTACACCTCAACGCGACGATACGTCACGAACTCATAATCGAGGCCTTCGTCACCCTCGCCCGCGACAATCGTGGCAACCCCTTCGCGCCGCGCAACTTCCCACGCGGGATCGGCGTCCAAGTCGGGAAAGTATGTGTCCACGGGATGGACGCAGTGGTCATGCGTGACCTCGGCCTCCACGCAGTACGGCAAAAACTGCCGATAGACATCGCCGCCACCGATAACCCAGGCAACGGGCTCATCGGCAACCGCGGCGAGCGCCTCGCCGATACTATGCACCACGTCGACGTCCTCGGGGGCAAAGCTCTCGTCGCGTGTAAGCACGATATTGCGGCGGTTCTTGAGCGGCCGTGCGCCGGGAAAACTCAGAAGTGTCTTGCGTCCCATGATGACCGGACAGCCCTTGGTACACGCCACAAAATGGCGCATGTCGGCGCGATTGGACACGACCATATCGCCCTCGCAGCCAATGCCCCAGTCTTCACACACGGCGACGATGGCAGAAAGCTTACACGTCATGCCTGCCACCTATACCGCAATGGGGATGTTCTTGACCTGCGGGCCGTGCTCGTAGCCCTCGACGATCAGGTCGTCGGTCGTAAACGCGTAGAAATCGTGCACATCGGGGTTAAGCGTTACCTTGGGCGCCGCAAACTGCGGACGCTCGATAAGTTCGCGGACGATGTCGACATGGCGGTCGTAGATGTGGGCATCGGCAATCACATGCAGCAGCTCGCCGGGAATCATATCGACCGACTGCGCGACCATCATCAGCAAGATGGCGTACTGGCACACGTTCCAGTTGTTCGCGGCCAAAATGTCCTGGCTGCGCTGGTTGAGAATCATGTTGAGCGTCGGTTTGTCATCCTGCGGGCGCTGTGTCACGTTATACGTCACGCTGTAGGCGCACGGATACAGGTGCATCTCGGACAGGTCGCTGAACACATAGGTGTTCGTCATAATGCGGCGGCTGTACGGCGTGTTCTTAAGGTCGTACAGCACCCGATCCATCTGGTCAAAGTCGCCCTCGGCATAATGGCTCTTCTGGCCAATCTGATACCCGTAGGCCTTGCCGATGGAGCCGGTCTCGTCGGCCCACTCATCCCAAATATGGCTGTTGAGGTCATGCACGTTATTGGACTTCTTTTGATAGATCCATAGGATCTCATCCATGGCAGATTTGAGGGCCGTACGACGCAAGGTAAGCGCCGGAAACTCCTCACGTAGGTCATAGCGTGCCGTGACACCAAAGTTTTTAATGGTATAGGCAGGGGTGCCATCCTCCCACACCGGGCGGACCTTTTGGCCCTCGGTGGTGGTGCCATGGTCCAGAATATCGCGGCACATGGTTACAAAGTGTTGATCAGCCTTGCTCATTGACCCTCCTGTCAGTCGCCTATAAGCAATTTTTATTGTAGCCCAGGCGCACGCGGCCCCACAGCCCAAACATAAGCCCTCATTTTCTGACATATGCCAGAAAATCCTTGCACAAATCCGCACGTTCGCTATTCTATTGTTGGCATATGTCAGATTTGGAGAGTGTATGGCAGGAAGACGCGAAAAATTGCGCCGCGTTGGGATCATCCCCGAATACCGCGGCTTTACCCCTGACGGCCTTGCCAGCGGAGACGCCATCGACATGACGGTCGACGAACTCGAAGTCCTGCGCCTATGCGACCTGGAAGGCCTCAATCAGGAGGCCGTCGCCCTGCACATGGGCGTCGCACGAGCCACGGTGGCGGCCATCAGCAGTCGTGCGCATCGCAAGGTTGCAAACGCGCTGGTCAACGGGCGAGCACTTATCATCGAAGGTGGCAATATCGCATACTCCCCCATCACCACGACGACGGCCGCATGGCCAGCAAAGGAGGTCGACACCATGAGGGTGGCAACGACGTACGACAACGGCAACATCTTTATGCACTTTGGCCGCAGCGAGCAGTTCAAGATCTACGACATCCAGGACGACAAGGTACTCAACGAGCAGGTCGTGGGCACCGGCGGCACTGGTCACGGTGCATTGGCGGGTCTGCTTGCCAACGGTGGCGTCGACACGCTTATCTGCGGCGGTATCGGCGGCGGCGCCATCAACGCTCTCGCCCAAGCGGGCATCACCGTCTATGCGGGCGCCCAGGGCAGCTGCGACGCCTGCGTCGAGGCCCTCATTGCCGGCACGCTCGCACAGACCGGCGAGGCCACCTGCGACTGCCATGGCCACAACCACGAGCGCGCCCACGAGCATGGCGAATCCTGCGGCTGTCACGACCATCACGACCACGACGGACACGAGTCCTGCGGCTGCCACTAGCAGCAAGCACCTCGACGTCAACACGCTTCCGCGCGTTCGACAACCTGCGAACGAACGACAAAGGCCGCCTGGAGTACCATCCAGGCGGCCTTCGCCATACACGACTTAACCAGTCGCTACTTCTTATTACGCATCTGCGCTTCCATCTGGCGCAGCAGGTCCATATCGGACTTGGGGCCGCCCATTCCCAGGCCGCCCATGCCGCCCAGACCCATGGCATCCAGACCGGGAATATTGGGCATGCGCATCTTTTTGCCCTTCTTACCCTTCTTGCCCTTCTTGCCGCCGGCCTGCGCCTGATTGGCCATCGTGCGCATGCGGCCCATCATCTTGTTCATCTCGCCCCACTGCTTCATAAGGCTGTTGACCTCGGTGGGAGTCACGCCGGCGCCCTTGGCGATGCGGGCACGGCGCTGGCCGTTGATGATGGAGGGGCGCAGGCGCTCCTCCTTGGTCATCGACATGATGATGGCCTCGTTCTTATCGAAGATGCCCTCGTCCAGATTGCCGCCCATCTGGTTGAGCGCACGCTGGCCACCGGGGAGCATGCCCAGGATGCCCTTCATACCGCCCATCTTCTTGACGGCCTTCATCTGGTCGAGCATGTCGTTCATGGTGAAGCCCTCGCGCAGCATGCGCTCGGCAGCCTCGAGCTGCTCGGCATCGGCGGCCTCCTGGGCCTTCTCGATGATGCCGACGACGTCGCCCATGCCCAAGATTCGCTTGGCCATACGATCGGGATAGAACGGCTCCAGCGAATCGGGTTTCTCGCCCATGCTCACGAACTTGATGGGCTTACCGGTCACCTGGCGCACGGAAAGCGCGCCACCGCCACGGGCATCGCCGTCGAGCTTGGAGATGATCACGCCGTCAAAGTCGGTTCGCTCGGCAAAGGTCGAGACGACGTTGACGATATCCTGGCCGGTCATGGCATCGACGACCATCAGCACCTGATCGGGCTTGACGGCATTCTTGATGTCCACGGCTTCCTGCATCATCTGTTCGTCGATCTGCAGACGACCGGCGGTATCGACGATGACCACGTCGCGCAGGTGGTCGACGGCCTCCTGAATGGCGCCCTTGGCGATGTCGACCGGGTGCGCACCGTCGCCGCGGAAGACCGGTACGCCGATCTCTCCGCCAAGCGTGGCCAGCTGGTCGGCAGCGGCGGGACGGTAGACGTCGCACGCGGCGAGCAGCGGCGAGCGGCCCTGCTTCTTGAGCAGGTAGGCAAGCTTTACGGCCGCCGTGGTCTTACCGGAGCCCTGCAGGCCCACGAGCATGATGACATTAGGAATGCGGTTGCTAAAGACGAGCTTGCTCTCGGTGGAGCCGAGCATCTCGGTGAGCTCGTCGAGCACGATCTTGACGACATTTTGTGCCGGCGACAGCGACTCCATGACCTCGGCGGTCATGCAGCGCTCCTTGGTCTTGGCGACAAACTCCTTGACGACCTTAAAGTTGACGTCGGCCTCGAGCAGCGCCATGCGGATGTCGCGCATGGCCGAGGTGATATCGGCCTCGGTCAGCTTGCCCTTGCCGCGCAGGCGGTCAAATGTGTCGTTGAGGCGATCGCTCAGGGAATCAAACACTAGTCACTCCTTAATTGGACTCGCCCACCAGGGCGCGGCAGAAATCTTTGGCATTGAACTCCTGCAGGTCATCGACCTGCTCGCCCACGCCCACGCGCAGGATCGGGAGCTTGAGCTTCTCGGCCACGGCCATGGCGATACCGCCCTTTGCCGTGCCGTCGAGCTTCGTCATGATAATACCGTCCAGACCCAGTGCCTCGTTAAACTCGAGCGCCTGGTTCAGACCGTTCTGGCCGGTGGCGGCATCGATCACGAGCACGACCGAGACGGGCATGGGGCCGGCGGCCATATTGGCGGCGCGCTTACGCGTCACGTTGACCACCTTGGCGAGCTCGCGCATGAGCTCGGGGCTCGTGTGCAGGCGGCCGGCGGTGTCGATAAGCACCAGGTCGCTGCCGCGTTTATCGGCCTCGTCGAGCACGTCGTAGCAAACGCTTGCCGGATCGGAGCCGCGATCGCGCTTGATGACGGGGACGCCGGCACGCTGGCCCCACACATCGAGCTGCTCTATGGCGGCAGCGCGGAAGGTATCGGCCGAACCGATCACGACATTCTTACCGCGGGCAGCCATGGCGCTCGCGATCTTACCGACCGTCGTGGTCTTGCCGGCACCGTTAATGCCTACAAACAGCACGCAGCTCGGCGTGTCGGAGAACGGATCGCGCTCGATGGACACAAAGTGCTGCTCGAGCTGCTCGGCCAGGGCACGGCGAAGCTGCGGAGCGGTCTTGAGGTTCTTCTTGGCGGCCATCTCACGCAGGTCATCGGAGACCTGAATGGCGACCTCGGCACCCATGTCACCCATAACGAGGGTATCCTCAAGGTCCTCCCAAAAGTCCTCATCGACCTCGCCGCCAAAGTAGAAGACCTCGTTGAGGGCCTCGCGGCTGCGCTCAAGTCCGCGCGAGAGAGCGTCAAAGAATCCCATTATGCATTCACGACCTTTCCGGTTTCGCGATCGAGTTTTTGCGAGACGACGCGGCTGACGCCGTCGGCTTGCATCGAGACGCCATAGAGAACGTCGGCGTCCTCCATAGTACGGCGCTGATGCGAAATGACCAAGAGCTGTGTATCGGAGCGCAGCACATCGAGGGCTCCGATGAGCTTGGACAGGTTGGCGTCATCAAGCGCCGCCTCGACCTCGTCCAGCACATAGAACGGCACCGTGCGCGTGCGGTACACGGCAAAGAGCAGGGCGAGCGCCGTCAGGCTCTTCTCGCCGCCCGACATGAGCATCATCTTGGTGATGCGTTTGCCGCGCGGCTGCGCCACGACCTCGATGCCTGTCTCGGCCGGATGCTCGGGGTCGGTCATCTCCAGATGTGCCTGACCGCCCGGGAAGAGCATAGCGAAGATCTCGCGGAAGTTCGCGTCGACCTTCTCAAACGTCACCAGGAACGCCTTGCGCATCTTACGATCAATGGCCACCGTGATCTTGGTGAGCGCCTTACGCGCGCTCTCCAGATCGGCCAGCTGTTCCTCGATGTAGTCAGCGCGGCGCTTGAGCTGCTCGTACTCCTCCATGGCAACTTGGTTCACAGGGCCCAGGTTGTTGATCTGGCGCACAAGCTGGTTGAGCTCGCGCTCGGCGGCATCGCGGTCGGTGGGCGCCGGAAGCATGAGCGCTTCCTCGAGTACCGTGGTGCCATCGGCGGTAATGGCCTTAATGGCGGCCTCTACCTGCACCTCAAGCTTGCCGCGTGCGACCTTGAACTCGTTTTGCGTGGCGGTGGCGGTATCGACCCGCTCCTTAGCGCGGGCAACCTCTGCCTTGGCATCCTCGATGGTCTTCTTAAGCGAAGCGGAGTCCGCCTCCTCCAGAGAGGCCTGGTCACGCAGACGTGCGGCCCAATCTGACGCGCGCTCCAGCAGGGCCGAATAGCGCTCGTGCATGGGATCGACGCGCAGGCGCAGCAGCTCGAGTGAGCGCGAGGCCTGGCGTGTTCCGCGGATACGGCGGTCGATGCCCTCCAGGCGATGCTCCAGATCGGGCACGCGGCCCTTCAGAGAACGAAGGCGCTCGCTCGCCTGGGCCAGGCGGACCTTGGCATCGGCGAGCTTGCCGGCGGCCTCAGAATCGTCACGGCGAACGCGGTCAAGTTCGTCGTTGGCCTCGGCAATCTGAAGGCCCAGGTCGCTTGCCTGCGCTCGCGCCTCGTCCCGCGAACGGGTGAGCTCGTCCACGCGCGGGCGCGCAGCGCGAACGGCCTCGGTAGCCTGCTCGCGGCGCTTGAAAATACGCACGCGCTCGACCTCGGCATTGTTGGCGCTTTGCTCCAGGCGGCCAATCTCGGAGAGCAGCGAACGGCGCTCGCCCTCAAGACGGGCGATCTCGCCGGCGGCATCGCCCTCAGCGGCACGCGCCTCTTCGACGGCCGCATTGGCCTCGACGACCTGATCCGACACATGCTCAAACACAGCAGCCAGATCGGGCTCCAGGCCCTCCAGCTCGCGAATGCGACGCTTGCGCTCCAAAGCACCCGAAGCCTCGCCGGCGTCGAGCCCCACACGCACCAGGCCGCCGCAGGCGACGCGGGCGCCATCAGGGGTCACGTAAGTCACGCCGTCAACGACCGGCGCCGACAGAGCGGCAGCAAGATCGTCCACGACGTAATAACCGCCGAGCAGCACCTCAACGACGGGACCGTAGCCTGCGCGCACGGACAGACGATCGACCAGGCGGGAACCGGCAGCGCCCTTAGCGGCAGCAGAGGCGCTCACACCGCGCGCGACCAGCAGCGCCTCACCCGAGGCCTTCTTTTGGTCCAGAGCCGCGCGACCGGCACGCTCAAGCGTGGCGGCGTCATCAAACAAAAGAGCATCGATATCGCCGGCAAGCAGCTGCTCAACCAGGCCCTCAAGCTCACGAGGAGCCTCGAGCACGTCACCCAGACGACCCGAGACATCATCGCCCAGCGCGCCCATCAGACGGCTCACCAGCGGCGAGCTGTCAGCCATGCGGGCATCGAGCTTCTTTTGGCTGGCAAGCTCCGAGCGCACCTCGGATAACTTGTTGCGTGCCTCGCTCTCGCGGGCACGCAGGTCCTTCAGGGCCGCGCGTGCCGTCTCGGTGGCTTCACGCGCATCGACCTGAGCCTGGCGCGCTTCCTCAAGAGCACCCTCAAGCTCCTCGGCGCGGTCGCGACGGCTTTCGAGCGAGGCCGTGACTTCCTCGAGCTGCTCGTCGATCTGCTCCAAGCGCGAGGCGTACATGTTGTCCTCGACCTCGGCGTTACTCAGCGAGTCCTTCACCTTGGCGAGTTCGAGCGCCGCGTTATCGGCCCCACGTTGCACATCGCGTTGCTCACGCGTAAGCTGCGAAATCTGATTGTCGAGAGCCACGCGTCGCTCGTGGAGCTCAGCGGCGGCAGGACCAGCGGCGTCAACGTCCTCCTGGGCCTGCATGTGCGCACCGGTCACTTCCTCAAGCTGCGCACGCGCGTCCTCGAGCTCCTCGACCACGCGACGACGCTGATGCTCGGAGCTCGAGATCTGGCCACGCATGTCGGACAGGCGCGACACCATGTTGTGGCCCTTTTCCTCGAGCAGGCGCATATCGGAGTTAATGCGGCCGACCACGTCTTGCATATGGCGGCGCTGCTCGCCCAGGTCGCCCACAAACAGGCCCTTTTCCTCAAGCATAACCTGGAGCTTCTCGAGCTCGCGCTCCTTTTCGCCCATGCGGTACTGCGCAAGCTCCAGCTCGGCGGCGCCTTCCTTGGAGCGGCTCTCCAGGTCGTTCCACTGCGATTGCAGCGAACGCAGCTCGTCGACGGCCAGCATCTGCGTAAGCTCGTTCGCGCGCGAGGACAGCTCTTTGTACTTGCGCGCACGATCGACCTGACGCTCCAGCGGTCGCAGCTGACGGGCAATTTCCTTATTGATGTCGCGGGCACGCGTCAGGTGCTCGTCCATCGACTTAATCTTTTTGAGCGCACGCTCCTTGCGGCGCTTGTGCTTGGAGATGCCGGCGGCCTCCTCGATGAGGGCACGGCGCTCCTCGGGGCGGCTCTGCAAAATGGCATCGAGCTTGCCCTGGCTGATGATGGAATGCGTATCCTTGCCCAGGCCCGAATCGTGCAGGATGTCCTGAATGTCCATCAGGCGGCACGGACTCGAGTTGATGAGGTACTCGCTTTCGCCCGAGCGATACATGCGACGGGTGATGGCGACCTCGTCAAAATCGACGGGCAGCATATGGTCCGAGTTATCGAGCACCAGCGTGACCTCGGCGACACCCACCGGCTTGCGTGCCGACGAGCCCGAGAAGATGACGTCCTCCATGGCCTGGCCGCGCAGCTGCTTGGCGCTCTGCTCGCCCAGGACCCACAGAATCGAGTCGGAGATGTTCGATTTTCCCGAGCCGTTGGGACCGACGATGACGGTCAGGCCCGGCTCAAATGACATATGGGCGCGGTCGGCAAACGACTTGAACCCTTTGAGCGTGAGGGACTTGAGATACACGGTTCCTCGCTTAAACAGGCTTCTTGTTGAGAATCACGCCGTTGGTGGTGTAGCCCATGCGGTCGAGTGCCTCGAGCGCAGCGGCTCCCTCGGCCTCCTTCTTGGAGGAACCGGTGCCGCGGCCCTGGCGAATACCGTCGATGAGCACCACAGCGGTAAAGGTGGGCGCATGCGCGGGGCCCTCGGAGCCGACCAGCTTATACGCGGGAGGCTCGTGGCCGTCTGCCTGCACGCACTCCTGCAAGAACGACTTGGGGTTCGCGGGGTGCTCGGCACGCTCGGAGGCCAGGTGCGGCTTGAGCGTACGATGGATAAAGTCCGCCGCAACATCCCAGCCGGCATCCAGGTACAGCGCACCCACGAGCGACTCGTAGACGTTCTCGAGCGCCGAGTGCAGGCCGCGCGCACCGGTACCGGTCTCGGAGGCACCAAAGATAATGATGTCGTCGATGCCCAGCTCATGTGACACCTCGGACAGCGTAGCGCCCGAGACAAGCGACACCTTCAGGCGCGTGAGCTTGCCCTCGTCAAACTCCGGATAGGACTCAAAGAGCGAACGGGCGACCACGGCGCCCAAAATGGAATCACCCAAGAACTCAAGACGCTCGTAGCTTGCCGAGACTGGCTGGCCTTCGACGGCCGAAGGATGCGTAAGGGCCGCGCGCAGCAGCACCTTGTCATTGAACTCGTGGCCCAGAATCTCCTGGGCGCGCGTAAGTCGTTCGGATAAAGCCAAGACCTAAGCCTCCCTGGCGTTTTCGATCGCGTCGACAGCGTCGGCGACAGAGTTGAGCGAGAGCAGGGTCTCGTCATCGATCTCGAGGTTGAACTCGTCCTCGATAGCCGTAACCAGCTGCAGGCGCTCGAGCGAATTGGCATCGAGATCGTCAAACGTGGTCTCATCGCTAATCTCAGCAACATCGACGCCCAGAACGTCAGCAGCGACCTCGGCGATCTTGTCGAAGATTTCGGAGCGGTCCATAGCGCTTCCTCTCATAGTGCATGAATACCAAAAGATTGGCGCCGCGCGGGCGGCACCAAGACACGGTTTTGATTCTACCCCACGACGCAGGCCGCGAAGCGCATAACAGCGCTCTAACTCGCTCTTACAAAACGATACCGTCCATGGAGTTGGCGACGTTCTCGACCAGCCCGGCGCGCACGGCTTCAGCCGCCGCGAGCGTACCGTTTTTGACGGCCTCGACCGAGGTGGCGCCATGGCCGATCAGGACAACGCCGCGCAAGCCCAAAAGAATCGCGCCGCCCTTGGCGTCACCAGACAGCTTGGCCTTTATCTCGCGCATCTGCTTTTTAATGAGTAGCGCGGCGATCTTGGTGCCGAGCGAGGTCATAAAGGCACCCTTGAGTTCCTGCAGCAAAAACTTGGCAGCGCCCTCAGTGGCCTTGAGAGCGATATTACCCGACATACCGTCGGCAACAACGACATCGAAATTGCCCGAGGTGAGGTCGGTGCCTTCGCAGTTACCCACAAAGCCCGGAACCGCGGCCTTCATAGCAGGGAAACAGGCCTTGGTAAAGTTGGAACCCTTCTCGTCCTCGGTGCCATTGGCGAGCAGGCCCACGCGGGGGTGCTCGATGCCCAGGACAACGCGGGCATAGGCGCTACCCATCTGGGCAAAACGTACCATGTCATCGACCTCGACATCGGGGTTGGCGCCCATATCGCACAGCACCGTCAGACCGCCGGCGCGATTGGGTAGCGCATTGGTCAGACAGGGACGTACCGGCTGCTTCTTGCCTTCGGCCTGATACCTAAACGGCGTCACATAGGCGGTGGCGGCAGCAGTCATGGCACCGGTCGAGCCGGCGGAGAAGAACGCGTCCGCATTTCCCTTCTTGATGGCGCGGCACGACAGCACGATCGACGACTTGCGCTTGGTCATCACGGCGCGAATGGGATCGTCATCCATGGCGATAACGTCGGGTGCCTCAAGGGCCTCAACACGTGCATGGGAAGCAGCAAAGGGATTGACGATTTCAGCGGGGCCAGCTGCCAAGACCTCGATATCGGGATCGGCGGCAAGTGCGGCCTCGATACCATCGAGAACAACCTGAGGTTTCTCGTCTCCGCCCACAACGTCTACACAAACGCGAACGTTACTCATATACATGCTCCTTATACAAAAATGGCCGACTCATTGAGCCGGCCATTGTGGTTCCATTTGGAACGGCATCGCATCCAGAGTATACCGTTACTCGGTAACGATAACCTCGCGGTCCTTGTAGAAACCGCAGCTGGGGCACACGTGGTGCGGAAGCTTGACAGCGCCGCAACGGGGGCACGTGGACTGAGCCGCAGCCGAAATCTTCATGTTGGCGGAACGACGGGTGTGAGTGCGGATACGACCCTGCTTTTGTTTAGGTACGGGCATAGTGACCTTCCTTATGAACTATCCAGTGTGGCGATTACGCGCAAGTAGCGATACTACCACAGTTTTACTCATCGAGCTTGAGATTCTTCAATGCTGCAAATGGATTTTCCGTGGCAGCGGCCCATTCTGCCTCTGCCTGGGCGGCGCAATCGCATTGCTCGACGTTGAGATTACAACCGCAAGTGGGGCACAGACCGCGGCAATCGGGCTTGCACAGAACGACAAACGGCGTGTCCATGACGACCGCGTCGTTGATGGGCTCACCCAGATCCACGATGCGGTCCTCACCCAAAAGCTCGTAGCCGTCCTCGTAGGCCTCGGGATCCTCGGGCTCCTCGAAGAGGTAGAACTCCTCGATCTCGCCGGCGATATCAAACGAGGCGGGCTCCAAGCAACGATCGCACTCGCCGGTGGCGTGCGCGCGGACCATGCCCGTGAGCAAGACACCGGTACCGGCATTGGTAAAGACCACATCGTAGTCAATGCCGTCCTGTAGCTGGTACTCCTTCTCGCCCACCGTGTAGGTGGCGACATCGACCTTACCGGTCAGCGGATACGAATCTCCGGGAAACTCGAGCTGCTCGGAAAGATCGACGGTAACGCTCGGGAAATCAGCCATTACCACTGACCATTCTGTTGGGCGGCACCCTCGTTGAGCTGCTGACGGCAACGGGTAACGGTGCCGGTCAGGCTCTTGAGGTTCTCCTCCAGGTGCGTAAAGACCTGCTCTGCGTAGTCCTCGGCAGCATAACGCGTCTCGCGCTCGTACTGCTGGGCGCGATCGCGGATGTCGTCGGCCTGCTGCTGTGCTAAGCGGACGATCTCCTGCTCACCGGCAATGGTGAGGGCCTGCTGCTGAGCGTCGGCGATGATGGAATCGGCCTGAGCGGCGGCGGAAGCCATAAGCTCCTCGCGCTCCTTAAGGATACGGCGGGACTTCTGCCACTCCTCGGGATAGCTCATGCGGATCTCGTCGAGGATGTTGAAGAACACGTCGGCGTCGATGACCTTGAACTGAGCGTTCTTGCCGAAAGGCGGCTTGGCTTCCTCGATCAGCCCTTCGAGCTCATCGACCAAGCTGACGATCCTATCGCCAGGAAAATTCTCGCCCGGCATCCGGTCTCCTTTCATAGGTAACATATCATCGTGCTAGTTTACCACATGCCACCAGGCAATAAAAAACGTCACGAAAAGCGATGTCTGAGCGCTTCGACCACGTTGGACGGGACAAACGTCGATACATCGCTGCCGAGCGAGGCGATCTGGCGAACGACCGAGCTCGAGATATAGCCATACTGCGGCGCACTCATGACAAAAATGGACTCCAGCTCGTTATCCAGGCGATAGTTAAGGTCGGCCTGCTGCAGCTCATACTCAAAGTCGGTCATGGCGCGCAGACCCTTGACCACGGCCCCCGCCCCCTGCTCGCGAGCGAAGTCGACCAAGAGGCCGGTAAAGGGCAGGACCTCGACGCCGTCGATATCACCGAGCGCCTCGCGGGCCAGCGCCACGCGCTCATCGAGCATAAACGTGGTACCCACACCGTTTTTACCCTGCGACTCGGCAACAGCGACGATCACGCTGGGAAAGATGCGGCGGGCGCGGCGGATGACGTCGATATGGCCAAACGTGATGGGATCGAAGGTGCCCGGGACGATTACGCGGTTGATGGTGTCATTCATGGGCGTCCTCCTGAAACGTCGTGGCATCGTTGTTGTGAGCATCGGTGCCAGCGCAATCTTCCTCACCATCGTCATCGCCGATCCAACGAAGCAGGTCGACCGAGGTAATGCCGTAGCGCTTCTCGCGCACGATCTCAAAGCCTACCGGATGCGCGCCCGCATCGGCGGCGGCATGCTCAAACAGGGCATAAGCGCCAGGTGCAAGCAGACCCTGCTGAGCCAGGTTCTGCAGCAGCTCCTCGACCGGCTCGGCACCAAAAGCATAGGGCGGGTCGAGCAGGACCAGATCAAAGGGGCCGCCCGGCACACGACCGCGCGAGGCACTCGCCAGCATGTCGCCCGTTATCACGCGCCAACGCGCACGGTCACGGCAGAGCGACTCGATATTCTTGGTAATGAGCCGCGCGGCATTCCGATCGATCTCGAACGTCGTGAGCGAGCGGGCACCACGTGAGAGCATCTCGATACCCAAAGCGCCGGAGCCGCCAAAGGCGTCCAGCACGCGGACCTCGTCCAGATCGAAGTCAAATGCCGACATGACCATAGATGCGCATGCCTCGCGCACACGATCGGTCGTGGGGCGGGTGACATCGCGACCACGGGGCTCCTCGATCTTACGACCGCGCCATTCGCCGCCGATGATTCTCATCCTCCGCTGACCTCCTTAAAAATGTGTCGATATCGCATGGCGACCGCATTGCGCAGGGGGCGCGTCGCCACGGAGTCAAGGTTGCAAGCATACCGCAAGAGCTCGACCGCGTCCAAATGGGCCCACTCGATCAGCTCCTCGTCGGCGTCCAGGTCCACAAAGTGCAGGGTCACGCCGCCATGCTGACGGTAGCCAAGAATCTCGCCCTCGTGGCGCAAACGCAGATCCATCTGGGCGAGCGTAAAGCCGTCCGAGGTCTTCTCGAGTGACTGGAGGCGGTCTTGTGCCGCCGACGCGCCGCCGTTGCCCTTGGAGTGCGTCATGACCAGGCAGGTGCCCGACACGCTGCCGCGGCCTACACGCCCGCGCAGCTGGTGCAAGGCCGCCAACCCAAAGCGCTCACCGTTCTCGATGACCATGACGGTGGCGTTGGGCACGTCGACGCCCACCTCAACCACCGTAGTCGAGACAAGCACGTCGATCTCGCCGCGCTTGAAGGCATCGATAACCTGATCCTTCTCCCCCGCTGGCATGCGGCCGTGAAGGCGCTCGATGGCAAGACCCGGCAACGCCAGACGCAGGCGATCGAGCTCGGTCGCCGTATCGTGCAGCGGCACGGGGACCGTCACGCGGCCCTCGTCGTCGCGGGCGATACCGGGCACGTCCTCCAGCTCATCGGCCGAGTCGCTCGGCTCCACGAGCGGGCAAATCACGTAGGCCTGCTGACCCTTTTCATGCGCCTCGCGGATGGCGCCATAGGCGAGGTCACGGCTCGACTCGGTGAGCACACGTGTCGACACGCCAGCGCCAGGAACAGGCCGATGGCGGATGATGCTCGTGTCCAGATCGCCGTAGACCGAAAGCGCCAGCGTACGCGGGATGGGCGTTGCCGTCATAACGAGCAGATCGGCACCGGGGCCTTTCGCGCGCAGGGCGTTGCGCTGGCCGACGCCAAACCGGTGCTGTTCATCGATGACCACGAGCGACAGATGCTTGAACGCAACGTTATCCGAAAGGACCGCGTGCGTACCAAAGAGCACGTCGAGCTCACCAGACTGAAGCTGAGCATGGATCCGCTCGCGCTCGACCGCCGGAGTGGCGCCCGTCAGGAGCGCCCACGTCATACCGGCCCGAGAGAGCAAGGGGCCGGTCTTATCGGCATATTGACGCGCCAGCACGCCCGTGGGCGCCATAACGCAGGCCTGCGTGCCGCTATCGGCAGCCACAGCCAGCGCGCAGACGGCAACAGCGGTCTTGCCGGTACCGACATCGCCCAGCAGCAGGCGGTTCATCACGCGCCCGCTATCGCACATATCGCGCAGGATATCTTGGAACGCGGCCTCCTGCTCGTCGCTCAGCGAAAACGGCAGGGCCTGCTTAAGCGCGGCCAGGTGCTCGCCCGCGGCGTGGGCATAAGGCACCACCTCGACCAAGCCGCCGTCGTTGCGCAGACGCAACGCCAGCTGCAGGTAGAGGCACTCCTCGTAGGCAAGACGCCGGCGCGCGATATCGCGCTCGGCCATGCTCGAGGGAAAGTGAATCGATCGAAGCGCACGGGCACAGCTCATCAAGCGGCGCTTAACGCGCAGCGGCGCGGGAATCGGATCGAAGGGGTTGCCGACAACCTCGAGCGCGCCGCTTACGATACGGCGCATCCACGCCTGGCTCACGCCGTCACTCACGTAGTGGACCGGCAGGATAGTGCCGGCAGCGCGCCCCTCCTCAAGCTTTTCAAAGTGCGGCGAGGCCATCTGCTTAAAGCCGTAGGCAAACTCGACCTTACCCATCACGGCCAGGCGATCGCCCTGCTTAAGCTGCTGGGCAATCCAGGGCTGACGGAAAAAGGCGACCTGTAGCACGCCCGTCTCGTCCACAAGCGAGACCTCGGTCACCTGCATACGCGGACGGGGCTGCTTTTGCACGATGCGATCGACCGTGGCGATAATCGTGCACACGGTACCGATGGGCGCCATCTCGATAGACCAGGAGCGGGTGAAGTCCAGGTACCGATGAGGGATATGGAGAAGGAGGTCCCCCACCGTCCGAATTCCCAGACGGCGAAGGGCCTCCTCACGTTTACCCGAAACATATTTGAGTCGCGCGATATCCTCGTCGAGCGCATTGCTCTGGGCAAAGCGCTCCGAGACGCGCGGCACGGAGCACAGCTCGGACATGGGCAGAGCCTACTCGATCGAGAAGATCACAGGGTAGAGCGGCTGCTCGCCACGATGGGCGTCAATCTCCAGATCGGGCTGAGCCTCCTCTATGGCATCGACGATCTCCTGGAAGGCCTCGTCGGACAGCTCCTCGCCGGCCAGAATCGTCAGCGCGTCGCCCTCCTCTTCCTCCTGCATACGGTTGATGCAGTCGAGCGTAACCTGCTTCACGTCGGAGCCGACCACGTCGATGGAGCCGGCGATGATGCCCATGACGTCGCCGGAGTGAATCGGCGAGCCGTCGGAGGCGCTGGAATCGCGCACGGCACGGGTGACCTCGCCATCGCGAACCTCGCTGATGACATCGACCATAGCGGCCACAGCATCCTCGAGCTCGGAATCGGGCAGGACCGCGAACAGCGCGGAGAAGGCCTGCGGGACGGTCTTGGTGGGAACGACGGCGACCTTCTTATCGGTGCAGGCGGAGGCAGCGGCCTCGGCAGCCATGCGGATGTTGCCGTTGTTGGGCAGGATGATGACCGAGGTCGCGTTGACCTGGTCAACGGCGCCCAGCAGATCTGCAGTCGAGGGGTTCATGGTCTGACCGCCCGAAACGATCACATCGACACCGAGGGACTTGAGAATGTCGGCCTCGCCGGAGCCGGCGGCAACGGCGACAAAGCCAAGCGCCTTCGCGGGCTCGGCGGCCTTCTCCTGATCCTCGTGGATCTTAGCGGTGCGGTCGTGGGCCTCCATCTCCATGTTATGGATAAAGACCTCGTAGATCTGGCCAAGCTGCAGCATGTGCTCGAGCACCAGGTTGGGGGTGTTGGAGTGCACGTGGATCTTGTAGTCGGGATAGGCACCCACGAGCAGCTCGCAGTCGCCCATGGAACCCAGAAACTTCAGGCACTCGTCCTCGTCAAACGGGGCGTCGGCCTTAAAGAGGAACTCGTTGCAGTAGCGGAACTCCGAGCCCTCCCAGTCGTCGTTGGCCTCGATCTCAACACGACCAAGGGCCGCGTCGCGAGCAGAGCCAGCGGAATCAAACGTAGCGGAGAAATCCTCGACCACGGTGCTGCGGCCAAGAGCGGCAGCGACAAAGTTCTCGAGGAAGATGGCAAAGCCAAAGGCGCCAGAGTCGACTACGCCGTTCTCCTTGAGGACAGGCAGCAGGTCGGGCGTACGGGCGACGGACTGATATGCCTCGACGACGATGGCGTCGAGCGCGTCCTCGGCCGAGAACTTCTTCTTCTCGCACTCGTCGGCTTTGGTCGAGACGTCGCGCAGGACCGTGAGGATCGTGCCCTCGATAGGCTTACGAACGGCCTGGAAGGCGACCTTGACGGCTCGGCGGAACGCATAGGCGATGTTGGCGGACGTAATGGGCTCATCGGCAGAAACGAGACCCTCGGCCACACCGCGCAGGATCTGCGAGGTGATGACACCGGAGTTGCCGCGGGCGCCCATCAGGGAGCCGTGGGTGATGGCGCCGGCAATGGCCTCCATGTCGGCGTCGGCAGGAAGAGCGGAGAGCTCCTTGGTCACCGAGGCGAGCGTGAGCGACATGTTGGTGCCGGTGTCACCGTCGGGCACGGGGAAGACGTTGAGCTTATTGATCTCCTCGGCCTTGTCGGAAACGGCAGCCGCAGCGATCGGAAAACAGGTGCGAATGGTCTTTGCAATCATGGGTATTTGAATCTCCGTTTTCGGATGCTAGTTCAGACGGCTCTTGAGCGCGTCGATATGGATGCCGATCTTAAGGCTGGCGGGATCGATCTGGGCGATCTCCTGCAGGGTGAAGGCAACGGAGCTCGAAAGATTGTGGCAGACGGACTTCATGTTGACGCCGTTCTCGAGCACGACGTGAAGATCGACCGTAAGGCCGTTCTCGTCGGCGGAGACAAGCACGCCCTTGCGGAGGCGCTGACCGGCAAGCAGGCGCACGCTCTCGGCGCCTTGGAGCTGCTCAGCCATACCGACAACGCCATAGCACGTCATCGCGGCATAACCGGCAATATCGGCAATAACGTCGTTCGAGACGCTCAGGCTGCCGTTAATGGTCTCAGACACAAGAATCTCCTTATCTGGTGCTCGCGGCACCATGTCGTGGGAGCAATCATTGCAATATTCTACAACGACCGCGCCATGTTGAGGTGGTGGGTCGCGGGATTACATCCTCGACACGAAATGTTGATATGGCAACGTTCGAGTCAAGTGGTCGCGGTATAAAAAAACCCGCCGCATAAGCGACGGGTTTTACAACCTGGCTCCCCGGGTAGGACTCGAACCTACAACAGCGCGGTTAACAGCCGCGTGCTCTACCATTGAGCTACCGAGGAATTTAAAAGCCCAGCGGAATGGGCTGAGAAATTCTGGCTCCCCGGGTAGGACTCGAACCTACAACAGCGCGGTTAACAGCCGCGTGCTCTACCATTGAGCTACCGAGGAATAGGTGCGTGCTCTCAAGCAACGAAGTTTATTATACGGACGAATCAGCTCAGGGCAAGAACTTTTTTGAGAATTTTTCCGACCTAGTCATTGGGGACGTTCTTAAACGACTAGTCATTCAAGAACGTCCCCAATGACTACATGAAAGCGCCCCCAAGCGGATGTGCTTGAGGGCGCTTCTTGCTTGCGAGGTTATGACTCGATGTAGTCCTTGAGCTTGCTGCTGCGGCTGGGGTGGCGGAGCTTGGCCAAGGTCTTGGACTCGATCTGGCGGATACGCTCGCGCGTGACGCCAAACTCGCGGCCGACTTCCTCGAGCGTGCGGGGATGCCCGTCGACAAGGCCAAAGCGCAGCTCGATAACCTTGCGCTCACGATCGGCAAGCGAGTCGAGCACCTGAGTGAGCTGCTCCTGTAGCATGGAGAAGCTGGCGGCATCGGGCGGAACGATTGCCTGGGAGTCCTCGATGAAGTCGCCCAGCTGGGAATCCTCTTCCTCGCCGATGGGGGTCTCAAGCGACACGGGCTCCTGCGAGATCTTCTGGATCTCGCGGACGCGGTCGGCGCTCATGTCCATCTCGGCACCGATCTCCTCGGGGGTCGGGTCGCGGCCCAGGTCCTGAAGGAGCTGGCGCTGCACACGGACGAGCTTGTTGATGGTCTCGACCATGTGCACGGGAATACGGATGGTACGGGCCTGGTCGGCAATGGCGCGCGTAATGGCCTGACGAATCCACCACGTGGCGTACGTGGAGAACTTGAAGCCCTTCTGGTAGTCGAACTTCTCGACGGCGCGAATCAGACCGAGGTTGCCCTCCTGGATCAGGTCAAGGAACAGCATGCCGCGGCCGACATAGCGCTTGGCGATGGAGACAACCAGACGCAGGTTTGCGCTGATGAGTGCCTGCTTGGCTTCGAGGCCGACGTTCTCAATGCGCGAAAGACGACGCATCTCGGCACGCGTGAGCTCGAGCTCACCGGCATCGGCAGCCTCGAGCTTCTCGGTGGCCTCAAGACCGGCCTCGATCTTCATAGCCAGATCGACCTCTTCGGAAGCGGTCAGCAGGTCGACCTTGCCGATCTCCTTGAGGTACATACGAACCGGATCGCCGGTCAGCATCACCGTGGAGGCATCGATGCCACGCACGCGCGAGCGTGAACGGGACGTGCGCACGGTGCGCTTCTTCTTGCTCTTGGAAGAACCCATCTCGGCGTCGGCCTGACGGGCCATCTTGAGCTCATGATCGTCGAGCGAGCCGGAATCGTGCTCATCGTCGTCATCGAAATCGTCGGTATCGGTATCGTTATCGTCATCGTCGACGTCCATGGGGGCGTCGTCGTTACCGCTCGCGGAGATAATCTGGATGCCGCTGTTGCGCAGCGCGGAATACACCGCGGTGAGCTGCTCGTCAGAAACATCGATATCCTTCAGGGCGACCTGAATCTCGTCCTCGGTTACCGAAGTCCTGTTTGAGCCGTTGCCCATGAGCTTTGCAACGTAGGATTCCAGCCCAGTACCCGTGCTCTCAGTCTTTTTTGGCACAGATTCTCCCTTCATAGTCCACAGGACTCAATACTTTAGCACACACATAGACGTCTATACCCAAAAAGAGGACTGGATATAGGCGAGAATACGCTGGTTGACCACAACATCTAGGCCTGTTCGGTGCCTGCGGCCTCCAGACCAATCAATCGGAACGGGTCCGCCACGCCGCCGATCGACTTTTGCAGTTCGCGTTGACGCTGCGAATCCTGCGCGGCCTGCACGGTCAGCGCACGACGGGCCTCATCATCGAGCGAACGGTCCTGGCGCAGCTTGGCCTGTGCGGCACGCATGCGGCGCTTGATGGTGTAGAGTTCGAGCGTATCGAGCATAAACACGATGTTCGTCTCGGTGGGGTGCTTGCTCGTCGCCGAGATGCGCCCGGCGCTCACAAGCGTTGCCGCCTCGGGACACACCGAGCGCGCTGCATCCATGCAGGCCGCAGGATCGGTTCCCGGCGGCGTTGCCAGAACGGCCCATGCGATGGACTCGTGACGAGGGTCAACCCACTCGATAGAGCAGATGCGGTCGGCATACGTGCGGAACAGGTCGGGGTAGCTCGTAAGCATCGTCAACAGCTCGCGCTCCCCTGCCAAGGACTTGCGCTCAAGATCAGTAAGAACCATCGGCGCCGCCGCAGCCGGTGCGCCCGAACCGTCAGCCACAGGCACAGCACCCATACCATCAGGCACATCGATTGGCGGCAGATCGTCGACGGCCTCCACGGGCGCGGCACCATAAGCATCGAGCGGGACATAGTCGTACGGCTCTTCCTCGACCGGCGCCGCTACTGCCGGCGTCGCGCCCGATGCCCAAGCACCGCGAGATGCCCCCTGCGAACCAGACGTCCGACCGCCCGCGCTACCAGAGCGCTCGGCTTGCGCCCGCTGGCGCTCATAGTTCTGCTCACGACGTCGTTCCGCATCTTCGCGCTTGGCGACATCGCGAAACACGCGACCCGAACTCGCACGCACTGTCTCCAGATCCAAACCAAGCAGATCGGCAATCTGGATAAAGTACGTATCGATCATATAGCTGTCGCGCAGCGGATAGATGAGCGTCAGCGCATCCTCGAGTGCCTTGGCACGACCGCCCGGCGTGGTAATGTCGCTCGACTCCTGCAGCGAACGGTACACAAAGTCCATGAGGGGCTCGGCGGCAGCGATGCGCGCCTGAAGCTCCTGGCCGCCATGCGCCGTGATGAACTCCATGGGGTCGTTGCCGTCGGGAAGCACCACGCAGCGCAGGTCCATCGAATCCTGCTCGATAAACTGAATCGCGCGGCGCGCGGCCTTTTGACCGGCGGCGTCGCCATCGAACATATATACAATGCGCTTGGCAAAACGGGTGAGTGTCTTAACGTGATGTTCCGTCAACGCCGTGCCCAGCGTGGCAACGACGTTTTTGATCCCTGCCTCCCAGCAGGCGATGCAGTCGGTATAGCCCTCCACCACGATGGCGGTATCCTGCGCGACGATAAACTCCTTGGCCCAGTTAAAACCATAGAGGTTTCGCTTTTTATGGAACACGCTCGTCTCGGCGGTGTTGAGGTACTTCGGCTGACCATCGCCCATGATGCGCCCGCCAAAGGCGATATTGTGACCCTGCTCATCAAAGATGGGAAACATCACGCGATCGTAAAAGCGGTCCGCAAGCTGTCCGCGCCCGCGGCTCACGGCCACGTTGGCGTCAATCATCTCCTGCGGGGTAAAGCCCGCCTGCGACAGGTGGGACACCAGCATGTTGCGGCCCGGAGCAAAACCCAGGCAGTAGCGGCGGCAGACGTCACCGCCCATACCGCGGCTGGCAAAGTACTCACGGGGGCGGCTGTCTTTGCCGCGCATGAGCATGGTGTGGTAGAACTGGGCGGTCTCGGCGCACAGGTCATAGATGCGGGCACGCTTGGTGCCGCGATCGCGCTGCGCACCGGTATCGTGCAGTTCAATGCCCGCGCGATCAGCCAAATAGCGGATCGACTCGGGAAAACTCAGGTTCTCGCGCTTCATGATATAGGTAAAGACGTCGCCGCCCTCGCCGCAGCCAAAGCAGTGCCACACCTGCGTAGCAGGGATAATGTGAAACGATGGGGTCTTTTCGCCATGAAACGGGCAGCAGCCCCAAAACTCATGGCCACGGGGCTTGAGCTCAACCGTTTCCTGCACGATGGCAACCAGGTCAGACGCAGCGCGTACCTGATCTTTTTCCTCATCGCTAATCACGAATACTCACCCCCTGCTCACCCAAGTTATGACGGATATCGTCGATATTACCCTCGACGGTCGCGATCAACTCGTCCAGGGAATAGAACACGCGAGACGGACGCAGCCAGCGAGTAAACGCCAGCGACACGGAAGCGCCATACAGGTCGCCCGCATAGCCGATCAAGTTGGCCTCGAGATGCGCCGAAGCGACATCATCGGCATACGTCGGCGGCAGGCCGACGTTAACGGCAGCAGGCCATACGGTATCGTCGACCAGCACCAGACCCTCATAGACGCCATCCGCAGGCACTTGGATGCCGTCGGGTACCTGGATGTTTGCCGTGGGAAAGCCCATGTCGGAGCCCTCGTGACGGCCAGCCGCCACAACGCCGCGCAGCATATAGGGACGGCCGAGAAGCTCGGCAGCCAGCTCCACATGACCCTGAGCCAGCTCATGGCGGATGCGCGTGGCGCAGATGGTCTGCCCGTTAACGCAGAGCAGGTCGTGACCGTAAACGTCAACCCCACGCTCAGTACCCCAGGCGCGCATCTCGGCAACGCCCGAAGCGCCGCCACGGCCGAGCCTAAAGTCGCTGCCTACACGAATGGAGCGAATGTCGACAACGCGCGACAACAGCGCCAGAAACCCGACATGGTCGAGTGACGCCACGGCGGGTGTAAAGGGAACGGCCACCACCGCATCGACCCCGGTTTGAGCTAGGGCATGCAGGCGGTCGGCCGTCGTCATCAATTTTTGAGCGGGCGACGGACTCACCACGACGTCCGGATCAGGATCGAAGGTGACCACGACCGCTTTGCTGCCGTGGGAACGCGCATCGCGAATAACCGCGTCGATCAGCTCATGGTGCCCACGATGCACGCCATCAAACACGCCAATGGCAACCGACGCGGCACCCAAGAACTCGCACCCATCAAATGCATCGGCAGAAACGATACGGGCCTCATCCAACTCACCCGCGAAAAAGATACGCGCGAGCTCGTGGGGCGCCAGCATCATCGAACACCGCCGATCGCCTGCGGAAAAACGTGCTCCATCACAAAGCGGCCGCCCTCGATACGAGCAAGCGCCTTGAGTCCCCCATCGAGCACGAGCGCGAACGGTGCCTTCGCCGTATCGAAGTCCGCAAGCGCGCGTTCAACGGGAATGCGGCGACCACAAAGCAGGTCGTCTGCAAGATTGCCCGGCAAATCGACACGCGTGGCACCAAGGACGGCGATGGGATCCAGAGCGAAGCCGACAGCGGACTCGGCAGAGAGCTCCTCAACCGCATGACAGGCGCCAATGGAAACCACGCCGGAGGCCGTGCGACGCAGTGCGGAAATATGCGCAGCACTATCGCAGGCGCGACCCAGATCACGAGCAAGCGCGCGAATGTAGGTGCCCTTGCTTACCGAAAACGCCACGGTCCAGACGCACGTATCACCTTCGCCGCCCACGGCGATCAGGTCGGCGGCATAGACCTCGACAGGGCGCGGAGGTAGGTCCACCGCATTGCCCTCGCGAGCAGACTTGTAGGCGCGAACGCCATTGACCGAGATGGCCGAAAACGCCGGCGGCACCTGCATCTGCGGGCCAAGCATAGCGGCCAGCTGCTCACGGGCGTAAGCGAGATCGCGCAGCTCGGGGGCAACGGGCACCGTACGGACGGCCTCGCCCTCGGCGTCATCGGTATTGGTCTCGACGCCAAACGAAATGTCGGCGACATAACTTTTGGTATCGAGGGTTAGCATACCCAGCAGACGGGTCGCCTGGCCCACGCCCACCACCATGACACCCGAGGCCATGGGGTCGAGCGTACCGGCATGGCCGACGCGTCGCTCATGGAGGGCGCGTCGGCACTGCGATACCACATCGTGGGACGTACAGCCCACCGGTTTATCGACGGCGAGCAGCATATTCAATTGAGAAGGCGTACGACGAGCCATGTACCATCCAAAATGTTAGAGCTCGACGGTCACCGAAGCGGGATCCTCCCCTACCAGCTCGGCCAGCATGGGGAGTGCCGCGGTGAGCGTCTCGAGAATCGTTCCGTTGTTAGAGAAACCAGCGGCCGCGGGATGCCCGCCACCGCCAAAAGCAGCAGCGATCTCGGAAACATTGAGGTCACCCTTGGAGCGCAGGTTGCCGCGTACCTTGGTATCGCCCTCAATGCCCTTCAGGAACAGGCAGACCTCCACACCCATCACCGAACGCACCACATCGACCAGGCCGTCGCACTCGTCCGAAGTGACGCCGCAGGCCTCGAGGTCGCTCTGGTACGCATAGCTATATGCCACGCGACCGTGCGCCACTGTCTTGATGCGGCCCATAACGATGGACTTGAGATGCAAGAACTCTACGCGCATGCTCTGGTAGACCTCGAGCGCAACACGCGCGGGATCGGCACCGTGCGCGACCAGGCGCGAGGCGGCATGGAACGCAGCGGCATCGGCGTTTTGATACTGAAAACGACCGGTATCGGTCACCAGGCCGCACAGCAGGCAAGTCGCGACACCATCGCGCGCGACGATACCGCAATTGTCCAAGAAACGGTCGATGATCATGGCGCATGCCGCGGCGTCGACGCACCTCAGGCTCAGCTCGGCAAATTCCTCACGTGCCGGATGGTGATCGAAGCACACCACATGCGACGAGCGGCGGAGCACCTCGGCAGAGTTGTTCAGACGCTCGACAACCGGCACGTCCACCGAGATGAACAGGTCCGGCTTGCCAGTATACGCAGATGCCGGCACCAGACGATCGGCACCCTCCATAAAGCGGTAGATGCGCGGAACCGGGTCATCGTCTGCCAGCAGCAGGGCAATGTCCTTGTTGGGGAAAAACTTCATAAGCGAGAGGCCCAGACCCAGCACGGAGCCCAGGGCGTCACCATCGGGAGACGTATGTCCCGAAATCGCAATGGAGGACGCACCCTCGATGAGCTCGAGGATGCGTCGCTGAATATCTGCAGACTCGCACGATGCGAGGTCGGCGGAATTACTCATCTAAAGCTGCCTCCTGGGCGGCATCCGCAATTGGATAACCGTCCTCGTCCTTTTCGATCGCAAGCGTGGCGGGAACGTTTTCCAGCGCGCGCGTGATGCGCTCGGCCTCATCGGTCGAGCGATCGATGCGAAAATCGAGCTCGGGCGTGACGCGCCAATCGAGCGAGCGGGCCAGCAGGCTACGGATGCGGCCCTTGGCGCTGGCGAGCGCCTCCATGACCTCATCGTAGCGGCTCGCGTCGCACGACACGTATACGCGCGCGAACGAACGGTCCACCGCGACCTCGACCGCGGTCAGGGTGACCAGGTCGAGACGCGGATCGGAAACCTCAAAGAGCAGGATATAACCGAGCTTCTCGCGAAGCTGCTCGCCCAAGCGGCGGGTTGCCTGCGTTTGCTTCATAGCGCTACCCCCTACTCGGTACGGGCAACCTGGTCGATGCGGTAGCCCTCAATGGTGTCGCCAGGCTTGATGTCCTGGAAGTTCTCCAGGCCAATACCGCCCTCGGAGCCGCTCTTGAGGCTCTTGGCCTCGTCCTTGTAGTGGCGCATCGAGGCGATTTTACCGTTGAAGACCACGATGCCGTCGCGCACCAGGCGCACGGAATCGGTCGCGGCGATCTCGCCCTCTTCGACGCGGACACCGGCGGCGATACCGACCTTGGGCACCTTGAAGGTGTCAAGGACGGTCGCGGAACCCGTGGAGACCTCGACCTCTGTGGGCTTGAGCATACCGATACGGGCTGCGTCGAGGTCCTCGAGGCACTTGTAGATGACGTCGTAGCAACGGATCTCGACGCCCTCACGCTCGGCAGCGGAGCGGGCCTTGCCGTCGGGACGGACGCCAAAGCCGATGATGATGGCGTTGGAGGCGTCGGCCAGAACGACGTCGGTCTCGTTGATGGCGCCAACGGCGGAGTGGATCGTGTTGATGCGCACCTCGGACTGGTCCATCTTGTCGAGGGAGTCCTGAAGGGCCTCGATGGAACCCTGGACGTCGGCCTTGATGATCAGGTTGAGCTCCTTGACCTCGGCGTCGGCGATGGTCTCGAAGAGGTTCTCGAGCGTCACGTGCTTCACGCGGCTCTGCTCCTCGATACGGGCCTTGAGCGAACGTTCATCGGCCAGGGCGCGAGCCTCGCGCTCGTCCTCGAACACGCGGAACTCATCGCCGGCGTTGGGGACGGACTGAAGGCCCAGGATCTCGACGGCGTCGGAGGGACCGGCCTCGGTGACAGCGTTGCCCTTGGGGTCGAGCATGGCGCGGACGCGGCCGTAGGTAAGGCCGGCGACCAGCGTATCGCCCACGTGCAGGGTACCGCGGGTCACGAGCACGGTGGCAACCGAGCCGCGGCCCTTGTCGAGCTTAGCCTCGAGGACGTTGCCCGAAGCGAACGTATCGGGGTTGGCCTTGAGCTCGAGCACGTCGGCCTGGAGCAGCACGGTCTCCAGAAGGTCGTCGATACCGATCTTCTGCTTGGCCGAGATGTTGACGAACATGTTCTGTCCGCCCCACTCCTCGGGGATGATGCCGTACTCGGTAAGCTCCTGGCGCACGCGATCAGGGTTGGCACCCGGCTTATCGATCTTGTTGACGGCGACGACGATGGGAACACCGGCGGCCTTGGCGTGGTTGATCGACTCGATGGTCTGGGGCATGACGCCGTCGTCGGCAGCCACGATCAGAATGACGATGTCGGTCACCTTGGCGCCGCGGGCACGCATGGCCGTAAAGGTGGCGTGACCGGGGGTATCGATGAAGGTGATCTTGCGGTCGTTGATCATGACCTGCGAAGCACCGATGGCCTGCGTAATGCCGCCCGCCTCGCCGGCAGCGACGCCGGTGTGACGGATGGCGTCGAGGAGGCTCGTCTTGCCATGGTCGACGTGGCCCATGACGGTGACGACCGGGGCACGCGGCTTAAGGTCGGCGGGATCGTCGTAGAACGAGAAGGTGTTCTCCTCCTCGGGGGTGATGATCTTAATCTGGCGGCCCAGGTCGTCGGCAACGAGCTCGACGAGGTCGTCGGACATGGACTGCGTCATGGTAAGCGGCGTGCCCAGCAGGAACAGGCGCTTGATGATGTCGTTGGCCGGAACGTCGAGCGCCTCGGCGAGCTCCTGGACGGTAACGCCCTGGGAGACCTTAATGGCGTCGAGGTCCTCAGGGTTCACGCCCTGGGCCAGCGCTTCCTCAATCTTGCGCTCTTCCTGAGCCTTTGCGGCCTCGCGCTCGCGCTTCTCCTTGCGCTTTTTGCGGCGACCAGTGGACTCGCGAGAGGCCTCCTCGACGGCGGCACGAGCCTCCTCGAGCACCTTCTCGCGACTGTACTCCTCGGCCTCACGAGCCATGCGGCTGTAGTGGTCCTCTTCGTTGTTGTGACCGCCCTTGCGCTTCTTGCCCTTGCCCTGCTTGTCGGGATTGGGGAAGTCCATGCCGGCAGCGACGTTGTTACTGGCGTTGGTGCGATGGCTGTGGGGACGGCTCTCGGAGGCGTTGCGCTCGGAGTTGTTGTCGGAGGCGTTGCGATCGTTACGACGGCCACCGCGACGATCGTTGTTGCCGCCACGACGGTTGCCGCGCTCGGCAGCGCGCTCGGCCTTGGCCTTCTGCTCGGCGTCCTTCTTCTCCTTGAGCACGGTCTCCTGTGCGGCGATCTGGTCAAGCAGAGAGCGGAAACGCGAACCGGAGTCGGAAGCGGGAACGGCGCGGCGCTGGGCCTCGCGGGCAGCCTCCTCCTTCTCGCGGGCAAGGCGCTCCTGCTCGGCCTTCTTCTTGGCCTCGGCCTCGGCGCGGGCGGCCTCCTCGGCAGCCTGGGCGGCGGCGAACTGGCGGCGCTCCTCCTCGCGTGCCTTCTCGGCGGCGATGCGCTCGCGCTCGGCCTCGGCAGCGCGCGCCGCCTCCTCGGCGGCGGCTGCCTGCTCCTCGGCCTGCTTGGCGGCCTCGACTTCCTGGGCGCGGGCCTCGATCACCGAGGCGAGCTGCTTGCGGACCATGGCGACGTAGGCGTCCTCCAGGGCGGAGGAAGCGGACTTAGCGGGAATCTTCATTTCGGCGAGATGACCCATCAGTTCCTTGGAGGTCATGCCGAACTCTTTGGCCAGGGTGGACACACGGACTTTTGCCATATGACTTCACCTACCCTTTCTGGCACCTTGGGTGCCTAGAGACTGAACGAGCGTGGGGTATGCGCTGGGACCTGCCCGGCGCGACCGCGCGCTAGATCAGGTCCTCCGCATCATCGAAGGCGTCGGTGTCGTGGACACCGCAGAAACGAGAGCCGGGACGGGCCTGGTTGCGGCACTGGATGCCGTCCTCGGACACGAACTCGCAGCGACGGACGTCCTCGTCCTCCTCGTCACCGATCAGGTCGGCGGCGGGCTCCTCGTGAACGGGAACGTTCTTGAGAATGTCGGCGGCAAGGGTCTCGGACTTAATATCGATATGCCAGCCGGTCAGGCGCGCGGCGAGGCGGGCGTTCTGGCCCTCCTTGCCGATGGCGAGGGAAAGCTGGTCGTCGGGCACGATAACGCCGGCGTAGGCCTTCTCCTCGTCGATAAGGACGCGAGTGACCTTGGCAGGCGACAGGGCGTTGGCGACGTAGACGGCCGGATCGGCATCCCACAGGATGACGTCGACGCGCTCGCCACGGAGTTCGCCCACGACGGCGCGAACACGGCTGCCCTTGGGGCCGACGCAGGCGCCAACGGGATCCAGGCGATCGTCGAGCGAGTGGACGGCAACCTTGGAGCGCTGGCCAGGCTCGCGGGCGATCGACTTGATCTGGACGGTACCCTCATAGATCTCGGGCACCTCCTGCTCAAACAGACGACGCATGAGCTCGGGGTGGGTACGGGAGATGACAATCGGCGGACGGCTGTGCTCGCCACGAACCGGCTGCAGGTTGGAGTTGGGGTCGCGAACGTCGATGATCACGGCCTTGATGTGCTGGTTGTGCAGGTAGCGCTCGCCCATCGGACGCTCGTTGCGCTCGTTCTCGTAACGGCGCTGGTCGAAGTGCGGAAGCTCGGCCTCGACGCCCTCGCGAATCTTGACGATCGTGAAGTCGGGCGTGGACTGCAGCACGGTACCGCTGATGAGGTCACCGATGCGGCCGGAGAATTCCTCGTAGATCTGCTCGCGGGCGGAGTTGCGCACGATGGCGTTGATCTCGGCCTTGGCGTGCTGGGCGGCGATGCGGCTCGTGTTCTTGGGAGTGACGTCGATCTCCTCGAACTCGGTGAAGTTGCCCTCCTCGTCCATGGAATCGTCGATCGGCTCCAAACGGTAGACGTAGATCTTACCGGTGGTGCGGTCGATGGTCACCTTGGCGCCCCACTCAAGATGCAGGATCTCGGCATAGCTCTTGGCGAGCGACTGCTCCAAGCGGTCGATCAGGTAGAGCTGGTCGATGTGCTTCTCCTGGCAAAGCTCCATCAGGGCGGACATCATGTCGGATGCTGCCATCTTACTTTCCTTCCTTCGCGGGCTTGAAGTCATAGGTGGGCTTCAACTTGCACTTTTTAACATCAGAGAAATCGAGGGTGACGGACTCGCCGTCCTCGAGCTCGAGGGTCACGTCCGTCTCGGTGGCAGTGGCAATCTTGCCGACATACTTGCGACGGCCCTCGGTGGCGGTGGAGGTGAGCTCGCAGTCCTCGCCCACAAAGCGGGCAAAGTCGCGCGGGCGGCGCAGCGGGCGCGCCATACCCGGGCTCGACACCTCAAGCGTATAGCTCGAAGAGATGGGATCGAGCTCCTCAATCACGTCGCCGACCCACTTGGTGTTGGCCGTGACGTCGTTGAGCGACAGGCTCTGACCCTCGGCACCCTCGATACGCACGCGCACGCAGGGGGCCTTGGTGGCACCCACGAGCTCAACGTCGACGATGTCGACATCGTGCTGGGGAGCAACGGCCTCGAGCGCGTCGATGATCGCCTGCTCGGTCTTGGTCTTGACCATTGCGGCACCTCCATCCATACAAAAAAGAAGCGGGGCCGAAACCCCACTTCTTTCAATTACAACTTCATTTGCAAGCAAACTATACCAATAGCTGCACAAACGTGCAACCACAGCACAAACCCGCAGGTCAGCCTGAGCACAGGTTCTCCACAAGAAATGGATAATTGGGTGTTGTCGCAAGTATCCTTAACCAATGCGAGGAGCGACTCCTGCGGAATCGTCCCTCGCTTTTTGATGTCAGCTATGCGCGCGGCGCTTACTTGACCACCAGGTTGACCAGCTTGCCGGGCACGCAGATGGCCTTGACAACCGTCTTGCCCTCGAGCCACTTGGCGACAGCGGCCTCGGCGGCAGCCTGCATCTCCTCGTTGGAGGCGTCGCGGGGGACGTCGATGCGGCCACGGACCTTGCCGAGCACCTGTACGACGATCTGCACCGTGTCCTCGATGGACTCGGCCAGGTCGAACTCGGGCCAGGCGGCGGTGTAGGCGTTGCCCTCGCAGCCGAGCGCCTCGTGCCACAGCTCGTCGGCCCAGAACGGGCAGATGGGGGCAAGGACGCTCACGATATCCTTGGCCACGCCGTAGCACAGGGCCTTGTCACGGGAAGCGCCCTCAGTAGCATTGAGGTAGGCGCTCGCGGCGTTGACAAGTTCCATGACGGCCGAAATCGCGGTGTTGAACTGGCCGCGGTCGAAGTCCTCGGTGCACTTGGCAATGGTGCGGTGACGCTCGCGATAGAGCTTCATCGCGACCTCGTCGAGCGCGGACTTGTCAAAGGCCACGTTGGCGTCGCCGGACTGGACGAGCTGCCACACGATACGCCAAGCGCGCTTGATGAAGCGATTGGCGCCCTCGACGGCCTTGGGATCCCAGTCGAAGTCCTTCTCGGGCGGGGCGATAAACAGGATCGCCAGACGCATGGTATCGGCGCCGAAGGGCTCGATGACCGAGCTCGGAGGCACGACGTTGCCCTTGGACTTGGACATGGTGTCGCCGTTCTCGTCCTTGACCATGCCCTGGCACAGCAGGTTGGTAAAGGGCTCGTCCACGCTCAGCAGGCCCAGGTCGCGCAGCGCCTTGGTAAAGAAGCGGCTGTAGAGCAGGTGCAGAATGGCGTGCTCGATGCCGCCGATGTAGTTATCGACGGGCATCCAACGGTCGGCGGCCTCCTTCGAGAAGGGCAGCTCGGTGTTATGCGGGTCGGTGTAGCGCAGGTAATACCAGCTGGAGCAGGTAAAGGTGTCCATGGTATCGGTCTCACGCTTGGCCGGGCGGCCACAGACCGGGCAGGTGGTCTCGTAGAACTCCTTGCACTCGGCGAGGGTCTCGCCGGCACCCAGGTCCAGGTTCTCGGGCAGCGTCACCGGCAGCTGGTCCTCGGGCACGGGCACGATGCCGCAGTGCTCGCAGTGGATGGCCGGGATGGGGTTGCCCCAATAACGCTGACGGCTGATGAGCCAGTCGCGCAGACGGAACTCGACCTTGCGACGGCCGCAGCCCATCGCCTCGAGGTCGGCCACGATCGCAGCCTCGCCCTCGGAGTGCTTGCCACCGCGCATGCCGGTGTACTTGCCGGACTGGACGAGCGTGCCCTCGGCAGCGTGGGCGCAATCCCAGTCGACGGTCTCGGCATGGAAAGTATCGATGGTCTCGCCGCTGGCCTCGACGGCAGCGCGGTCGTCATCGTCCAGGATGATCGGCACAATAGGCAGGTCATACTTGCGGGCGAACTCAAAGTCGCGCTGGTCGCCGCAAGGAACAGCCATGACGGCACCGGTGCCGTAGTCGGACACGACGTAGTCGGCAACCCACACGGGGACCTTCTCGCCGTTGACGGGGTTCACCACGTAGCGGCCGGTAAAGGCACCGTGCTTCTCGAGGGTGCCCTGGGCACGCTCGACGGCAGAGATATGCTTGGAGTCCTCGACGATCTTGGTGACGGCCTCCTCGTACTCCGTACCCTCAACGAGCTCGTGCAGGCGCGCATACTCGGGAGCCAGGACAAAGAAGGAGACACCGAAGAGCGTGTCGGCACGCGTGGTGAAGACGGTGATCTTACCCTCGTCGCCCTCGATGGGCTCGCCATCCTGGTCGCACAGGGTAAAGTCGACCTCGGCGCCCTCGGAGCGGCCGATCCAGTTGGCCTGCATCTGCTTTACGCGCTCGGGCCAGCCGGGGAGCTTCTCCAGGTCGTCGAGCAGCTCCTGGGAGTACTCGGTGATCTTAAAGTACCACTGCTCCAGGTCGCGCTTCTCGGGCTCGGTGCCGCAGCGCCAGCACTTGCCCTCGGTGACCTGCTCGTTGGCCAAAACGGTCTTGCAGTTGGGGCACCAGTTGACCGGGTTCTTCTTGCGGTAGACCAGGCCCTTTTCCCACATCTTCTCAAAAATCCACTGGCCCCAGCGGTAGTAGTCGGGGCTGCAGGTCTTGACCATGCGATCCAGATCGTAGGAGAAGCCCATGCGCTTCATCGTGGCGAGCGCCTGGTCCATGTTCTTGTACGTCCAAGCGGCAGCCTGCGTGTTGTGCTTGATGGCGGCGTTCTCGGCGGGCAGGCCAAAGGCGTCAAAGCCGATGGGATGCAGCACGTCGTAGCCGCGCATGCGGGCCTGACGGGCCATGGCATCGCCGATGGTGTAGTTGCGCGCGTGACCCATGTGCAGGTCGCCCGACGGATACGGGAACATCTCGAGCACGTACTTCTTGGGCTTGCTGGCGTCGGTGTCGACGGCAAAGAGGTTGGAGTCCTCCCAGGCCTTCATCCATCGGGACTCAATGGCCTGCGCGTCGTAGGCAGGGATCTCGTCCTTATGATCTGTGCAATCGCACATATCAGCTCCTTTGTTATCTCGGTTGGGGCGGGGCGTTCTTACCTTTACTCGCTGCTGCGGACAGTCCTGCGCAAGACGAAGAGCACATTTAGTGCTCTTCTTTGCGTGCGGAACTTGCAGCGAGCAAAGGTAAGAACGCCCCGCCACATCGTTAACTCGGTAGATAATAACAAATACAACAAGCGAGATGCCTGCGACTTGCCGGCATCTCGCTTTATCTAAATAACGTGGTTGGGAATCAACCTTTGATATGCAGCTCTTACCTTATCGATAGCTTACAGACTGCTGAGAGTCCTTGACCACTACGTCGTGGGCGCCGCCTTCGACGATGGAGGTCGAGCTTACCAGCGTCAGGCGTGCCTTTTCCTGGAGCTCGGGGATCGAGAGGGCGCCACAGTTGCACATCGTGGACTTGACCTTGTAGAGCGTGCCGCCCACACCGTCCTTGAGGGAGCCGGCGTAGGGAACGTAGGAGTCGACGCCCTCAACAAAGCTGAGCTTCGCGGCGCCGCCCAGGTCGTAACGCTGCCAGTTGCGTGCACGCGCAGAACCCTCGCCCCAGTACTCCTTCATGTACTGACCGTTCACGTTGACGCGCTCGGTCGGGCTCTCGTCGAAGCGGGCGAAGTAGCGACCCAGCATCATAAAGTCGGCACCCATGGCAAGGGCGAGCGTCATGTGGTAGTCGTAGACGATACCGCCGTCGGAGCACACGGGCACGTAGACGCCGGTCTCCTCGTAGTACTCGTCGCGAGCGCGGCAGACGTCGATCAACGCGGTGGCCTGGCCACGACCGATACCCTTGGTCTCGCGGGTAATGCAGATGGAACCGCCGCCGATACCGACCTTGATGAAGTCGGCACCGCAGTCGGCCAGGAAGCGGAAGCCCTCGGCGTCGACGACGTTACCGGCACCGACCTTGACGTCCTCGCCATAGTTGGCGCGGATCCACTCGATGGTGCGCTTCTGCCACTCGCTGAAGCCCTCGGAGGAGTCGATGCACAGAACGTCGGCGCCAGCCTCGATGAGCAGCGGCACGCGCTCGGCATAGTCGCGGGTATTGATACCGGCGCCGACCATATAGCGCTTGTCGTTATCGAGCAGCTCGTTGGGGTTGGTCTTGTGGCTGTCGTAGTCCTTGCGGAAGACGATGCCCATGAGGTGATCGTTGTCATCGACGATCGGCAGGGCGTTGAGCTTGTTGTCCCAGATGACGTCGTTGGCAACCTTGAGGCTGATGTTCTTGTCGCCCACGATGAGCTGCTCACGCGGAGTCATGAACTCGGAGACCTTCTTCTGGTGGTCATCGCGGCTGGGGCGGTAGTCACGGCTGGTGACGATGCCCAGGAGCTTGCCCTTGGGGGTACCGTCGTCGGTGACCGGCATGGTGGAGTGACCGGTCTTCTCCTTGAGCTCGATGACCTGCTCCATGGTCATGTCGGGGGTCAGCGTGGAATCGGACTGAACGAAGCCAGCCTTGTGATCCTTGACGGCCTTGACCATAGCTGCCTCGGACTCGGGGGTCTGGGAACCGTAAATGAAGGACAGGCCACCCTCGGTAGCAAGCGCGACACCCATGTCGACGCCCGAGACGGACTGCATGATGGCGGAAACCATGGGGATGTTCAGGGTGATTGCCGGCTTCTCACCGCGCTTAAAGCGGGTTAGCGGCGTCTTAAGAGAGACGTTGTTGGGGATGCACTGCGAGGACGAATAGCCAGGGACCAGCAGATACTCCGAAAACGTGTGGGACTCACCGGGAAAGAACGTAGCCATGTTTCTCCTTTTTCCATGCGACCGGTCGGCTGCAGGCCTCGTAGGACCCAGCCCAACCTTGGGCGCCCAATACTGGAGAAGTATCTTAACGCACTTTGACTGCTACAATGCATGATTTAAGAAGAGCACACGAGGGTTTGACGCAGGCTTTGCGTTTACCCAGCAAACACTTTAGCGGGGAGACGTGGAGCGTATGAAGTACAAGACGACGGCAAAGTTGGTCATTCAAGCGTGCGACAAGGATTTGCCGGGCGTCTTCGGCCACGGCTGCGTCTTGTTGCTGCAAGGTATCGCCCGCGAGCACTCGCTCAACCGTGCCGCCAAGAGCATGGGTATGGCGTATTCCAAGGCCTGGCGCATTGTGAACGAGGCCGAAGGACAGCTGGGCTGCAAGCTCATCGAGCGCGACGGCGCCCGCGGATCCACGCTCACCCCCGCCGGTGAGCGAGCAATAGCAGTCTACGAGGAGCTGCAGGCCGACATCAACAACGTCATCGCCACCAAAGCCGACGCCCTCATCGCCAGCATCACCAAAAAGTAGCTACTTACGGAGGGCGTTGTCCAGGGTGGCCGCAACTATCAAGGGATTGTCGGTGCCGGCGAAGAGGCGGATGGTTCCCCCCTGCTTGCCGCGTGGGGCCGAAAGGCGTGTCGTTGCGCCGCCGGCGGGCGACGTGCGGAACTCCCCCGGCAATGTGTCGAACAGCTCACCCGCACTTCGCTCGATAAGGTCAAACTCAACTGCCGGGCCAAAGCCGTGCTCGAGGATTCCCGTTGCAACCGCATGATCGGGATGCGAACCCAGCCCAGGATAGCGCACGTTGCGCACCATCTCGTTGGCAGCCAGATACTCGGCCAGTGCACGTGCGCGGTCGAAGTGAGCCTGCATGCGAGCATCGAGCGAGTCCAGCCCGCGCTCCAGCACATCGGCCTCATCAACAGAAAGGTCAAGCGCGGGCGCACCGCGACCCGCAAACAACGCGTGCGCGCACTCTGCGGCGGCATCCACGCGATGGCGCTTGAGCTGCGAGCGCGCCACCGAAGCGGCAACGAGTTTGCGCGGCGCCACGCCGGCACACACGCGATCGAGCGCCTCGAGCGACAGCACGGCACCCAAGCGCAGCGGATCGCACCCAAAGACGCCCGCCACAGTGTTATCAACCACAAGCAGTGCATGGGCCTCACGAGCCTCGCGACCCAGTGCACGAAGGTCGGGCACACGCAGGCCAAACCCGCCGATGGAGTTGACGAACCACCACAGATGCGGCGCGCCAGCATCAAACGATGCATCAAAGCCCTCGGACGCCGCAGCAAACGCCGCAGCCGCGGGCTCCCCCACCAGCGCAACATCGCAGCCATCAAAGCCACAGGCAAACGCATCGGCAAAGTCGTCCGCAAAGGCCACCAGGCGATCGCCGGGCCGCACGATCCCCAGCAGCGACAGTGCCGCCGGCACATGCGAGGCCGCAACAAGACACGTTTCACGTGCGCCGGCCCTTACGGCCCAGGTCTCTTCAAGCTGCTGCACGTCCACGCGACACCGCCCCTTAAATAAAACTGTACCAAACTAACCGTGATACTCGCCGTTGTATTGGATGAGCGTCAGGTCCTCAACGCCATCGAGCGCGCGGATGGCGTCGGCATAGGGCATATCCACGCCGTCCGAGAACACCTCAACGGCCATCTCGACCTTGTCGCCGCGCATCGTCTTGGACTTGACGGAAAACTTGGTGCGCCCAAATGCACGCACGATATCATCGCCGGTGGTCTGCCCCGTGTAGTGGATGACCATCATGTACACGCGCGCCTTGTCCTGGTGGCTCGCAAAGCCGGCAATCATCACCACGATCACCACTGCCGTGATCTCTACGAGCGCATACATGCCGGCACCCGCCGTAATGCCCGTGGTAATCGCCCAAAACAGATACAACAGGTCGAGCGGGTCCTTGACCGCCGTACGATAGCGGACGATGGACAGAGCACCGACCATACCGAGCGAAATGACCACGTTGGTCGAGATCGCGAGCGTGACCATGCAGGTGAGCACGCACATACCCACGAGCGTCACGGCAAAGCTGCGCGAATACACCACGCCGGTAAAAAAGCGTTTGTACACGTAATAGATCAGGATGCCCATGGCGAGCGCCACGAGCAGCGACAAACCGATCTTGGCAGGGTCGACCTGACCAAACGCCTCCAAGACGGAGTTCTTAAAAAAGTCCCTGGTGCTCATGGTCTAAATATCCCCTCGGTTCTCAAAATCCGATTCCCAGTAGTTAAAGCCGCGTAAGTAGGCAGTCTTTTCGTAGCACAGGCAGTACTTGGAGACCGCCGTAAGCTCAGCCGCGCCCGGCGGCACCATATCGCGCACGAGCTGCGGGCAAAACTCCGTAAACTTGACCTCCATCACCAGCTTGCCGGGCTCCAGCACAGGCAGTGCAGGCAAGGTCGAGTCAAAGATATCGAAGCTACCCACCGCGGCACGAACGTTCATGTCAAACGTGATGCGCACGGTGCCCTCATCCATCACCCACGGCTCGCGCTCGTAATCCACAATGGTCCGCGGGCGCATCACGTTGCAGATGCACTCGATGTAGAACTCGCGACAGAGCGGATAGGGGCTCCTCAGCAAAAAGTCGTAGTCTCCGGCCAGAATCTGCTCAAACTCGCCACGCGTGAGTGGCGCGTCCTCCTTGTAAATCCAGCTGCCGTACTTCTTTTTGCGCTCCAGCTTAATCACCTTGTCGCCACCGTTATAGATGCGCACGCGGTACTTTTTGCGCATGAGAATACCGGCGTCTTTTTCTTCGTAGGCAGAGTTGCAGTAGTCGTCAAAGTACAGGCTGCGAATGGTGTAGCCGCCCGCCTGCGCATGCTTGTCCAGCTCAAACACCGGCGCCATGCGGCAGGCAAGCGCGGCGTGCTCGCCCTCGTTAATGAGATATTTGAGCTCGTGGCGGTAACGCTCCTGCGTGGCACGCACAGGCGGAGCTGCCAAGCGCTCAAGCAGCGCGCTAGCCCTCATCATACGTATCCTCCACGACCTTACCGCCGTCCTGCACGTAAAAACACTTCATGCCGTAGTGCTTGCCGTCGTCGGTCACATAGTAGTCAAACGCATCTTGCGTATAGCCGTCTGAGTTGGTGGCGCGCACGCGCACAAAATACTGGCCGGCATCGGGCGCATCACAGGTCACCTCGGGAAGTAGCACGTCCTCGGCCTTAAAAAGCACGTCGCTTATGGCATAGTCGCGCGCCAGCTCCACGGTATAGCGAATATCACGCGCCTTAAAGTCGTAGGACGCATCCCAGTTAATACGCAGCTTACCGTTATCGATCTGCGGCACGCCAATGTAGAACGGCATGGGCTTTTTATAGCTCTCGCGAAAGCTCTTGTAGTTCTCCTCGATCTCGGAGGGAATCGCCGCGGCAATCTGCTCGTATTGGTCCTTTGTCACGGGCAGGTTATCGATATCGGGGGCGGCAAAGACGAGCGACTCGGTCACCTCGCGATAGTGCTTGATCATCTTTGTCAGGCGCGCCTCGGTCAAATACGAGCGCAGGTCCTTGACGGCGCGGTCGAGCTCACTGCGGAACGATTTGCTGCGCAGCGCACGATTGAATAGCACGTTGCCCCAGTAGTTGCTTACGCCGCGCTCCCAGCTCGCATAGTCCGAGAACCCGGCAAGAGAAAGCTCCAGCTTGCGCAGCATACCGTCGTTGTCCCAATCGAGGATGTACCACGTATTGGAGTTGAGCGGGCTATACAGATAGCAGTTACGGTTCTGAGTATCGCAGTTGCCCGTCAGAATCTGAAACGCCAGCCAATAGACCAGGTTCTCGGTATCAAAGTAGGTGTCGAGCACGTCATCGATCTTTTGCGATTCGTCGTTGAGGGCGTCGAGCATCTCGATGAGCTTGGTGTGGTCCGAATCGCCCTTAATCTCGAGCATGCCCTCAAAGCTTGCCTGGTTGTAGTCGGGATCGTCGGCAAGTTTAATGGTGTCCTCGTAGCGATGGAAATCAAAGCTGTTCACCTTGTACAGGCGCCCGCTCTTATCCAGGCCATGTGCCTTAAGCGCCGTCTTGTTGAGCTGCTCCACCTGCGTAAACAGGCCGTAGTCCTCAAAGGTATCGTTGGACTTTTCGGTCTGGTCGCACACCCACAGATGCACAAACTGCGTGCGCAGGCCCATCATCTGGGGAATCCCGCGGATAAGGTCGTAGGCCATCTTGTTGCGAAAACGCATACCCTCGCCCATGTGCTTGTTGAGCGCAATCGCGCGCTGTTGGCGCCAGGTACCCTTGCCCTTTTTGAGCTCCACCTTGTAATTCTTTTGCGTGTAGGAGCTCGACGTCTGGCCGCGCACCTGCACGGTGGCATTGGGCGCTTCCTCGCCATAGCCAACCTCGCCGGCCACCGGGCCGTCTTCGTCGCCCGGCTGCAGCAGACCCATAACCTGATAGCGCGTCACGCCCATGTCGGCATAGTCATACACCGAGTACGTATTGATCTCGGCCCAGCTATGGTCCGTGTTCTCGGAGCTGTTACCACGGGAAACCGTCAGATACATGGTCACAATGCCAGAGTCGTCGTAGACCTCGTACAGCTCATCCTTATCACGCAGATGCTTGGACTGGACGGAGGCCTCGGCCTTTTTGATCTTGTCCTGCTTTTTTACCTTATTTGTCGAGGATTCGTCCTGAGATGAGCAGCCCGAAAGCAGCAGCGCGCCGGCAGCCGCCTCGATCAGACAGCGGCGAGACATCAACTTATCGATCATCAGAACCTCCCCAATGGTTGCGATACACGCGAACTACTGCGCGCTGAAACGCGCCGTGCGGCACGCCCTTGCGGCGGCACTCCTCAAAGCGCTGCTCGGCACGGTCGAGCAAGCAGCCCAGCTGTGTAAAGCGACCCGTTTTGTCGGTCGCCACAATGGGCTGCTGGCTCAGGATACGATACGGCAAGTTGGCGGTATAGGTATCGAGCCGCAGCAGGGCCACGATAAAAAACACCACCGCACCCAACAAAAAGCCAAAGCCGTAAAACTGCTGCGGCAAAAGCAACGACACGGCGGTCGCCAGCCCTGCCACACCGGCAAACAGGCCCGAGGCCAGAACGGCTCCCTTGTAGTCGGTAAAGTACAGCAAGATAAGCAGGATCGTGTTGCCCACGGCATACAGGCCGTAGCCTACGCATAGCGTTCGAAAATACCCGTGCATAAGGTTGTTAAAGCCCAGAGGCAGGGCCGAGAGCACTGTGGTCTCGAGCGAAATGACCGCCGCGGTCACAAACAGCTGCTTGAGCGCGCAAAAGCGCAGTTCGCTGTTGAGCGTGGAGAGCATCTCCTCCTCGGCCACCACAATATCGCCCACCACGCCGCCGTCGTTAAACAGGCTGTAGTAGTCACGGTAGCGCGGATAGAAATTGACCTCGACCGACACCACAAAGTTGACGGTCGTGACGAGTGTGGTCAAAAACGCAATGAGTGCGGGCACGTCATGGTAAGGAGCCCCGTAAAAAAGACCTTTGATCTGCACGCCAATAGGGCCCGCCCAGATAATAACCAGGTGTGCGAAAAGCCCCAAGTTGGTAAACAGCCCCGTAAGCGCAAGCGGCATAAATTGGTCGAGCCAGCGCAAAAAACGCCAGGGACTCCGGTCACTCCGTGGAAAATACCGGTACAGCAGTACCACATCCCAGGCGAGCATGACGCCGTAGCCTAGGGCGATTGACGCCAACAGGCCCTCGACCGGCGGCAGTCCCAGCGCCAGCGCTGCCAGGGCGCACAGGCACGCCACGCCAATGGCGGCCGCAAAGCTGCACAAAATGCCACGATAATCCTTGATGGCCGTGAGGTAGCTCATGCCATTCCAGTTGACGATCATAATGTTGAACAGCCACAGGCACAGCAGCCCCTGCAGCAGCGTGGCGCCCGAGAACAGCAAAAAGACGCCGTAGAGCACCGTGCCCGCAACGAGCATGATGGCATTAGATCCCCAAAACGAAGGCAAGATCTCATCCTCGCGCTCGGCAAAAAGCATGTCGGCCAAAAAGCGCGTGACCGGCATGGAGAAAAAGCTCGTGAGCGTGAGCGACGCCAGCAGCGTATAGGTCACCATGCACACCAGCAGGTCCTGGTTGGCGCGCCCCACGCCCCACAGACCGCACAGCACCAAGATACCCACCTGGAGCAGCACACCCAGCAGCATGGGGCCCGTGCACACAATGCCGGCGTAGCCATAGGCGCGCATCGTGGCAAACAGACCCTTGCGCCTAAACAGGCGTTTGAGCTCAAAACCGATTCCGGCCACCGGCTACTCCCCCTCTCTGGGCAGGTCAAACGCACGCGCCGTCTCGTCGTACAGCGCGCGATAGTTGGCGAGCATCTGCTCGTGCAAAAAGTACGTGGCGACGCGACGCTGACCGCGCTCCCCCATCTCGATACAGCGGGCACGGCTCGCGCACATGCGCTCCATGGCATCGGCCAAGCCCTTGCGATACATAGGCGGCGTCAAAAAACCTGCAACGCCAAAGTCATCGCCCGGGGCGCCTTCGAGCAGCTCGCGGCAGCAGCCCACCTCGGTCGTCACGCAGGGACGGCGCGCCGCAAGCGACTCCAGCACGCTGAGCGGCTGGCCCTCGGAGATGCTCGTCAAAATGGTAAAGTCGAGCTTTTCCATGTACTCGACCACGTTGACGCGCCCGGTAAAGATCAGATCGCACACGCCCAGGGTATCGACGAGCGCATGGCACTCGGCACCGTACTCCTCGTCGTCCACGCCGCCCATGATGTGCAGGCGCACCTTGGGCAGGCGCTCGTGCAGCTCAAAGAAGGCGTAAATCATGGTCTTGACGTCCTTGATGGGCGCCAGACGCACCACCGCGCCAATGTCCACCCAGCCGTCATCGGGCTTTAAGGGAATGTCCTTAAAGCGGTCGAACTGGATGCCATTGGGAATGACCAGGCATTTGTCCGCATCGCAGCCCATATCGATCTGCGTCTTGCGGGCGTTATGGAACAAGCTCGTCACACGGAAGGCGCGGCGGTAGATCTCCTCCGAAAGCAGGTAGAAAAAGCGAATCCAGCGGTCCTTAAACGACGGCACCACCCAGTCGGCGCGAATGATCTCTTCCTCGCGCTCGCGGGTATAGATGCCGTGCTCGGTCAGCAGCACCGGAGCCTGGTGAACGCTTGAGCCCAGGCAGGCGAGCAGGCCGCCGTAGCCGGTCGAGATGGCGTGGTACACATCGGCCACCGGCACCTCGCTGCCCAGCAGGTAGAGCACGGGCAGCAACATGGAGCGCATAGTGTGGAATGCGTCGGCAAAAGGCGTGTAGGGGTACTCGGCCAGGCACACGTCGCGAAAGATATCCATAAACGTGCGGCTCTGCAAAAACGAGAGCGGATGCACGCGACGGCGCTGGAAGATATCGAACAACACGTCCCAGTCCGGATTAGAAAGCGACACCAGGCGGCGCAGCGCCTCGCGCTCGCGGGCGTTAAAGTCGGCCTCTTCTTGCTCGCCCGAAAGCCGCAGGGCATCGTCCAGAAATACCTCGTGTACCTCGACCACGTTGCCGGGCAGCTCGTAGACAAACTTGCCGCGGTCGGCAGCATGCGCGCCAATCACCCACAGCACAAACTCGTGCTCGGGCATGGCCTGTATGTAGCCGTGCATCCAGGTGGACACTCCGCCGTGCACATAGGGGTAGCAACCCTCGAGTACCAAACAGATTCTCATTTGTTGCCACCCTCCTTGCGTGCAATGGTCACCGTCTTGTCCGTGGCTTTAACCAGGTACAGATCGCCCGTCAGATGCGTAATCTCGCCACCCGTGACTGCACCCGGCTCGTCGTTGTTGGCGCGGAGCATGAGCCAAGCCTCGTCGTGGAAATTGCCCAGGCTGAGCGTCCAGGAATCCGCGCTGGTATCCACGCTCACCGTCACGGACGAAAAGCGCTGGATGGCGCCCGAGCATTCCGAACCGGTCTGACGCCGCAGGTCGGGCGCAGACTTGCTAAGCCAGTCCAGGTAGTCGGTCAGGCCGCCCTTGTAGACCTCCCAGCCCTCCTTGGCGCCGCGATCGGGATCGAGCAGATCGTCCGGATGCATAAAGTGCGTGCTTACGTAGTGCATGTTGAGCTCGGACACGGCAGCCAGGCGCATATAGGAATCGCCGACCATGCCGCCCGAGACAATGCGCGGCTGCTCCACAATGCCGTCGCTCGCCACGCCAAACTCCTGCACGTACGGCAGGTCGGTGCCATCCTCAAAATACGTACTGGCGATGGTCTTAATGCGCGGAACGTCGGTACCGATAAGCTTGCGTGCACGGGCCGAAAGGATATTCGACGGCGGAACGTAGACCGAGCCGTGCGCGTTGGGCAGCACCTCGTCCTGAAAGGCGATAAGCTCGTTGAGCGAAGCGACGAGCGTCTCTTTGTTCTTCCAGGTCTTGTAGACGTACAACGTACCATAGTCGGTGTCCCAGAGCGCAAGCGGCTGATGGTTGTAGCCGTGGAAACCCAGCTCTCCGCCCATCTGCAGCAGCATGCCGCCAAAGTAGCGGAACTGCGTGGTATCGGCCTGGCGCGCGGGCTCGGTCTGGTTGACCGCGTCCTCGTAGTTTTCAATCATCACGCCGGTAAAGCGAACGCCATATTTTTGCGCGAGCTTTTGCAGATCGGGCCACCAGACCTTGGCATAAAAGTCGGCGATAGAAAGCCCGTAGTCGCGCTTGATGTAGGTGCCGTCGCCCGAGGGCACGGGGCTGGGAAAGTCGTCCAGATAGAAGACGGCGCTGTTGATGACGGGGTAGGCCGTGGCATCGCCCAGCAGGCTGATCGCCGCGGCGTAAAAACCACGCATGACCTTGTCGTAGATGCCGATATTGCACACCACGGTGCGTCCGCTTCCCCAATCATTCGACCAAATGAGCGGGGCGCCCGCATCGCCGGTCTTAGCCCACACACGAGCCGTCTCGCGCAGCGAAACCGAAAGCGACGAATCAAAGGGGTCCGAGAGCTCGTAGCGCTCTCCCCCGCCCACCATAAAGTCCTCGCTCGGCACAATGCCTTCGGCTTTTACATAGTCATATCCGGCCGATTCAATGCCAAGCTTGGGGGCAATCACTTGCAGATAACTCGAGTTATCCGGCGGCATGGCGAGCATAAGCGAACCACCGGCACTCACCCAACTCATAATGTCGCTCAGGTGCGTACCGAGGCCATCGAGCGACGGCATGAGCAAAATCACGCGATCGAAGGAGGTCAGCGAGGGAATGGCATCCTCGCCATCCAGGGCAAGGTCCACATCGCGATGCGCGACCTTCATGTCGAGCAAGATCTGGTCGAACTGCTCCTTTACGTCCTCGACGCTAGCTTGGTCAGAGTCGGTAATGACCAGGCACGTGGGCTTTTGGCCAAATATTGCCGAGGAGGCCGGCACCGCATCGTTGGCGGCAAGCATCCCCAGCTTATGCTGGCCCGCACTGTACTGCACGCCGGCACGCTCCACCAGCAGCACGGCCGCCATGGCAATAAAGACAGCCCACACCACGAGAAGTCCCATCCAGCGAAAATGGCCCGCACGGTCGCGGATATGCTGCACCACGCTCATCGGGCCTCCTCTCCGTTGCGCCAAAACGCCAGTTCCTCGCGGTTGGCGGCGCTCAAGTATACATACTGTTTGTCAATCGCATCGATCACGCGGTGGACTTCGTCACCGTCGCGGCGCATCACCGCAAGGCGCAGGCAAAGCATCCAAACCTCCTGCTCCTCGGGCACATCGAGCACCAGCTGGTCGGACACGGCCTGCGCCTCGTCGATCTGTCCGACATCGGCCAGCGCCGTCGCGTATCGAATGCGAAGCTCAAGGGTGTCCTCGCGCTCGCAACGACGCGCAAGCAGGCGCGCGTACTGTTGGCGCTGAATCTGAGCCACGCGTCCCTCAGCCAAGCCCGAGCCCAAGTATTCACCAAGAAAATCGCAGTATTCGTTGAGGTTTTGCGCGCTCGGGTCCGTCTTAAAGGCACGCTCCAGCTGCTGCAGTTTAAGGTCGGACTCCTTGGAGATCTGCGCCACCGCCGTCGCGGCATAGTGAGCCACCTCAACGTCGTCGTTAAGCTTAGCCGCCTGCAGCTGCGCCAGGTACGCGTCGGGCTCCTCGGTGAGCATGGAGAGCATTAGTCGGCGCCGTTCTGCCGGGTCGTTGACGATGAGCGCCTCCTCGAGCGGCACTACGCCTGCATCGGCATCACGTTCGTGCACTAGGATGCTGCGATGCAGGTCGTCGTTGAAGCGCAGCGACTCCAGCGCAGACTCTTTCAGCCCCTCGCCAAACACCGCGCCGCGGACCGATAGCAGAACCACCAGCAACGGGCCCCACAGCGGCACCAGCACTATCACAGCCAGCATGTGCCCGCGCACCGGCAGCAGGCCCAACTTCATAAGCGTCCACAGCACCAGGCAAACCAGCGAATGAATCAACAGCAAGACGGCAGCAACGACAAGCGAGATCAAGCGGCATCCCCCTCACCGTCACCGGTGTCAGCAATGTGCTGCAGCAGCGCCACGATGTCCTCGCCGTCGACGGGCTCCACCGCAATCTGCTTTGCGCTCAGGCGCTCGCGGATAATGGGCAGATCGCACGCCTTTGCCTGGCGCATAAGCAGGTAAAGCACGTCGCCGTCGACCAAGCCCGCCGCATCGCTCTCGCGGATTGCCGACCCAATTGCGCCCATCAGCTCGCCGACAGGCTCCATGCCCGGTACCACGCGCAGGAGCAAAAAGCTGCCCATCTTGCCATCTGCCAGCGCCTGCTCGGCCGCGAGCTCTTGGCCAAAGGCAGCCTGCTTGAGCACGCAAGTGCCGTCAACGCAGCGTTTATCCTGTGCCACCGCCTCGTAGTCAAAGGCACGGCCCAGCGCGCTTTCGACCAGGCCGCACAAGATGCGGAACAAGTTTTGATAATAGAGGGTCATTTGGTTTTCGGCCGCGCGACGTACAAAGATCAACACGGCGGGTGCCCCGTCGCGCTCGATCGTGTATCCAAACATGGGAAGCCCCGGCGTCAGCTCGCGGTTCACCCACAGATTCGAACGACCCCCGTCGCCCAAAAGAGGTGCAAGCTGCTCAAGCGTGAGCGAGCGTGCGGCATCTTCGGCAATCGCAGGACTTGCTGCCACCAGGCGTGCAAATGCCCCGCCCGAAACATGGTAGATCGTCACCGAATCGTTCTCGAGGATCTCGCCCAGAAGCTCGCAGCACTTGCGATAGATGTCGCGTGGGTTGAACACGTCGAGCTCCTGCGTCACGGCAAAGATCTTGCCAAAGCTGTCGTGGCGACCCACGATCTGGCGCCTGTACGCGCGCTTGTCCTCGATCGCGTCGTGGTAGAGCTGCGTAAGGAACGTATTGCGGTTGCGCACGAGCTCGTTTTGATCGCGCTCCGCCCTAATGGCTTCGCTGTTGCGCAGCTGCACATAGCCGCACACGGCACCCACAACAAAGTACGCAATAAACGGCAGCCAGTTGGACGGCTCGTAGAACAGGCCCTGGAAGGTATAGCCGTACAGAGTAAAGTAACTCGCGGCCAAACCCACCGACGCCAGCAGCGCCGCAACCAGGCCAAAGTCCAAGCCATACAGCGTGCCGATGAGCACCACGTAGAGCAGGCGATAATCGAGCACGTTGAGCTGGGTCGATTGGGAGAACAAGCGCTCCAGCACTTCAAAGAGCACCCAGGCGGCTGCCGTCTCCAGGCATTTGACAGGCAGCGTGCGCATTTGAATGCGGTCGATGGCCGCGCGCAAAGGGTTGACCTTCTTTGCACGGCCAGCATCCCAGCGAGCCTGAATGGTCGAGAGGTCGCGCAGCAAGTCGTAGCGCTGAAACCAGCCATAGCGCACGCGAGCGACGTCGCTGGCGGGCAGGGCGTAGCCGGCAGAATCGCCATAGGCAACTGAGAGCCCTGGGAACAGCGCCTGAAGGGCCTCGCCCACCTCACCCACCGTGTGATGGAAGGTATCGGCTACGTCGAGCGTCTCAAAGTTACCATTCCAGCTGTCGAAGATACGGCGCACCAGCACCGAAAGCTCCTCGGCACACAGCAGGGGAAATGCCGCATCCTGCGCGCCCTGCAGAGCGGCCGATCCGGTTGAGCATGCGTCGAACAGCGGCACCAAAAACGGGTCCTCCAGCGCGGCAGACGCGGTATACAGGAACGGCACGCGCAGGATCTTGGTCTGAACGCCCTCGCGAGCAGCGTAGTAGCGGCACAGGTCGTTGGCTGCGTGCGCGATAATGCCCTTGCCCGTTCGCCCCGCGGCATCGGCGGCACCCTCGGCACCCGCGGGCCCCGCTACATACAGTAGTTGGACCCGGCGACCCGCGCACGTACGAAAGACCGAGCGCAGTAGCTCGATATCGCCCACGGTATCGGTATGCGGGGTAAGGTAATTAGACAGGTAGACCACGCGGTCGAACTCGTAGGCCTGCTCCAAGTGCTGAAGCAACTCTTTCCACGAGGCATGGGGCGACGACTCATCGCGGCGCGCTTCCTGCGCAGCTACAACCTTAACGTGGTCCCCAGGGAATGCCTTGGCGCAAAAGTCATCGTCAACATATGCGGTGTTGCCAACAACCAGCACCTCCATGGCGTACTCCTCCCCTAAAATCCACTTCTGTCATAGTCAAACATGCGTATTTTACGCTGTCAACGCGAGTTGGAACGCCTTTAAGGCTGTTTTAAGAACTTTTTTAGAGGATGTGGGGGCTTCGAGAGTCCAAAATGAGCGCCCAATCCGGAAGTGCGGTGAGAAAACGAGACCTGTCGACCAGACCCTAGTTTTGGGCACCCGCGACCTGCGGTTTTGTTGCCAAAAATCGGTGTGTGCTCGGCAAGTTTCGATTTTTCCCCGCACTTTCGGAGATAAATGGTGAAGGGGACTCTTTAGAACAAACGAATACCCAAACCCCTCTTAATCGCCTTGTTCATAACGTCGTTAAGTCGCTTAGGCCAATTCGCAATAAAGAAAAGGCAGGTGCAGCATGCGCAAAATGAATCATTGTTCAGACGATCAATCTCATTGAGCAAAAGCTCAAAATGATTGATGCCCACCACAGTCGCAGCTAAGTCAGCCAGGGATTCGTTTGCAATTGACGTCACCTGCTGATTAGTTAACCAAAGCGATCTCAGAGCATGGACGGCAATAATGCAAGCAAATGTATAGCCATCAATACGCCCAATATCTGCAAGCGAGTCTCCCCTCCTGGCAACCCAGTTCTTGTAAGATTGCTGACCAAAAATCACATCTGAAGGAACAAGGGCATCATCCAGAGAGAAATACTTCAAGGGATCAAAATCACGATATGCTTCAACCGATGGATAGTTTAGGTAGAGTTGGCCCATGTCAGTGCTATCACAGTAATAGTCTTGCATTAGCTCAAGCCGTTTAAAATCGAGCCGATTGTCCTGAGGATCCAAGTCAAATATGAGCAGTGTGTCCGTGAAACTTGATTCGAGAAGCTGAGCCGCAGCTTTTTCATTCGACAGAAGCTCAGCAACAAAGGGCTTTAGATCAACGGCCTCAAAATCGCAACCATATTCTTGAAAGAGTTTATTTAGAAAGTCGTGAACGTTGATCTCGACTGGAAAAATTTGATGATCGTCTGCAAGGCCAAATGAATTAAACAACCGCTCCATCAACTGAGGCTCGCGCTTGGCACCTTCAACAATAAGCAGGACGTTCTTTTCGGATGAGCTGTACATGACTAGTCAAACTCTCCGGCTCGGAGGAGCTTTTCAATGTTGTTACCAAGTCTCAACTCGCGATCGGTGGAATCGGCTAAGGTTCGAATGCCCTCTTTTGTAGAGATTTTATAAACGCAGTCGGGCCTCATTACGCCATTCTTAACAAGCGAAGTGTTGTGGGTGGAGCACAGTATCTGACAAGAGGCCTTGGAAGCAAAAAACTTCAAAAGGCTCTCTGCCATCTCAAAGTGACAGAAAGCGTCAAACTCATCTATGAACAAAAAGCCGGCCGACTCGTTTAGCTCGAGCTCGGAGAACAACTTAACCAGAGTTCTTGTACCGCTAGAACATGCCTCGACAAACGGGATGCATCGCACGGGATGATTGAAATACAGAACAGGCAAGCCGTCGGACTCTTTAATAACGATCAGGGACTCATCGACTCCAAAATGGCGAATAAATGACTCGAAATCCGCGACTTTGTTCTCTCGTATGATCTTGTCGATTACCTTTCTTGTTTCAAACCCTTTTAATTGAAAGCTATCCATGCGAATCAGCCTCATGCGCGAGACAAATCGGCGTAATTCAGCCAAGACGCCTAAAACATTAGTTGGAAGGCTGCTCGTTATATAAGAAAGAAGGCTCAACGAAGTATCAGAGAATTCAAAATTGATACCGGATGCACCGATTCGTTCAAGATGGTTTTCTTCGAAAACGCCGCGTGCATTATTGAAATCGAATATGAGGCTCTCATCGATCGCTAGGCTCTCGTGAAGCCAAGTGGTCGGAGAAGTCTTTTCATAGCTGTAATTGATTTCGCGACCGTCAAATTCAAATACATAGGTGAACTGTGCCGTGCCTCGCCCGCAATCAGCATTCAAGAACAGACGATCATCCTGGTCAGAATAATCGAATGCCTTTGGAAAGCCGAGCGTAATGTCGAATAAAGCTGAGCCGAAATTCGATTTACCAGACGCATTTCTGCCGATCAAAAGTGCTGTTTTCACGGTTCCGTTTTTAACGTTATTTTCTGCAAACTGGTAATCACGAGAAGCTGCAAAATTTAATGTAACCGGAGTCGGAAAATTCCTATAGCCATCAACAGTAAAACGCTTAAGCATTAGAGTCTCCTATCTCTTGCCGTAATTATATTACGGCAAGAGATAGGAGACTCTAATCAAATACTCCATCACGAGAAAAGTCATGGAACCCAATCACTGCGCCATAAAAATAGGGGATGCCCTCCTTTGGGAAGGAACCCCCTTGCAAAACTTCGGCCAAAGAAAGGCTCTGTTTTTTGTTGTGAAGTTAGTTTAGCTCAATTTCGGCATCCAGGCGTTGCGCCGTGACTCACCACAGGTCTTCGCCCATCAGCGAGAAATGGACACCCCTCGATTTGAGATGATCAATCTGTTCGGACGCCGTAAGCCACGGCTTTCTATTGGCGTCGGTCATCAGATCTCCGTTCGTGATGATTAACTCGAGATTCTAAGTGAGCACGTTTAACTGGGCGAATCACTTAGATATGACCGTTACGCCGAATACTCTTCAATAAAGGCTCTCCTCATGAGCGTAATGAAGAGAGACAGCCATCCAGAAGAACAGCCGCCTCTCCGCAGGACGCAGGCCCGTAGGTTGACTGCGTCAATACCGCTAGATTCACTCTAGTATCCTATCGGGTCCCAAAAGGTCAACCCAGTTAAAGACGGAAGGCAGCCCAAAACAACATCTTTCATGAATCTACAGTCCATCGAGCCCGATCGAACTCGGCTATTCAACCAGATACGGCCCAATCACATCGAATATCTCGCCAACCTTAGTTGAAGGGTTTTGCGCAGATGGCTTAATGTTGCCCAGTTCCCTATGGTGCGTATCGAGGCGCCCAGCACGCTGAAGTGCCTCGCCCCGTTTATCGTCCACCACCTCGAACAGCCCGTCCAGGTTCTTGCGGTACTCGATGCCCAGGTTTCTCGACATCTCCTGCGCGAGGGCATGCTGGCAGTCGGACGCGGACATATGCGCGGTCGTATAGCGAAAGTGCAGAAGCGGCCACAGCTCGAAGCAGGGGTTCGACCACAACGCATGGAAGATCCTCGAACCATCGGAGAGCTCGTCGCATTTGCGCTCCATCGCGTCGAAGTCGGACGCAGGGAAGTCATCCTTGTCATACACGAGCCACACATGGTCAAATGTCTCGGGCGCATAGCGGCAGTGTTCGACGGCGAAGTCAAGCAGGTCAAGCGTGTGTTTGCCGGTTCCTTTAACGACAATGGCAACCTTGCGCTCGTTCGCCGCGCCCAACGCCGCACGCACACCCTCAAAGTAGCGAGGCTCGGTCTCCTTGCCCTCGCTCACCACCAGATGACGCGTCATCTGAACCATGCGCGAGCGGCCCTCTCGCTTGCCGCTACGCCAGCCCTTCGACTTCTTCGACACCATGCTAATACCACTCCTCGATGCGGGTGAGGTACGGATCGGCGCCGTAGCGACCGGACAGGTATTGCTTGTCGAAAGCCGCGTTCTTGCTTACCAGATTACCGTTTGCCTCGTGGATGTCGGCGAGAGACCACAGCTGGCTCGCCTCCCCCTCGCCGCGCGCAGCGAACAATATCTCGTCACGGCGGAACACATCGTTTCGCATGGTTGACACATCTTGGGACGAGAAGATGAGCTGCGCGCCACTCTTGTTGACCCCAGGATCCTTAAACAGCAGAATCACGTAGCGCAGGAGCTTCGGGTGAAGCTTGGCGTCGAGCTTGTCTACCACGACGGTGCTGCCGCGCTCGAGCGCTGTCATCAGATACGCAGCTAGTCCCATGAGCTTCTGTGTGCCGGCCGACTCCTCAGACAGGCGCAGCTCATAGCCTTTGCCGTCCACCTCGTGCCTCACATAAACTCGCTGGCCGCGCCATTCCGGGGCCTTCTCCACCCTAAAGCCATCGATGCGTACGTCAACGGCGCGCAGGAAACGCGTGATCTCGGGCGACTCGGCCTCATCTAGCAATTGCTCGAGCATCCGCTCCAGGTAAGAGCTGTTGTAGTTCAGGAACACGCCATCAAGAAACCAGCTGGCAGCCTCCTTGACCACCGGTGCGTCAAAGTTGATGCAGAGGAACGACAGGTACGGCAGGCTCGGGTTGAACCTCGCAGCCGTCACAAGTTTGCGCAGCGTGGGACCGAGCTCGACCTCAGCACCCTCGCGCTCGAACAGCATCGCTGTACGCGACGCTCCCAACTTGCGCCGCCACAGTCCCTCGGACACGATCTCGTCGGCATGCACGGACAGGGAATAACGGTACTCATGCTCGCCCGCGCGGTAGTAGAGCTCGAACTCGGTGGGCTCAAGAGCAGACACATCATCGAACTCGAACGCCGAACAACGGGGTATCGAAGGGCGATCGCCCTCTGGCGCATCAGCACTGGCAGACAGCAATCTGATTGGTCTGGCCACCGCCGAACGAAGGTAATCGAGAGCCTCAAGCAGGTTAGACTTACCGCCAGCGTTGGGTCCGTACACCGCGGCCACTGGGAGGAAACTCTGACCGTCGGAGCACTCAATGAGGGAACGCTCGAACTCCCTCATAGATGTTGCCTGCATGGAGAGCTCAGTCTCGTCGCGATAGGATCTATAGTTCCTGAAGGTAAACTGGCAAAGCATCGTCCTCAGAATTCCTTTCATTGTTTGAAAAGATATTTCAGAGCTATTATTTGATTATAGACTTTAAATAGCATCAATCAAGTGTTTGCAGCATCTGGAGCAAAGGGTACAAGGCCAAAACTCGGAAGTATGCGGCAAATCCCTGACGTGCCGAGCGCTCCGGAATGCCGCAATGCTTCTGCCTGCGGATCCTTTATGCGGAAAAGCCGTTGTGCTCGGGGGTTCCAGAATTTGCCGCATACTTCCGACAGGCGTTTGCGGCTGCGGACACGCTAATCCATGCCCGCAGCCGCAATGGCGTCAAGCCCCTATCCTCTCGGCGGGAAGGGATCGTGCCCATGGGAATCCTTTGCGCGGATTCTGCCATCGGGACGATGGGTGATTAGCTCAGAGTGCTGATTAGAACTAATTTGACGACCGCGCTTTATAGCTTCGCCCTGGGTTGTCGTAACAAAGGAAGCGCGACGCGCCCCCTCGCCCTTAACCTGCCAATTGCCATCCGCCCGCTTCGTAACGTGCTGGTTTCTACCTTTCATACTCACCTCGCCTTCACGACCGATTGGTTAACGTGCTCACAGCATGAAGCTTGTAGCAAGTTCACTCGTGCTGCTTTGCTTAAAGCATAACTACTGACGCGGACATAAACTAAACCTGAAAGACCTCGGTGTCGGGTCTCGAAGAAGCGCAAGTCAGCCTCATACTGAAGCCGCCACATCGCGCATAGCCCAATAAGCGCGGAACATAACGCCAGGACAAATACGCCTCATCCACCTCAGCTCTCCCCTCCTGTTGATGTTCACTAAGAAGTGGTCCGAGTGATCACTGGGAAATGAACACCGTGAGCACGAAAAATTGAGCAGTTTAAGCAAGAGGGCCGCGCCCCGGGGACCGGGGGCGCGGCCCTCGCCGTATGGTTTCCCCGGGCGGTTACTTTGGCGAGCCCGCCCGGGAAGGATGGAGGAGATGACCGTGCCCCTGGACACAGTGAATGATATACGGTCGATGGATGCCGCCGGGCGCTCGAGGTCCGAGATCGCCCGAATGCTCCACGTGAGCCGGAACACCGTGGCGAAGTACGCCGACATGGAGGACATGTCGCCCGCCGCGCCGATGCCCCAGAGGAGGGGCAGGCCCGCGCTCGAGGGCAACGAGGAATGGGTCGCGGGCGTTCTCGAGGCCGACCTCGGGGCCCCGAGGAAGCAGCGCCACACCGCCAGGCGGATCTACGACAGGCTCGTCGCCGAGCGCGGCTACGGCGGCGCGCCCGCGACGACGGGAGGCTCGACCGGGAGGCCGCGCTCATCGGCAAGGCCCGCCTGCTCGTCATCGACGAGCTCGGGTTTCTCCCGCTCGACGCGGACGGGGCGAGGCTGCTCTTCCAGGTCTTCGCCGACGCATACGAGAGGCAGTCGGTGGTGATCACCACGAATCTGGAGTTCAGCAGGTGGGGGTCGGTGTTCGGGGACGACCAGATGGCCGCCGCCGTGATCGACCGCATCGTCCACCACGGGAGGCTCGTCCAGTTCCGTGGCGAGTCCTACCGCGTCCGTCATGCCCTCATGCAGGAGGGCTAGCCGCTCAAAAAGCGTGCGCGCTTCCGATGCTCAGGCTGCTCAATTTCCGATGCTCTTTTTGCTCAAGCCCTCTTGACGAAACACACAAATCCCTCTAGGCCAATCGAAACGCGTAACGCCCGGAATGAAAACGGTGTCCCACTCGACCCCCTTAGCGGAGTGAACGGTCATCATCGAGATATCCGCATCAAGGAAATCAGAGAAACGCCGCAGGGAGCCCTCAGAAAAGATACTAACGATATAGTCGAAGCGCTCAGAAAATAAGCACCGGAACCCATGAGGATCCAGTGCCTAAGCGCAGTATTGGCGGTGCTGTTTTGTGATTTAGTTTAATGCCAAAAAGGAGCAATAACTCACATTGTTATTTAGCTCGCAGCCGGAGTGCAGCAGCTCAAATAAGAAAGTACTCCAAACAATGCCATGAAAATAATTGAAGCCGCTTCGCATCCGATAACAACTTTCGTCTGGCAAAATTGCTTGCCGTCGCCAGAGGGCCCTTGGACAAGACGGTAGATAAACGAAAAGGCAGCATACAGCGTATTAAACAGGAAGAATCCCACAACCGAGACAATAAAAGCAATCTGAAAGATGCTTGTATTGGAAGTGGTCGCACCGATCGAAGACGTAGTAAACGATACGCCAGCATTAAATGCAAGCGTAATGGCAGAAAAGATGCCCAGAATACCGATTAGCTCCGTCTGCATCCTTTTGGCTTTGTTCTCGGCTTTAATTGCAGCCTTTTCAGCCGATTTAAGCGCATCTTTCGTCTTACCGAATTCCTTCTTGGATTGCCTTAGACTCTTATCGGCTCGTCCAATCTCGCCAACGACCATTCTCATTCTGCCACTGTTGTAACCTGCGCGCTTAGCCTCTAGGGCAACATGGTCGTATAGTTTTTCAAGCCTCCTGTCTTTTTGGAGCTCAAGAATATCGCTATCGTTTTCGAAAGCATATGTGCCATCGTGATCATAAACAAGGAACTGTCTTAGATTAGAAGCGAGACAGGTCGCTCGCGCCTGTTCCTGTTCAATTTCAGAATTGAATTTATTGATACGATCACGAGCTTCACCCTCATCAACCGCAGGATGATCAAAGCCCTCAATTACTTCAACGATGCTTGAATAGCGATGACGAAATTCTTCATCCGAGTAGACTTCGGCCAAAACTCCAGCACAAGAGATGACCTCGTTCTGATTCTCAAACTCATGATCTGCCATAACGCGCAGACATTCATCGAGCTTCCGTTGCGCTGCCGCCTTCTGATCACGCCAAACTTTAGAGCCGTAAGGAGCCTCAGCAGCCATACGTTTCCCTAATGATATCGTCCGTAATAACATCGCCGTAACCAGAAGCTTCCTTCTCATTACGGTTATAGACACGGTCCCATGCCTTACCTTTTTCATGAGACTCGGCAACAAGGGCCCAGGCAGGCTTATCAACCCACTCTGCATACACAGATTCAAGCGAGGCTCTCATATCAATAGAGTGCTGCTCATAATCGCATTTAAAAGACTCAATATCAAATGGAGTCTCATCTAATGAGAACTCGGGCCTCAAGATTGGACTACCGCCATATCGAGAATAAGCATTGTAAACATACGGAATGACTGGACCGTACTGCCAAGCGTGAATTTCGTCATCGAACAGCTTGTTCCAATCATGCTTTTGCATGTAGTCGACTTGAGCGAAAAAGAGCATCTTTTGGAGCTGAAGGTTACTGATGAGTTTATTATTCTCACATGCATGACTAACGAGAAACGCGGCGCATTCTATAGCCTTCATAACAATGCTTCACCCTTCCTGCTAGAAATAGTGAGCGAGAATTATACCCTCCGACAAACCACTAATCAAGTTCTACTTGTTTCCGATTTGAAAGCTACACAAAAGTGAGCCAATGAGATGTCTTTATCCACATCTGGGTTCACGGCGGCATGAAATAGCCTGAGTCCCACCCTACTATTCGGGCAAGTCTGAGTTCAGCCTTCTGGCGTTGGCACTGGCGAGGCATTCACCTGCGGGCGTGAGCCTTGGAACCCATGGAATGGAATTCCACCAGTCGTGCACTTTAACCAACGCAGGAAACTTAAACATTCCCTTCTTGAGGTTTTCCCTAATGATGCCAACGCAGGAGTCATCTTGGCTCATTTGGCCAATGGATCGTAACGCATCAATCTGCACATTGTTCAGCGGAATGCCCGGCATGGAGGCATCACAATCATGCCTATATGTCAGATTGTCGAAGCGATCAATATACCTAAGAGGCAATCGCTTATACCCAGGATTCAACTCATGATCAACGAGCAAATCCGCTGGCAATTCCGCTTCTTCAAGTTTTTCTAGCACCTCAGCCTCTTCAGTGGAATCCGCCCTAACTCCGCAAATGGTATACCCTTTCAACATGTCAAACTGAAGGTCAAGAAACGGCGTAAGCGATGTAATCGATGAGTATCTAATTGCATCAAGGATGTCTAAATCGCCCATCCACTCTGCACCAGTTGGCAAGAGGTCCAAAGGAAGCTTCTCGTATATCCCGGCCAAGACCTCGATACCATCGCTAATGACGCCAGAAGATGGGGTGTATCCATTTACGGCAAAGAAGACAGTTAACCCCGCAAGCTCCTCATCAGTAAGAAACTCGACAATCTCGATTGCCTTAGTTACTCCGGTGGCAATATGACGATCCGATGGCGACTCGAAGCGTTTTACTAATAGCTCGGCCAACATCTGATAATCGGAAGCAGCATTTGTCCTAGCAGCTGCACTTGTAGCCGCACCTAATGTTGCCACACACGAAGGCTCACGAAGCGAATTAAATAGTCGTAGTTGTCCCCCGAAGACGCGGTACAACTCGTCTTTAAAACTGCTCAGCCTTTGTTCAACAAGGAGTTTTGACTCTTGCATGTAAGATTCAATAGTCTTATCGCACTCATCACTCACAATGCAATGAACCCGCTCTTCAGATATCCCAATATTCTGAATAACCGTCTGCGCTTGCACCTGATTCGCGTTATCGCCAGCCTTCTGGATTTGTTTAGATGTCGTTGCGCTCATTTACGACACCAACCTGAATTTGCTTAGAGCCTTTACCGGCCTTCTGAGACTGTTTAATAGACCCCTGTCCAGCCTTATAGCTGATAGGAATACTAAATAGAGCGGTCACGATAGCTCCGGCAATAGCCGCTATTACAGATGAACCCAAACCATCGAACATGGACGACAGACCCACAAGCAACCTCCAAAGCAACTGGGAAACAGCTTAATACTGGAAATTAAAGTCTATCGTTGAAATATGCACCGGTACACCTCAAAAGCAAACAGGTCTTCAAAGATGGTCGGGACGCTGCCTCTGCGTAGCACATGTTAGCTAAGTGCCGTCTACATCTTGCCAACAGCCCCTATCAATCAACTACTTGGTACAACACGTCGAATCGCAGCTTCAACTAGCCGTGCGCCTTCACGATCCAGTGACTTTAGATACAATAGATAGAACAAATGTACGAATCAAATAGATTGGAACGACATGTCAAATGAAAACGATGCCACGGACCTCTTCACGGCGTATTACATGAACCACTCCAAAGTTTATGAAATGCGCATGTTGCTAAACAATATGATTTGGAAAGAGCGCTCAAACGAAAAAGAGAAGGCAACATCCGGTAATGCGGAAATCCGTGCAAAAGGAGAAGGGAAGGTCCCGCTCTTTTCAAAATTATCCGGGGATGCAGGCGCAAACTTAGGACATGAGAAGCGAACAAAGCTGATAGACACGCTCGAATACATCAACACCAAGAGCCGCATGCTCGCCGATATCAAAGGAAACTGCCTCGGATTTGACGAAAAAAAGAGTAAAGAGGGCGACCTCGTCTACATCAATAACGTGAGCCTCTCACTGCTCGATGAGGACGAAGTACGCACCCTCATAACAGTCATGTCGGGAACGTTCGACGGCATTCAAATCCCGGAGGCCGGCGGCCTCGATGTGGGGCACCTATTCCAGTCCTTCATCAAGTCGGGCACGTCATTCAAGCTCATCGGGAAAATCGGGGACGGTAAAGGCGGCGACATTATCTTGAAGATTCCCGTCGATGGAACGAATCTCTTCGAAAGCGGCTACTCAGTCGATGACCTTCTCATCGGCAAGGTTGGAATCATCGGGATCTGCAAAGGGAAAGTTCATCCAGCAGACCTTCGTAGCTCGTACGAATACTTTCAGACAAAAGGCAAGACGGTTGAACCGGAGGACGATGGCTTCACTGACGGCTCAGCCAAAGAACGAGTAGACAATCCAGTAAAAGAAGAAATGGAGACCGAAGCAACGTACATCGATGTCATCGCCATCATCCAAGCGGTAAATAAAAAGAGTGAATAAGATATGCCGAACTTAATCACATACAAGAAGGACCAGTTCGCCCGTCTTAAGGACTGGCTTAAAAGTGAAGGCTACGACTATACCTCGGTGCTATCGCTTACCAGCACAGCACAAATAGCACAGCAAGCTGAAGAGCATGATATTGCACTCGACGTCTCATCCCTTTTGTCCCTACTGGACCCCTCAAGTAACAAAAGAGACGTGGCCGCAACGTTTGAAATCTTTATCTATCAAATGCCCGATAGCACAGTGTTCATCGCGGACGAAACGACAGCGAGTAGATACAGCTACGAGATGCGCACCGTATTCGACACCGTACGCCAATGCGACATCGAGGGAGATACCGAGGACCAATCCATGCCAATCAAAGAGAAACCAAAACTCCTGATAGACCTAGACGACTCGGAGACAAAAGGGCTGCTCGACCAGTTCTCATACAACCTCATAGGACAGAACCAATTCAAAAGCGATTTCCGCAAACAGGCTGAGATATTCAGGCTGTTTAATAGCATCGGTGAGCAGCCGATTCTCTCGCTGTTCCTTATCGGGCCCTCCGGCGTGGGTAAGACCGAGACCGCAAGGATTCTCAGCAAGCTGCTCGCCCCAGGAGAGCCGCTCCCTAAGATCAACTTCGGAAACTACAGCAGCAAGGACTCGCTCAATTCACTCATCGGCAGTCCGCGCGGCTACATGGGCAGCGAAGAGGGCGAGCTGACAATGAAAATAAAGCGAAGCAAGTCAGGCGTCATCCTTATCGACGAATTCGAAAAGGGGAATTCCGCAGTTTGGAGCTTTTTCCTCGACCTGCTCGAGAGTGGCAAATTCACAGATTCACAGGGCGAAGAACATGACCTCAATGGCTATACCGTGGTATTCACCTCGAACACGCCAAGGGCTGAGGTGCGAGCTAAGTTCCCACCGGAGCTACTGTCTAGGTTCAATCTCAAAGTAGAGTTCTCGACCCTGAGCGATAAGGATAAAAAGGCCTTTGTCAGCAGGTACATAACCTCGGTTGCCGAGAAATACCGCTCACGCGTCGACGAGCCTCTTGAAAAAACGGATGCTATCGCTGAACAGGCGCTCCAGGAGATCGACGCTACAAACGAAGAGAACATCCGTATCCTGAAGAACAAAGCACGCAGCTGGTTCGCGGGCTATATCGCAGAACGAAACAAGCTTAACTTCCAATAATAAGATACTAGGGCCCATGCCGGCCCCAGCATCCACTACACGCGTCCAACCATCGGGCAAGACGGCCATATTGTTTTCTAGATCGTTTTAGCGCAACTGTCTATCACCTCTGCCTACCTGGCTAACGAGGTAACCCAATAGAGACTTCTTTAGCTTATGAAATGGGCATCTCTGCCAATTGCAATTACCGATTTACCGTATGCACACGTTCGCGGGGGCGACATCGTCAACGACACAGCCATAGCTTCCAATCGAATGATCGCGGAGTTCAGGTACAGATAACATGACTGGCATCGTGCGGTGCGACCGTTTCGAGCAGTTACCAAATCGGATGCGCCATTTTAGTAATACTGTTTCCGCCCACAAAGCCGTCTCCCACGGTGCCCCCGCTCCCCTCCCCAACCTTCCCCAGAAAGTTCGCTGATGTTGACTGGGGTTCCCGTAAAATTAACCCCAACAAAATATGTGCGGAGTGCTGGCCTGGAGCTGCCTTCGGACCTTATTGGCTGCTCACCGAGAGGCTCCGCTATGAAACGACCCCTTTACTACCTGCTCTGCGCGATCGCGTGCGCATCCATGGTCAGCGCGACGATGCCACTGGCGGCCATTGCGGAAGCCGTCCAGCCCCAGACGACAGCCGAGCAGCAGACGCGGGCGGTAAACAGCACAACTGACATAGCAATTATCGAAATGAGCAATCTCGCCCCCGCCGGCGTTTAAGCACGGAGACAGATCTGACAAGTTTGTCCATTATCTAACTGATTTATTAGTGGAATGAAGCCTGCAGCAGGGGCGAAATTCGGAAGTATGCGGCAAATTCAAAACATGCCGAGCGCACCGAAATGCCGCAACGTCTCTACCTGCGGTTTCTTTTGGCGAAAAGGGAGATGTGCTCGAGGGTTCCAGAATTTGCCGCATACTTCCGACAGGCGATTGGGGAAGTGGGGTGAAAAACCGGGAAATACCGACCAAGCCTCTGTTTTGAGCTCCGCTGACCTGCGGTTTTGTTGCCGAAAAATGAGTTGTGCTCGGCGGTTTTCGATTTTTCCCCGCACTTCCGGAAAACGAGTTAAAACCAAGCATCCGGAAGCGGAGATTACGCCAAACACCCCTTGGAAAACAGCCCCTTAAACGCAAAGACAGCCTTTCGGCGGTTCTACGGACCAAGCCGGACGTAGTGTCGCAAGGCCTTATTACGCCCTATTCACCAAGATCGGCACAGAGCTGATAAGGATAATCTGCAACGTTTGGCTCTTCGAATTTAATGCCACCGCAACCCTGAGCGCGCTTAATCAGCTTCTTATCAAAAGTCTGAAATACAAACTCGTCGCTGTCGCCGAGCATGACATCGGCAAACTGAAGCGCGGACCCAACATGAATAGCATCCTTAGGATCAACGTTATAATCCCACACGGCACGACGAGCCATTGCCGCCGTCTCGCGATCAACATTGATGAGAAGCACGCCATTTTCAGGACTAAAGCAATCCTCGAGCGCATTGCACTCTCCACGGCCGATGGTTGAGATATCGCCAGTATCTTTAACCTTAAACTTGACGACCTCAACCATTGTAAAGACCGACGTAACCAACATGGCTTCGCCACGCTCAACAGCCTGTACTACGCCCATACGTGCATCGCGCCCGTATTCCTCATCTTTAAGATAGCCAATGAAGCAATTTGAGTCCCAATAGATATATTTCACTGCTAGGCCTCCAAAATGCCGCAAAGGCTAGAAAGCCGCGGCAGCTTGTCCGGCAGCATGACTACCTTACGCGCATCAACAGACGTCACAACGCCATCAGACCTGTAAGTTAAAACACCAGACACACGAGCGCGGCACTTAAAGGAAGATCGAATCTCTTCAAGAATCTTATCTTGAAACTTCCCTTTTATATACTTGCCGGTTCCTTCGTCTACCATTCCAAACTTGTTGCCGCGCTTTGCATCCAAGGTGCAAATAGTCCCCACTACAGAGCCGACAACCTGATAGCTACGGGGCTCCCCCACAACCTCAAATGCCTGACGAACAGGGGCGTGCTTAACGGGGCTGTTGCCGCTAATGACCTCAATACTTGCTCGAATGGGACCGTTATCCTTAGCGCCCACAACGGACACGAGTTTGCGATATTCATCCCTAGCTTTTTTTGGACACAATCCAACATCACGCCCGCTGCTCAAACGGTCGATAAATCCAGAAATGACTTCGAAGCAAGGGTCGAGGTCGTAGTTTTCTTCGCTTACCAGCTCGGCATTAAATACCATAGAACCATGGTCAACAGAAAAGAGCCATTGTGCAAAAGGAGCGGCATCGTCCGAAAGAGCCTTAACCATGTCGGCAAAAGAGTTGACACTCTTTTTAAAAGAGTCAAAATCGAGCTGTTCATCATCAATGTGTAGTCGAACGGTTTTAGTGTCTCGATCCATAATGCACCTCCTGTTTCAATCACAAAGTTTAGCAGGAAGAACTCCAAAAGGCTGAGCGAAAAGCCGCTTTCCAGACAGTCCCACAACATGCGTTCTATCGATAACGGATAAGCCCCCGAATAATCCGACGGTCATTACAAATTAAACCGGGGGATATTCTTCGCATGGAACTCCCCTCCCCAACAAAATCCAGAAAGTTCGCTGTTGTTGACTGGGGTTCCCGTAAAATAAATCGCAACAAAATATGTGCGGAGTGCTGGCCTGGAGCCGCCTTCGGACCCTGTTGGCTGCTCACCGAGAGGCTCCGCTATGAAACGACCCCTTTACTACCTGCTCTGCGCGATCGCGTGCACGTCCATGGTCGGCGCGACGATGCCCATGGCGGCCATCGCGGAGGCCATCCAGCCTCAGGCAGCAGCCGAGCAGCAGGCGCAAGCCGACGCCACGAGCAGCGACACAGGCAAAGCCGAAAGAGGCACCAACGCAAATGCGACAGAAGATACCGTAGAGGACGGCACCGCAACATCCACCGGCGCCAGCGCAGCCAACACGGAAAGCAC
>CATYZE010000009.1 GCA_958415525.1 uncultured Collinsella sp. | reverse complement strand
TCTTCCACGTGCTGGGGACGCACGCCCCCTACGGCACCTATAACTGCACCGGCTCCGGCGCCGTGAGGTCCTGGGCCGACATCGCCCGCGCCGTCTTCGAGGCAGCCAACGGCAACGGGGAGAAGGTCGCGCCGGTCAGCACCGCCGACTACTACGCGAATGCCGCCGGCCCCGTCGCCCCGCGCCCGGTCCACTCCGCGCTCGACCTGTCCAGGCTCGAGTCGGTCGGGTTCCACATGCCCGACTGGGAGGAAGAGCTGGGGGAGTACCTCAAGACGCTCTAGCCGCTATTAACTTTTCGAGAGTAAAAGCCGCCGCTTGTTAACGGCGGCTTTTCTTATGCCTGGTGAATAGCCCCGCTGCAACAAGGGCGGCAGCGGTCGCCAGACTCACTGCAAGCCCCGCAAGGGCGCCCGGAGTCTTGTAGGTCATCACGATCCTATTCGCGCCTTTCTGTATGTTCAGGGACGACAAACCCTTATCGGCGGCGGGCGTTAGTTCTGCGGCGGTTCCGTTTACCGTTACGTTCCAGCCCTCATCGTACGGAACGCTCAGCAGCAGGTTGTCGTCATCCTTGGCGATAAATTCGCCTTCGATCCTTCCGTCCTTAAAGACCGTCGGAACAAATTCGCTCGTCTTAAGCTCGTTCATAATCTGCTCGAAAACGTCCAGATTGAGGGCGTAAAAGACTGGCTCATTGCCTTGGGGCATGTCTGTATAGCCCTCTGCGACTCCGATTGACACCGTATGCTGGCTCGGGGCGTCCGATGCATCCGCAATCTGGCGGATATTATTATCGAATCTCCAGGCCTCGGTTTCGATTGTCCGCTGGTCGATGGTAAGGGTGACGGGCCAATAACTGCCGGCGGTCGCATCTTTGTTGATGTAGAGATACCCGATGGAGCTTGCCGGTACAGTAACGCTCCATTGCTTTAAGCCATCGCTATTCTCCGTGTTCGTGGCCTCGATCTTGGTATAGAGACTGACCTCGCGGCCTAGGATTTTGCTGTAGAGTTCGTTTTGCTTTTCGAAGGGGTTCTCGCTCTTCAGCGTGCTGTTTTGGATATCGCTTGAGGCTGCGACGCCAATGCTGAGCGTATAGGGGTTCTCGTACACTGCGCTTGTGGAGTCGGCCTGATTCATCTTGGCTAAAACGTATCCCGCAGGTACGTTCTCAGGAATGGCATACTTGACTCCCAGTAGGGCATCGACGGCGAGAATAGGCTCGGCATAACGGGTCGAGAATTCGCCGACGCTGCTGTATCCAAGGGAGTTGAGCAGTGCGATGGCCTGCGGGTTGTTGGCAGACGAATACGAAGACAACTGGTTGTATCCAAGCGCCAGGCCTTCGTTGAGGGCGGCGCTGTCGACGCGTGTGGTCGTGCGGCCAATGCGATAGAACGACGCCGAAGTCTGGTCTTGAATGGCCGTGATCGTGTCGGTCGCGGTGGCGACATAGGTACTGTTGGCTTCTTCGGAATAGCCTACGTACAGCTGATTCCAAATGACATGGGCGTTGGCAAACAACTCAATGGCGGTTAGTGCCAGGAGGGGCATGATGACGACGGGGCGATAGGCTTGACGCAATTTGGGCTGGTTTTTGAGCGCCTGCAGCGCGTATCCTGCGGCCCACAGCGCAAAGAAGCTCAGCAAAAAAGCCGTGCGCGAGTAGAAGCCGTTGGGAACGCGCATGCCGCACCAGATGTACTCGAGCGGGCTCAAAACGGAGCTTGCGACCAGGATTATCGTGACGACGAGTGTTGCGATGCGCGTCTTGATTGAAACCGTGCGGTTAACCAGCAGGCTCACCGCAAGCAGCATCATGATGATGCCGCAATAGAACTGCGGTGTGCTTTCGTTGCTTACCCACATGCAGGGAAGAAAGCCCCTGATGACCGACTTGAGGCTGGTTTTAAGTAGGGGGCCGAGTGCTAGAACGGGACCGCCCTTGGACATGGCAAGGATGGTCGGCAAAAAGGTCCAGGCGGACAGAAGCAGTCCAAGCGCGATGGCCCCGGCGAATCGCAGGGCCCGATCGAGCATGAGCTTCCAGCTAAATCCTTCTTCTGCAACATAATCGACAAATTCGACCAATACGAAGATGCAGAGGAACAGGATGCTGATGTAGGCCGTATACCAGCAGAACATGACATTGAGCGCCGTTGCGATGACGAGGCGGATCATGCGCTGCTTGCGGATGAGCTCGTAGCATCCGTAGGCGCAGATGGGCAGCAGGATGAGGCAATCGATCCAGAGCGGGTTGCGTAGGTTGCTGATGGTCCAGCTGCAAAACGTGAATGAGAGGGAAAGCAGGAATGCTGCGGGCTTGGGTAGGTCAAAGCGCTTTTGCACATACCAAGCGCTGCTGATGTGGATGCAGCCCAGTTTGAGCGCGGAGATAACAAACACGAAGAGCGTCAGCTTGTCTGCGGGAAACAGCGCGCAGAGCAGGTTGAAGGGGCTAGCGAGGTAGTAGCTATAGAGCCCCCATGTGTTCATGCCGAGTCCCTGCGAGAAGGAATAGCGAAGGCTTGCCTCGCCTAAAAGGACGCGCCGGAACCAGGCAAAGAAGTCGATGTATTGGTATTTGAGATCGTTGGTGAGAAACGAGTTGTCGCCAAAGGGGTAGACATGCCCTGCCACTGCAAGTGCGACAAAGAGTGCGACGGAAAATGCGAAGCAGGCGGCGTAGAACGCCACATTCTTGAGCGTGCTGTTATTGGGCCGTGTCATCAGATTCCTCGTTGGATTCTCGAATGATATAGATGGGACGTCGCTTGGTTTCCAAGTAGGCTTTTGCCAAGTATTCACCTATGATTCCCAGGCACAGAAGCTGCATGCCGCCAAACAGCGTTATGAGGCAGGCGAGCGACGGCCATCCGCCGACGGGGTCGCCCCAGACAAGCGTCTTTACTAGGATGACGACGAATCCCAGAATAGCGATGAGACAGAAGACGATACCTGTGAGGGCGGCGAGGGAGAGCGGCGCCGTGGAAAAAGCGACGATGCCGTCGATGGAATAGAGGAGCAGCGACCAAAAGCTCCATTTGGTCTCGCCGGCCACGCGGTTGACGTTTACGTAGGGGAGCCATTTGGTTTTGAAGCCCACCCAACCGTAAATGCCCTTGGAGAATCGGTTGTATTCGCCCATGGAGATGATGGCGTTGACCATAGGCCGCTTCATGAGCCTAAAATCGCGTGCTCCGTCGACGATGTCGGCCTTGGAAATGCGGTTGATGATCTTGTAGAACATACGGGCACAGAACGACCTGATGGGAGGCTCGCCTTTGCGGGTGGTCCTGCGTGTGGCGACGTTGTCGTAGTCTTCGGTTTGCAAGATCTCGTACATCTGCGGCAGGAGCGAGGGCGGGTCCTGCATGTCGGCATCCATGGTGGCGACATAGTCGCCCTTTGCGTGCTGGAGTCCGGCGAGTAGCGCCGCCTCCTTGCCAAAGTTGCGCGAGAAAGAGTGCCAGCGGATGGCGTATGGATGCGCCGCCGCGGCTTCTGCTTTCATGACGGCGAGCGTTTTGTCTGCCGAGCCATCGTCGATGAGGACTGTCTCAAAGGAGATGCCGGGGTCTTGCTGGGTCATGATGCGAACGACGCCATCGAGCTCTTTGAGAAAGATCGGAAGTGATTCCTGCTCGTTGTAGCACGGCACGACGATGGAGATGAGCGGCATGGCGGTTTACCTCTCGCTTGGCTTGGAAGTGGGGTGGCCGAGCTGGTCGTCGTAGGCGTATTTGCTGTACACGTTGACCTCCCACTGCTTTTTTTCGACCTTTGCCACGGAATCGAGGATGAATCCGGTTGCAAGGCTCAGGCCGCACAGGAACATAAACGACGCGGCGAGCATGGCGGTGGGGAAGCGCGGAACGAGGCCGGTCTGGAAATACTCGACAACGATGGGCATGCCCAGGGCGAGGCCGATCACCGCAAACAGAAGCGCGACGAGGCTGAAGAACTTCAGCGGGCGGTAGTCCTTGAACAGCGTACCGATCATCGCGACGACTTTAATGCCGTCGCTCACGGTATTGAGCTTGGACTCGGAGCCTTCCGGACGGTCGCGGTACTCGATGGGCACATCTTTGATGCGCCAGCGGTGGTCGACGGCGTGGATCGAGAGCTCGGTTTCGATTTGGAAGCCCTCGGAAAGCACAGGGAAGGTTTTGACGAACGGGCGGCTCATGGCGCGGTAGCCGGTCATGACATCATCGAAGCTGTAGCCATAGATCCACTTGATCATGGCGCGGACCAGATTGTTGCCAAAGCCGTGGAAAGCACGCTTGTTTTCCTCGGCGTAGGTGCCGTTGGAAAGGCGGTCGCCTACGGTCATATCGGCCGTGCCGTTGAGGATAGGCTCGCAGAGGGCTTTGGCCGCCTCGGCGGGATAGGTGTCGTCTCCGTCGACCATCAGGTAGCAATCGGCGTCGATATCACGAAACATCTGGCGGCACACGTTGCCCTTTCCCTGACGGGGCTCAAAGCGGACCGTGGCGCCGTGTTCGGTGGCGATGCGTGAGGTGTCGTCCGACGAGTTGTTGTCATAGACATAGACCGTCGCTTGCGGAAGCTCGCGGTGAAAGTCGTCGATGACTTTGCCGATCGTGAGGGCTTCGTTGTAGCAGGGGATGATGACGGCGATGGATTCAGAATTCACTCAATGCTCCTTATACATTCAATCCCTGAAAGTATAGCCGTTTGGGCTTGGCATCCTAAGATGTGGGTTAGTTCTCCAGTTTTGTTGCGCGAATCGTTTGCATGGCCGTCGGGTCTATACTGTTCGTTTGTCAACGATTACGAGTAAAGGAGTTGCATCCGTGTCGGATCAGACAAAGCAACAAGAAACTCGCAGTCTGCCTGCGACGTTTGCTAAGAACGAATTTGAGAAGGACGCGTTTATCCTTCGTCAGCTGGTTACCAAGGATTTTAAGATCAAGTATCGCCGTAGCGTTCTGGGCGTCGCATGGTCGGTGCTCAACCCGCTTCTGATGATGATCGTCATGGCCATCGTGTTCTCGACGATTTTTGCCCAGGGCCGCAATGGCTCGATTACGCCCGAGATGTACCCGCTGTACTTGATCGTGGGTAACGTTACCTTTGCCGTCATGTCCGAGTCTACGAACCAGGCCCTGACGTCGATCGTGGGTGCTGCCCCGCTGCTCAAGAAGGTTAAGGTGCACCGTTGGGTCTTCCCAGTACAGAAGGTGCTCTTCTCGCTGGTTAACTTTGCCTTCTCGCTCGCCGCCGTTGCCATCGTTATGCTGTGGTTCCATGTTATGCCTTCTTGGCATCTGATTCTGCTGCCGGTCTGCCTTCTGCTGCTTATGTGCTTCTGCATGGGCCTGGGTATGATGCTCTCGGCCCTCACGGTCTTTTTCCGCGACGTTATGCATCTGTGGAGTGTTGTCATCACGGCTTGGACCTATATCACGCCTATTTTCTGGACGACCGACTTTGTTGCTCAGATGCCGCATATCGTTCGGATCTTGGTGTATGCGAACCCCATGTACAACTACCTGCAGTTTATGCGTGATATCTTCCTGTTCCAGACTACGCCCTCGCTTTTGACGTTTGGTATGTGCGTCGCTTGGGCGGTCCTTGCGCTTGTTATTGGCTACACCGTGTTCCATAAGTCCGAGCGCAAGTTCATCCTCTACATCTAAGGAGTGCTGTGATGACTGAATCTGTTGTTGATTACAGCGAGCAGCCTCTGGCTGTCGAGGTCGACGACGTCACCATGATCTTTAACATGGCGTCCGAGTCGCTGACCAACCTCAAGGAGTACTTCATTAAGCTTGCCAAGCACGAGCTGTTCTTTGAGGAGTTTAGGGCACTTAAGCACATCTCGTTTGATATTCATCGTGGCGAGGTCGTGGGTCTGGTTGGCACCAATGGTTCCGGTAAGTCTACGATGCTCAAGATCATCGCTGGCGTGCTTGAGCCCAGCGAGGGCAGCGTTAAAGTGCACGGTAACATCGCGCCGCTGATTGAGCTTGGTGCCGGCTTTGACCCCGAGCTGACAGCCCGCGAGAACATCTATCTGAACGGCGCCCTGCTCGGCTATACCAAGGAGTTCATCGACGCCAACTTTGACGGCATTATCGAGTTCGCTGAGCTGCAGAACTTTGTCGACATGCCGCTCAAGAACTTCTCCTCGGGTATGGTGGCGCGTATTGCCTTTGCAATCGCGACGATTACCGAGCCCGATATTCTGATCGTTGACGAGACGCTGTCCGTCGGTGATGTGTTCTTCCAGCAGAAGTGCGAGGACCGTATCCAGCACTTTATCCAGAGCGGCGACGTGACGGTTCTGTTCGTTTCGCACTCCATGGAGCAGGTTGAGCGTATCTGCCAGCGTGCTGTTTGGATTGAGAAGGGTGACCTTCGCATGGACGGCCCGGTTGATGAGGTCTGCAAGGCGTACCGCGAGCAGTTCAACTAGGTTATAATTACTTGCGCCTGACAGGCTTGCGCTTGCTTGGGCGTGCGGTTATTTGCTCCATTAGCTCAGTTGGATAGAGCAGGGGACTTCTAATCCCAAGGTCGACGGTTCGAATCCGCCATGGAGCACCAACGTTTATTAAGCCCGGGCCGCTTGGTGGTCTGGGCTTTTTTCATCTTGTGTGCTGCTGTTTTGAAGGGTCCGCTATGGGAAGTAAAAGGCTCGACTGGATAGATATTGCAAAGGGGATTGCAATTATTCTGGTCATTGTGGGGCATACCGTCCCAAATCCCTCGCCTTTGCGGCATGCCATCTTCTCGTTTCACATGCCGGTGTTCTTTATTCTTGCCGGGTATACGTTTAGGCCTAAGCCGTGGGGAGAGCTGCTCGGCGGCTCCGTTTCGCGCCTGCTGGTGCCGTACTTGATCTTGGCGCTGGCGTGGCAGGTGCCGACGTTTTTGATGAGTGGCGCTCCTTTGACGGGTGCCGTGCTCGTGGGCGGGCTTGAGACGCTTGTGTTTGCCTCGGGCGTTGATGTGCCTGGGCTTGGCCTTGCTGCCGTTGGAATGGCATGGTTTTTGGCGGCACTGTTTACGTCGCGCCTGATGTTTAATGCGCTTGTGCGGCTGTTTGATCGCCGCGGGATTGGGGTTGTTTGGCAGGGCGTTGTCTGTGCCGCGATTGCCTTTTGCGGATTGAGCGTGTCTCGATTAATGGGTGTTTACCTGCCGCTCGATATGGATCTGAGCTGCTATATCTTGCTGCTGATGTGGGTTGGCTATACGGCGCGCCAAAGGGGGCTGGAGCCGAGCGTGAGCAAGCCCCTGCTGTTTATTGGAGCCGGTGTCGCTTGGCTTGTCCTTGCCGCGCTGAGTGGGCTTGAGCTTTCGAGCCGCCGCGTGGATGGGTTTGTGGTTGCGACAGTTGCCGCTCTTGCCGGCAGCTACTGCGTGTGCTGGGTTTCCATGGCGCTGGAGAAGTTGAAAGACATGCCGGTTTTGGGGTCCTTTGAACAAGCTCTCGTGTTCTGCGGACAGGCCAGTCTTGCCATCTTTGCAATCCACGCGGTCGATTGGTTTATCCCCTGGCAGACCATGCCGCTGCTTATGACGCTGCCGGCATCGTGGCTCTTCGCGTCAATCGTACGCTGTGCCTGCGACATAGGGTTGGCGTACGTGATCAAGAAGGCGTAATTAAAAGCGGGGAGGACCAAGTTGGTCCTCCCCGCTGTCATTTATTCGGTAGTGTTGCAGGCTTACTTTTCGAGATGCTTTTTCAGCAGCTCCAACGCGTGTGCGTAGCCCTGGAGGCCTTCGCCGGTGATGGTGGCGAAGCAGGCCAGGCGTGCATAGCTCACCTGGCGGAAGTCCTCGCGCGTCTCGACGGCGCTGATATGGACCTCGACGGCGGGGATGGCGACGGCCTTGAGGGCGTCGAGAATCGCGACGCTCGTGTGCGTGTAAGCTGCTGGGTTGATGACAATGCCGTCGACCTTGCCGTAGGCCTCCTGGATCTTGTCGACGATGCTGCCCTCGTGGTTGGACTGGAAGACTTCGACCTCGTCAAAGCCCTGCGCGGCACCGGCCTCCTTGCAGATCTGGATCAGGCGGTCGTAGTTGTCGCTGCCGTAGATGCCCGGCTCGCGAATGCCGAGCATGTTGAGGTTGGGGCCGTTGATGACGAGTGCTTTCATGGTTGCTTCCTTTGCGGTTGGGCGGGCGGTGCGGCGGAATGAAAAACCACCACAAAGGTGCCTGTCCCCTTTGTGGTGGTTTTTGTTAGAGGGCTGGTGGGAGGGTGTCGAGGAGGGCTTGGGCGGTGTTGGCGGCGCAGTCGCGTGAGTCGATGATGTAGTCGGCCCAGGCGCGGTAGCGCGGCATGCGCTGCTCGGCCAGCTTGTCGATGCCATCGCGGGCGGTGATGGGGCGTCCCTTGTGGGCGAGTTCGTCGAGCTTGCGGTTGAGCATCACAATCTGGCTGTTCTGGTGCAGTAGCGGGTAGTTCTCGTCGCGCGTGACCACGCCGCCGCCCGTGGAAAGCACCAGACCGCTGCGCTTGGAGATGTCGGCCAGGGCCGCCGTCTCCTGCTCGCGAAAGGCCGGCTCGCCGCGCTCGACGATAAAGTCGGCGCAGGGCATGCCCAGTCGTTCCTCGAGGGCGCGGTCCAGGTCGATGTGTTCACGGCCCGTGAGCTGTGCCACCTGCTCGCCCACGCGGGTTTTGCCCGAGCCGGGCATGCCAATCAGGGCGATGTTCTGCTCATGGCGGGACAGGCGCTCCGTCACATCCAGGATGCGCTCGCGCGGGGTGACCTTGCCGGTATAGCGCTCGACGGCCTGCGCTGCCTGAGCAACGAGCATCAGCAGACCGCCGATGCAGGGGATACCGCGGCGCTCTGCCTCGAGCATCAGGCCCGTGCGGGCGGGGTTGTATACGATGTCAATGACGCCCTCGAGCGCGTCGAGCCCCTCGAGTGTACAGGGCGCGTCGGGGCAGTGGGGGAACATGCCGGCGGGCGTGCAGTTGACGAGCAGCGCGGCGTCGGACTGCTGGGCGATGTTGCCGTAGTTGACCTCGCTGGTGCGTCCCACGGGCACGACGATGGCACCCAGATCGCCCAGCACCATGCTTGCCGTGGTGCCGGCACCGCCGGTGGCGCCGAGCACGAGGGCCTTCTTGCCAGCGACCTCGACGCCCAGTTCCTCGACTAGGCACTGAAAACCGAAGTAGTCGGTGTTGTCGCCGCGCAGACGGCCATCGGGCAGACGCGTGATGGTGTTGACGTTGCCCATACGCTCGGCGAGCGGGCTCAGCTCGTCCAGGTACTCCATGACGGCGCGCTTGTAGGGGATGGTCACGTTGGTGCCTTCCCACTCCTCGCCCGTCATAAAGGCCGCAAGGTCCTCGGGCTCGCGTTCAAAGCGCACGTACTCCAGCCCCGCGAGCTCCTTGTAGATGGTCGGGGTGTAGCTGTGGCCCAGCACGCGGCCCAGCACGCCGTAGGGGCGGGTTGCGGCGGTATCAGTCATCTAGAGCACCTCCGTGTAGCTGCCAAAGTAGGTAAAGCTCTCGCACACGTCATCGATGGAATCGAGCAGGTCGTCGAGGGCCTTGCTGCCAAAGGGACAGTCCAGGTCAAAGTAGAACATAAACTCAAAATCGTGGCCGGGGATGGGGCGGCTCTCGAGCTTGATAAGATTGATGTTGAGCGCGTAGAAGCGCTCGAGCACGCGGTAGAGGGCTCCCGGCTCGTTGGTTGTAGTGATCATGAGCGAGGTGCGGTTGGCGCCGGGGTAGACGCGCGGCTCGCGGCTAATGACGACAAAGCGCGTGTAGTTGTTGTCCGAGTCCTGGATGTTGGGCTCCAGCACCTCCAAGCCGTAGAGTGCCGCGCAGCTGCGCGAGGCGATGGCGGCGACATCTGTGCGGTCGGAGTTGGCAACCATCTCGGCCGACATGGCCGTGTTGGGGTACTTGATGGCGTGTAGGTCGTGCGCCTCGATAAAGCCGGCGCACTGGGCGATGGCCTGGCCGTGGCTGTAGACCTCGCGCACGTCCTGCAGCTTGATGCCGGGTTTGACGAGCAGGTTGTGGTCGATTTTGAGGCGCAGCGAGCGCACGATGTGGAAGTCGAACTGGGCGAGCAGGTCGTAGACGGCGTTGACCGAGCCGGCGGTGGAGTTCTCGATCGGCAGCACGCCAAACTCGCAGAAGCCGTCGCGCACGGCGCGCATGACGCCCTCGAAGGTCTCGAAGAACGCGATATCGGGCACATCGAAGAGCTTGCATGCGGCGATCTGACTGTAGGCGCCCTCAACGCCCTGACAGGCGACCGTGGCAGTCTGGGGGAAGGGCGTGTCGAGGGGTGCGGCCGTAGCGTGGGCTTTTTGCGACACCGTGATGCCCTTGAGCTCGTTGATGTAGCGCTGCTGCTCGGCCTTGCTCATGCTCATGAGCAAGCGGAACAGGGTGATGGTCTGGGCCTCGTAGCGCTCGGGCGCGCGGCTGGCGAGGTTATTGAGCTTGGAGCGCTCGCGGGCGGGGTCGAAGACGGCCTTGCCCATCTCGATTTTGGACTTGGCGACCTCGGTGGCAATGTCCATGCGCTCGACAAAGCTGTTGAGGAGCGTGGTGTCGATGCCATCGATGGCCTGGCGAATATCGGCAAGGTCCATGGGGACCCCTTTCACGTGTAGGGGGACTGCGGTGATTTTTCTGGGACGGGGATTAAAAAATCATTAGGTACGCAATGATTTTTTAATCCCCGTCCCAGAAAAATCACCGGGTGGGTGGTGCTTAGCGCTGGGCGGCGTCTTCTAGGAGGGCGTCCCAGATGGCGAGTGCCGCGGCTGCTTCGGCTACGGGGACGGCGCGGGGGACGATGCAGGGATCGTGACGGCCGTGGACCGAGAGCTCGGCATTTTCCATGGCGTCCATGTCCACCGTCTGCTGCTCGTGGCCAATTGAGGGCGTTGGCTTTACGGCCATGCGCCACATGACGGGCGCGCCGGTCGAAATGCCGCCCAGGATGCCGCCGGCGTTATTGGACTCGACCTCGATCTCGCCGGTCTCGGCATCGATGCGATACGGATCGTTGTTCTCGCTGCCGCGCATGGCGGCCACGGCAAAGCCCATGCCAAACTCCACGCCCTTTACGGCGGGAATGCCAAACGCGATTTGCGCGATGCGGTTCTCGATGCCGTCGAACATGGGGTCGCCGATGCCCGTGGGAAGCCCGTAAATGCCGCACTCCACGATGCCGCCGATGCTGTCGAGCTCGTCGCGCGCGGCCAGAACCTCCTCGCGCATGCGGCCGGCTGCGGCGGCGTCAATGCACGGCAGATCGTTCGTAAGGATCGCCTTGCGATCGGCCTCGCGATAGACCATATCGTCCATCGGCAGGTCGGAGATGCCGCCGATCTGCGCCACATGCGCCATCACGTTAATGCCGCGGGCCTCGAGTGCCTGCAGCGCAATGCCGCCGGCGATGCACAGGGGTGCCGTGAGGCGGCCGGAGAAATGCCCGCCACCGGCGACATCATGCATGTTGTGATACTTCACGCGCGCAGGGAAGTCCGCATGTCCCGGACGGGGCTTGCGGCGCAGCTCGGAGTAATCCTTGGAGCGCGTGTTGGTGTTCTCGATAATCGCGGCGATGGGCGCGCCGGTGGTATGTCCTTCGACCACACCAGCGATGATGTGGGCGGCGTCGGCCTCGCGGCGTTTGGTCGCGGTCTCGTCGCGACCGGGGGCACGACGGTCGAGGAAGGCCTGCAGCTGCTCCTGGTCAACAGCGATGCCCGCCGGAATGCCATCGAGTGAGCAGCCGATGGCGGGGGAATGCGACTGGCCGAAGATGCTTACGTGCAAGACGTTGCCAAAGGTCGAGGACATGCTATTCCTCCTCGAGTGTGACCTTGCCGCCCAGCAGGCGGTAGTGGTCGAAGAAATCGGGATAGGACTTGTTGACAGCCTCGGCGCCGTGGATCACGACCTCGCCGGTGGCGCGGCTTGCGGCGATGGCGACCATCATGGCGATGCGATGGTCGTTGTGCGAATCGACCTCGCCGCCGGTGAAGGCATCGACACCCTTGATGATGAGGTCATCGCCGGCAATGCGCACCTGCGCGCCCAGCGCGGTGAGCTCGCGGGTGGTCGTGACCAGGCGGTCGGATTCCTTGATGCGCAGGCGTGCGCAGTCGCGGATGAACGTGCGGCCCTGCGCCAGCGAGGCCACGGCCGAGATAACGGGCACCAGGTCGGGAATGTCGTGGGCGCTCATCTCAAAGCCGGCGAGCTTGTCGGACTGCACGGTAGCGGCGTTGGTGGAACGAACGATGCGGGCGCCAAAGCGCGAAAGCGCGGCGAGTACGTTGCGGTCGCCCTGCGCAGAGCTCAGCGACACGCCCTCGACGGTGATGGGGTCGGTGCCGATGGCGCCGGCGCATAGCCAAAAGGCGGCGTTGGACCAATCGCCCTCGACGACCACGCTGCCGGGCGTGCGGTACGAGCCGCTGCTCACGCGGAAGTTCGTGACCTCGGGCTGGCCATCCTTGGCCGGCACGCGCTCAACATTGACCTCGACGCCGAAGGCCTTCATGGCCTGGATCGTCAGGTTGATGTAGGGGCGGCTCTCGATGAGGCCGGTCACCTGCACGCAGGAGGGCTGGGCCAGCAGCGGGGCTGCCAGCAGCAGGCCGGAGATATACTGCGAGCTCACGTTGCCCGGCAGCACAAAGGTGCCCGGGCGCATGCGGCCGCTCGTCTTGAGCGGAAAACCGCCCAGACCCTGCAGGTCGCAGCCGGCGGCGATGATCTCGTCTGAAAGCGGGGAGAGCGGGCGGGCGCCCAGGCGACCCTGGCCCACAAAAGTGGCCTCCGCACCCAGCGCGCAGGCGACGGGCAGCATAAAGCGCAGCGTGGAGCCGCTCTCGCCGCAGTCGAGTGTGCCGCCGGCGAGGGCTTTGAGCAGGCCAAATTCAACGCTCTTCATGGTGGGATGGACCTGGAAGCCGTCCTCGACGGTTTCGATGCGGGCGCCCAGGGCCGTAAGGCAGCGAACCGTTGCCTCGATGTCGGCGCAGGCGGTATTGCAGGTGACGTGCGTCTCGCCGTTGGCAAGCGCGGCGCAGATGATGAGGCGATGCGCCATCGACTTGGACGCGATGGCGGGAACCGTGCCCTTGAGCGGGGACGGGGTGATGCGGGCTAGCATGCGGATGCGTCTCCCTTCTGGCCGAGGCCCTCGGCAATTAAATCGTGGAAGGTGGAAAGCGGCGTGCGGTCGATGCTGCAGCGGCCGATGTCGTGCGGAATCACCAGATCGATGGTGTCGCCCGCACGCTTCTTGTCGTGGAGCGCCTCGGCAAAGACGGCATCGGCATCTAGGCCGCAGCGGGTCTTGAGGCCATGGCGGGCGCAGAGTTCCTCAATACGACCGGGCAGTGCAGCATCGCAAACGCCGTGCAGGGCCGCGGCGCGCGTGATGATGCCCATACCGATCGACACGCAGTTGCCGTGCCCGAGCTCAAAGTGCTCGCAGGCCTCGACGGCGTGTCCGGCGCTGTGTCCAAAGTTGAGCAGCTTGCGCTGGTTAGTCTCGCGCTCATCGGCAACGACCACGGCGCGCTTGATGTCGATATTGCGGGCGATAATGAGCGCCACGCGAGCCACGTCCTTATTGAGGAGTTCCAGCGTGAGCGGGGTCTTCTCCAGCTCGTCGAAAAGCTCGGGATCGGCGATAACGGCGTGCTTGACGACCTCGCCGCAGCCGTCGGCGAACTGCTCGGGCGTGAGGGTCGCCAGACACCCCACGTCGGCGATAACCACGCTCGGCTGCCAAAACGCGCCGGCGAGGTTCTTGCCGGCAGCCAAGTCGATGGCCGTCTTGCCGCCGACCGACGAATCCACCATGGCGAGTAGGCTCGTGGGGATCTGCACAAACTTGCAGCCGCGCATGTACGTGGCGGCCACAAAGCCGGCCACGTCGCCCACGACGCCGCCGCCGAGCGCCACGATCACGTCGGAGCGCGAAAGCTCGTGCTCGGCCACAAACTCCAAAATGGCAACGTAGGTCTCGGCGCGCTTATGGGCCTCGCCGGCCTCGAAGGTGCAGATGCACACCTCGTAGCCAGCTGTCTCAAGGCTCTGCTTAACGGGCATCTGGTAGAGCGGACCTACGTTGGTGTCCGTCACGATGACGGCGCGCGAGCCGCCGGCGGTGGCGCGCACGAGCTCGCCCGCCTGCTCCAGCAAAAACGTGCCCACATGCACTTGGTAGGGGCGTGCAGTGTCGATATCGATGGTAATCGCCATAAGCTTCGGTCCTTTCGACCTGGCGTGGTAGGTGGTTTAGTGCGAGGCCTCGTCGTCGAGCGCGCGCTTAATGCGGTCGCCCTCGGCAAGGAGGTTCTCCAGATAGCGCTGGTCGCGGTCCTTGAGTGCGCGGCTGTAGGCGCCGAGCGATTCGATGAGATGGTCGATCTCGAAGGCGAGAGCGTCAGCGTCGTCGATCATGAGCTCGGACCACATCTGTGGGTTGAGGTGTGCCACGCGGGTGAGGTCGCGGTAGCTACCGGCCGAAAAGCCATGGTGGACCTGAGCGGTCGGGCTCTTAACGTAGGCGTTTGAGACGACGTGCGCGAGCTGGCTCGTAAAGGCGATGACGCGGTCGTGCTCGGCAGCGCTGGTCACGCTGAAATTGCCAAAGCCCAGGGGGCGCACCATCTCGCGCACCTGGCCCAAAAGCTCCAGCTTAAGTGCATCGTCCACCGCGGGCGGCACGAGCACCAGCGGTGCGCCCTGGAACAGGTCGGCGCGGGAGTGCGCGTAGCCCGAGAACTGCGTGCCCGCCATGGGGTGCGCGCCCACAAAGTAGAAGCCGTGCTCGCGGGCGAGCTCAAAGGCGCGCTCGCACACGATGCCCTTGACGCCCACCGTGTCGATCACCACGGGGCCCATGATGGCCTCGGTATCGGTGGCGTCGGCGAGTGCCTGGGCGTGTGCCTCGAGCCACTCGATGCAGGCTTCGGGGTAGCAAGCCAGGACGATGATGTCGCACTCGCCGAGCGTCTCGTCGTTGAGCTCGCCGGCAACGGTGCCCATGCTGGCTGCTGTCATGACATCGTCATCGGGGTCCCAGGCCAGCACGCGGACGTCCGCCTGCGCATAGCCGCGGGCAAAGCTGCCGCCGATGAGGCCCAGGCCCACGATGCCGGCGCACTTGGGGCCACCCTGGTTAACGCGTGCGTTTCTTACCGTACCCATGGGCTACTCCATGGTCTCTTGGCAGACAACCTCGCGGATGGCTCGGATGCGGCGCATGGTGTCGTCGAACTGATCAGGGGTGAGGGCCTGGGCGCCGTCGGACCAGGCGCGGCTCGGCTCGTCGTGGACCTCGATCTCCAGACCGTTGGCGCCGCAAGCGGTCGCGGCGAGCGCCATGGGCTCAACGTAGCGGGTGTAGCCGGTGGCGTGGCTGGGGTCGGCGACGACGGGCAGGTGCGACAGGTGGTGCAGCACCGGCACGGCGTTGAGGTCGAATGTGTTGCGGGTGCGGGTCTCGAAGGTGCGGATGCCGCGCTCGCACAGGATGACGTTGTCGTTGCCCTCGCTCATGATGTACTCGGCGGCCATGAGCAGCTCGTCGATCGTGCCGGACATGCCGCGCTTGAGCAGGATCGGGGTCTGCGTCTTGCCGACCTCTTTGAGCAGGGGGAAGTTCTGGGCGTTGCGGGCGCCGATCTGCATGACGTCAATCTTCTTGTCCAGGAAGATCTGCACGTCGCGCGGGTCCATGATCTCAGTGACGATCGGCATGTCGAGCTCGGCCGATGCCTCGCACAGCAGGTCAAGGCCGGCGGGGCCCATGCCCTGGTAGGCGTACGGGGAGGTGCGCGGCTTGTAGGCGCCGCCGCGCAGCATCGTGGCGCCGGCGGCCTTCACGCGGCGGGCGATGCGGATGAGGTTCTCGCCCTCGACGGAGCAGGGGCCGGCGATGACCTGGAACTGGTCGCCGCCGATCTTGACGCCGTGGCCGCAGTCGATGACGGAGTCCTCGGGGTGGAACTTGCGGTTGGCGCGCTTGAACGGCTCGGAGACGCGCTGTACGCGCTCGACGACGTCCATGGACTCGAGCAGGAACGGGTCGATCTTGGTCGTGTCGCCCACGAGGCCGATGATCGTCTCGTTCTCGCCGCGCGAGACGTCGGTCTTCAGGCCCTTTTTCTCAATCCAGCTGACGATATGGCTGACGGCCTCGTCGCTGGCGCTCTGCTTTAAAATTGCAATCATGGTGTGCCTCTCGCATCGATGGATAACCCTTGCAAAAACGGCCCGCATCGCGAGCCGTGTATATATGGTGCATGAGAGTTTATACTATCTGATTCGCTTTTGCCTTCTAAAGTGAGCCGTTGCGCCGTGTCTTCCTCGGAATTGCAAAGCTTTTTCTTTTATTTTGATAGCCCGTGGTGCACTTGGGTATAATGCCAAATGTTGGCCCTATTAGCTCAGGGGATTAGAGCGTCTGCCTCCGGAGCAGAAGGCCGTTGGTTCGAATCCAACATGGGGCACCATCGAACGTAAGGCCGTCCGAACCTCGCATGGTCCGGGCGGTTTTTCTTATACCGACGCGACGTGATGGGACGTGGTATGGCAGCAACGGATATCGAGCGCGGACTCTCGACCGCCGAGGTCGAGGAGCGCATCGCCGCCGGTAAGATCAACCGCAACATGGAGCTCAAGACCAAGTCGGTCAAAGAGCTCATCATCGAGAACCTCTGCACGCTGTTCAATTTGATCAACGTGATCTTGGCGTTCCTGGTCATTTTGACCGGTTCGTTTAAGAATCTGACGTTCCTGTTCGTGGTGTTCCTCAATACCGCTATTGGCGTCATTCAGTCCATGCGTTCCAAGAAGATGGTCGATAAGCTCACGCTGCTGACCTCCAAGAAGGCCATCGCGGTGCGCGACGGCTCCGAGGTGGAGCTCGACCTGGATCAGATCGTGCTCGACGACATCATCCGCCTGGGGCGCGGCGACCAGATTCCCGCTGACGCCGTGGTGGTTTCGGGCGAGGCGCTCGTGAACGAGAGCCTGCTGACGGGCGAGAGCGACCTTATAAAAAAACAGACCGGTTCCGAGCTCATGAGCGGCAGCTTTATCGACTCGGGCCTGCTGCGCGCCCGCGTGATCCATGTCGGCGCCGACAACTACGTAGCCAAAATTAATAACGAGGCCAAGTACGTCAAAAAGGTCAATTCCGAGATCATGAACGCGCTGAACGCCATCGTGCGCTTTGCGAGCATCATCATGATCCCGCTCGGTTTGGCGTTGTTTGCCTCGAGTGTGAGCGAGCTGTGGGATGCCGCGGGAACCCCGGGCGATAGCGCGCTTTCGTGGTGCTTCTCCGAGCTGTTGGCCGGCCATGTGCCCTCGTCGGCGCTGCTGTCCACGGTGGGCGCCCTGCTGGGTATGATCCCGCAAGGCCTGGTGCTGCTGACCTCGTCGGTGCTCGCCATCGCCACGGTGCGCCTGGCCCGCCGCAAGGTTCTGGCGCAGCAGCTCTACTGCATCGAGACGCTCGCTCGCGTCGACGTGCTGTGCCTGGACAAGACGGGCACCATCACGTCGGGTCGCATGGAGGTCGAGGGTACGTATCCGCTGCCGATCGAGGGCTTTGACATGGGCGCAGGGGAGGGTGACGCCGCCGTTCCCGTCGATACCACGGTGCTCGATTTTGCTCTGGCTAACGTGGCGCGTGCGACTTCGGCCGATGCCAACGAGACCTGCCAGGCGCTGCTCAACTATTACGCCGATCGCCCGGTCGAGGTGTCTGAGCCGCTGGCGGTCATTCCGTTCTCGTCCTCCAAAAAGTGGAGTGGCGCCTCGTTTGCGCAGGGCTCCTATGTGATGGGCGCGGCGCAGTTTGTGCTCTCTGATCGTGCGTTTGCCCAGGTCGAGAACCGTGTCGCCGAGCTTGCCGATACCTGCCGCGTGCTCGTGGTGGCGCGCGTGGACGGCTTTACGCCCGATGGCGATATGGTGGGCGAGGCCGAGCCCATGGGCTTTGTGACCATCCGCGACGAGATTCGTACCTCGGCGGCCGAGACCATCGGCTACTTTAACGAGCAGGGCGTGACCCTCAACGTGATCAGTGGCGACGACCCGCGCACGGTGTCGTCGATCGCGCGCGTGGTGGGCGTGCCGGGTGCGGACGCTTATGTGGACGCCACGACGCTCGATACGCCGGCCAAGCTCGATGCCGCAGTGGACCGCTACCATGTCTTTGGTCGTGTGACCCCGCAGCAGAAGCGCGAGCTCGTGCAGGCGCTCAAGCGCCGCGAGCACACCGTGGCCATGACGGGTGACGGCGTCAACGACGTGCTGGCGCTTAAGGAGGCCGACTGCTCCGTCGCCATGGCGGCCGGCTCCGATGCCGCGCGTAACGTGGCCGAGATCGTGCTCGTCGACAACGACTTTGCCTCGATGCCCGCCGTGGTGGCCGAGGGCCGTCGCTCCATCAACAACCTGCAGCGTTCGGCTTCGCTGTTCTTGACCAAGACGCTGTTCTCGATGGGCCTGGCGGCGCTGTGCATCGCGCTGCCGCCGTACCCTTTCGAGCCCATCCAGATGACGCTCATCAACTTCTTCTGCATCGGCGCGCCGGGCTTTGTGTTGGGCCTGGAGCCCAATAATGCTCGCGTGAAGGGGTCGTTCCTGACGAACGTGCTCAAGCGAGCACTGCCGGCGTCGATTGCGGTCATTTTGGCCGCGGCGCTCGATATCTTTGTGGCGCGCGTGTTTGGCTTTAACCAGCTCACGCTGTCTACGATGTGCCTGCTTACTTCGTGCGCTGCGAGCGTCAGCCTGATCTGGCGCATCTCGCAGCCTCTCACGCCCCTACGTGTGGTGCTCTTTGTGTTTGTAGTCGCCGGCATCCTGACGGGCGTTATCGGATTCCCGAAGCTTCTGTCTATTGCCAACCTGACGATGGGCCAGATGGTTATCTTGGCTGTCATCGTGGCCTTTACCTGCTCGGTGTTCTTTAAGCTCGCCACGATGATGGATTCGCTTAAGCCGCGTCGTCGTCATGCCGCAACTGGTTTTGGCCGCGGTGTGCGCGTCCGCCTGGGCCGCGGTGGCGGTAAGGTGAGCTCGACGGGTTCGACGGCGGAGCGTTTTGCCAAGCGCGTTGCCGCCGATATGGCGCAGCGCCGTGAGGCGCGCACTGTCCGCGAGGCCGAGGCCCGTGCACTCGAGGGCGTGGCGCAGACCCAGCCCAAGAAAAAGAAGGGTACCGGAGCCAAGCGCTCTCGCGTAACCAAGTCCGCCCAAGGCATCAAAGTCTCGATGCCGAGCAAAAAGAAGAAGTAACTACGCGCCCTGGCGATGTTGAATTGGTGCCTTGCTCCTGTGGGGCCGTGGCGATGTTATGCTCTAACCTCGATTATTTGAATTGCTTCGAAAAGAGGATGCCGTGATCTGCCCGCATTGCCTTAAGACTATCGAGGACGGCGCCTCGTTCTGCCCCTACTGCAACGCCTATGTGGGTCCGGGCGATGGTCCCGAGCACACCGAGTTCGTGTTCTGTGAGGGCTGCGGTGCCCGTCTTTCTCCGCATGATCGTACGTGCCCCAAATGCGGACGCCCGGCTCCGGGTATCCTCTCCGAGGACGCGGCCGCATCCGACTTGGCTGCGGGCCGCACGGCGGGTTTTCCGCGCCTAACGCAAGAGCAGATCGATACCGAGGTGCCGCATGCGCCGGCCTCTGCCGCTGCGGTGCTTTCGGATGCCGCCGACCCCAATGAGACCTGCGTGCTGCCAGCTTTCGATAAGGATTTCGGTATCCCCAAGGTCGATATTCCCACGCCCGTTTCCCTGCATGACGATGCTCAAAAACCCAGGCGCAAGGTGCATCCCGACGAGGACGCCTATCACAAGCACAAGCGTCATATTCCCAAGCCGCTCATTATCATCGCGGTCCTTGCCGTCGTTTGCGGCGGTGCCTATTGGTTCGTGACGGCCGATCCCATGGGTGTCATGCCTGGCTTCTACGACCAGTTTGGCCAGGCCGCGCAGACGACCTTCCCCACGCGCCAAAAGGGCGAGGCCACTGAGGACGATACCAAGCAGGACGATTCTGCCGAGGTGGTCCAGGAAGAAACCGTGCTCACCGATGATCAGCTCTATACCAGGCTCGACGGTCTGTATCAGACCATCGTGTCCTACGCTGACGAGGACCAGATCGGCGAGGTCATCGATTCCTTTAACAACGGCTATCTCCGAACGCCGCTGTCCACCCGTCAGGAGCTGTCGCAGAGTGCCTACGCCCTGCGCGACCAGATCAAAAAGACGCAAGATGAGCTTAACAACCTGAAAGTACAGGACGATACGATCTATGCGGATGACATCGCCCACTTAAAGCAGCTTGCCGAGTGGATGTATGAGCGCGTCGACGTAATCTGCCAGAGCTGGGATATCTCGCTGGCCATTCCCGATGGCGAGTCGATGAGTTCCCACCAAAGCGAGATCCTGGCGCCCATCGCGCAGGGCGGCAACAGCGCGCTGAACCAGTACGATGCCAATGTGGGTTCCTGGAAGCCGCAGCAGCGTTCCTAAAATTAGTTCGCCATAGTCGGCATAACCTACGTGCGCAATTGATGTAAGCCCGTGCTTATTGCTACAATTCGTACAAATATGCTTTAAACGCACGAGGAAGGAACCACATGTTTGGTTTTAAGAAAGAGCTCTACACGCCCGAGTATCAGCTTGTCGGCGACGAGTGCGCCGTAATCGAGACGTCGAAGGGTACCATCAAGGTCAAGTTTGACGGCGAGGGCGCTCCCATTCATGTCGCGAACTTCTGCGAGCTTTCCTCGATGGGCTTCTATGATGGCCTTAAGTTCCATCGCTATGTGCCCGGTTTTGTTATCCAGGGCGGCGACCCCAATACCCGCGACATGTCCGGCGCCGACGTCGCTGCCGGTCTTGAGGGCCCCGACGGCATGCCCGGTACCGGTGGCCCCGGCTACTGCATCAAGGGCGAGTTTGCCACCAATCCGCGCAACAGCCATGTCGATGGCGCCCTTGCCATGGCACGCTCCATGGACCCCGATTCCGCGGGTTCGCAGTTCTACTTCTGCCTGGGTGCCCAGCATAACCTCGATTCCGGTTACACCGTCTTTGGTACCACGGTCGAGGGTCTCGATGTGATTTCGCAGCTGCGTGCCGGCGACGAGATCGTCCATGTCGAGATCGTTCACGAGTAAAGGGGACTTCCTTGAATAGCCAGCTGATCCAACAGGGCCGCGCCGCTTACCGCGCGGGTGATTTTTCCGCTGCAGCCCAGATGCTTGGGGCGGCAAAGACTCCCGATGAGATTATGGGCGAGGCCGATCACCTTCGTGGCAACGCCTTGATGCACCTGGGCATGTATGCCGAGGCCGCCGAGGCCTATGCCGCCGCCCTCAACGACGGCACCTACGGCAAGCGCGGCGCGCTGCTCACCAACCGCGGCAAGGCGCTTGCCGCCGTGGGCGACTACACGACGGCCGCTCAGGCGTTCTCTGCTGCTACGCAGGATGCTTCCTATGCCACGCCGTTCAAGGCCTATCTGGGCCTGGGCAATGCGCTGTTCCAGTCGGGCGACTATGCCAACGCAGGAACCGCCTTCCGTCAGGCTGCCATCGACGGCGCCAATCCGGCTCCTGCCGCCGCACTCGGCGAGCTCGGTCGTTGCTTCATTAAGCTCGGCCGCCCGGCGGATGCCGTGGAGACCTACCGCACGGCTATCGACTTTGCCGGCCCCCGCGACGACACGCGTGCGCTCAACGCCGGCATGGGTCAGGCGCTTTCTGCCGCCGGCCGTCCCTCCGACGCACTCGACGCCTTTAACGCCGCTACTGCCGATGGCATCTACCAGCTCACCTCCGAGCAAGCCGATGAGCTTGCCCGCGTGCACGATTCGCTTGCCGCGCTGTCTGCCCAGACGGCTATGGCCACGGCTCCGGCGCCCGCGATGGACGCTCCTGCCGTCGATCCTCTCGATCCTACGGGCGCGACCGGTCAGTTTATGCCCGATCCCTCGGACACCGGCTTCTTTACGCTGTCCGAGTCCGAGATGGTCCAGCAGGACCGTCAGGATCGTAAGCAGGCCAAGGTCCGTCGTCGCCATCGCCACACGGGTCTCAAAGTCTTCATCGTGCTGCTTCTGCTTATTTTGATCGCCGCGGGCGGTCTGGGCTTTGCCTACACGCGCGGCTTTGGCTTCCCGTCTCAGGAGTCTGTTGTTACCGATCTGTTCCAGGCTGCCGGCGACGGTGACACCGCAAAGGCCGAGTCTTGCCTGGCCTCGAGCCTGTCCGAGGACGCTAAGTCGATGATCATCTCCTCGATTCCGCAGGGTGCCACCGTGTCCGTCGAGGGCATGGATCAGTCCATGACCGAGACGACCGCCAAGGTGAAGGCATCGCTGTCCAAGGGCGGCGAGCAGGAGTACACCGTCAAATTCGTGCGCTCCGACAACCATATCGGCTGGGCCGTTTCTTCGCTCGATATGGATTTCTCGGCTGCTGACAACCAGTAGTGACCTTATGGGATTTAGCTTTGCCCGGCGCTTCACCGCAAGTGAGGTGCCGGGCTTGCGCTAGTATGATGAGCTAGTAGTTTTCCAGCAATCATCCAACACATCAGGAGTTGCGTTGTTTTCTTTGATGGATATGTTCTTCGGTAGCTATGCGGGCGATCTTGCCATCGACCTCGGTACCGCAAATACGCTTGTCTCCGTGCGCGGCAAGGGCATCGTCATTCGCGAGCCCTCTGTTGTCGCCATCGACAAGAACGACGAGCGCATCCTGGCGGTCGGTATCGAGGCAAAGCGCATGCTCGGCCGTACGCCCGGCAACATCGTGGCCGTTCGTCCCCTGAAGGACGGCGTCATCGCCGACTTCGATGTTACCGAGGCCATGCTTCGCTACTTTATCGACAAGGCGTCCGAGAAGCGCTATCCGTGGACTCCGCGTCCGCGTGTTGTCGTCTGCGTTCCCTCCGGTGTCACGTCGGTCGAGAAGCGCGCTGTCTTTGAGGCTACGATCCAGGCCGGTGCCCGCCAGGCCTATCTGATCGAAGAGCCTATGGCCGCCGCTATCGGCGCCGACCTGCCCGTTGAGGAACCTACCGGTTCCATGGTCATCGACATCGGTGGCGGTACCACCGAGGTTGCCGTTATCGCTATGGGCGGCATCGTCGTCTCGCAGTCCATTCGTATTGCCGGCGACGAGTTCGATCAGGCCATCCTTACGCACGTTCGTGATGCCTACAACCTGGCCATCGGCGAGCGTACGGCAGAGGACATCAAGATCAAGGTCGGCTCCGCCGTGCCGCTCAAGGACGAGCTCGACGTCGAGGTCAACGGCCGCGACGTGATCACCGGTCTGCCCAAGACCGTGCGCATCGAGAGCGAGGAGATTCGTCGCGCGCTCAACAAGCCGCTCGACGAGATGGCCAAGGCCGTCAAGGACGCACTCGACGCTACGCCTCCCGATCTTGCCTCGGACCTTATGTACTACGGCATTTTGCTGACTGGTGGCGGCGCGCTGCTGCGCGGTCTCGACGTGCGCCTGCGCGATGAGACCGGCGTTTCGGTCAACGTCAGCCCCACGGCGCTCGATAACGTTGTTAACGGCTGTGCCCGCGTGCTCGAGGCCAATGCGTTTGATGGCGGCTTCGTCCAGACCAATGCTTAATTTCCAAAAGGTGGATTCCATTTGGCACGATCTTCGGGTTTCTCCACAAATCTGAATACCAAGCGACAATCAACGGGTATGCGCCCGTTGATTGTTTTCAGCCTGATTTCGGTGTTGCTGCTCACGTTTTATATTCGTGAGGGCGAGACGGGGCCGATTCATGCCGTTCGTTCGGGCGTGACGACGATTACCTCGCCGGTGCGTTTTCTGGGCTCGGCTGTGGCGGCTCCCTTCAATGCGATCGGTAACGTGTTCTCTAACCTTACGGCGTCACAGGACACGCTTGACGAGCTTAAGAAGCAAAACGAGGAACTGACCTCTAAGGTCGCCGAGCTCTCCGAGGCTCAAAAGACCGCCGAGCGACTGGAGGGTCTGGTCGGTCTGCAGTCGACCTACAACCTCAAGTCCACTGCAGCTCGTATCGTCGGCGCTTCGGGCGATGCCTGGACCTCGACCGTTACCATCGATAAGGGTTCTGCCGACGGGCTTACCATTAACATGCCCGTGACGAGTTCTGCCGGTGTCATAGGCCAGATCATCGAAGTCTCGGCCAAGACGTCCACCGTGCGCCTGATTGGCGACGAGAACTCGGGCGTGTCCGCCATGGTGCAGGATACGCGCGCCCAGGGCATGCTGCAGGGTCAGGCTGACGGCACGCTGCGTCTTGAGTATGTGAGCGTCGATTCCGACGTTAAGGTTGGCGACATCATCGTGACCTCGGGCATTGGCGGTGTGTTCCCCAAGGGCCTTCCGCTCGGCACCGTCTCGTCGGTTGAGAAATCGGCAAACGACGTGTACTACACCATTGTGGTGCGCGCTCAGACCACGGCCGAGAACAACGAGGAAGTGCTGGTCATCACCTCGCTGACCGACGAACAGTCGGCCTCGGATGAGGACGTGAACACCGCTAATAGCACGCCGCAGGGAACGTCGCGCGATGCCGCGACCAAGACGAAGGACGAGAGCTCGGATGACAGTTCCGACACGTCTGAGACGACCGATTCCGGATCGAGCGAATAGGGGGCATGTCCATGGATCTACACGAGCAGGGGATGAGCTCCCGCACGTTTGTAATCGCCGCCATCGTGTGCGTGCTGCTGCAGGCAGGCCTGGCACCGCAGATCTCCATTGCGGGCGGTCGCGTCAACTTCATGATTATCTTGGTGTGCCTAAGCGTGTTCTCGGGCGACCCGAACCGTGCCGTCGTGTGCGGTTTTTGCAGCGGCTTGTTCTATGACCTTTCCGCTGCCGTGCCGGTGGGCGTTATGTCGCTCCTGCTGACCGTGGGTTCTTTTGCCCTGGTGCATAGCGCCGCCGGTCAGACGGGCGGTAGCCCGAGTGCGCGCGGCGTCACCGTGGGCGCCTTCGCGCTCGTCATTAATGTGATCTACAGCATCATCTTGCTGTTTATGGGTTTGGAGACGAGCTTTGTCGTTGCGATCTTCGGCCATGCGCTGCCGTCTTCGATCCTGACGGGTCTGGTTGCCATTCCGTTTTTGATGTCCGGCGTCGTGCCGCAGTCCGGTTATGGATTCTCCGCACGTGGCGGACGCCAGACGGGCATGCGCTTTAAGCCCAAGACCCGTAAGCTCAAATAGGGGAGGTCCGTAGATGTCTTCCCAGATGACGGTTATTATCGCCGGTATCGTGCTGGTTGTGGCCATCGTGGTCGCGCTGGTCATCATGCGTCGCGGCGATTCCCGTTTTACCTACGATACGCAGCATGGAACGGCCCCGCGCGCCACCGAGGGCGAGGGCAATACCGCGGCGACCGCCTTTAAGGGCCGCTTTTCCATCCTCACCACGGGTGTGGGCGCGATGTTTGCGGCGCTTGCCGTCAAGCTGTGGGGCATGCAGATGGTCTCGTCGGACTATTACGAAAAGCAGGCTAATAGCAATCAGACGCGCACCGTTACCACACCCGCTGTGCGCGGCCGCATCCTCGACCGCAATGGCGTGGCGCTTGTCCAGAACCGTCCCTCACTTGCTGTCGTGGCCTACCGCGACCTTGCCGAGGATGAGGTTCTGGTTCGCCATCTTGCCAATGTGCTCGGCATGCCCTACGTGGCGGTTCTGCGCAATATCCAGGACAATTCCGAGGGCGCCCAGAGCCTGCATACCATCGCGACGGACGTCCGTCGCTCCACGGTTGCCTATATTCAGGAGCACGCCGGCGAGTTCCCGGGCGTCAAGATTGCCGAGCGTACCGAGCGCCAGTATCCATATGGCGAGACGGCATGCCATATCTTGGGCTATACCGGCACCATTACCTCCGAGCAGCTCGAGGCCCAGAATAAGAAAACCTCTGGCGATGATGATGCTTCTGCTGGCCGGATTACGTACCAGTCGGGCGATATCGTGGGCCAGGCGGGTGTTGAGAGCTACTACGAAAACCTGCTGCAGGGTATTCGTGGCGAGCAGACCGTCAAGGTCGATGCCTCGGGCAATGTGACCGGTCAGGCCGGCGCCGTGCCCGCCAAGGCCGGCTCCGACATTAAGCTCACGCTCGACCTTAAGATCCAACAGGCCTGTGAGACGGCGCTGGCGAGCGCCATCGAGCTTGCCAAGACCACTGGCTACAGCAATGCCGGCAACGGCGCTGTGGTGTGTCTCGATCCCAACAATGGCGAAATCCTGGGCATGGCGAGCCAGCCCAAGTTCGATCCTTCCGTCTTTATCGGCGGCGTCTCAAATGACGTGTGGACCGAGCTTAATGATGACAAGGGTTCGCACCCGCTGCTCAACCGCGCCATTAGCGGACAGTACATGTCGGCCTCGACCATCAAGCCGCTTTCGGCACTGGCCGGTCTTGAGTTTGGAACCTACACGTCGGGGCAGACGACCAACTGCACGGGCTATTGGACGGGTCTGGGCAAGTCGTGGGGTAAGTACTGCTGGCTGCATTCCGGCCACGGCACCATGACGCTGCAGTCGGGTATCGCCAACTCTTGCGACCCCGTCTTCTACGACATGGGCAAGGCGTTCTTTTATGACGAGCAACATCCTGAGGGCCTGCAGGAGGTCTTTCGTCGCTGGGGCCTAGGCAAGACCTGCGGTATTGATCTGCCGAGTGAGGGCGCGGGCCGTATTCCCGATGCCGAGTGGAAAGAGTCGTACTTTACCGACGCCTCTGCCGAGGACCGCAAGTGGAATGCCGGCGATATGACCAACATTGCTATCGGCCAGGGCGACATTCTGGTGACGCCCCTGCAGATGGCGTGCGCTTATATGGGTCTTGCCAACGGCGGCAAACAGTACGTGCCTCACGTGTTTTTGTCTGCAGTGTCGCGCGATGGCGACGGCGATGCCTATAAATACAACGGCAAGGGCAAGAAGAAGCGCCTGGAGGCCAAGATCAACAGCGATTCGGATTTGACTCTTGTTCGCAACGGCATGCACGACGTGATTTACACGGCATCGACGTCCCTGGCGGCTCACTTTGGCACCCTGACGCCGCAGGTATACGGCAAGTCGGGCACGGGCGAGAAAAGCGGCGAGGACGAATACGCGTGGTTCTGCGCCTATGCACCGGCCGATGATCCCAAGTATGTCATCGCTACTGTCCTGGAGCAGGGCGGCGGTGGCTCAGATACCGCCATGCATGTCGTGCGCGACGTGCTCGGCGTGATTTATGACGAGCCCGATACCTCTTCGGCCTCGGGCGATTCTTCGGTTCGATAGGAGGTTGCGATGGATTTTTCTCCGGCGGATCTGTTCCGTTCAACCAAGACCGGCTCTCGCAGCAGCCTGGACCGCGTCAACAAGCAACTTTCGGCCTCGCGCGGCACGTTTCGCCAAAAGGTGCATATCGGTGTGCTGCTGGCTACCGTCGCGCTCGTTGCCTATGGCGCCATCATTATTTGGTCGGCGTCACAGTTTAAGGCCGACGCCTCATTCTCGCGCCACCTGCTGGGCATTGGCATTGGCGCGGTGCTTGCGGTGCTGGTGTGGCGTACCGACCTGCGCGGCATCTCCAACTTCTCGACGGCGTTGCTCGTCATCGACCTGATCGTGATCTTCTCGCCCAAGATTCCGGGTCTGTCCTATACAGGCGGTCTGGGCATGACGGGCTGGATCAAGATTCCCGGTATCGGCTTGACATTCCAGCCGGTTGAGCTTGCCAAGCTCATCACCATCTTCTTTATTGCCACGCTTGGCTCGCAGTATAACGGTCGCATCGATACCGTTCGCGACTACGTCAAGCTCTGCGGCATGCTGTCCATTCCGTTTTTGGCCGTCGTTGCCATGGGCGACCTGGGCTCGGGCTTGGTCGTGCTGGTCTCGGGTGCCATCGTCATCTGCATGAGCGGTGCACGCCGCGAATGGGTGCTGTCGACCTTGGCCCTGCTCGTGGGCCTGGTGGCCCTCGTCCTGGCGCTCGATTCGGTCTTTGATTCGTTGCTCGGCCACGACGTGCTCATCAAGCAGTATCAGATGAACCGTCTGACGGTCTTTATCGACCCCGATAATGCCGATTCGGACGATGCCTACAACCTGCAGCAGTCGCTTATCGCCGTTGGCTCGGGCGGCTTCTTTGGTAAGGGCTTGGGCCATGCGACGCAGTCGGCCGGCGGCTTTCTGCCTGAGTTCCACACCGACTTCGTCTTCGCCTTCCTGTCCGAGACCTTTGGCTTTTGCGGTTCCTTTTTGCTCCTGTGCCTCTACGTGCTGTTGATCTTTTCGACGATTCGCGTCGCCTTTAAGTGTGAGTCACTGTTTTTGCGTCTTTCGTGTGTGGGCATCGTTGGCATGTGGGCGTTCCAGACCTTCGAAAACATCGGCATGTGCATCGGCATGATGCCGATTACCGGTATTCCGCTACCGTTTATTAGCTTCGGTTCGTCTTCGATGATGATTCAGCTGCTGACGGTGGGTATCGTACAATCCATATGGCGGCATCGTTCGGGCGCCGCGTAACCGCTGGAGGGGTTTGCTATGAAAATTCCCGTAGATAAGCTGACCCGCGCTTTTAAGATGGGCGCGTCCGTTAAGAAGGATTCCGATACGCCGGTGCGCGTTTCGGTCTATCTGGATTCGTCCGCCTCGCGCTTTCTGGCCGAGACGGTGCGTGACGCCTTTGTGCCGCAGACGACCTCGGGCATTGTGCGCGTCGAGCGTCTGGGGGAGGAGCGAATTGCTCCAAAGACCGATACCGATGTGGTGCTGGTGCTCTCGTGTGGTTCCGACCGCTTGGAGAGTGCCGTGCAGGAGCTCGTGATCGCCGGCGCGCCCGTGTGCGTGCTTGCCGAGTCTGCTGTGGAGGTGCCGTTTATCGAGGAGTCCACGCCCATGCTCGGCGTTGTCGCGGCAACCGATAAGACGTATCTGCTCGAGACGCTTGCCCGCTGGATTCTCGACCGCACCGACAAGGAAACGGCTTTTGCGGCGAACTTTGCCTTCATGCGCATCGCGGCGGCCAATCGTATCATCACCTCGTGCGCGCTCACCAATATGGCGACTGGTGCGCTGGTGTTTTTGCCGGGCGCCGATTATCCCGTTATGGCGCTGGCGCAGGTGGGCATGCTCTTTGAGCTCGCTGCCGTCTTTGGACGCGGCATTAAGCCCGAGCGCGGCTACGAGGTCGCGGGCGTGCTTGCCGGCGGTCTTGTGATCCGCGCGGTCACCCGCGCGCTCGTCAAGCAGACGCCGCATATTGGGTTTGCCGTCAAGGCGCTCACTGCTGCCGCGGGCACCTATGGCATGGGCCGTGCGCTCGTTTCGCTCTACGAGCGCGATGTTGACTACAGCCGTGCCAACGAGGTAGTCACTGCCACGTTCTCCCGCGTTCGCGATCTGGTGACCACGGTCGCGGGCGCTACCCGTCCTATGGCGTCCTACCAAGACGCATCCGATCTCGCTGCTTAGGGGTTTTCCGTTGCGCGTTCCGTATCAAGACTGTTTTCATTTAATTGAGCCGCTGCTCGCCAAGGTCGAGAAGCCGAGCCGCTATATCGATCACGAGTGGGGCACGCTTTCAAAGGCCGATGCCGACTACCGTTGCTGCCTGATCTATCCGGATGTGTACGAGGTTGGTTTGCCCAACCAGGGCATCGCCATCCTCTACAACATCCTTAACCAGGCCGAGGGCATCTCCTGCGAGCGTGGCTATGTGCCGTGGCCCGATATGGGTGACGCCATGCGCGAGGCGGGTATTCCGCTTCTGTCGCTCGAAGGTGCTGCCCCCGTCGCATCGTTTGATATCGTCGGTCTGCATGTGCCGCACGAGATGGCGGTGACGAACTTCCTCGAGGCTCTCGACCTCGCTGGCATTCCGCTGTTAGCGGCCGACCGAGGCGAAGACGACCCCATCATCATCGCTGGTGGTCCTTCGGTGTACAACCCCGAGCCGTATGCGGCCTTCTTCGATGTTATCCTCATCGGTGAGGGTGAGGAATCGCTGCTCGAGACCTGCCAGCTGCATCGCCGCCTGCGTGACGAAGGAGTCCCGCGTGCGCAGATCGTTGAGCAGCTTGCATCCATTGCCGGCAACTATGTGCCGTCGCTCTATGAGGTTCGTCACGACGAGCCCTGCTCGCCGCATGGCTACACCGTGCCGCGTGAGGGCAAGGATGCTCCGACCGTGGTCTACAAGCGTGTCGTCGAGGATTTCGGCGCCACGAATCCGCTGTCGCAGTCGTGCGTACCCTATGCGCAGCTGGTCCACGACCGCCTGTCTATCGAGATTCTGCGCGGCTGCGCCCGCGGCTGTCGTTTTTGCCAGGCCGGCATGACGTATCGCCCGGTGCGCGAGCGCTCGGCCGACCAGATCGTCTCGTCGGTGATTCAGGGTCTGGAAAAGACCGGCTATGACGAGGTGTCGCTGACCTCGCTCTCTACGACCGACCACTCCTGCATTCGCGACGTGCTCGGCAGGCTCAACCGTCGCCTGGAGGATACGGGTATTCGCGTGTCTATTCCGTCGCAGCGCCTGGATTCGTTTGGTGTGGATATGGCCGAGTCGGTCGCCGGCGAAAAGAAAGGCGGCCTGACGTTCGCGCCCGAGGCCGGCAGCCAGCGCATGCGCGACATCATTAACAAGAACGTGACCGAGGAGGACCTGGACCGTGCGGCCAAGGCGGCCTTCGAGGCCGGCTGGAACCGCATGAAGCTCTACTTCATGATGGGCCTTCCCGGCGAGCGCGACGAGGACATCGTGGCCATCGCCAATCTGGCCGATCATGTGCTGGAGCTCGGTCGTTCCGTAGTGCCCAAGGCTCGTCGCGGCTCGATCTCGGTGTCTATCTCGGTTTCGGTCTTTATCCCCAAGGCTGCCACGCCGTTCCAGTGGTGCCCGCAGCTCGACTACGACGACGTCAAACGTCGCCAGAAGCTGCTTGTCACGAGTGTGCGCAACCGTGCCGTCCGCGTGCATTACCACGATGCCGAGACCTCGCTCATCGAGGCCGCGCTGTCCCGCGCCGGTCGTGACATGACGCCCGTCATCATCGATGCTTGGCGCGCGGGCTCTCGCTTTGACGCCTGGGTAGAGCATTTCTCGCTCGATAATTGGAAGGAGGCTGCTGCCAAAAACGGCATCGACCTCAATGAGCTCGTGCACCTTCCCTACGAGTTGGACTGGCGCCTGCCGTGGGAGCACGTGAGCCCCGGCTGCACGCGCGGCTTCCTCGAGCGCGAGTACCGTCGCTCGCTCGAGGGCGTCACGACTCCCGACTGCACCCGCACGTCGTGCACCGGCTGCGGAATCTGCCCCACGCTCCACGCCAAGAATGTATTGATGGGTGATCGCGCATGAGTGAGCGCCTGACCGACAACCCCACGCTCTTTAGACTTCGTGTTCGCTATGGCAAGCGCGATCGCCTTAAGTACCTGGGCCATCTCGAAGTGATCCATACCATTGAGCGCATTGTGCGCCGTGCGGGACTTCCCTATGCCGTCACGCAGGGCTTTTCTCCGCACATGCGCGTGGGCTTCTCTTCGGCGCTACCGGTGGGTACGTCGTCGACCTGCGAGTGGTATGACCTGTTTATGACCGAGTTTGTGGCGCTCGACGAGGCGTTTGGGCGCCTGTCTGCGGCGTCTCCGGCCGATCTGGCACCCATCGAGGCGGCGTACATCGACGTGCGCACGCCGGCGTTGACGGCGCAGCTCACGCGCCTGTCGTATCGCATCGATTTGCACTTGGATTCCGAGGCGCCCGTAAGCGCCGACGAGGTGCGTCGTGCGATCGACACGTTGCGCGCGGACCATGGCATCGACTACGCGCGCGGCAAAAAGAGCAAGCGCTTGGATTTGGATCACACGCTCGTGGGCTATGAGCTCACGGCGGGGGAGCGCCCGGACCATTTAGTGCTCATGCTCGACACCCATGCCGATAACGAGGGCTCCATGCGTCCGGAAATTTTGCTTTCTGCAGCTGATGTTTTGTTGCAGGGCTTGACCCCGGGCGTGGATGCACCTATTGTTTCCACCGGTATGCAAGACCTCGTGACCATCTGCTCCTACGATGTCGAGCGTCAGAATCAAGCATGCGAGGACGACGAGGGCCGACTCGTCAGCCCCATACCTGTGCGAACTTGTGGATTTGCTCCACATACTCGTTGACGGGGGTATTTTCGCCTGCTACTATATTCGGCTGTTGCACTAACTGATGCATGAAGGGCAAGTAAACATGTACGCAATCGTTAACACGGGCGGCAAGCAGTACAAGGTCGCCACCGACGATGTCATCACCGTCGAGAAGATCGAGGGCAATGAGGGCGACAAGGTCACCCTGCCGGTCATCTTCCTCAACGATGGTAAGAAGATCGTCACCGATCCCGACAAGCTGGCCAAGGCCAAGGTTACCGCTCAGATCGTTGAGCAGTTCAAGGGCGAGAAGCAGCTGGTCTTCAAGTTCCACAAGCGTAAGCGCTATCGTCGTCTGAAGGGTCACCGTCAGCAGCTCACCAAGCTGAAGATCGTGAAGGTCCAGGCTACGTCCCGCGCCAAGAAGGCTGTCAAGGCAGAGGCCGAGGCTGTTGCCGAGGCTCCCGTCGCCGAGTAGATTACACTCGTAACGAAAGAGTAGGTATACACAATGGCACACAAAAAAGGACTCGGTTCCTCCCGTAATGGCCGTGACTCCCGCGGTCAGCGCCTTGGCACGAAGCGCTATGCCGGCCAGACGGTAACCACGGGTACGATTCTCGTCCGTCAGCACGGCACTCACATCCACCCGGGTGAGAACGTTGGCCGTGGCAAGGACGACACGCTGTTCGCGCTGGTCGACGGTACCGTTGAGTTCCACAAGGGTATCAAGCACAGGGTCAGCGTACGCCCGCTCGCGAACGCGTAATTCACCCTTCATAGAGCACATATGTGGGAGGCACTTGAGTTTTAGGATTCAAGGGTCTCCCTCTTTTTGTAGGAGGCGATTCTGTTGTCACAGTTCACCGATATCAGCCGCATTAACGTGTGCGGCGGCGACGGCGGAGCCGGATGCATGTCGTTTAGGCGCGAGGCATTTGTCCCCAAGGGCGGCCCCGATGGCGGCGACGGCGGTCGTGGCGGCAATGTCGTCATCCAGGCCGATGCTCAGCTGTCTTCGTTGATCGATTACCGCTTTAAGCATCACTTCCGCGCCGAACGCGGCACGCACGGGCAGGGTGCCCGTCGTAACGGTAAGAGCGGCGAGGACCTGATCCTGAAGGTTCCCATGGGCACCGTGGTGCGCGAGCTCGACCCCGAGACGCAGACCCCGATGTTCGAGATTGCCGACCTGGTGCACGATGGCGAGCGCGTTGTCGTGGCGCCCGGCGGTGCCGGTGGCCTGGGCAACACGCACTTTGTGACGTCGGTGCGCCGCGCGCCCGCGTTCGCACAGCTGGGCGAACCGGCCGAGGAGCACTGGATTGAGCTTGAGATGAAGCTTATGGCCGATGCCGCGCTCGTGGGCTTTCCCTCGGTGGGTAAGTCTTCGCTCATCGCGCGCATGAGTGCCGCCCGTCCCAAGATCGCCGACTATCCGTTTACCACGCTCGTGCCGAACCTCGGCATGGTGCGTGCCGGTGAGTATTCTTACGTCGTTGCCGACGTTCCTGGTTTGATCGAGGGCGCGAGCGAGGGCAAGGGCCTGGGCCACCAGTTCCTGCGCCACATCGAGCGTACGGCCCTGATCATGCATGTCGTCGACATGACGGGCGGTTTTGAGGATCGCGACCCGGTTGAGGATTACCGCATCATCAACCGTGAGCTCGAGCAGTATGGCGCCGAGCTCTCGGAGCGTCCGCAGATCGTCGTCGCCAACAAGTGCGACGCGCCGGGCACGGCCGACAAGATTGCCGATCTCAAGCGCGCCGCGCTCGACGACGGACATATGTTCTTTGCCGTGTCCGCCGTGACGGGCGCCGGCCTCAACACGCTGATGCTTGCCGTGGGCGAGCAGGTGGCTAAGCTGCGCGCCGAGTTGGCGGTTTCCGATGAGCCGGTCGATCTGCGCGACGAGGAGTGGGAGCGCCGCCGTCTGCAGCGCGAGAAGCGTTTCCGCATTGTCCAGGAAGAGCCCGGTGCCTTCCGCGTGGTCGGTCGTGCCATCGAGCGCATGGTCATCCAGACCGACTGGGAAAACGAGGAAGCCGTCATCTACCTGCAGCACAAGTTTGCGCGTATGGGTGTTGACGACGCGCTCGAGAAGGCCGGTTGCCGTGCGGGCGACGAGGTCCGCATTTGCCAGCGTGCCTTTGACTTTGAGGGCGCTGAGGACTTCTCGGAGTACGAGGAGCTCGAGGACGCTGGCGAGGACGTTGCCGTTGAGGCCATTGACGTGGCCGATGCTGCGGATGAGGGCGTCGAGGTTGTCGATGCGGCGGATGCCGCGGACGATGCCGAGACCTCGGAGGGCGAGTAAGCCATGTCGCTGCGCGGTGGAATCGGTTTGCCCGAGCTGCCCATAAAAGAGGGCAAAGAGTTTCGGCTTGGCATTATGGGCGGCACATTCGACCCGATTCATTACGGGCACCTGGTGACTGCCGAGCAGGCGCGCGAGTCGCTCGACTTGGACGCCGTGCTCTTTATGCCGGCGGGCTCTCCCGCCTTTAAGCTTGACAAGCCGGTGACGCCTGCCGAGGACCGTTATGCCATGACGGTCCTCGCCACCGCCGCGAACCCGGCCTTTTTGGCGAGCCGGTTCGAGATCGACCGTCCGGGCGTAACCTATACGGCCGATACGCTTCATGCCCTTCGCGACTTTTACCCGCCGCTGGTAAAGCTCTACTTTATTACGGGCGCCGACGCGATTATCGATATTGTGACCTGGCATGATGCCGAGCAAATCGCTGAGCTTGCTACCTTTATTGCGGCGACGCGACCGGGTTTTGATATCGATACGGCGCGTGCCCGAATCAAAGAGTCGGGGCTGCCGTTCGATGTGCGCTATATTCAGATTCCGGCGCTGGCGATCAGCTCGACGAACATTCGCAAGCGAGTTGCCCGCGGCATGAGCGTGCGCTATCTTACGAGCGAGTCTGTGCTCGGTTACATTCGCAAGCGCAGTTTGTATGTCGATCTGGGTCAAGAAGATTTTGAGTGATGGGGGCTACGTTGTCGGTAGAGGATCAGTTTGAGGGCGATGAGCGCGCGCTGCTCAAGCGCATTCAAGAGCTGCTCGATGTTCGCATGAAAGATAAGCGCAAGCGCTATGTGCATTCGCTGGGTGTTGCCGAGACCGCACTTCATCTGGCCGAGGTCTACGGCGTTGACCGCTTTGATGCGGCTGCCGCCGGCTTAATTCACGACTGGGACAAGGTTCTTTCCGATGACGAGCTCGTGGCCCGCGCGCTTCACTATGGCATCAAGGTTGCCGGCTCTCCTTCCGCCGCGACGCCGCTTTTGCATGGCCCTGTTGCCGCCTATGAGCTTCCGCAGCTTTTTCCCGAGCTGTCACCGGCCGTTTTCCAGGCTGTCGACCGTCACACCGTGGGTGCCTGCGACATGACGCCGCTCGATATGGTGGTCTTTGTGGCAGATGCCATCGAGCCCAACCGTCACGGCGACTATGCCCATGCGCTGCGCAAGATGGTGGGGAAGTCCTCGCTCGACGAGTTGTTCTTCTCCTGTTTTGCGCAGGGTCTGGTCTATGTGATCCAGTCCGGGCGCTATCTTTATCCCACGGCTATTACGATTTACAACCATTACGCCCAGCTGCGCTAGCTCGGGTGTGTCTAGAAAGAGGTATTCCATGGCCGACGAGACCATGACTGACGAGCAGATTCTTGAAGGTGTGGAGCACAAGAGCTTCGCCGCCACGTCCGACCGTACCGCCGCTTCGCTGTCCGCGAGCGGTGTCGCCGCCGAGGATGTCGCCCGCGCCGCCGCGCAGGCCGCCTACGACAAGAAGGGCGAGGACGTGCAGGTGCTCGATCTAACGGAGCTCTCCGATGTGTGCGACTACTTTGTGCTCGCCACCGGTACCAATAACCGTCAGGTCGATTCTATCGTCGACGAGATTGAGGAAAAGGTCGCCGAGGCTTGCGGTGAGCACCCGTTCTCCATCGAGGGCCGCGAGCAGAAGACCTGGATGCTCATGGACTACGGCTCGGTCGTCGTCCACGTCTTCACTCCCGAAGCCCGCGACTTCTACCGCCTCGAAAAGCTCTGGGGTGACGCCCCCCAGCTCCCCCTCGACCTCCTCTAGTAGCTCATTTGATACGGGGCTTTTTAGCTAGCCTCGCGCATTTCGCCGGGCAGTTGTGGTTTTCCGCACCTGCCCGGCTTTCTTTTTGCCCAAAGGCGGTTAATCGTTGAAGCGGGATTGGCGGCCGAAGGATAGGGCGGTGTCGCCGAACTTGTCTCGGACGGCGTCGATCGCGACGGAGAGCTCGCGGCGGTCGCTGGATTGGGCTCCGCGGTCGTCGACTTCGCAGAACAAGTCGGTCTGGATGCCGCCTTGGTGGTCGAAGTCGCTCATGCCGATGCCTGCTAAGCGAACATGCATTCCTTCCTGCCAGATGTTGTCGAGCAGTTCGAGCGCAACCGCCACGAAGATGTTCTCATCGTCGGTCGGATGAGGCAGCCGGCGCTGTGCCGAGCGACCGTTTCCATACGAATACTTGAGCTTGAGCGTCACCGTGGCGCCCGTTAGTCCCTGACGACGCAGGCGGCGTCCCACTGACTCGCCCAGCAGCGCAATCGCCGCTTCGATGTCCCCGCGCTCAGTCAAATCTTTCGCAAAGGTGCGTTCATTGCTGACCGACTTGACCTCACGCTCTTCATCGAGACTTGTGACTTCGGAGATTTCGAGTCCCAGCGCACGCTGGCGCATGCGTTCGCCGTTGACGCCAAAAATAGAGGCCAAGGTGGATTCCGGTGCACGTGATAGCTCGCCGAGGGTGTAGATGCGCATGCGGCGCAGTCGTTCCTCGGCCGAGCGCCCGATGCCGCTCATGGCAGATACCGGCAGCGCGGCCAAAAAGCGCTGCTCGGTTCCGGGGCGCACGATGGTCAGCCCAAACGGCTTATCCCGCTCGCTTGCGATCTTTGCGACCGTCTTGTTGCAGCCCACACCAATGGAGCACGTCACTCCTAGCGCTGCCACGCGGTCGCTTATACGCCGCGCAACCAGTAGCGGGTCTTCGGGCGCAAAGCGACCCGGTGTGATATCGATAAAGGCTTCGTCGATGGATACGCGCTCAACGCGCGGCGTCTCCTCGGCAAGAATCGCCATGACCTGCGCGCTCACCTCGCGGTAGCGATCAAAGTGCCCGTGCGTCCAAATGGCTTGCGGGCACAAGCGCCGCGCCTCGGCCGAGGCCATGGCAGAGTGCACGCCAAAGCGACGTGCCTCATACGAACATGTGGACACGACGCCACGCGAATCGGCGTCTCCGCCCACGATGAGCGGCTTTCCGCGCCATTCGGGATGATCGAGCATCTCCACGCTCGCAAAAAACGCATCGAGGTCCATGAGGCCCACCGCCGGACCCGTCCAGGGAGGCGGCGTGACGCCCATGGCATCCTCATAACCGTATGTATGTTCGCGTCTTTCCATGTCATGAGTATACCGCGCAGCTCATGTGGGGTGCGTGTATGTGCTTGCAAATCCCGAATTCTTGTCTAAGATATGGATTTGCCCTCGACTACACCGAAGAAGTTGGTCTCACGGACTTCACCTGCCCGCGTCGATGGCGTATTATGTTTAACTGTTTGTTTGTAGTTGCAGCCTAAAGCTGCTTGGTTGGAGGAGTTTCCTTTGGCAGTCAAGATTCGCCTTGCTCGTCACGGCGCTAAGAAGCGTCCGTACTACCGTGTCGTCGTCGCCGATTCCCGCGCCCCGCGTGACGGTCGTATCATCGAGGAGGTTGGCCGCTACAACCCGATGACCGCCCCCAAGACCATCAACCTCGACCTCGAGAAGATCGCCGACTGGCAGTCCAAGGGTGCTCAGCTCACCGACGCCGTCGCCGCTCTGGTCAAGGCCGCCAACGAGGGCGAGAAGACCGAGACCGTCGTCAAGAAGTCCAAGAAGCAGCTCGCCAAAGAGGCCGAGGCCGCTAAGGCTGCCGCTGAGGCCGCTGAGGGCGCCGAGGAGTAAATCGTGCCTGAGGTTGACGCTGCACAGCTCGAGGGTGAGGCAATGCTCTCAGATCGCATCGCCGATCTCGTCGAATATCTCGTTGTTCAGATCGTCGACGACCCGGATTCCGTGAGCCTTGAGGTCATCGATGGTGACGACGCCTCTACGATTGAGGTTTCGGTCGCCGAGGATGACGTCGCTAAGGTCATCGGCCGTCGTGGCCGTACCATCAAGGCCATTCGCACGCTCGCCCGTGCGCTGGCCGCTCGCCTCGACACTGCTGTCGAGGTAGAGGTTCTGGGCTAGGACCTTGAGGTCCCAGTACAAAAACATCGCCCGTGTGGTCAAGCCGCACGGAAGGAAGGGGGAGGTCCTCGCGCAGCCGCTGCGGGGGCTTCCTTCTGTATTAGAGCCGGGTATGCGCGTCGCCCTGACGCCGCCGGCGCTCAAGCGCGACCGCTTTTGCACGGTCGTGTCCGTCACCGATACGGGCGATGGCGATCTGGTCTCGTTTGAGGGCATTGACGACTTGACGGCCGCCGAGGGCATCACGGGATGCTACGTGTTGGCAAATCGTGACGACTTTGAGCTCGATTCGCTCGACGCCGCCTATACCGACCTGATGGGTCGCGAGGTGGTCGACGAGCGCTTCGGTTTACTCGGCACGATCGTCGAGATCATGTCGACGCCCGCTAACGATGTTTGGGTTGTCGAGGGCGATCGGTACGGCGAGGTGCTGATTCCCGTGATCGAGCAGGTTGTGCTCGATCTTCCCGACACAGGAACAGTTTTCGTCCACGTTATGGACGGCCTGATCGATATGGACAAGTAGGGAGGACAACATGCTGATTGAGACCCTTTCGGTCTTTCCCGAGATGTTTGAGCCCGTCATGTCCACGTCGATATTGGGCCGCGCCCGTAAGGCCGGCCTTTTTGATTTTAAGGCCTATAACCTGCGTGACTGGACGCACGACCGTCATCGTACCGTCGATGACGAGCCGTACGGCGGCGGGCAGGGCATGCTCATGAAGGTCGAGCCCATCGCCGAGGCCATCGAGGCTATTAGCTCCGAGGGCCCCAAGCCCACCGTGGTGTTCTTTACGCCCTGCGGCGAACCCTTTACGCAGCATGTGGCCGAGCGCCTGCTCAAAAGCGAGCGCCTGCTGTTTGTATGCAGCCGCTACGAGGGCGTCGACGAGCGCGCGTATGCGTATGCCGACGAGCGCCTGTCGATCGGCGACTACGTGCTTACGGGCGGCGAGCTTCCCGCTATGGTCGTTGCCGACGCCGTCGTGCGTCTGATTCCCGGCGCCCTGGGCGACGAGATGAGCAACGTGGACGAGTCGTTCTCGACCGCCGAGGACGGAGGCCTGCTCGAGTACGCGCAGTACACCCGTCCCGCCGAGTTCAACGGCGAGGGCGTGCCTCCTGTGCTCGTGAGTGGCGATCACGCAAAAGTTGACGCTTGGCGCCGCAAGAACGCCATCGAGCGCACCTGCCGCTGGCGTCCCGACCTGATCGAGACTGCGCGGCTTACGCCCCAGGAGCGCGCATACGCGCAGGAGATCCTTGACGCTTCGTATTCGCAGAGCGAGGAGTGAGTATGGTTCCTACGCAACATTCCGCGTTGAGGGGCGCTTTTGAGTGGATCGCGGTCATCGCGATCGCGCTTGTGGCCACCTTCCTGATCCGCACCTTTGTGGTCGAGCCCTTTGTGGTGCCCACCGGCTCCATGGAGGACACGATCGAGATTGGCGACCAGATCCTGGCGCAAAAGGTGAGCCTCGAGCTCGGTCAGCCCGTCAAGCAGGGCGATATCGTGGTGTTTCACAACCCCGACGGCACCTCCGAGCATGATATTCTTGTCAAGCGCGTTATTGCCACGGCCGGCCAGACGGTCGACCTACAGGACGGCAAGGTGGTCGTTGACGGCCAAGCGCTCGACGAGGACTATACGGCGGGCATGAGCTGGCCGCTTTCGGTCCAAGCGCCCGGCGTCCAGGTGAGCTATCCCTACACCGTCCCCGACGGGTGTGTGTGGGTGATGGGCGACAACCGAGAGAACTCAGCCGACTCCCGCTATTTTGGGCCGGTCGACCGCTCCGACTTAATGGCCGTGGCACTCGTTCGCTACTGGCCGCTCAACCGCATCGGCGCTATCGACTAAAAACCGCTATAGTACAGTACCTAACCGTGTAATCGTTTCGACGAGGGGATATTAGAGGCATGAACGCTTCATCGCTTTCCTTCCAAGGCATCATCCTGCGCCTCCAGCAGTACTGGGGCGAGCAGGGCTGCGTTATTATGCAGCCCTATGACTCCGAGGTCGGTGCCGGTACCTTCCATACCGCGACCACACTGCGCTCGCTCGGTCCCGCCGAGTGGCGCACCTGCTATGCTCAGCCTTGCCGCCGTCCCGCCGACGGCCGCTACGGCGAGAACCCTAACCGCATGCAGCACTACTATCAGTTCCAGGTGCTCATCAAGCCGTCGCCGGTCAACGCCCAGGAGCTCTACCTGGGTTCGCTGGCCGCCATTGGCCTGGACCCCAACGACCATGACGTCCGCTTTGTCGAGGACGACTGGGAGAGCCCGACCTTGGGCGCCTGGGGCCTTGGCTGGGAGGTCTGGCTCAACGGTATGGAGGTCACGCAGTTTACGTACTTCCAGCAGGTGGGCGGTATCGAGGTCGACCCCGTGCCCGTCGAGATCACCTATGGCCTGGAGCGTATCGCCATGTACGCCCAGGGCGTCAACTCCGTTTACGACCTGGTGTGGAGCTACCTGCCCGACGGTACGCCCATGACTTACGGCGACGTGTTCCTCGAGAACGAGCGCGAGTTCAGTGCCTATAACTTTGAGGTTGCCAACGTCGAGATGATGCGTCAGAAGTTTGACGACTACGAGGCCGAGTGCCATTCCTGCCTGGAGCGCAAGCTGCCGCTGCCCGCATACGACTGCGTCATGAAGTGCAGCCACGCTTTCAATCTGCTCGATGCCCGCGGCGCGCTGTCCGCGGTCGAGCGTGCCAATTACATCCTGCGCGTCCGCGCCGTCGCCAAGGCGTGCTGCGAGGCCTATATGGCCGAGGTCGCCGGAGTCAACGAGAATGCCGACCAGGAAGGCGAGGTGGCGTAAGCCATGGCAGACGCTAAGGATTTCCTGTTTGAGATCGGTACAGAGGAAATGCCCTCCGCACCGCTGAACAATGCCGTCAAGCAGCTTGGCACCATGATCGCCAAGGGTCTCGACGAGGCCGGTCTGGCCCACGGCGAGGTCCGCGTGATCTCGAGCCCGCGTCGCCTGGCTGCGCTCGTTGCCGACGTCGCCACCGCGACCGATGAGGTTCACGAGGTCAAGCGTGGCCCTGCGGCCAACATCGCCTTCGACGCTGACGGTAACGCCACCAAGGCCGCCCAGGGCTTCGCCCGCAAGTGCGGTGTGGCTGCCGAGGATCTGGTCCGTCGCGAGGACACCGACGGCCGTGAGTACGTCTTTGCCGAGAAGAACATTCCTTCCGCACCGGCTACGCCGATTCTGACCGCTCTGTGCGAGAAGACCATCGCCGGCCTGCAGTGGCCCAACTACCGTAGTCAGCGCTGGGGCCACGAGCACGCCACCTTCGTGCGCCCGGTCCGCTGGATCTGCTGCCTTTTGGGCGAGGATGTTGTGCCCGTGTCGTTTGCCGACGTGACGAGCGGCAACACCACGCGCGGCCATCGCGTGCTTGGCCCCGGTGACCACGTTGTCGCCAGCCCCGCCGTCTACGAGCAGGTGCTCGAGGACGCCGGCGTGCTTTCTGCCGAGCGCCGTCGCGAGGTGATTCTCGCCGGTATCGCCGAGGTCGAGGCTGCCCGTCCCGGCTGCCATGTCGATACGCCCAAGAAGGTCTTCGAGGAGGTCATCAATCTCTGCGAGTGGCCGACGGTGCTCGTCGGTACCTTCGATGAGGAGTTCCTCAAGGTCCCGCACGAGATCATCTGCGAGTCCATGCTCACCAACCAGCGCTACTTCCCGATCTATGACGGCGAGGGCAAGCTGACGCGTGAGTTCGTGGTCGTCTCCAACAGCAAGCCCGAGAATGCCGAGCGCGTGATCGACGGCAACGAGCGCGTCGTGCGTGCCCGTCTGGACGACGCTAAGTTCTTCTACGAGGAGGACCTGAAGATCTCCCTCGACGAGTTCCGTGAGCGCCTGGCCAAGGTCGCCTTCCAGGAGAAGCTCGGCAGCGTGCTCGCCAAGTCCGAGCGCATTGAGCAGCTCGCGCTCGCTATTGCCCGCGAGGCCCATCTGGGCGCCCATCTTGCCGCCGACGCCGCTCGCGCCGCGCACCTGTGCAAGGCCGACCTGGTGTCCAACGCCGTCGTCGAGTTCACGAGCCAGCAGGGCGTGATGGGCGGTTACTACGCCACCGCGATGGGGGAGAACGACGAGGTCGCCCACGCCATTCGCGATCATTATCGTCCCCGCTTTGCCGGTGACGAGCTGCCTGAGGGCACCGCTGGCTGCATCGTGGCCTGCGCCGACAAGCTCGATACCATCGCCGGTATCTTTGCCATCGGCGAGCCCCCGACCGGCTCCTCCGATCCCTACGCGCTGCGTCGTGCCGCTATCGGTATCATCAACATTCTGCGCGACCGTCTGCCGATCGACCCCACGTCGCTGATTGACTTTGCTCTGCAGCTTTACAGCGAGCAGGGCATTGAGTTCGACGCCGCCGAGGTCGCCCAGCAGGTTCGTGACTTCTTCCATGGCCGCCTGGTGAGCATGGCCCGCGACGAAAAGATCCCGGCCGATACCGTTGCCGCCGTCTCCGCGGTGCACATTATCGCCCCGTCCGTCTTCTTCGCCCGCTGCGCCGCCCTCGACGAGGCCCGCAAGAATGATGCCGAGACCTTTGACAACCTGGCTACCGCCTATGCCCGTGCCGCGCACATCTCCAAGCCCGAGCTGGGTGCGGAGTACGACCGCAGCCTGATGGGCGAGGTCGAGCTCGCGCTCGCCGACGCCTCCGAGGCTGCTCAGACCGCTGTCGATGCCGCCCTTGCTGCCGAGGACTACCCGGCCGCATTTGCCGCCCTCGCCGCCCTGCGCGCGCCCATCGACCGTTTCTTCGATGAGGTCATGGTCATGGACAAGGACGAGCAGCTTCGCGATAATCGCCTTAAGCTGCTCAACCGCTTCGAGGCCGTTTTCTCCGGCATCGCCAACATCGGTGAGCTTGCCCGCAAAAAGTAAGCCAGCCTGCGCATAAGCGCAAAAGGAGCCCCGCATGGATTGCCTGGTCACCGCTCGTCCCACCGTCATCGTTATCTCCGACTCGCTCGGTGATACCGCTTGTGAGGTGGTGCTTGCGGCGTCCGGGCAATTTGATGAAGGGGCTTTTCATCTCTTGCGCCTGCCCAAGGTGACCTCGGTGGAGCAGGTTAAATCGTTTGTGGGATCGCGTGTCGATGCAGACCATCGCGATATCGCCGTGTTCCACACCATTGTCGATCCGGCGCTTCGCGCTCGCGTGCTCGACTATTTGGGCATGCTGCATATCCGTTCGGTCGACCTGATCGGCCCGACGCTTGCCGTGCTGTCGTCGCTCCTCGGTGTGCCGCCCAAGGGCGTTGCGGGCGTGATTCACAAGACCGATGACCGCTATTTCCATCGTATCGAGGCTATGGAGTATTTCGTTGAGCACGATGACGGTCGTGGTTGTGACGATCTGTCGGGTGCCGATATCGTGCTGCTGGGTGTATCTCGCACGTCCAAGACGCCGTTGTCGATGTATTTGGCCTATCAGGGCTACAAGGTTGCCAATGTTCCGTTAGCGCATGGTATGGAGCCGCCTAAGTCGATCTACGAGGTCGACCCGATGCGGTTGTTTGGTCTGATTTCGACCGTCGATGTGATTTCCGAAATTCGCGATAGCCGCTTGGGCGATGATTACGCCCGTGCCGTTGCCGGCTCCTATGCCGAACCCGAGAGCGTGCGTAGTGAGCTTGCGGAAGCCCGCGCGCTCATGAAACGCCTGGGCTGCTTTGTAGTGCGTACCGATGGCAAGGCCATCGAGGAAAGCGCTGCCGAGATCATTGCTCACCTCGAAGAGATTCAAGAGGCAAGAGCCCGCCGTGCCGCCCGCCGCGCTCAACAAAAGTAGCTCACTTGGGACAAGGTTGTTTGGGTAGCTAATTTGGGACGGGGCTCTTTTAGCTACCCAAAGAGAATACTTGGAAATAATGCTGATAAACGGTAAAGCGATTTAGCAAAAACATCGCATCCGACCTGCATTTTCCTTGTAGTGGTATCTTCATAAGGTAACCACCTTTACCTACCGTTTACCGCCAGTTTTAGCACGTTTACCAAACCGCGCACCCTCTGCTCAAGCCTGCCCAAAACGCGCCGTATAGTTCCCTCACGGCCCGCATCCGGTGGGTCGATTCGTTACCACGGTCGTGTGCGAGAGCGCATGGAAGGGGAAGTATCGTGAGCGATTGCAAGAGGGTTTACCGTTTTGGAACCGACGCCCAGGGCACCTGTGTCACCGAGGGCGACAAGTCCATGAACTTCGTGCTTGGTGGCAAGGGCGCTAACCTTGCCGAGATGAGCCGTATCGGCCTGCCGGTTCCCGGTGGCTTTACTATTACCTGCCAGACCTGTGTCGAGTACTCCGGTGCCGGCAACGTCTGGCCCGAAGGCGCACTCGATGAGATCGTTGCCGCCGAGGCAGACCTCGAGGCCCGTTGCGGCAAAAAGCTCGGCGACGCCTCCGATCCGCTGCTCGTGTCGGTCCGCTCGGGCGCTCCGTTCTCCATGCCCGGTATGATGGACACGGTCCTCAACTTGGGTCTCAACGACGACTCTGTTCAGGGTCTTATTGCCCAGACGCAAAACCCGCGCTTTGCCTGGGATAGCTACCGCCGCTTTATCCAGATGTTTTCCAACGTCGTCATGGGCGTTGACGCCGACCTGTTCGAGAACGCCCTGACCCAGGCACGCCTGGTCGCCGGCGTTCGCGTCGATTCCGAGCTTTCGGCCGAGGACCTGCAGGAACTCGTCGAGACCTTCAAGGGCATCTTCTCCGAGAACGTCGAGGCTGCCCTGTATCCCGAGCTCGAGGTCGCTGACGGCAAGCCCGTCTTCCCGCACGACCCGGAGCTTCAGCTACGCCTTGCCATCCAGGCTGTCTTTGGCAGCTGGATGAACGAGCGTGCCTGCATCTACCGCAAGCAGCATGGTATCTCCGACGAGCTCGGTACCGCCGTCAACGTTCAGGCCATGGCTTTTGGTAACAAGGGCGAGACCTCCGCGACCGGCGTCGCCTTTACGCGCAACCCGGCCGATGGCACCAAGGAGTTCTACGGCGACTTCTTGGTGAACGCCCAGGGCGAGGACGTCGTCGCCGGTATCCGCAACACCGAGCCCATCGCCGACCTCAAGAACACTCCGGGCCTCGAGTCCGCAGGCGAGGAGCTCGAGCGCGTGTTCCTGACGCTCGAGGATCACTATCGCGATATGTGCGATATCGAGTTCACCATCGAGCAGGGCAAGCTCTGGATGCTCCAGACCCGAGTGGGCAAGCGCACCGCCACCGCCGCCCTGCGCATCGCCATCGAGATGGTCGAGGAGGGCCTCATCACCCGCGAGGAGGCCGTGAGCCGCATCGACCCCGCACAGCTCGACCAGCTCCTGCACCCGCAGTTCGACGCCTCCAAGAAGTACGAGGCGCTGGCCAGCGGTCTGAACGCCAGCCCCGGTGCCGCCGTGGGCGAGGTCGTGTTCTCGAGCGATGACGCCGTTGCACGTTCCGCCGAGGGGCATAAAGTCATTTTGGTTCGCTGGGAGACCAACCCCGACGACCTGAAGGGCATGGTCGCCGCCGAGGGCATCCTGACCAGCCACGGTGGCAAGACGAGCCATGCCGCCGTTATCGCCCGCGGCATGGGTACGCCCTGCGTTTGCGGCGTTGAGCGCTTCCACATTGACGCGGCAGAGAAGGTCGTGCGCATCGAGGGCAGCGACCGCGTGCTGCGCGAGGGCGATGTCATCTCCATCGACGGCACCCAGGGTATCGTCGTCGACGGCGCGGTCGACCTGGTTTCGGCCGAGCTCACCGGCGACCTGGACACCATCCTGTCTTGGGCCGATGAGATCCGTTTGGACGAGACCGACGGTCACGCCAACCACGTGCGCGTCAACGCCGACAACCCCGAGGATGCCGAGCTCGCGCTCGAGTTTGGCGCCGAGGCCATCGGTCTGTGCCGCACCGAGCATATGTTCCTGGGCGACCGCAAGAACATCATCCAGAGCTTTATCCTGTCCGATGACGAGGCCGTAAAGCAGCAGGCCCTGGCCGACCTGCTCAAGGTTCAGACCGAGGACTTCCTGGCGATGTTCAAGACCATGTCCGGTCGCGATGTGGTCGTCCGCCTGCTCGATCCGCCGCTTCATGAGTTCCTGGATAATCCTCGCGAGCTCGAGGTCGCCATCACCAAGAAGGAAGCCGCTGGCGCCAGCGAGGAAGAGCTTGCCGCCCTGCGTGCCCGCCTGCGTCGTATCGACGGCATGGTCGAGTCCAACCCGATGCTCGGCCTGCGTGGTGTGCGCCTGTCCGTCGTCTTTAGCGATCTGCCGCTCATGCAGGTTCGCGCCGTCGCCACGGCTGCTGCCCGCCTTATCAAGGAGGGCGTCGACCCACGCCCCGAGATCATGGTTCCGCTCGTTTCCATCACGGCCGAGCATGTCCAGACCCGCGAGGTTATCGAGCGCGTGATCGCAGAGGTTTCCGCCGAGGAAGGCGTCGAGCTCAATATTCCCGTGGGCACGATGCTCGAGCTGCCGCGCGCCTGCATGGTCGCTGACGAGATCGCCAATCATGCCGACTTCTTCTGCTTTGGCACCAACGACCTCACCCAGACGACCTTCGGCTTCTCCCGCGACGATGCCGAGGCCAAGTTCATCCCGCTGTACATGCACAAGAAGATCCTGAAGGACAATCCCTTCGAGACTATCGACACGGCGGTGCTGGAGCTCGTGCGCTTGGCCGTCGAGAAGGGCCGCGCCACCAATCCCGACATGCACTTTGGCGTGTGCGGCGAGCACGGCGGCGACCCCAAGTCCATCAAGGGCCTGTTTAACGTGGCCGACGTAGACTACGTGTCCTGCTCGCCCTATCGCGTGCCCCTCGCGCGCCTGGCTGCCGCTCAGGCCAAGCTCGAGGCCAAGCGCAGCGCCTAGCCCCCTGCGCATCGACGCCTAGCGTAGCCCCCTTCATGCCGCCCGTCTCATTCGTGAGGCGGGCGGTTATCATGTGCGGGTTTTGTCTTTTTGTCTGCGTAAAAAATTGTTCTTGCAGCAGAAACCCGCGCGTGTATACTCGAATACGTTTGTTCAACTACGTGCCGGCCAAGATGGTACGGCACCTCTAGAAGAGTAAGGAATTGCACATGGATTACATCCGCGCAATCGAGCGTCAGCAGATCCGCGAGGACATTCCTCAGGTTCGCGTCGCCGACAACGTCAAGGTTCACTACCGCATTAAGGAAGGCGACCGCGAGCGCATCCAGGTCTTCCAGGGCGACGTCATCCGCATGGCCGGCGCCGGTGCCCGCGAGACTTTCACCGTCCGCAAGATGTCCTTCGGTGTCGGTGTTGAGCGTACCTTCCCGCTTCACAGCCCCAAGATCGCCAAGCTCGAGGTCGTTCGTCATGGTCGCGTCCGTCGCGCCAAGCTGTACTACCTCCGCGACAAGGTGGGCAAGGCTGCTCGCATCCCCGAGAAGCGCTAAGAAGATCGCAGCGTCTGTCCACTCGTTTGGACACAAGGGTCACCTTCGGGTGGCCCTTCTTTTTATCTGATTTGCATGCAAGGAGGGCCTGGTATGGCCAATATGACGAGCTCGGTTTCGGCATCGCAGGTTGCCGGTGAGTTGGCGAGCGCTACGTTTGAGGAGATTCCCGCCCTCGTAGAGCATTATCGCGAGGACCCGCGCCAGCAGGTGATCAAGGCTTGTGAGCGCGCCCTCAAACGCCATGCCAAAGAGCTTGCCGAGCGCGAGCGCGTCAATGACATGTACGAGCTTATGCATGAGCTTGGCGGCGATGGGGTGGTCGTTGGTGTCGACGAGGTGGGTCGCGGATCGGTGGCCGGCCCTTTGACGGTATGCGCCGTCTGTCTTCCTATGGAGCCGCGCGTCTGGGGTATCAACGATTCAAAAAAGCTCACGCCCGCGCGCCGCGAGTTGCTCTCAGTGAAGATTGCCGAGGTAGCGACGGCGATCGGTTTTTGCCATATCGCGCCGAAGGATATCGATGAGATGGGCATGGCCCGTGCTATCCGTGCCGCCGTTGCGGGCGCCGTGGCTGATACGGGACTTGAACCCGACTGCGTCCTCATGGATGGCAACCCCTTGGGCGCCGTTCCTAACGAGCGCGATGTGGTGAAGGGCGATGCCAAAATCGCCTGCATCGCCGCGGCGTCCATCATGGCCAAGGTCACGCGTGACGAGATGATGGTCGAGTACGACGCCGAGTATCCCGAGTACCATCTGGCCGAGTCGAAGGGCTACGCGAGCCCCGAGCACATCGAGGCCATTCGCAAACATGGACTTTGTCCACTGCACCGCGTGAGCTTTTGCGGAAACTTTCTGCAGACTGAGCGCCTTTTCTAGGTTAATTGTGGAGACAGGGACCTCTGGGGTTTTATAAACCTGCTGGTAGCGGGCCGTATGCAACACCATTGCTGCGTACGGCCCGTTTTTTGACGGCATTTGGTCAGCTTTTGGTTTGCTTCCGGTACTTACCCGCATGAAAGGCGCCCTCATCATCGGGGCAATGCAGCGTGCGGGAAAGGAGACCCCATGAGTGTCGCAAGCAAAAAGAGCAAGACGCAGCAGCTCAAGGAGCGTTGGGAAAACGGCGAGCTCGACTGCGGGGCGATGACGCCCGAGTTTATCAAGGGGCTCAGTCCCCGCGAGCTGGGCATGCTGGGTGAGCTGATCACCATCGACTACTTTAACGAGCGCGGCTACACCTTGCTGGAGCAGGGTTATCGTTGCACTGAGGGCGAGGCCGATCTGGTGCTGCTCGATGAACTCGACGATGTCGTGGTGATGGCCGAGGTCAAGACCAGACGCGTTGCATTGGATTGCAGCACGCGGGTCTTTCCCGAGGAAGCCGTGGACGCTCAAAAGCAACGCCGCTACCGCCGCATCGCAAGTTGCTACCTCATGGAGCATTATCCGCTCAAGGCGATTCGCTTCGATGCCGTGGGTGTCACCATTCGTGGCGGGCATATCGCCGAGATCGAGCATCAGTACAACGCGTTCGATTGGCAGGTGTCGTGATGGCGTTCGAGACGTTTGCCGTTCACGCGGCCTGCATCCGCGGCGTCGAGGCGATTCACGTCACGGTCGAGGTCTCGCTTGCCGGCGGCGTGCCGGGCATCCAGATGCTCGGCATTCCGAGTATGGAGGTGATGGAGTCACGCGGTCGTATTCGCTGCGCGATGCGCTCCGCCGGGTTCGAGATCCCGCGCTCGGGCATTACGGTCAATCTGGCACCCGGCGATATTCGCAAGACCGGTAGCGGCTTTGATCTGCCCATCGCCATCGCGGTATTGGCGGCCGATGGTCAGATTCCCCACGACAACCTCGATCGTTGTCTTATTGCTGGTGAGCTTGGCTTGGACGGTACGGTGCTTCCTGTCAAGGGCGAGGTGGCGTTTCAGCTGCTGGCTCGCGACATGGGGCTGTCCTTTATCGCCGGCAGGTCCGATCAGCATGTGCCGCTTGCGGGCGTGGATTGCGGCTTTATCGATCATTTGTCTCAGCTTGCTCATGGTATGGGCGATGCCGCGCGGCACTACTTGGATTCTGAGGGCGTCGAGGCGACCTTTGAGCCCGAGCTCGACTATGCCGACGTACTGGGGCAGGAAGTCGCTAAACGCGGCATGGCGCTGGCGGCAGCGGGTGAGCTCGGTTTGCTTATGATCGGGTCCCCGGGATCGGGTAAGACGATGCTCGCCCGTCGTATGACCGGCATCCTGCCCGAGCTTTCTGTTGAGGACCAGCAGGAGGCGCTGTGCATCCATTCGGTCTTGGGCGAGAACATCGATGGCTTATTGGCGGGGCACCGGCCCTTCCGCAGTCCCCATCACAGCATTTCAACGGCTGGCCTCATTGGCGGAGGACGCCCGGTGCATCCGGGTGAGATCAGCCTGGCTCATGGCGGCGTGCTCTTTTTGGACGAGCTTGCCGAGTTTCCCACGGGTGTGCTGCAGACGCTGCGTCAGCCCATCGAGCGCGGCTATGTGAGGATCGTGCGTGTCGACGGGGCCTTTACCTTCCCGTCGCGCTTTCAGCTGCTGGCTGCGAGTAATCCCTGCCCCTGCGGCTTTTTGGGCGACCGTGAGGTGCCATGCCGCTGTTCGGCATCGATGGTCGAGCGCTATCGGTCTAAATTGCGCGGTCCTTTGGCCGACCGTATCGACATGATGATCGATGTGACCCGTCCCGACCCCCAGGTGATTATCGAGGGAGCGGAGGGTATGTCGTCTGCCGAGTTGCGTGACTACGTTGTGCGCGGTCGCGCCTTTCGCGCCTGGCGCGAGTCCCGTATGGACGATGCGGATGCCGAGGCCGAGGATGATGAGACGCGGTCCATTGACGGCGTCGTATCGACCTTTGAGCTCGATGATGCGGCGGAGAAGTGTGTGCTCGGCCTGTCGAAGCGCACGCATCTCACGGGCCGCGGCATCGTGCGCCTGGTTCGCATTGCGCGTACGATCGCAGATGTCGCCGAGAGCGAGCAAGTGACGCAGGACCACGTGCTCGAGGCGGCGATGTATCAGGGAAGGAGGGACCAATGATGGCCGAGGGGACCTTTGAGCTGCATCCAGGTGATGCGTTGTATCCCGAGACTGTTTTGGAGCTTTCTGATGTACCCCAGACGCTCTATGTGCGCGGCAACCCCGAGGTGCTTTCGACGCCCGCGCTCTCCATAATCGGCGCGCGCAAGGCCTCTCCGTATGGTCTTGCCGTGGCAGAGCTTGCGGCAAAGGTTGCGGTCGACGCGGGCGTGACGGTAGCTTCGGGCGGCGCGGTCGGTTGTGACCAGGCCTCGGGTTGGGCTGCGGTCAACGCTGGCGGCAAACACGTCGTGGTGCTGGGGACGGGCGCCGACGTGGTCTATCCGCGCTCGAGCGCGGGGCTTATTATGCGCACGCTCGATACGGGTGGCGCGGTCGTGTCGATTTCTCCGTGGGGCATGGGTCCGCGCAAGTTTGCCTTTCCGCGCCGCAATCGCGTGATCGCGGCCCTGTCGCAAGCCCTCTTTGTATCCGAGGCGGGTATGCCTTCCGGGACGTTTTCTACAGCCGAGGCTGCTATGGATTTGGGGCGAGAACTTCTTGCTGTGCCGGGGTCGATCCTATCGCCCGAGTCGCGTGGCACGAATTACCTCATTGCGAACGGTGCCTGCTGCATCATCGACGAGGAATCTATCGAGATGGCTATCTCACGCATCTACGGCACCCTGCGCTACTCGCGCCCCGATGCTCCCGGCATTGCCGACCTGGATCAAACGCAGCAGACCGTGATGCATGCGCTCATCGCCTCTCCGCTCAAGGTCGACGACATCGCGGCGCTCGTCTCGCTCGATGCCGTCGGCGTACTTAAGCTCCTGGGCTCGCTTGAGTTCGAGGGTCTTATCGAGCGCATGATGGATGGAAGGTATGCGCCCTCCAAGTTTGCCCTTCACGCCCAGACACCCTTCGGTCACAATGGAAAACGTGTCAATTAGAAAGGTGTTTGCAGATGCTGTTTGATCAGGTGACGGTTATCGGTGGCGGTCTGGCGGGTTCGGAATGCGCGATCCAACTGGCAGACCGCGGGTTTGCCGTAAAGCTGTGCGAGATGCGCCCCCAGGTGAGCTCCCCGGCCCACCATACCGATCACCTGGCAGAGCTCGTCTGTTCCAATTCGTTTAAGTCGACCCGTCCGGATTCCGCGGCTGGTTTGCTGAAGGCCGAGCTTGAGCGCATGGGTTCAGTCCTGCTCGATTGCGCCCATCGCGCGGCTGTTCCCGCCGGTGGCGCCTTGGCAGTCGACCGCGTCAAGTTTTCCGAGCTTGTCGAGGCCGAAGTTGCCGCTCGTCCCAATATCGAGGTCGTGCACGGCGAGGTCACGCAGATTCCCGAAGGCCACGTGGTCATTGCCGCCGGCCCCCTGTGCTCGCCGGCGCTGAGCGAAGAGGTCATGAAGCTCGTCGGTGGCGACGCCCTTGCGTTCTTCGATGCCGCAGCGCCGATCGTCGATGCCTCCACGCTCGATATGGACGTGCTGTTCTCGCAGTCGCGCTACGAGGAGCAGGGGAGCGGCGACTATCTCAACGCTCCGCTCAACAAGGAAGAGTACGAGGCCTTTATCGAGGCGCTTACCACGGCCGACCGCGTGGTGCTCAAGGACTTTGAGGGCGGCGATCTGTTCCAGGCCTGCCAGCCTGCCGAGGAAGTTGCGCGCACCGGCAAGGACGCCATTCGCTTTGGCGCCATGAAGCCCGTCGGCCTCACCGACCCGCGAACCGGTCGTCGTCCCTGGGCGGCGATTCAGCTGCGTGCCGAGAACAAGGAGAAGACCGCCTATAACCTGGTGGGCTTCCAGACCAACCTGACCTTTGGCGAGCAGAAGCGCGTCTTCCATATGGTGCCGGGCCTGGAGAACGCTGAGTTCTTCCGCTACGGTGTCATGCACCGCAACACCTTTGTCGATGCCCCTCACGTGCTCGATGGCACCTTTGCCGTGCCCGGTACCGGCGTGCGCCTGGCCGGTCAGATCACCGGCACCGAGGGGTACATGGAAGCCGTGGCGACAGGTCTGCTCGCGGCGCTCAACACCTATGCCGAGGCTATCGGTGCCGCGGGCATCGAGTTGCCGCGCGTTGGCGCCCTGGGTGCGCTCGTGGGCTATGCGACCGATCCTGCCACCGTGGGCTATCAGCCTATGCATGTCAACTTTGGCCTGGTGCCGCCGCTCGAGGACGGTAAGCGCCGCAGCAAGCGCGACCGCTACCAGGCCTATGCGGACCGTGCGCTCGAGGCCCTTGATACCTATCTGGCCACTCGCCCCGATCTGTTTGGAGGCGACCGGTCATAGCCTTTGACCTGTACGACACCGTCGACTCGTTTATCGCCTATATCTCACGTGTCGAGGGACTTTCTCCCAACACGGTGACGGCCTATGGTTCGAGGCTGGAGCGCTTTGCTGCCTGGTGCGAGCGCGAGGATATAGATGCTTTCGCTGCCGACGTGCGCACCATTCGTCGCTATCTTGCCGAGCTTTCGCGTGAGCAGGTGGCTCCCCGAACGCTTGCGGCGCATCTGTCGGCTATCCGATCGCTCTATCGATGGATGGCTGCCGAGGGGGTCGTGGAGGGCGATGTGGTCTCGGCAATTTCCTCGCCCAAGCTCCCGCGCGATCTACCCGGTGTGCTGACGACCCAACAGGTGGAGGCGCTGCTCAAGACGCCTGATACCTCAACACCCGCGGGACTGCGCGATGCGGCGATGCTCGAGCTGCTCTATGCCTCGGGCGCCCGTATCTCTGAGCTCGCAGCACTCAATGTGGAGTTCATTGCGTGGTCCGAACGCACGCTGCGCCTGTGGGGCAAGGGGAGCAAAGAACGTATCGTCCCTCTGTATCGTCGTTCGCTCGAGGCGACGCGTCTCTATATTGAGGAGGGGAGGCCGGAGTTGCTCGCTCAGGCAAAGCGTCGTGACCCCGTTACCGGGCCGCATCCGCTGCTTATATCGGCGCGCGGTAATCGCATGAGTGCCGCCATGCTCAGGCGGCGGTTTCATACGCTGGCGACGCTCGCCGGCATGCCTGCCGACATCGCCCCGCATGCGATGCGCCATACCTTTGCGACCGACTTGCTCGAGGGCGGTGCGGACCTGCGCTCGGTTCAAGAGCTGCTGGGCCATGCGAGCCTGTCCACGACGCAGATCTACACGCATCTCACACCCGATCGGCTTAAGCGGGCTGTGGCTCAAGCCCATCCCCGCGGCGAATAGTGGCTGGGACGTCCCGCGCCGCACTCAGGTGTGTGGTTTTGATTGCGGGTTGGCAGGAAGAAGCATTCCTGCTATCATTCATCGGGTTGCTTCACGGCAACATGTTTTTATCACACACGCGCGGCTACTTCATACCGTGGTGCCCGGGCTTTGGTAGCACATGTCCGGGTTGGTTTTGGAGGATGACCCCGCGCGGAGGCAAACCACAGGAGGTTTAACATGGCTACCAAGATTAATATCCGCACCCTGCTCGAGGCCGGTTGCCACTTCGGTCACCAGACCCGTCGCTGGAACCCCAAGATGAAGCCGTTCATCTTCGGTGAGCGCAACGGCATCTACATCCTCGACCTCAAGCAGACCATCCTCGACGCCGACCAGGCCTACACTTTCGTCAAGAACGTCGCCAAGGGTGGCAATGTGCTGTTCGTCGGCACCAAGAAGCAGGCTCAGGAGGCCGTCAAGAACGCCGCTGAGCGCGCCAACATGCCTTATATCAACCAGCGTTGGCTCGGCGGTATGCTGACCAACTTCGTCACCATCCGCTCCCGTATCAACCGCATGGAGGAGCTCGAGGCCATGGTCGAGGACGGTCGCATGGCAGTGCTCCCCAAGAAGGAGCAGGCTGTTCTCGGCAAGGAGCTCACCAAGCTCCAGACCAACCTCGGTGGTGCCCGCGACATGAAGGGTCTGCCCCAGGCTCTCTTCGTCATCGACACCAAGCGCGAGGAGAACGCCATCAAGGAGGCTCAGCGCCTGAACATCCCCGTCGTCGCTCTGATCGACACCAACTCCGATCCCGACGAGGTCGAGTACGGCATCCCCTGCAACGATGACGCTATCTCTGCTGTCACCCTTATGTGCGAGCTCATGGCTGACGCCTGCCTCGCTGGCTCCGGCAAGGAGCAGGTCTCCGAGGCCGAGATGGCCGCTGAGCCCAAGGCCGAGTAAATCAGTCTTAGTTAATTCTTTTTCATCTCTTTGAAAGGAACCACAATGGCCCAGATTACCGCCGCTATGGTCAAGCAGCTCCGCGAGATGACCGACTCCCCGATGATGGAGTGCAAGAAGGCTCTCGTCGAGGCTGACGGCGACATGGACGCCGCTGTCGACGTTCTGCGTAAGAACGGCCTTGCCAAGGCTGCCAAGAAGGCTGGCCGTGAGACCAACGAGGGCGCTGTCGCCGCGTACGTCTCCGAGGATGGCAAGACCGGCGCTCTGCTCGAGCTCTCCTGCGAGACCGACTTCGTTGGCTCCAACGCCAAGTTCACCGGCTTTGCTTCCAAGGTCGCTGAGGTTGTCGCTACCACCGAGCCTGCTGACGTCGACGCTCTGCTCGAGAAGCCGATGGGCGAGGAGACCGTTTCCTCCGAGCTCACCGAGATGATTCACATCATGGGCGAGAACATGAAGATCTCCCGCTTCGCTGCCCGCAAGGCCGAGAACGGCGCGCTCGCTTCTTACATCCACATGGGTGGTAAGATCGGCGTCCTCGTCGAGTTCGCCTTCGAGAAGGCCGAGACCGCTCAGGCTGAGTCCTTCAAGACCTTCGCTCACGACGTTGCCCTTCAGGTTGCCGCCGTCGCACCGATTTGCGCCACCCGCGATCAGGTTCCGGCCGAGACCGTCGAGCACGAGAAGCAGATCTACATGGCCCAGGCTGCCGAGTCCGGCAAGCCCGAGGCTATCCAGGAGAAGATGGCTGTTGGTCGTCTGGAGAAGTTCTACAAGCAGTCCGTGCTCACCGAGCAGGAGTTCATCAAGGACAGCTCCCTCACCATCAAGAAGTACGCTGAGCAGGTCTCCAAGGAGCTCGGCGACACCATTACCGTCGTTGCCTTTGACCGTCTGGTCCGTGGCGAGTAAATAAGCTCTTGTAGCTGGTAATGAGCAGGCTGTGGGTTTTACTCACAGCCTGCTTTTTCATGGCTCTTATCAGAGCCTTTGATATCATATTGAGAGTCTAATTAAAGGAGGATCGCTTTGTCCGACATCCGATATAAACGCGTGCTTCTTAAGCTTTCCGGCGAAGCACTGATGGGCGACGGCCAATATGGCATCGACCCCAAGGTTACCGACCATCTTGCCAAGCAGGTCAAGGAGCTGCTCGCCGTTGGCCATGAGGTCGGCGTCGTTGTCGGCGGCGGCAACATTTTTCGCGGCATGGCCGGCGCTGCCGGTGGCATGGAGCGTGCTCAGGCCGACTACATGGGCATGCTGGCAACCGTTATGAACGCGCTCGCCCTGCAGGATGCCTTCGAGCATAACGATGTTCCCTGCCGCGTGATGAGCGCTATCCAGATGAACGAGATCTGCGAGCCCTATATTCGTCGCCGCGCTATCAACCATCTGTCCAAGGGCAACGTCGTTATTTTTGCCGCCGGTTCGGGCAATCCGTACTTTACGACCGACACCGCCGCGGCTCTTCGTGCGTGCGAGATCGGCGCCGAGATTCTGATTAAAGCCACCAAGGTTGACGGCATCTACGACAAGGATCCCGTCAAGTGCGCCGATGCCGTCCGTTTTGACAAGATTACCTATCACGAGGTTCTCGTTCGCGGCCTGCAGGTTATGGATTCCACGGCTACGGCCCTGTGCCAGGATAACCGTATGCCCATTTTGGTCCTCAACATCGATGGCGAGGACACCGTCAAGCGCGCGCTTTCGGGTGAGCCCGTCGGCACGCTCGTCTATCAGGAGGATTAAGCATGGCAGAGAACATCACCGCCCACATGGACAAGTCGCTCGAGTCCCTCAAGCATAACTTCTCCAAGGTCCGTACCGGCCGCGCCAACGCTAACATTCTGTCCGACATCACCGTCGATTATTACGGTGTTCCCACGCCGGTCACGCAGGTTGCCGCCGTCAAGACCCCCGAGGCCCACATGCTGCTCATCGAGCCGTGGGACAAGGCGCTTATCAACGCCATCGTCAAGGCCATCGGCGCTTCCGATCTGGGTATTACCCCCAACTCCGATGGCACCGTCGTTCGTCTGCCGTTCCCGGCTCCCACCGAGGAGCGCCGTCGCGAGCTCGTCAAGGAGTGCCGCGAGTACGCCGAGCAGGCCAAGGTGTCTATTCGTAACATCCGTCGCGACTTCAACAATAAGCTCGAGCGCGATGAGGAGCTCACCGAGGACGATGTCCGTCGCGAGCAGGCCAAGGTCCAGAAGCATACCGATGAGTATGTCGCCAAGGTCGAGGAGCTTCTGAAGGAAAAAGAAGCCGAGGTCATGGAGATCTAAGGTGCAATACGACGAGCATAAACTGGTCGAGTACTTTGCCGACGCCCCTGCGGGCGTCGGTTTTTCCGACCTTGACCTCAATAACATTCCGCACCACATCTCGTGCATCATGGACGGCAACGGTCGTTGGGCCACGTCGCGTGGTCTTGCACGCACCGAGGGCCACAAGGCGGGTATCGTCTCCCTTCGCGAGATTATTACCGCCTGCGTTCGTCTGGGCGTCGACGTGCTTTCGGCCTATGCGTTTTCTACCGAAAACTGGAACCGTCCGCAGCATGAGGTCAACGTCTTGATGCATCTGTTTGCCAAGACGTTTATCGACGAGCTGCCGCTTCTGAAGCGCGAAAACGTGCGTGTTGTCTTTTTGGGTGACATTTCCGCGCTGCCCAAGAAGACCCGCGACGTTTTTGAACGCGGTCTTGCCGAGTGCGCCGATCACACCGGTATGACGCTGGCGCTTGCCGTCAACTACGGCGCGCGTGCCGAGATTACCCGCGCTGTCCGTCAGATTGCACTCGACGCTGCCGCCGGTAAGATCGATCCTGCCGCAATTGATGACGACATGGTGGCTTCCCATCTCTATACCGCCGGCCTTCCCGATCCTGAGCTTGTGATTCGCACCTCTGGTGAGTTGCGCCTTTCGAACTATCTGCTGTGGCAGGTGGCTTATTCCGAATTCTACGTCACCGATACCTATTGGCCCGACTTTGATCGTTGGGGCCTTGTCGACGCCATTTTGGCCTATCAGGGCCGTGACCGTAGGTTTGGTGGACTGAGCAAGACCGAGGAGGCTTAATCGTGTCCGATCGTCCCAAGGCAACTGCTCCCAAGACGCCTGAGCGTAAGGCTGCCACTGCGGGAGCGCCTGCAGCGAAGAGCGGCACCGGTTCGTGGCTGGCGGGCTTTATTACCCGTGCCGCCGCCGGTATCGTCTACGCCGTTGTCTTTATCCTGTGCCTGGTTTTGGGTATCGTGCCCACGGCCATCTTTGTTTCTGTCATGAGCGGTCTGTGCTGCTATGAGTTTTTCCGTATGACAAGGCTCGATGGCAAGATGGCTAACGAGCGCATGGGTATCGCTGCCGCCGTACTCTTTCCGCTGTCGGCGTTGGGCGATTCGATGTTGCTGAATGCCCTGCTTTTTGCCTTGATGCTCGCTGTGGGCATTTGGTATGTCTGGTCGCCGCGTACCCGCATCTCTGATGTGGCCGTGACGCTCATGGGTCCCATCTACACTGGCTTTATGCTGTCGGCTATCGTGCTGCTGCGCGATGCCGTGCCCGGTTTTGCCGGTGCCCTGCTTTCAGTGGGCGTTTGCGCGTCCCTTTGGGTCTCCGATTCGTTTGCCTACATCGTGGGCAGCCGTATCGGCAAGCACAAGATGGTTCCCAAGATTTCTCCCAAAAAGAGCTGGGAGGGGTTTGTCGGCGGCATCCTGGGCTCGGTTTTGATTTGGCTCATCCTGTGGGCGACGCACTTCTACAAGCTCAGCCTGCCCTATGCGCTGCTGTGCGGCGTGGTTGTGTCCATTCTGGGCGTTATCGGCGACCTCATCGAGTCGCGCATCAAGCGCGGTGTGGGCGTCAAGGATTCCGGCAACCTTATCCCGGGCCATGGCGGCATGCTCGACCGTAGCGACTCGCTTATCTTTGGCTGCATTACCGCGCAGCTGCTTTTGATGATCGGAGGCGTGCTGTAATGTCCTTCCAGACGACGTATGGCCCCGATGGACGCCTTCGCGTTGCCATCCTGGGTTGTACGGGCTCTATCGGCACCCAGGCGCTCGATGTGTGCCGCCAGCATGCCGATCGCCTGCAGGTGACGGCGCTGTCCGTTAACTCCAGTACCTCCGAGCTCGTTGCCGCTGCCCGCGAGTTCTCGGTTCCGGCGGTTGCCGTGGCCGATGTCGATCATGGCGATGACGCCGTGCTGCAGGAGTTGCCCGAGGGAACGAAGCTCGGCGTTGGCGCGCAGGCGGTTTGCGAGCTCGCACGTCGCGACGATGTCGACTGCGTGCTCGTCGCTATTGTGGGCGCCGCCGGTCTCGAGGCGAGCCATGCGGCCTTGACCTCGAATAAGCGCCTTGCCCTTGCCAACAAGGAGTCCCTCGTCGTCGGTGGCGACTTGCTTATGCCGTTGGCGCAACCGGGCCAGCTTATTCCGGTCGACTCTGAGCATTCCGCCATCTACCAGTGCTATCTGGGGGAGAACCCGCGCGAGGCCCACTGCATTTGGCTCACCTGCTCGGGCGGTCCGTTCTTTGGCCGCACGCGCGACGAGCTCGATCGCGTGACGCGTGCCGATGCCCTCGCGCATCCCACGTGGGCCATGGGTGCCAAGATTACCATTGACTCCGCCACCCTCATGAACAAGGGCCTGGAGCGCATTGAGGCCATGCATCTGTTTAACTGCGACCTCGATTTCATTAACGTGGTCGTGCAGCGTCAGTCCAAGATTCACTCTATGGTCGAGTTCGCCGACGGCTCCGTGATGGCGCATCTCGGTGCTTCCGACATGCGTATTCCCATCCAGTTCGCGTTCTCGTATCCCGAGCGTTGGGATACCCCGGCGCCTCGTATCGATTTCCGCGAGCTGGGGCAGCTCACGTTTGATGCTGCCGACATGGATACCTTCCGCTGTCTGGCACTGGCCGAGCGTGCCGGCAAGACGGGTGGCACCATGCCGTGCGTGCTCAATGCCGCCAACGAGGTCGCCGTCGATGCCTTCCTGCACGATGGCTGCAGCTTTACCGATATCGATCGCATTGTGGAATCCTGCATGGACGCCCACGATATGCAGGCGGTCGATTCGTTTGAGCAGCTTCGCGACATCGATGCGTGGGCGCGTGAAAAGGCTGCGCAGGTGCTCGCCGCAACCCGTTCCTAACCCATAAGGATTGCTTTTTCGTTTTATGGATACTGCTCTGAGCGTTCTCTCATCGGTCTTTTGGGGCCTGCTGATGCTTTCCGTCCTCGTGTTTTTGCACGAGGGCGGCCACTTTTTGGCGGCGCGTGCCTGCGGCGTCCGTGTGACCGAGTTCTTTTTGGGTCTGCCGTGCCGCTTTGACATCCATTACACGTCGCGTCGCATTGGAACCAAGTTTGGCGTGACCCCGCTGCTGCTGGGTGGCTACGCTGCCATCTGCGGTATGGATCCGACCGATGTTTCGTGCGCCGATCGCGTGCTCGCGGCTATCTATCGTCATGGTCGCGTGACCGTGGCCGACCTTGCTGTCGAGCTCGAGCTTTCCGAGGAGGATGTGCTCGAGGCATGCGCCCTTTTGCTGGGCTGGGGCTCCATCGCGCCCTGGTATGAGGAAGGGGAGAAGCCCTCGTCGAGCTACTATCCCACCAAATATCAGACGTTGCCGCGAGACACGGCAGGCTATACCACCTTTGATGGTCGCCTTTTCGATCGCGAACATGCGACTGCCGAGGGCGATGTATGGGAACTGCCGTGCGGCGAGGCCGAGTTCCTTGCGCAAGAGCGCTCGCACACCTATCTTGGCCAGGGCTTTCTCAAGCGCGCCTTTATGCTGCTCGCGGGCATTATCGTCAATATCTTGACGGGTTTTTTGCTCCTTATGAGCATCTATTCCATTGCGGGTGTCACCGTGCCGATGGATACCAACGTGATCGGTCAGGTTGACGAGGGGTCTATTGCCGCCAAGGCGGGTATCGAGGCCGGTGATGCAATCCTTTCGGTTGACGGTGTCTCATGTTCCACTTGGATGGATGTCTACGATGCCATCGGCAAGGCCGCCGGTAAGGACGATATCGCCATCGAGTACGAGCGTGACGGCAAGCAGCATTCGACCACGGTTGCGCTCAAAGAGGACGAGCGCCTAGGTGTGTATGCCTCTACGCAGGTGGTCCGTTTAGACCCCATCACGTCGGCTCGCCTGTCGTTCTCCTATGTCGTGCAGACAGCGGATGGCGTGATGCGCCTGCTCCAGCCGCAGCATACGATGGAGATTCTCGATCAGTCTTCTTCGATCGTGGGTATTAGCGTTATGTCCTCACAGGCCGCTGCTGCCGGCCCCGCAACGTTCCTGTCGTTTGCCGCGCTCATTTCGTTCTCGCTTGGCTTTATGAACCTGCTGCCCATCCCACCACTCGATGGCGGCAAGCTGGTCATCGAGATCATTCAAAAGATTGCGGGCCGCGAGCTTCCGCTCAAGGTCCAGACGATTGTGAGCTATGTGGGCATCGCGCTCTTTGCGCTGCTGTTTGTCTATATGCTTCGTTCCGACATCCTTCGATTTATTCTGTAGGGGAGTGTTTGGATTGTCTTTATCCCATCCTTTGCCTCGCGAGTTGACGCGCCCCGTGCATGTGGGCGGTGTGCAGATCGGTGGCGGCGCGCCGGTGGTGGTCCAATCCATGACCTGCACCGATACCGCTGATGCCCAGGCAACGCTTGCGCAAGTGTGCGCGTTGGCGCAGGCTGGCTGCGATATCGTGCGTGTGAGCGTGCCCACCGAGGCCGCGCTCGAGGGCTTCCGTATCATCTGTGCCGAGTCTCCGGTGCCGATTGTCGCTGATATCCACTTTAACCATAAGCTCGCCATTGGCGCCGTTGAGGCCGGTGCCGCCAAGCTGCGTATCAATCCCGGCAACATCGGCGATTGGGCCAAGGTCGATGCCGTGATCGATGCTGCGGGCGCCGCTGGGTGCGCGATTCGCATTGGCGTGAACGCCGGCTCGCTTGAGCAGGATATCGCCGAGCGCGATGGGCTTACGCAGCCCGAGAAACTCGTGATGTCGAGCGAGCGTTTCGTCAAACATTTTGAGGATCGCGGCTTTACCAACATCGTGCTTTCCGCCAAGGCACATAGCGTGTCTACGACGCTTGATACCTATCGTGCCCTGTCGCGCGAAATCCCCCATGTTCCGCTTCATTTGGGTGTGACTGAGGCCGGAACCAAGCTCCAGGGCACCATTAAGAGCTCCGTGGGCCTGGGTATTCTGCTTTCCGAGGGCATTGGCGACACCATGCGCGTCTCGCTTACGGCCGATCCGGTCGAGGAGCCGCCGGTCGCCTGGGGTATCCTGCAGTCGCTCGGCCTTCGCCGCCGTGGTCCCGAGATCGTCTCGTGCCCCACGTGTGCTCGTTGCCAGGTCAACCTTATTCCCATCGCCGAGGAGGTCACCGAGCGGCTTAAGAACTACTCCGCGCCGCTTTCGATCGCCGTGATGGGATGTGCGGTCAATGGCCCCGGCGAGGCCTCCGATGCCGACTTGGGTGTTGCCTGCGGACGAGGTCAGGGCCTGCTCTTTTCGCACGGCCAGATCATTGGTAAAGTAGCTGAGGACCAAATTGTCGATGCGCTTATGGCCGAGGTCGACAAGCTAATTGAGGAGAAATAAATGACTCGAGCAATGTATATGTCTAAGCTGTATGCTCCGACGCTCAAAGAGGATCCGGCCGACGCCGAACTTGCGAGCCATCGTCTGCTGCTTCGTGCCGGCATGATCCGCAAGGAGGCCGCCGGTCTCTATTCCTATCTGCCGCTCGCGTGGCGGTCGATTCGCAAGATCGAGAACATCGTTCGCGACGAGATGGATGCTGCCGGCGCCCAGGAGCTCATGATGCCCATCATGGTCGATGCCGAGCTTTGGCGCGAGTCCGGTCGTATCGATGCCTATGGCAAGGAACTCGTGCGCTTTGATGACCGCCACGGCCGTGAGTTCGTGCTCGGCCCCACGCACGAGGAGACCGTGACTGCCCTGGTGCGCAATGAACTGCGTTCCTACAAGCAGCTGCCGGTGAATCTCTATCATATCCAGGACAAGTTCCGCGACGAATTCCGTCCCCGTTTTGGCCTGATGCGCGGTCGCGAGTTCATCATGAAGGACGCCTACAGCTTCTCTGCCACGCAGGAGAGTCTGCAGGAGGAGTACGACAAGATGAAGCAGGCCTACGCCAACATCTGCGAGCGCTGCTACATCAAGGCCCTGCCCGTTGTCGCCGATTCCGGCGAGATCGGCGGCGACACCTCCGTCGAGTACATGGCGCTGGCCGACGCCGGCGAGGCCTCGCTCGTCTACTGCGACGATTGCGGTTTTGCTGCCGATGACGAGGCTGCAAGCACCAAGGTCGTTGTGACCGAGGGTCCCGGCGACGGTACGCTCGCCAAGGTCGAGACTCCGGGCATGGGCACCATCGAGGCCGTTGCCAAGTTCTTCGGTTTCCCCGAGAACGGCACCCGCAAGTCGCTGGCACTCATCGACGCCGGGGGTAAGCCAGTTGTGGCCATTGTCCCGGGCGACCACGAGCTCAATGACTGCAAGGCCGAGCATGTCTTTGGCAAGGGCTATCGCATGATGACCGACGAGGAACTTCAGGCGAACGGTTTGCACAAGGGCTTTATCGGACCGGTTAACCTGCCCGAGGGCATCCGTCTGGTTTGCGACGAGAGCCTGCGTGAGTCGAAGTCGTGGGCTTGTGGCGCCAACGAGGTCGACTACCACTTTACCGGTGCCTGCCCCGAGCGTGACTTTACCGTCGATGAGTGGGCCGACCTGGTCACCGTCGTCGCCGGCGATCCCTGCCCCCACTGCGGCAAGCCGCTCTCTGCTGCTCGCGGTATCGAGGTCTCCCAGGTGTTCCAGCTTGGCACCAAGTACTCCGAGGCCATGGGTGCCACTTTTATGGACGAGGACGGCAAGGAGAAGCCGCTTATCATGGGTTGCTACGGCGTGGGCGTGTCTCGCTCGCTCGCTGCCGTCGTGGAGCAGCACAACGACGAGCACGGCATCGTCTGGCCGGTTTCCGTCGCTCCGTACGAGGTTGCGGTGATTCCGCTCGATCCCAAGAAGGAGGAGTGCGCTACCGTCTGCGATCAAATCGTCGAGGCTCTGTGCGCCGAGGGTATTGAGGTCGTCGTCGATGACCGTGACGAGCGTCCCGGCTTCAAGTTTGCCGATAACGACCTTATGGGCTTCCCGTATCAGGTGATTCTGGGCAAGCGCGGCCTTAAGAACGGTACCGTTGAGCTCAAGGACCGTGCTTCGGGCGAGCGCGAGGATGTGGCGATCGATGAGGTCGTCGCCAAGGTCGCCGAGCTTGTGAAGGCGGCACGCCGTTAATCGAGCCCGCCGCGTTGAGTGCGCTTACGAAGCGGCCCTGCGTCTCTCGAGGGAGAGGTGCAGGGCCGCATTTGCGTCTAAGAATCTTTAGTAGCTAAAAGGAAACCCCGCAGCCCATGTGAGCTGCGGGGTTTCCTTTGTGCCTCCGATGCGAAATAAATCGCTCAGATATTACTGATAATCGACGACGTCGATCCAGTTCTTGAGGAACTCATCGTTCACGTTGCGCTTACGAGCGAGCTCGGAAGCGGCGACGATGCTCGTCCACTGACGCACGACCTGCATGGGCATGTCGGCGCGGTCGCAGTAGAGCTCCAGGTAGGCCTCGGCCTGATCCTTGCTGTTGAGGGCGAAGAGCAGGTAGGTGGTGGCAACGTCGGCAGCAGGGGAGCCCTGGGTGGCGTGTGCCCAGTCGCACACATAGAGCTGGCCGTCGTCGCCGACGATGACGTTGGAGGGGTTGAAGTCGCCGTGGCAGACCTTGAACTCCTTGGTCATGCCGTCCAGACGCTCCTGAAGGTTGTAGCGCGTGGTGGCATTGAGCTGATCAAGGCTGTCGATCATGCGGGCGAACTTGTCGCGCTGACGGTTGAGCAGCGGGGAGGTGTAGCCGTGGATCTCGATCTGGAGGTCGACGAACATCTCGAGATACTCACCAAAGCGCTGGGGCTCGGCAGTCATCTTCTCGGCAAGGGTGGTGCCCGGAACCTTCTCGGTCACGAGCGCCCAGCCGTTGGCGTTCTCGAGCTGGGAAACCTCGAGAGCCTTGGGGCTGCGGATGCCGCACTCATTGATGCGGGCAAGATTCAAAGCCTCGTTGAACACGTCGGAGACAGGCTTGGTCTCGTTAAAGACCTTGACGATCTTGTCGCCCAGGTCGTAAACGACCTTGTTGCCACGGCGGACGAGCTCGGTCTTGGAATCGGGTAGCAGCATGGTTGCATCCTTTCAACGATGCGATAGAAGCGACGGCGGGGGTGTGTGAAACACCCGTGCACCCCCGCCGTTAAAAACCGTGCTAAAACTAGCAGACGGCGTAATCCTGAGGCTCGCGGCCGTAGTAGGCGTCCAGGTAGAGCTCCTTGATCTCGCTCATGAGCGGGTAGCGAGGGTTGGCGCCGGTGCACTGGTCGTTGAATGCCTGCTCGGTCATCTCGTCGAGGGTGTCGAGGAAGTACTGCTCGTCAACACCGTAGTCGGCGATGGTCTTCTTGACGCCGATGAAGTCCTTGAGCTCCTCGAGCTTCGTGATGAAGTTCTCGAAGACCTCCTTGTCGTCCTTGCCCTCGATGCCGCAGTACTTGGCCATCTCGGCGTAGTTGTGCAGCGCGTTGGGGTAAGGATACTGGGAGAAGGTGCCCATCTTGACGGGAGCCTCAGCGGCGTTGTAGCGCATAACGCGGGTCAGGATGACGGCGTTGGCGAGGCCGTGGGGCAGGTGATGGAAGGCGCCGAGCTTGTGAGCCATGGAGTGGTTGAGGCCCAGGAAGGCGTTGGCGAAGGCCATACCGGCCATGCAAGAGGCGTTGTGCATCTCCTCGCGGGCATGCGGGTCCTTGGCGCCGTTCGTGAAGCTGGAGGGCAGGTTCTCGAAGACGAGCTTAGCAGCGCGCTCGGAGAGGCCCTTGGTGTAGTCGGAAGCCATGATGGAGACGTAGGACTCGATGGCGTGGGTCATGACGTCGATGCCGGAGGCAGCGGTCAGGCCGCGCGGGGCGGTCATGCAGTTGTCGGCGTCGACGATAGCCATGTTGGGGAGCAGCGCGTAGTCGGCGAGCGGCCACTTGATGCCGGTCTCCTTGTCGGTGATGATGGCAAACGGCGTGCACTCGGAGCCGGTACCCGAAGAGGTCGGGACGGCGACGAAGTAGGCCTTCTTGCCCATCTCGGGGAAAGTGAAGATACGCTTGCGGATGTCCATGAAGTCCATGGCCATGTCCTCAAACTTGCACTCGGGGTGCTCGTACATCATCCACATGATCTTGCCGGCGTCCATAGCGGAGCCACCGCCGACGGCGATGATCACGTCAGGCTCAAAGAGAGCCATCTGCTTGGCGCCGCGACGTGCGCACTGCAGCGACGGATCGGGCTCGACGTCGTAGAAGCAGTCGTGGGCGATGCCCATCTCGTCGAGCTTGGCCTCGATGGCGCGGGTGTTGCCATTCTTGAAGAGGAACTGGTCGGTGACGATGAAGGCGCGCTTCTTGCCCATGACGGTACCGAGCTCGTCGAGGGCGACGGGCGTGGAACCCTTCTTGAAGTAGACCTTCTCGGGAGCGCGGAACCACAGCATGTTCTCACGGCGCTCGGCCACAGTCTTAACGTTGATCAAGTGCTTCACCCCAACGTTCTCGGAGACGGAGTTGCCGCCCCAGGAGCCGCAGCCCAGGGTCAGAGACGGCTTCATGCCAAAGTTGTACAGGTCACCGATGCCACCGTGCGAGGACGGGGTGTTGATGACGATACGGCAGGCCTTCATGACGTGCTCGAACAGGCTGATCTTCTCGGCCTGGGCGGGGTGCACGTACAGAGAGGCGGTGTGGCCCGGGCCACCGGCGAGCACCAGGTGCTCGGCCTTGTCGACGGCCTCCTGGAAGTCCTTGGCGTGATACATGGCCAGGACCGGGGAGAGCTTCTCGTGGGAGAACTCCTCCTTGGCGGGGTCGGTGGAGGTGACCTCGGCGATCAGGATCTTGGTCTTGGCGGGAACCTCGATGCCGGCGAGCTCAGCGATCTTGGCGGCAGCCATGCCGGGGATGCGGTGATCGAGGGCGCCGTTCTTGAACATGGCGGCGCGCAGGGCCTCCATCTCGGCGCCCTGCTTGACGAAGTAGCAGCCGCGCTTCTGGAACTCGGCCTTAACCTGGTCATAGATGGTGTCGATGACGGTCACGGACTGCTCGGAAGCGCAGATCATGCCGTTGTCGAAGGTCTTGGAGTGGATGATGGAGTTGACGGCGAGCAGCACGTCGGCGGTGTCGTCGATGACGACCGGGGTGTTACCGGCGCCAACGCCCAAGGCGGGCTTGCCCGAGGAGTAGGCGGCCTTGACCATGCCCGGGCCACCGGTGGCGAGGATGATGTCGACGTCGCGCATGACCATGTTGGTCAGCTCGATGGAGGGGACATCGACCCAGCCGATGATGCCCTCGGGGGCACCGGCCTTGACGGCGGCGTCAAGCACGAGCTTAGCGGCGGCGATGGTGCACTTGGCGGCAGCCGGGTGCGGGGAGATGATGATGGCGTTGCGGGTCTTCAGGCTGATCAGCGTCTTGAAGATCGCGGTGGAGGTGGGGTTGGTCGTCGGGATGACGGCGCCCACGATGCCGATGGGCTCGGCGATCTTGGTGATGCCGTAGGCCTCGTCGCGCTCCAGAACGCCACAGGTCTTGGTGTTCTTGTAAGCGTTGTAGATGTACTCTGCGGCGTAGTGGTTCTTGATGACCTTGTCCTCAAGAACGCCGCGGCCGGTCTCCTCGATGGCCATCTTCGCCAACGGGATACGAGCCTTGTTGGCGGCCATGGCGGCCTCATAGAAGATCTTGTCGACCTGCTCCTGCGTGTACGTAGCAAAAAGCGCCTGGGCCTCTCGCATCTGAGCGAGCTTAGCCTCAAGCGCCTCTACGTTGTCCACAATTGCGGGAGTAGTGTTTTCCGGTGACTTTTTCACCATTTGTTTCTCCTTGCGATCGGAGATTTACCCTACGCCTTGCATGATAGCAAGAAATTATTCGGCGAACGGTCAGATTCCTCTAAAAGGCACACTAAAACGCTTCAATAAACTGAAGCGTTTTAACTAAAACTATCTGCCTATTGCATTGCCCCGCTCATTGGGGACATGCATCGCCCCGCTCATTGGGGACAGACTTATATGAGTGCTTTCACTCATTTGGGACAGACATCGATTTGTCATTTTGTCGTTTTGGGCATGTTTTTGTCGTTCATTGTATATAAATAGGTCACAGGCTCAGCATTTCGCGTTGCTTCTCTCCTTTTAGGTGTTGCCTGATCAGTTTTGAAAGGAGAGATTATGCCCCGATGCGCCCGCGAAATTTCGCTCACCGGCTATTATCACGTTTTTGACCGCGGCAACTCCAAACAGATCATTTTTGAAGATGATTCCGACCGTTATCGTTTTCTATCGGACATCTCGGACAGGTTTGCCTGCCATGACGTGGCGGTTTTGGCCTGGTGCCTTATGGACAACCACTTCCATTTGATGGTTGATGACCCATATGACAACCTTTCAAAGGCAATGCAGTGCGCGCTGACGGCCTATGCCAAGTATTTCAATGGAAAAACGGGAAGAACGGGCCACCTGTTTGACAATCGCTATTCGCGTGTTGCGGTTGAGTCTGACACACAGGCGGTGCAGCTACTCGATTATATCCATCTCAATCCTGTGAAAGGGGCGATCGACTCACTTGAAGCATACCGCTGGTCAAGCTTTAGGGCATACCAGCTGGGCTACGATCCCTTTGACATCTGCGATGCGGCCCCTATGCTCGATATTGTCGGGGGGTCTCGTCGCTATTGCGAGCATCTTAAGGAAGTTGCCGGGCGGATCTGGTCAGTTGAGATTCTTCCGCGTCGACGGATTCCCGACGAGGATGCCCTTACCGTCGCACGCGAGGCCCTGCCGAGCATTGATCCTGCGCTGCTCAAGGCCCTGCCTCACCCCGAACGTGATGCGTGTCTGCTGAGGCTCAGGCGGGCGCATCTCACGGTCAAGCAAATTGCCCGTATCACCGGTATCGGCGCCACAAGCGTAACCAAGGCCACCACAGGCTGGAACGAGGCGGCATGAGGCAGGGGCCGAACCGCTGCCGGCATGCGTTACGTCTGTTCCCAATGCATGAAAGCACTCATGTAAGTCTGTCCCCAATGAGTGCGTCCCCAATGAGTGCAAAAAGGCGTCCTCCATAAGAGAGGACGCCTTTGGTAAGTTCTATATGAACGCGAGGTCTTTGACCCGGAGAGTCCGAGGTACTTGTTGGTAAGACCTTATTTAGGAGCGCGCAACCTTGCCGGACTTGAGGCAGGTGGAGCAAACGTTCATCTTGCGACGGTGACCATCGACGACGACGTAAACGCGCTGGATGTTGGGGCGGAACTTACGGTTGGTGACGCGGTGAGAGTGGCTGATGGAGCGACCGGCAACGGGGTGCTTACCGCAAACTTCGCAAACTTTGGACATAACTGACCCTCCTTGGGCGACAAACGAACATGTCGCGTTAATAAACAAGCCTGAACTATAGCACAGAAGTCACTCCCTGTGCGTAATCTACACAGAGATATTCCTCTTTTGGCGATAGTGCTCACGCCACGGCCCTGGACGTAGATCCGATTTGCGTGCAGCAGAGGGGATTATGCCAGCTCGTGCGTGCGTTTTCAAGCTCGTCCCACAAATATATATAGG
>CATYZE010000008.1 GCA_958415525.1 uncultured Collinsella sp. | reverse complement strand
GAGGGTGTCGAAATTCGACAGACGTATTTGTCGATTTTTACTTGACGGAACACAGCCCTGACGGGGGCGTGCTCGAGGTAGCAGCGGATCGAGCCGAGGTCGGGGGCCCTCCAGCGCCTGGGCCGGAGCCTGTCGTAGGCGGCGCAGCGGCGCCCGCACACCGGGCACCTCGGCGCCGCCCTCCTGGGCCTCACGGAGACGATTATGGAATCGCCCTCGATTCTCGCGCCCTCGACGACGGCGCGCTCGAGACCGAGCGCCCTTTTGAGTAGACTGTTCAGCATGGCGGCGCACCTTTCGCGCGTTAATTATTTTCTTTGGTCGGAAAACAACGATACGCGAGGCGCGCCGCCGCTGCTAGACGCATGTTTTTACCGGGCGGCTAACCCACACAAACCCCCGAAGAGCCCCATTAATGCCCTCGTTTCTGAGGCTATCACGACAACAGATCATTTCTCAGAAGAAAAAAAGGGTCAACTGATTACAGCGTTGACGTTGACTCAGGCCGACTATAAGATGCTCGCCCCGAAAATTGCTCATTTAGTCGCGCTGTTGAATACGTTAAACATTCGTTCGGTACTTCAAACGGACACTGACTTTCTTGGGATGCTATATGAAGCGTTCATTCGGTATGGCTACGACAATAACGCACTAGGAATTGTTTTTACTCCACGTCACATTACGAAGTACTGCGCAGAACTGATTGATGTCCAAGCTGGTGAAAAGGTCCTCGATCTCGCCTGTGGTAGCGGGGGATTTCTTGTTGCAGCGTTCGACAGAATGATGCGAACGAGAAAGAAGAACAATATTCCCACCGACATAATCCGGGAGTCACTATACGGGTTTGACACAAATCCAACGGTATGGTCCCTGGCGGCGCTCAACATGTTCTTCCGAGGAGACGGGAAGAGTCATATTGAGAACAGTAGCTGCTTTGAGGACGGTAGCCGCACGCTAGTTCGAGGAAGATTCAACAAGGTAATGCTCAATCCGCCTTTTTCTCAAGAGGATGAACCCGAAAGGGATTTTATCTCAGCCGGAATCGACGCACTCGAACCGAAGGGTCTTCTTGCCGTAGTTGTAAAGTCCGGTATTTTCGCGGATAGAGACAACTCTTCATGGAGAACAGAGCTCCTGAAAAGCAATGTCCTTCTGGGGATGATTAGCCTTCCGGGCGATCTCTTTTACCCAACCGCCGTCGATACCACAATCATGGTTCTTAAGGCACATTGCCCGCATCGAAAAGAGGACCGTGTGTTTATGGCCAAGATTTGGAATGACGGTTACGAAAAGCTAAAGGGCAAAAGGGTCGAATGCTCGGGAAACCAATTACCAGAAGTCCTAGATTGCTTCAATGCATTCATGCAAGGAAAGGATTTTACGAGCGATCTCGCTACCGTTGTAGACGGAAGTTTGATACTTCAAGAAGGTGCGGAATTCTCTCCCGAGCAATATCTTTCGCAGCCTTCATTCCTCACTGTTGAGTTGTCGGTCATTCGGCGCCATGTTGAACGCGAAATGCTTTCAACTTGTATCGAATATTCCGATTTATCATCGGAAGTAATTGATGGCTTTCCTTGCAAATGGAATGATTTGCCTTCGTTGCCATATGACGTCAGCCTGCCGATAGAAGAACTGTTTTATGTCGGAAGCGGAAAATCGCAGGGTGAGAAGAACTATCAAGATGGTGCATGTCCTTATATCTCGAGCGGAGATCCCAACAACAGCATAGTCAGACTTGTCCAAGGAGTGGATGACGAGATTTATTGCGATGGTGGAATTACTGTTACTTGCTTCGGATGTGCAAGAGTTCAGCCATGGCCGTTTATGGCACGAGGAAATGGCGGATCTGCCGTTAGGGTACTAACGCCGAAATACAGGATGACTCTGAATGAGTTGATTTGGTTTGCATCACAAATTAACTCTCAAAGATGGCGGTTCTTCTATGGACGAATGTCTATCAAGGGGCGTCTGAAGCAGTTAACGGTAAAGACCCCCACAGAGGCGATTCCGGATAGCGATGTATCCATCGCCGATAAGGTGTCAATGCTAAGAAAGAGTTTTGAGAATATCTTGGGCCTTTAACGCGATTCGCTCGATTGGGCACTGTAGGTGCGGAGTGGGGCATGCCCCTCTCCGCACCTTATTACAGGCTTTAGCCTGTGCGTCGCGCGCAGCGCGGCGCATCAGAAACCACCCGCTATGCGGGTGGCGCCAACCGGCTTTACAAAGCCGCCCCCTCGCCGGACACTTGCGATTGTTCAGGCCGCAGGGAATCCGAGCGGGGAGGGCGGTGATGGCGTATGGCCCAGAAGGCCTACAGCCTGTCGCACACGAAGTGGATGTGCAGGCACCACGTCGTGTTCACGCCGAAGTGTAGGCGCAAAGTCGTCTACGACCAAGTGAGGGCCGACCTTGGGGAGATCTTCAGGAAGCTCTGCCGGTACAAGGGGATGGAGATCATCGAGGGGCACCTGATGCCCGACCACGTCCACATGCTGCTGGCGATACCGCCGAAGTACAGCGTGTCCAGCGTGATGGGCTGCCTGAAGGGGAAGAGCTCACTGATGATATTCGACAGGCACGCGAACATGAAGTACAAGTTCGGCAACAGGAAGTTCTGGGCCGAGGGCCACTGCGTTTCCACCGTCGGCCTGAACGAGGCCACCATCGCGAAGTGCATCCGGGAGCAGGAGAAGGCCGACATCGCGATCGACCGGCTGAGCGTCAAGGAGTACGAGGACCCCTTCGATGGGGGCGGGGCGCAAATAGCGCCGGTTCGACCGGCCCGTCACGGGCCAACCTGCAGTGCGGCCCGAACCCCGTGAGGGCCGGCGCCTTTAGACGCGTGCCGGCAATCCAAGGGTTATACCCTAAGAGCAAACCGCCCCTTTTAGGGGTGGTTTTGATTACAAGAGCTCGCGTCTCATGAAGTTTATTCGAGCTTTTGACGGTTCTCACCTATAATATTGGTTCGAAAGAATGCCCTCAACACTCGTGATGAACGAAGGTTCTTGGAGTTCGCCAAGAATGGCAAGGCTAACATCAAGGCGGGAAAGATGCGGCGTAAAGTCGCTTCATTTACGAGGCAGTTTGGAACCGGAGCGGTAGAAGGCTATTTACAAAAAACAAATTGGTGGCTAGAACCGTGCCGGAACCCCGCTTCTTATTCGACTAGGCGGGCCGCGAGTTACTGCCCTCGGGTTCGCCTGGCTTTGCCGGAGCCTGCCTCGTTCAAGCCGGACTGTATGTCCGCCAGACCACCGCTGGCACCGGCTTACGGCGCTTTCGCGGCGTTGGCGGTGGCCTGGGCTTTGCCGGCGCCGAAATCAGTTTGTTACGAGTGCACTTTAATAGCGACTACTTCGTATGCCGGTTGTGCTACTCTTTTTGTGAACGGCGGAGCCCTTTATGGATGGCTTCGCCGTTCACCGTTAAATAGCGGCACTTTCAATCTCTTGATTATATCGACTGAATAAAATGTTGATTGTTCAGATTGGAGGTGGCCATGGTCCAGGCTAAAACCCAAGGAAACCACCGGATATATCCAAAGGAGCTCGCAATATATGTCGAGCGCATCCTATTGGAGGAAACCGATGCTCGGCTTGGCAAAGGGTTGAGCGTTTCGGACATAATGACGGAGCTTAAAGCCCGTTATGGCTATGAAGTTAAGCGCGACACAGTGCAGGGCGTATTGAACGCACTTGTTGATTCTGGATCAAAAAAGCCTTCGCTCTGCAATAATGCGGGCGCCAGTCCGTTAACCGAGATGAATAGCATCGATCTCGACAATAGTTGTCTGAATCCGTTCTACACGGTGATTGCAAGTCGATTGGCTTGTAAGGGCGAGCGGCTGACGAATGGCGATGGGGAATCTGCACCTAAAAATGCGAAGCGCCTGTACAGTATAGAGCGTCAAATTGATAGTGCGCAAATTGAGCATCTGTGCCGTCTTATTGAAGCCTCTGCGGGCGTAGGTGGAGACGACGTACTTGAGCATGCAGTTCTTCGCCTGCTGTGCGGCGAAGAGAGGCGGCAGATTGAAGATCGATTGGATCAAGAAAACGCCCTGCTCAAAAGCGGCAGAATTACAAATGTGGAAGCAACTCTTGCAAATTTGAGGTTATTGGAAAAGGCCATTAGCCAAAGGCAGATAGTCCGCTTTCGAACTTCTGATAAGGGGCGGTTGCATAGTCATACGCCATATCATCTATGTATGCACGATGGCTACTACTACCTGTTTGTGGGCCACAAGGGTGCCGCGAGGTCTTTTGACGCAATTCGAGTTGATAGCCTGCGGGATATAACCATTGCTGGACCATCGGACGATGCAAAAGGTCATTTTGAGGCGATGGCCGAAGAAGCAAAAAGGTTCTCTCGTGCTGGCGTGAACAGGATGTTTAGTGACGACATCGTTACAGTTCACGTAAGGTGTCATAACCAAGCAAAGGAGAAGTATCTTTTAGCCGAATTTGCCGGAAACGATGGGTTTCGGCGCGAGACACAGGACGGGCATCCAAATCCAGAGTATTCGTTTATGGCGTCGTATGATGGCATGAAAACATGGGCAATGAAGTGGCTCGATGTGTTTGAGATACTTCAACCAAAGAAATTGCGCGATGACGTTGTGGACATTATTGGACATAAATGTATCTATGTGAGTGCGAGGACTGATTCAAATGACCCCTGCTGAGAAAAAGCAAGCAATTGACGATGCGTTAGATTACTGGTATTTGCTTGATTTTTTGAGCCAAGGCGACCAGCCCGAAGATGAAGAGGACCCGCCTAGGCCCAGAAAAGGAATGCTCGATGACTGCTTTGTTCCAAAGGGGCGGGATGGTCAGGATTTCCAGTCGCCTTTTGAAGAAGCGAGAGAGCGTGCGGATAGTGTCACAAACGGCGAAAACTGGTCAATCTCAACGATATATTGTCACCTGGGCTCTGTTCCACGCGAAGCGGTCATGACTTATCTTGCGGATAGACCGGGGAATGAAATCGAAAAAGAGGACGAGTGCATGACGGTTGCGCTATTAGGTATGAGTCCTGATGGCCAATTTGTCAGCTTTGAGTTGTCCTCCTTATTCTGGTGGTTGGAGAAGAATGTAGGGAATAGCCCAAATGCCATCGGTAGTTTCGAGGAAGAACAGGGCGCTATTCGCAAGAAGCTCAATCAAAAACTCGATGGAACAAAGCTGACGTATGGTGTCATTAGGGACATTGTCGATAGTTACGTTCGGCCAAAGGTTGTGGGGATAGCCAACTGCCTTCCCGACGATGACGGGGCTGAGCGTATCAGCGAGTGGTGTTCAAGGCTGCTTGTTGAATATAGAGCAATGAAGCCAAAGGACAATGGGGACGATGCGTGCCCAGTGTTCGATCAATCCCTCTGTCGCTCATTTTTCGCAAAAGATATTTCCAAGATAAATGAGCAGTTCAGCAAGCCAAGGTCTCTCGACTCTCATCGAGAGGGGCCGCTGCCTCTTGTCGCCGCTTACCTTGAAGGCGGCTTGAGGGATGAGTCTGCCAGCGGAGGGATTGATCTTCTGGGCGGCGAAGACGATGATAATCTGACTGCCCGTGCAAATTTCTTTTCTGAGGTGTTGGGAGCTGGCACTACACCTATTGGTCGCTGGCCGAGTAAATACTCCTTGAGTTTGATGCAGCAAGTGGCAGTAAATCTCGCGGTTGGTCGTGGCGGTTCGACGCGCGAATACCCCGCAAACGACGTTATGTCGGTTAACGGTCCTCCGGGCACGGGAAAAACAACCCTGCTCAAGGATATCGTTGCGGCTAATGTTGTCGAAAAAGCCCGCCTGCTGTGTGGATATGACAAGCCCGATGACGCCTTCGAAGAGGTAAAGCTGAGCAAACGATATCTCCAGTTCGCTAAGAATCCTTACCGTTTTAAGGAGGGCGAAACTGGAGACAAGATTAAAAAACTCAGCATCTTGGTCTGCTCGACAAACAATGCAGCAGTTGAGAATATCGCCAAAGAGCTTCCTGATGGGAAGGTCTTTTTGGAGGGTATTGACGAATCTGAGAAAAAGGAGTTTCTAGAGTCAGATTTGTCCAACATTGTTTGGGGAAAGAAAAACGAGCAGAAAACGGTGGACGATCTCTATTTCTCTTCGGCGCTCGTTGACAATAAAGGCAATCTTCGCGACCCTGCACATCCTGGGCTTATGGTTGCGGCATGTCTGGGAAACCGTAGGAATATTAATAACTTCAGAGATTGCGAGCTTTCTTCGCTGCAGTTTGACGGCGGGCTGGGAAAGGGCGGACGGTTTTCTGAGGCGAAGAAGCTGTTTCTTGCTCAATACAAAAAGGTGACCGAGCGATTCAACAGAATGGAGGAGCAAGCCGCCAAGGAACGCAAACTTCTGAAGCTTCAAGCGCAGTTGTCCCAATTGAATTGTAGGTGTCAAAAGGACGAGCGAGAGATAGTTGAAGAGCTGACGACCGAAACGGTATGTCTGTCTTGTCCTTTTGAAGGCAGTTCCGCAAGTGATGTCCGGAAATATCTTGATGACATTGCGAAGGATACTGCTGATTATGAGGCGAGAAGGAATAGGCTTGAAGCAGAATTGCGCGATGCGGAAGAAAAGGCCAGTGGGCTGATCGGGAGCATCTTCAATAGGAGCCGTTTGTCCGATAGCCGCGAGAAGCTCGATTCCTTTATGCTGCAAACCGCACCGGACCAGAGGCTGGTTGCGCTGCGTACGAAATTCGAGAACAAATACGAAAAACTAGAGAATGAAAAGAAGGAACTATCCTCTTTGTGGGTGAAGATCCAGGGCCAAAAGCGCAACAGAGTCGATGGTGCTGAATCTGTTGAGACGATTGATGGGCATTTTGTCGAGTGCATCTCAAAGGGGGATAGCGAAAGCCGAAAAAAGACTCATCTATATAATCCATCCGATGGCCCTGACCTAAAAAAGGACCGCAACCTGCTATTTCTCTATGCATTGCAGGTGACACGTGAGTTCATCCTTGAATCAAAATGTATGCGGAACAACATTGCGCTTCTACGAACATACTGGGGAGCCAAAGACAAGGGCGTCGATTCTGGCAAAAAGGAGTTAATAGAGTTCACGCAAGCCGATAGAAGGAGTATGGCCCCTGCACTCTTTCAGACGCTCAGTTTGCTTACCCCAGTGATTTCTTCCACGTTTGCGTCGATTGGCCGCATGTTTGAGGACATTCAGATTGGGGAAGACCCTTTATTTGGCCTGCTGATAATAGATGAGGCGGGACAGGCGGTGCCGTATGCTGCTTTGGGCGCCCTTGCTCGCAGTCGACGTGCAATGATTGTCGGTGACCCCTCTCAGATTGAGCCCGTGATCACGGGGGATGTTAAGGAGCTCCGCGCTGTTCTCGGTAAAAAAGTATTACTACCTTTTAAGGGGGATATGGCTTCGGTCCAGCGACTCGCCGACGCCGTTAACCCCTATGGCCACTTGCGCAGCAACGGCGAGGATGATCAATGGATTGGCTGCCCGCTTGTGGTTCACCGTCGCTGCATATCACCCATGTTCGATATCTCAAATGAGATCTCGTATCAGGGCTCCATGCTTAACGAGACGGCTAGCCCAAAAAAGGATCTCGCTGACAGCTTTTATCTAAAGTCCTCACAGTGGGTTAATGTTGCGGGATTTGAACGTGGCAATCGCGATCATTATGTTGATGCCCAGGGCGATAGAGTGTACAAGATTGTCAAGGACGCTTTTGATAAGGCCGTAGCTACGGCTGAAAAAAAAGCTCGCGAATCGGGCAAGTCCGAGGGACTTGTTATTCCAAGCCTCTATATTATTTCTCCGTTTAAAACCGTTGTCAGGGGGCTTCAGGACCGGCTGTTAAGTGCTAGAACTGAAGTGGCTGACAAAGATGCATGGCAATACTTCGCAAAGCATAATATTGGTACGGTTCATACGTTCCAAGGTAAAGAAGCCCATCAAGTGGTATTTGTCTTGGGGTGTGATACAAGGCGCAGTTGTGAGGGCGCAATCAAGTTCGTAAACCCAAATATCGTGAATGTTGCGGCAAGCCGAGCCAAGTATCGCCTCTACGTAATTGCTGACTATGCAGCGTGGAAGATCAACGAGAACGTTGCAACGATGAAGCGAATTCTCGATACGGCATGGGTTAAGCATTGGGAAAAATACCAGACAACTGGAGCTATTGAGGAGCTCAATGCAGCGAAAGATATGCTGCCGCGAGGAGAATCTCTTCCACGGGAGGCAACTGACGCGGACGAGGAACATGTCAATGAAGATGATTGGTGTCCTGATGTAAGCACCGATTCCTATTTGGACAATGTGAACGAAGCGTTCAAAAGCTTTAATCTGGATGTAGAAGACTGTCGAATCATAGGTTTCTCTTCGCGCGAAGCTCTTCAAAGCGCATTCGCTGACTGCGCGTGCGACCAAAATGGCAAAAATAGGGTGCTTGAGAATATCGAGCAGGGGCTTCTTCTGTGCAAGATATTTGGCATTGGCAGTGTTGGTACCGATAGCGATTCAGATTGTGCATTTTGCTTGCTAATGTTCTGCCGTGCGGCAGAGAGATACTTGCGTTTGAAATTGCTGCCGACCTTGAAGGCTATTGCTCCCGATTATGTCGTTGCAAGAAAGCCGCTCAAGGAGCTTGAGAGCCTTAACCTCGGTCAATACAAAAGGTTAATTGAAAAAAAGAGTGAGCTACTGGCATTCTCTGTTCAAGTCGAAAATGCTGAATTGACGCAGGCGTCAAAGGGGAACTGGTGGAGGTCACTCGGCAAAACACTGGGTCAATTCACTAATTTTCGTAATAGCGCCTGTCATACCGATCGAGAAGAGATGGTTAGCGCGGGCGAGGTCTGGCTGGCGCTTCGATGCCTTTTTACTGCTTTTCAGCTTGATGAACATGGCCATAATAGTGTGGAAATCATGCGAGAGGGCGTTGCCTACGAAGCGGCTTTTGCGGGGGCCGAACGTTTGCCGGTCTGTTACTCAATGGATCAGGCAAGCGCTAAGGGCTATGCCTCGATTTCGAAAATACTGAGAGAGGGTGGCTCAGGGATTGGGTCTGTAAAAGCTAACAAAATGTTGATGGAACAAGGATATCTGCGACTTTACGATGAGGGCGAAGAGACTCTACGACAATGCAAGGTTCCGTCCGATAAAGGCTTTGAGCTGGGCGCAATCATTGTGTGCGGAGAAAAGAACGGCGACGTATTCTACTACGCGCAGTATCCCCTGGCGAAAGCCAAGGAGATATGCGATCTCATTGAATCTGAGTCGTGATTTGGCCAAGGCTAAGTGCGCTTTATGGTTTAACCCGCAATCTAACGCTATATAGCGGTAGATTGCGGGTTGCTTTTTATCTCTTTTCACTATTCTGCAGGTGTCAGTTGTTCGAAGGGAGATTCAAAGATGCTTGAGTCCAATTGTATTTATATTTGCGACGAGTCGAATGAGGCGGATCTCACGTGCACGCTGTTGCAGATGAAGCAGTTGGTTGACGAGGCCATTGATCTTGCCTTTGAGTTCGAGGTCTCCTCTGTTGCTTACAAGGGAGTTGTTGACGACTTGTTGGCCACGTGGGAGTCGTTGTGCTACTGCAATGCCGCCGTCCACGAGCTTATTCAATCTGTTCTGCTTGATCGTAATGAGACCCTGCGATTTGATGAATTGCAAATGCGTAGTGATGAAGTATCCGAGCGGCCAATATGTCGATAACAACATTTGTTTGTCTCTGAGGGCAACAGTCTCGTTCAATCCCTCGAAGACAGTGCTTTTCTTACATTAGCCTGCGATCGCAGCCTTCTTTGAAAGGAAAATCATGAACACTTCTATCCAAATTGCGTCCAGTGTCGTTGAGCCTGCACCCCGCACCAGCAAAGGTGAGGTCGTCAAGCTCGTGCAGGGCGCGCTACTCATTGCCATCGCCGCGATTGCCGTTGCCGGCATCGCCTCTGTCGCCGCTCCGTTTTGTGTCTGGAAGGGCGAGGTCGCGCTGTTCTTGAACGATTCGTTCCATACCAACTGCTCCGTTTCTGAGATCGCGGAGTACGCGTCGGCGGCGCCCGGGTCCGATTGGGCGTCGCTGCTCGTGGCGGCGCTCGTCGCGGCGTACCCTGCCTACCATGCCGTCTGGCGCGTTCGCGAGGGACTTGGGCTCAGCTGCGAGGCGCCGGTTTTCAGCAAGCGCGTGTCGCGCCTTCTTGCTGCGGTGAGCGCCTGCCTGCTGCTGGCGATGCTGTTCATGGGCTATGGAACGAGTTGGCTCATCAACGGCAGCGCGATGGGTGACCAGAGCCTTGTTGAGTCGGGGCACAATGTATGGGTTGTTTCCATCATGATCATGCTGGGCTGCGCCCTGATGTGCCTGTTCAAGTGGTTTCTCGCCAAGGGCCCCGGGCGCAATTTCGGCAGCGGCTTCGCTATCGAGCTTGTCCGCCTCGCCGATGTCCTGCTGAAGCGCGCGAGCTCGAACCTGGTCCTGTGCTATGTGGCCGAACTGCTTGCCTGCCTGCTGGCGCTGGCCTTCGCAGCCGTGGCCTATGTCGTCGTGAGCGTAGCCATCGCGCTTGCGTTCGCAGCCGTGGCCTTGGTTGTGTGCCTTGCCGGGATTCCCATTATCCTTACTGTCTCGTGGCGTAGGTAGCGGGGGGGGGGTGTTCCCGATTGCCCGCGGCGTCTGCGACCCGGTACTGCTCCGTGGTCGACGACTCGGTGTGGCTTCACTGCGATTCGTCCGTAAATGACCGCGGGGCGATCATGCGAGTTCTTGTCATAGCGTGAGAAAAACTTGCAGAAATCGCAAGTTCTTGTCACGCGATGAGAAAAACTTGCAGATTGGCGCGAGGGCAACAACTTTCCGCGCGAGCGCGGTTTCGATATCGCTTGTTAATGTGTCCGCACGGCAGCATAAGCTAACAAACCAATATGAGTGATTGGAGACAAAATGTATCCGGACTATGAGTGCAACAACAATCCCATGGGCATTACGGATGAGGATGGTCCGTTCTTGGTCATGGAGGCGGAGCTGTTTTACAACGATGAGCTGAACGATGAGTTCAAGAAGAGCAGGGCGCGCTATAACTATTCTTGCGCAAGTGCTGCTACGGCACTTTTTTACTGCAAATCGCTTGCAGACAAGGACGACAATCCTTGGTATGTAAGCTGGGAAAAGGCGGTCGAGCAGTATCCGCTGGAGAAGCGCGAGAGCGCAACGATGCTCTATTGGGTTGAGCCGACCGATCCGTTAACGGCCCTCGATGCCCGCTACCCCCAATACGACCTTGAGCCATATGTAAGTAAGGCCATCCGCGTCGCCAGTTCATATTTGGTGGAACTCGACGATAGTGCGTATTCGATTGATCAGTTGGATGTTGAGGATGTCGACAACTTGCTTACTGCTGCCTGGTTTTTGATCCAGAAACTCCAGGAGGGCGGTCGCATGCATGACCCAGATGCCCTGGATAAGATTGAAGACGCTACGTATGACGCCTATACAGCGGTCAGGAAATTGATTGAGGACGAAGAAGCGGCCAGGGCCAGTTCGAAGTCTGATGAGAATCTCTAGCCGCTGCATTGAACGACGCGCCTGATCGGTAGGCTGTCGGAAAAGACCGGACAGCTTACTGACCCTAGTCGCTACATCGTTTCCTTGCTCGCGGCGTAATGTTCCGCCTGCTTAGGGGCGTCCTCGTAGGCGCGCTGTTTTTGCTTCGTACTCTTGGGCATAGCGCTCCTGTTCCGCTTGCCCGGGAACAGGCACGGTCATGCTTCGGGGGTCTTTGGGAGATAACTGTGCAAGCGAGCCTCCGTGCGAGGTGTCCCTGATGCGTGTCGCCCTTGTAGTGATCGAAGTTGAAGAGCGTGAGGCATTGGAGTGCGATCTTAAGAAGCTGCTCGCTTCGTGCGAGTAATCGCCGGCTGTCCCTCTTTCCTTTCTTTCCTTTTCTCGGACGGCATGGATGCCGCCGCCTTAACCGCCCTGCGTGAGTTTTTGTCCGCACGGGATGGTATTCAACACATGCAACAACTAAATCGGAGGTTTAACCATGGCTACGTGGGAACTTAACTGTCAATCGATTCCGTCGTCTGCGGACGACAAGGAGCTCGCTCCCTATCTTGCACGTCAAAAGGCGATGCGCGAGTTTTTTGAGCGTGCGCTGTTTGCCCCCAAGGATCAGGACAATAATGGCCTGTACTTTTTGGGCGCCACGACGGGCTCGGGTAAAAACTATACGGCCGAGCAGGTCACGGCCGACCTCATCGCTGGCGGCTGGGACGATTCGGGCTGTTTTAACAAGTGCCCGGGCCGTCGTTACCTGGTGTTTGTGGTGCCGGGTAAGGACAACCGTGACAACTACGTTGCAAGCGTGCGTAAATTGCTGGTTGAACGGGGCATGGATGGCGATGTCGCGCAGCGCATGGTGTTCGATCTTCCGCGCGCGGGCGAAAACATCCTGCGTTGGATTGAGACTACGCGCGGCAAGGGCGCTGTGGGCGTGCGCGACATCCCGTGTCCCATCGAGGCAGACGACGAGAGCTCTCATTGCATCATTAAGCGGGCATGGCGTAACGCGATGGAGATCGCCGATGACCTCCTGGGCATTCTCGACACTCGAAATCGCCTGGGAGGTGTTGCAGACCGTTTGACCCCCGCCCTTCGCGACAAGTTGTCGTCGGCGGATGCGAGCTTGCGTTGGGCGGTGAGCCACGAGCTCAAAAACGTCACGCGCGGTATGGAGGTGATCCCTCGGATTTGGCCGTCTGCCCTGCTCAATGACGAGAGCATGCCGCATGTGATTGCCCTGACACCGCAAAAGCTCATCAATAGGATCGATACGGTGACCGGTGCAGGCGTTGTGCTCTTTAACGCAATGGCCGCCGAGAAGGGCCTATTTATCTTTGACGAAATCGACCATATGAAGTCCGATATGCTGTCGACGCTGACGGACGAACCCGTGACGTTCCAACCGGACGAGGTGCTGCGCATTCTCGACCGTCATTTTAACGGTGGCGTGGTGGACCCTCTGCTGTTGGGAAATCGCGATCAATGGATGGCGGTCTACACGCACGCCTCCACGTCGGGCGACCACAAGGGGTCGAATGCCGAGAGGAACAGGGTTTCGCGAGCAAGCGTAGAGGAGGCTGCTGAAGAAATCGCCAAGGATGCCAAGAAAATTCAAAAGGCACTTGCCTCTTGTATTAAGGAAATGAAACTGCGCCCGCCTTTTGCGCTGTCTGAAGAGGCGAAAGAAGAACTGCTCTCCGGTCGACATCTTTTTGGTAGTGACGATATTTCGGTGGGTGACAACTCGGTAAACCCGTTGCGTTACAAGCTCAATGAGGGCGGTACCCACAATATGATTACGGCTCATGGGGCGGATGTGCGGCAAACCGTTAACAAGGCGGTTCGTCGTGCGCGTGGCGTCGTTAGGATGGTGGTGGGTCATCTTGCCCGCTGCGCCACACTTATGGACAGCCTGTACTACGGGGGTCTTTCGTACAAGGACGACCTTTCGCGCAAGAACATCATCGATGCCCTGGGCATTAGGAACAACCAGACCAGTGAGAGGTATTTTTGGGATGCGTTGATGCTGGCGCTGTTCTTTAAGGACCGCAAGAACGACGACATTGATGCTGCGGATGACTCGATGTATGCGCGTGGCGTTGATTACCTGGTAATGGAAACTACCATCGAGCATATGTTTACCACGTATCTAACCAGCCATGGCATTGAGCGCATGCCCGAGGCCTACCTTGCCTCCATTGCCGCCAAAGCGCCTTGCGTGTGCATGAGCGCAACATGGAGTGCGCCGACCGTCAAAAACTTCAACCTAGATTACCTTGACGAGGTTCATGGCGTGGTTCGCAAGGATGCCTGGATCGACGAGCTCAACCAGGAGATCGTGCGACAGACCAAGCTGTTTAACAAACAGGCTGCGAAGGAGTACGACGTCGATATTGCCTGGGTGGATGAGTCCAAGGAAATTGCCGGCATGGTCGCGCTGGCGGGTGGCGCCTTTGGCGGCATCATCGTGTCGCCCGACGAGGTGTACGAGCGGGCGATGCGGTTCTTTGACGGGATTGGCGTGAGTGAGGGCCTTGCGGTGCGCCTGCGCTTAAAGATTGCCGACAGGGTGGGCATAAGCGACGCCAAGAGCATCGAGTTTGAGTTGAAACGCCTGAGCAAGACGCTCGTTGCCGTGAGCACTTGGGCCCGTGGTGTGGCGCGTAACGAGCAACAGGCGGGAGCCGTTTTTACCACGCGCCACATGGGAAACCATGGCGAATTTAATAGTCTGGCGCTGGATCTTGCACGCGAGATTGTTGCGGAGCTGGTGATTAGAAACGTCAAGTGCCCCGAGATGTCGTACGAGAAATCGCTTGAGGCCGCCAAGGACATGGTGCCGTGCTTTAACGCTGCGGAATGGGATGCAGGTTGGCGTGGCGCTCAAAAATGTCTCGAGCTGGGCCAGCCGACCCTGATGTTCATCAATCTTTCGGCCGGCGGCTTTTCCAAGAATCTCAAATACAAGGTGCCGGAGAATCTGTGCGACATGGTTCGCCAGGTCGATTGCGGCTTTGAGAATGCCGACCATCGCCCCAAGATGGATCTTGATTTCTTATATATCGAGTCGCCCACAAGTCGTTTGACCTGGGGAGTGGAGATCAGCTCGGACAAGTTTGTCCAGCAGGCGCTACTTGGCGTGGTGGAGCAGGAGGAGCTGGTAGCGCGCGGCGAGGTTCCGTTTACTCAAAAGCGCTGGAATGTACGGATGTTGTTGTCTGGCGTTAAAAAGAGCCTGCCGGTGCGCGACACCCTCTCTTATCAGGTTGAAGGCGCTCGCATTGTGGCACAGGCTGTGGGTCGCCTGATGCGCACGAGTGTAAAGATGCCCCGTGTGCAGGTGATGCTCGACCGCGAGATTGCGAACGATTGCAACTTTTCGTTCTTGCATGATTTGCCGATGGGCTACGAGCTTGAGCAGGTGGTTGGTGCCTGCGCCGCTGCCAACGACCATATGACGGACAACAAGGAGCATGCTGCCGTTAAGCAGCAGAACCTTGCCGCCTTTAGGAACAACCTTGCTAAGCAAAAGCACGAAAAGCTGGCGTGGAAGGTTGCCTCGCTAAATGCCGGGGACGAAGATCTTGCTGCCTTTGATAGCGAGCGCGACTTTTACCTGCATCATTTTTGCCTGCCATGGGAAGATTTCGCGCAATACCCAGAGCGCCGGAGTACCGCGCTGCGCATGCCGCATGCCACAAGTGGCTATGCCTATGTAGAAGGCGGGGCATGCAAGGTGCCTCGCTTTGAATTCCCCAACTACGATGCTGAGCCCGTCGAGCAAATTGCCGCTCGTCTGGAGGACTATTGCCGTTGCAGCGCGGGATATAAGGACGCAAAGGTTCGTCAGGTGAGTCAGGCTGCGGCGCGTGTGCCCGAGCTGCTGTCGATTCGTGAGGTGCGCGAGCGCTGGTCTCGTGATGGGGTGCCCTCGACGCTGCGGCCGGCGGCAACGGCACACATGACGCCCTATATGTTCCAGGCGGTCTACCTGGGTGAGCTGGGAGAATCTGCCGGAAGGGCAATCTTTGAGGCATATTACGACGGCCGTTATTCGCTTACGCGTGGCGATGCCGCCCATGCCGAGACGGGCGGCGACTTTGAGGTGCTCGATGCCGCCGGCAACAAGACCGGGGTGTGGATCGACTTTAAGCACTATCGCATCGGCGCCTATATCGCTTATGTTCGCGACGGTCGCGAGGCGTCGGATGCCGAGCGCTTTAGGGCCAAGGCTCAAAAAGTTGGGGCGAAACGCCTGCTAATCGTCAACGTTTTGGCTGACGAGGCAGCACTTGAGTGCGTCCCCAAGGCGCTCGATGCCGAGGGGGCTGTGTTCTCCGTTCCTTATATGGCCGCTGACGGTGCAATCAATCTGGGGATGATGGAGGCGATTCGTCGTGCAATCGAAGCGTAATCAGCCATGCGGCTTGGGAGACATTGCCGTGTCCGAGTTCAAGTTGCGGCTCGACGCCGCGGCTGCCGAGGAGCGCTACTCGGTCTTTTGGTGCAATGTAGGCGATGCCGGAAAACATGTCGTTGCGAACTTTATGGCCGATGTGTGCCAGACGGGTAAGGTTGTGGCGCTTACGCAGCTTGAGGACAACCGCGTCTTTCTGATGGTTAAGGCGGGTGCGCAGACGGGCGACCTCAATGCTTCGCTCGATCATGAGCAGGTGGTGCCGATAAAAACTCATTGGAGCGAGTTGGACGACTACGTTGCGCTTCGTCTGCTGTTCAACTCTTGCTCCCAGTTTGAGGGGATCGAGGACGAGGTTCCCAATGACACCGGGCACCTGTATGTCATTAGCGCCAAGGGTGCCCGCCGCGACGTCGTCGAAAGTGACGGTAGGGGGCCTGCCAAGATCGAAACGGTTGAGATTGTTATCGATGAGGATTGCACTTTCGATCTTAAGATCCGGACGTTCACCAAGCGCCGTGTGCTTATTCGCAGGGCGCAAGGTGACGAGAAAGAGCTCGAGAAGATTAAGAGCCAGGTGGGCTACAGGTTATCGCCCGTGGCGACGATGGTGCTTGCCCACGAACAAAAAGACGAGTACATCCTGCGCCGTGCCAGGGGTGACAAGCCGTCCAAGCGCCGCGATCTTACGTTTTCGGCCCAGGCGGACAAGGTCGCCTATACCAAGAAGGGCATTCTGTATCGAGAGCTGCAGATTCTCGAACGCCGTTACAGCGACTTTGCGTGGGTGACGCTCGTGGAATACCCACGCAAGAGTTTCTACAAGGTGCTCAAGGGCGATGAATACGTTCTCGTAGTTGAGGAGCGCATGGTGGGGCAGCGAATCGTGGTGTCGTTTGCGCGTAATGGGTTTGCCGAAGTGGCACGCCGGCTGGCCGATCGACTTAACGATTCCTCGTGGGGCGTTCGCGCATCGTATGGCGGAAGGACCGTGGATTCGCGGGCGCTGAACCTTGTCGTTGTGCCCAATGAGGTTGCCGAGGACGACGGCTATGCCTTGCATGCCGGCGTGGTGGAACAGCACGTGACGCCGGATGTGTGCGAACCACTATTTAAGGTGGCATCAAAGCAAAAGGATCGCAACGCGCAAGAGGCGATCCTGGGCGCCATGCTCAAAGAACTGCTGGTAAAGCAGGATGTTGTCAACAAGCGGGTGACGGCGTTTGACCTTGACGCTTTGGGTATTGAGTCGGTGACGGTGTGCGGCTTGGTCGATGTGCCGCACAAAGAGAAGGGCAAGATTGAGCTGGATTCGCGTATCGCTACGTTGGCGATTGGCGCGGATGGGGGCATGCGCTATGCCTCACATTCGGCGGAGGATGGTCCCGAGGACGAGATGGAGCTCGATTTGCTGACCGCGGACGGCAAACTCGATAAGGGGGCCTATGTCTTTGACGTGCATGCGGACGGGAGGTCTATGCTTGCGCGCGTGCGGGATACGGGACTGACGACGTTGTCCAACAACTTTATGGCCCTGGTGGGCGAGCATCAGCTTACGGGTGAAGCAGGTCGCAAGAAAGCGTATTTCGAAAGCTTCAATTCGCCTTATTACGGCATTGGAACGTTCGAGCGCGCGGGCAAGACTTGCTATTTTGTGGGCGTCAACAACGGAACACAGGAGGATATGGCGACCGCGATTCACGTGCGTTCGATTGAGCTGCTCGACGGCGATGATTTGTCCGAGCTGTTGGTTCAGCTGGCCAACATAGGCCTTTCGCGCTATAAGGCCCCGTCTGTGTGGCCGATTCCGGTCAAGTATCTCAACGAGTGCGCTGCGCGTGAGGGCGCGGCGGGGGAGTCTGATAGTCATTCGTAAAGAGGCGGATTCGTTATATGTGCTAGAAAACTAAAATTGTTCTTGCACGATACAACAGAAGTGCATATACTGCAGTCATGGCGTTTGAGATGGGGTCTCAGAAGAGACCAAGCTTTGCAAGTTGAGATTATGTAGATTGGACAAGTAGCGTGAATACCAGCAATCCCCTCTTTTACAACGACAATATCGAGCCAATTGATCTTGAGCGTATCTTTGTCTGTTATTCCAGCTCTAAGGCCCAGAACTTCTGGAACGAATGGAACGACATGATGCTTAGCGGCGAGGAGCTTGAGTATCAGAAGGACATTGAGCGCGAATGCGAACGGGAACTTGGCATTTGGTAGCGCCAGGGCTCCCGCCCCTCAATCCCTCGTTTTATTACCCCGTTATCACCTCTTTTTAGCGGGGTACGTTAGGTCGACTATGTGTGTCAAACATCAGCTCATCGTGGGAAGGAATCGGCAATGAGCAAGAAAGTGAATAAGAACATCAATGGCTGCGCTGCGGGTAAGGCGAAGGCCGCCGGGCGCATGGCGACGGTTGCCGCGGCGACGATCGCCATGACGGGCGGGTCGCTGCTGTCTCCGCTGACCGCAGTAGCACAGGGTGCGAACGGTGCCGACGCAACTGGGAAGCCGGATGCGGTACTGTCTCCGCTTACGAGAGCGGCCGCTGCTAGTACTGGCGCGGGCACGGTGTCGGCGGCGCAGAAGGTCGCCAACCTGCAGGCTGCGGTCGATGCGGCTCGTGCTAAGGCCGCTGCCGCCAAGGCCGATTTGGATGCGGCCGCCGCTCCTTACGACGCCGCCGCTGCCAACCAGCAGCAGGCGCAGGGTGCCTACGATGCGGCCCATGACGCAAGCGACGCTGCCGCTTCTGCGGCCTCGACCGAGCTGGAAAAGCAGATGGGCGCTGCGCAGGACAAGGCCGATGCAGATGTGAAGGCGCTTGAGGACGCTCAGGCTGCGCTTGGTGCCGCTAAGAAGAACCTGGCGGACAAGGACGAGGCTCTGGCCACCGCCCAGAAGGCGTCAGACGATGCTCGGGCTGCGCTTGAGGCTGCCCAGGCTGCCGCATCCGATGCCACGCCCGAGGCCGTAGCCGCTGCCCAGGCTGCAGCTGATCAGGCTGCGAGCGAGCTAGCGCAGGCCAAGCAGCAGGCGGCTGACGCTCAGGCTAGGCTCGTGGATGCCCAGGCTGGTGTTAATGCCGCCGCGGCTAAAAAGCAGGACGCACAAGACAAGCTTTCGGCAGCTCAGCAGGCAAAGGATGCGGCCGATGCGGATGTGGATGCCGCTCAGGCGAGCTATGACGCCGCCAAGGCCGATCTCGACCGTGCCGAGCAGGGTGCCGCGGGCCCGGAGTACGAGGCTGCCAAGGCCAAGGTGGACGCCGCCGCTGCCGCGCTGGACGCCGCCAAGTCGGTCCAGGCGCAGCGCGAGGGCGAACTCGCTGCTGCCTCGCAGGAAGTGACCACTGCCGAGGGTGAGGTGCAGGCTGCTCAGCAGGCGCTCGCCGTCCAGCAGCAGACTGCGGCTGACGCGCAGTCCAAGTTGGACGCTGCCACGGCTACTGCGACCGCGGCAGACGCCGCCGTCGATCAGGCTAAGGCCGAGCATGCCAATGCGCTCGCGGTGCTGGCCGACGCTCAGGCCAAGCTCTCGGCCGCTAAGGACGAGAAGAACGCTGCCGACAAGGCGCTCGACCAGGCAAAGGCTCAAAAGCAGCAGGCCGATCAGGCCGTGGCTCAGGCGCAGGCCAAGCTCGACGCTGCCCAGGCTACGGCGAACGCCTCGGCGGAAAACTACCGCCAGGGCGCCATCGCGTTCTTTAAGAGCGTGGGTGCCGACGATGCGGCGGATCTGATCCTCAACTGCAAATATGCCAGCCTTACCAAGGTGGGCGAGGAGGTTGACGCGACGAGTCTGACCAACATGAAGCAAGCGATTGTGTGGCTCAAGGCGTGCAACGAGTACCGCAAGAGCGTCGGCTTGAGCGAGCTCAAGGTGACGTACAACATGATGGCGACTGCCATTGCCGACGCGAACTACTCCGACACCAAGGTTGCCCATGCTCAGCAGTTCAACGTGGGTGAAAACGTGGCGTGGAACTACGGAAGCGATCCGTTCATCCAGTGGGTCGATCAGGAAAAGGCCGTCTTTGACCGCGCTGCGGCTACGCTGGGGGCGACGGGTCTTACGGGAAAGGCCGCTTTTGATTTCTATAGGCAGCATGGCAGCGAAATCAATCGCTACGTGGCTACGTATGGCGGACGCGTGCAGACGGTCGGTCACTATATGAATGTGATTGATCCCGATTACACCGTGACGGGCATGGGCGTTTGCACGCGCGGAACGATGAATCGCTGGAGCACACAGGCGCAGACATTCAATATGTCCGGCAGCTGGTACAAGGCGTATTCCGACAACCCCATGACGGTCGCTGAGTACGAGGCTGCGTTGAATGCGTGGTGCGATTCTCTGGCGAATCCCGAGCAGGGCGTTGATGCTGCTCGTAAGGAGCTCGCTGCGGCTCAGGGTGTGGCTGCTGACGCTGGCAACAAGGTGAACGCTGCGGCGCAGGCTGCTGCTGCGAAGCAGGCTCAGGTCGATGTTGCTGTCGCCGGCGTTGACGCCGCTGTGGCTGGGGTCTCGGATGCTCAGGCTGCCGTGGAAGAGAAGCAGGCCGCGGCTGAGGCCGCCGCGCGCGCCGTGGATGATGCCCGCGCCGACCTGGACGCCGCCAATGCTGCGGTTGCCGCGGCACAGGGTGTCGTGACTGCCAAGTCTGGTGAGCTCGATGCCGCCAAGGGCAAGGCGGCCGGTGCCAAGCGCGCGTTGGATGCCGCTCGCGCCGGCGTTGGCGATAAGGAGGGCGCGCTTGCCGCCGCTCAGGATGAGCTGGCCGCGTATTCGGCCGACGTTGCCTCCGCCCAGCGTGCGTTTGATGCGGCTTCTTCGGCGCTCGCGGACGTTCGTGCTGCTCAGGCCGAGGCTCAGGCTGCGCTGGTTGCTGCCCAGGGCGTGGCGGACCAGGCGGGAGCCGATGTTGCCGCTGCCCAGGCCGAGCTTGCTGCTGCTCGGGGTGCAGCGTCAGATGCCGACGCAGCCGTGACCACGGCGCAAGCCAAGTCCGATGCGGCTGCTGCTCGTGCGGCTCAGCTGCGTGACGCCGCCGCGGCGCTTGCTCAGGCGACGGAGGACAAGGCGGCTGCCGACGATGCTCTCGATACTGCTGCTTCGGCTTTGACCGATGCCGAGTCTGGCGTCGGTGCGGCTGCTGACGCTGTTGCGGATGCGATCGCTGCTCGCGACGCTTCTTCTGCTGCTGTTGCTCGCCTGCGTGGAATCGGCCTTGCCGACGCCATCGCCAACGGTCATGCCGACGATGCGGACGAGGCGCTCAACGCTAAGATCGCTATGGCTCATGATGCCGCCGAGCGTGTCGTGGCGGCGAAGGCCGAGCTTGATGCCGCTGTCGCCGCGACCGAGGCCGTGGCCCCGACCTACTGGGAGGCGCTCGGTGACTACAACACCGCCAAGGCCGAGCTTGACGGCGCCATCGCCGAGCTCAACGCCGAGATTGCGCGCCAGGAAGCCGCCGAGCGCGCTGCCACCCAGATCCAGGCTCAGCCCACAACGCAGGTGACGTATCAGGCCAAGCATGCGGCCTCGGTGTCCGAGGTTACCACGCAGCAGACGACGATGCCCGCCACGGGCGACGCGTCCAACCTGCTGGGCGAGACCTTCGTGATCGGCGGCACGGTCCTGGTGGCCGCCGGTGTCTTCCTGTCCGATAAGCGTCGCCAATCGATCCGTTAGGGACGGAGGAAAACGGATCATTTTCGGCGCGCGCCGCAGGGGTAAGGGACCGCGGCGCGCGCCGTGTTTTATGACTTCGAAAGGTGATTAAGGAGGAGCGCATGCAGATTAGAGGAGAAGCTGCGATTGCCTGCGGATTCATGGCGGGCCTGGCAACGGGTCTGCTGTTCGACGGATGCTTCGACGGCTACATCAATCGATTCCGAGATTCGGGTTTTTTGAGAGGGAGGTATCGACAGCCGGTGCCAGTTCGCCAAAAGGCAGCCGTGTCGAGCAAGCCCCGCAGCGCGGATGCCTCAAAAATCAAGGTAATCGTCACCAAGAACGGCAAGATCTATCACCGCGCTTCGGGCTGCAAAAGCCTTCCTCAAAACGCCATTAGAACAAGCGTGCCGCTGACAACGGCACTCAAACGAGGCAAGACCCCCTGCCCAGTATGCTGGCCACCAACGGCTTAGATGCTTCCCAAGATACGCGCCGCAACGCCATGAGTTTCTGCAAACGTACGGACTCTCGCTTTTTCCTTTTTAGAAAGTGAGCCGAACGTTTTTGTCAGCTTTTCCTCGTTCAGCAGCGGGAGTAAGTTATTCACGGCACGAGCATCTTTTTCGGCCTTTTTGCCCCGTTCGCCGTTGATTATCATCTTGTGAATTGCATAGGCCTCAGGGGTTGGAACAGCCACGATATGGTTGAAACAGCGAACTTTGATGGTGTTTTTCAAAATGACGTCCATATGCCATAGCGCCTGTGCCGTTACCCCGATGTTCGTCTTGAGTGCCGGCTCCTTTCCGGCTCCCATTTTTCCGATGAGAAACTCTACTTCAAGGCCTGTGATATCTAACAACTTTGTTGTTCCGGTCATGCGGTCAGATTCGACAAAGAAGCCTCGTTCTTTTGCGAGGACGGTCAAACGTGCCGCCGGGCTGGGTCGCCGTAGGTTTCGGACAAGGAAGTCAACATCCATTGTTTTGATATTTGGACAAAAGCCCGGCAGCACCTCGGCTTCTCTATAGGTAAATTCCGCCCAGGATCCGACGAGAATGACGTGATCTATGCACCCTGCTTCCTCGACCAAGTCAAGCACTTTTAAGAAAGCTTGCTGCTGCTCAGTCAACATTCGGCACCCTCCCCAGCGCGCGTATGATCTGCTTTTGAGATTGCTTCTGCTCTCTAATGGCGGCCGCGAGAGCTTTCCGGCGTTCGATTTTTGCTCGCAGTTCATCAACGTCTGCAGCAGGGACATAGTCGGTTTTGACTTTGTCCCCGACTCGATAGTTGAGATAGCAGTATTCGTGGCCCTTTATGTTTCGCATGCGGATGCTGCCCTTTGGAAGGAGGCCGATTTCCTGTTCCATAAGGTCCAAGAGGCGACTCGAGCGTGCGTACTCCTCTTCTAGGACATCTTCTAAGACGGACACAATGCCTCCCTTCCGAATAGTTACCCTACATTTTAGCAAACACAGCTAATTGTAGGGTAACTAAAACGTGTCCGCACGGCGTGGGAGACTTATCCTGCCGTCCTGCTCTGCCGAGGCGGTATGAACGTAAGCAACGACCCTCTAAGGAGCTCGATATCGATGAGTGACAACGCAAAGCATCTCGTAAAGAAGGGCGTAAAGGACGCGGGGCCGTGCCTCGCGCTGTGCATTGCCGGCGCGGCGGTTGGACTGATCGCCGCTTTTGGGCCGCTCGACGCGCTTCGAAGCGCGAGCTATCTGCATGTTTGCTTCGCCCTCGCCGCCGCCATGGTGACCGGTGGCGTGCTCGATCTGATCTTTTGGGTGCTTGACCCGTTTGGATGGAAAAACGAGGGGTAAGCCCTAAGGGATGCGACTGCCGGGTTCGGCCCACGATTTCTGCTATTGATTTGTCCGGGGTTGAACGGCGCGGAGGTGATATGCGATGTCCATTTTTGTTACCGGAGACGTTCACGGTATTGCCGAATACGGGGCGAGCCGCTTCTCGTCGCGCGCTTGGCCATTGGGCCGAACGCTAACGCGCGATGACGTGGTGATCGTTGCCGGTGACTTTGGCTTTATATGGAGCGACTCAAACACCGACAAGTACTGGCTTGACTGGTTTGAGTCCAAGCCCTGGACCACGTGTTTTGTCGATGGTAACCACGAGAATCACCATCTGTTGGCGGAGCTGCCGGTGCGGGAATGGAACGGCGGTCTCGTCCACGAGGCGCGACCGCACGTGCTGCACCTGATGCGTGGCGAGGTGTTCGACATCGCGGGGAGTACAGTGCTCGCGATGGGCGGTGCCGCGAGCCACGACAAACAGTGGCGCCAGGAGGGAAAGACCTGGTGGCCCGAGGAAATGCCGAGCGAGAGCGAGATGGAACATTGCCGCTCCTCGCTCGACCGCGTGGGCTGGAAGGTCGACTACGTGGTGACTCACGAGGCGCCGGTCGATCTGGCAGACGAGCTGTGCATGGAGTGCAATCGCGAGTTCTACGATGATTCGCTGCAGAACTTTTTGGGCGAGCTCGACGGGCGGCTCGACTACTGTACTTGGTTCTTTGGCCATTACCACGACGATGAATGGCGCGATGACAAGCATCGCCTTATCTACCAAGATATCGTGCCGATTGAGGCGCGGCGCACCGACGAGCTGGGCGAGACGACGAGCAGCTATTCTAAGCAAGAACGTTAGGAGGTCCCCATGATCTGGTTCACCAGCGATACTCACTTTGGGCATGAGAACGTGCTGAAGTTCACCGACCGCCCGTGGGATACGATTTGGCAGATGAACGACGCCATCGTCGATAGCATCAACGGCAAGGTCGCTGCGGACGATGAGTTCTACATCCTGGGCGACTTCAGCTTTAAGATGACCGCCCAGGATGCGTACAGACTGCGCAAGCAGATCGCCTGCAGGCGCATCCACCTCGTCCCGGGAAACCACGACAAGGACTGGACCCAGCCGGCGGTGGCCGGCGCGTTCGCCGTGGAGCCGCCGATCTGCGTGCTCAAGATCGACGGGCAGAAGATCGTGCTCAGCCACTACCCGATGGCGGACTGGCAGGGCATGAACCATGGATCGTGGCACCTCCACGGGCACATCCACAGCAGCGGCGACGCGTACAACGAGTTCAACCGCAAGCAGGGGCTGCTGCGCTATGACGTGGGCGTTGACGCCAATGACTATGCGCCGGTGAGCTTGGACGAGCTGAAGGAATGGTTCGCCGAAGTCGACGAGCCGTGCGGCCGGGTGAAATGGCCCTGGTGGGTCAACGAGACCGGCGACAGGCAGATTGAGCGCGAGCTCGAGTCCTACAAGAGGGAAGTGACGGTCCGATGACAGTCTACGTAACAGGCGACGTCCACGGTGGGCTCGACATGCAAAAGCTCCGCGACTGGGAGCTCGGGGATAGTCTGACCCGCGACGATTACCTGATCATCGCCGGTGACTTTGGCTTTCCCTGGGATTTTTCCGCCGAGGAATGCGCCGATATCGCATGGCTGGAGTCGCGCCCTTACACCGTACTCTTTGTCGACGGCAACCACGAGCGCTATGACCACTGGACAGAACGTCCCATGGAGCTGTGGCACGGCGGCCTGACGCAACGCCTATCGGACACCTCGCCCATCCGGCGTCTGACGCGCGGCGAGGTCTTTGAGCTCGACGGCTCGACAATCTTTACCATGGGCGGCGCCACGAGCGTGGACAAGGAATACCGCATACCGTATTCCAGCTGGTGGCCGCAGGAGCTGCCGGGCGAGCGCAACTTTGAAGAGGCGCGGGCAAAGCTCGACAGCGTGGGCTGGAAGGTCGACTACGTGATCACCCACACCTGCTCCACGCGCATGCTCTCGCCTACGCTCTATCCGGCGCCTGGCTGGAACTATCCCGGCGTCGATCGGCTCACGGCGTTCTTCGATGAGCTGGAAGACCGCTTGGACTACAAGCGCTGGTACTACGGGCATTTCCATCGCGACGCCAACCCGGCTGAGCGCCATACCGTGCTCTACGACTGCATCGTTCGCTTGGGCGACGAACTCCAGCCCTGGGACGTTGCGTAGAGGCGGGGTGTCTGGCTACTCGGCCGTTACGGTGATGTTTTCCCGGTGCTTGCGGATGACGTCCCAGCTAAAGTGTTCGACCAGCTGCTCGGCAGAGCGGGGTGTGGCGTCCGGTGCGATGCCTGTTTGTCCGGCGAGCCAACCCAACAGCGCCTCGGGTGTGCCAAATCGGGCGCGGAGTTCGCCCAAGTCGAGGTCGCGGTCGCGCTTGGAAAGGCGGCGACCGTCCGGTGACATGAGAAGCGGAATGTGCGCGTAGCGCGGCGTGGGCAGCCCCAGCAGGTGCTGCAGATAGATTTGACGCGGCGTGGATCCCAGCAGGTCGCATCCGCGCACAACTTCGGTAACACCCATGGCGGCGTCGTCAACCACCACGGCTAACTGGTAGGCAAACACGCCGTCGCTGCGGCGCACCAAAAAGTCGCCGCACTCGGTGGCGAGCGCCTCGCATTGGGCCCCGTACGTGCGGTCCACAAACTCGACTACATCGTCTGCGAGGTCGTCGACGGCGGGCACGCGCAGGCGCGTGGCCGGGGCGCGCAGGGCGCTGCGGCGGGCGATTTCTTCGGCAGAAAGTCCCCGGCAGGCGCCGCGATAGATGGGCGTGCCGTCGCTGGCATGCGGCGCGCTCGCGGCGTGGAGCTCGGCACGCGTGCAAAAGCAGGGATAGGTGAGACCGGCGTCTTGCAGCTGGTGCAGGGCGGCTTCGTACAGGTCCAGGCGATCGTGCTGGTAGTAGGGGCCTTCGTCCCATTCGAGCCCCAACCAAGCGAGGTCGTCGATGAGCTGGGCGGCAAGTTCCGGGCGCTTGCAGCGATCGTCCAAGTCCTCGATGCGCAACACGATACTGCCGCCTTGGCTGCGGGCCGAAAGCCACGCGCACAGGCAGCTGAACACGTTGCCCAGGTGCATGCGGCCCGAGGGCGACGGGGCGAAGCGGCCCACGACGGGCGCGGGCGTGGCGGCGGGCGCCGCTGCTGTCGGTGTGCTCGCGGCGGGCGTTGCTATGTTGCATGCGTTGATATCCATGCGGACGAGTATAGCGCGGAGCGCGGTGGGGGAGCCGTTGCCGTGACTCGCAAGTTGCCGAGGGCGCGCATTGTGTGCAGTGGACTGCCGGCTCAACACTTCGATTGCCGCCCACAAGCTCAGCTCTTTCAACCCCTCAAACGACAGAAACCCCGGCAGCTCTTCGCAACTGCCGGGGTTTCCGCGGAAAAGGGGGACATAATCCTCGAGCGAACGGCAAAGGGGCAAACCGTTTTCGCTCAACTGCTTTATGCCCCTCGTCCGGCGGTTCAATCAGCGCGAGCCGCGCCCACACAAAGCCGCTACACCTGTGATGGAGGTGTGAAGTGGTATCTATTGCTGGCGCGGGCCATGTCAAGGAGTGTCCCAGACTGCCGGCAGATAAGGAACGTCCCTAAGTGCCGGGCTTTGGTGGGACTTTTGTCCCATTTGGCGCTCCGCTGGCCTAGATATTCGTCATGTGCGCCCATAAACGTGGGACAATGACGCTGTTGGTATCACAGACAAAGGATGTGCCTATGAACGCCCCCGTTGCCAAGACCTGTCGGCAGCGTCGCCTGTTCGCGCGATTCGCTTCCGTCTGCGCGCTCGTCGCGCTCGCGTTGTTGCTGTTGCCTGCCGCCGCGCACGCCGACGGCTACTCCATGAGCCAAACCTACATCGGCACCACGGTCGAGGCCGATGGCTCGCTGACCGTTGTCGAGGGACGCCAGTTCGATTTCGACGACGACATCAACGGCGTGTTCTGGGACATCAATACGGGCTCCAACCAGCAAGGCGGCTCGGTGAGCGTCAATGTGCTGAGCGTCGAGGAAGATGACACCGCGTTTAACAAGGTCGACAGCGCAAACAAAGGCGACAACGGCGTTTACACGGTGGAACAGTCCGACGACGGCGTGAGAATCAAGGTGTTCAGCCCTCATGAGAGCGGCGACAGCGCGATCTATTATGTGAGCTACACCATGACCGGTGCGGTTATGAATTGGGCCGATACCGCCGAGCTCTACTGGAAGTTTGTGGGCGACGGCTGGTCCGCGGATTCCGACGATGTCGAGATGGAAGTGTACTTCGCAAATGCTGCCGCCGGGACGGCGGCCGTCAAGGGCGATAACTTCCGTGCATGGGGCCACGGCTCGCTGACGGGCGACGTGTCGCTCGATGTGGACGAGCCCATGGTCACCTATACCATTCCCTGCGTGCATGAGGGCGAATTCGCCGAGGCGCGCATCGCCTTCCCCAGCGATTGGGTACCGCAGCTTGCCGCCTCGAGCGAGGAGCGCATGCCGACAATCCTGAGCGAGGAGAAGGCGTGGGCCGACGAAGCTAACGCCCGCCGCGCTCACGCTCGCATGATTGCCAATGCACTTGCCGTGCTAAGTGTTGTCGCGGCGGTGGCCTTTACCGGCACAATCGTTGTGCTCAAGCTGCGCCGCCGCAAGCCCAAGCCGCTTTTCCAGGACGAATATTTCCGCGATGTGCCTTCGGCCGACCATCCCGCCGTGCTTTCGGCCCTCATGAGCTGGAACGAGGTGCCCGATCAGGCATATATCGCCACGCTCATGAAGCTCACTGACGACCGTGTGATCAAGCTGGAACAGGCGACCGTGACCAAGGCCAAGAAGGGTCTGTTGGGGCGCGAAAAAGAAGAACAGACGTATCGCGTGACGGTGAGTGATGCGGGCTGGAAGTCGGCCAAGGGCATTGACCACATGGTGCTCAAGGTTTTCTTTGCCGGTGCTAAGCCCGACGAGAACGGCGATCGCTCGCGTACGTTTGACGAGCTGCAGCACTACGTCAAGCAGCATGCTACACCCGTGGGCGACAAGCTCGAGGACTATCAGAACACCGTTAAGGGCAAGCTGACCGATAGCGAGTACGTTGCCTCGGACGGCATTGTCGCAATGGTGTTTTGCCTGGTTCTTGGTATTCTGATCGCCTTTGTTCCCGTGGGATCCATCTTCTTTACCGACGGCGCACAGGCAAACATTATCGCCGCGGTTATCTCGGTGCCGATTGTGCTGGTGGGTATTGGCGTGGGCCTTACGTTCCGCCGCTTTACGCCGGAGGGCGCCGAGGTGGCGGCTCGCTGCAAGGCGCTCAAGCATTGGCTCGAGGATTTCACGCGCCTCAAGGAGGCCGTCCCGGGCGATCTGGTGCTGTGGAACAAGCTACTGGTAATGGGCGCAGCGCTGGGCGTTTCCAAGGAAGTATTGCGCCAGCTTGCCGAGGCCGTTCCGCCCGAGGTGCGCGAGGCCGACAGCTTCTACGACAATTACCCCTGCTACTGGTGGTACTACCATCATTACGGCAACGAGTCGCCGATGGATTCATTCGATGGCGTGTATCACGAGAGCATCCGTGAGCTCGCGTCGAGCTCGGACAGCTCGGGTGGCGGCGGAGGCGGTGGCTTCTCGGGCGGCGGAGGCGGCGGCGTCGGCGGAGGCGGCGGCGGAACGTTCTAGCGAGCGCTAGCTTTGGGGTGGACCTTTCTGGGCGGTTGCAAGGGAAGATCCATCCCATTTTTGTGCATCAAAACGGGCCAAGCTTTCCGCTGCGGACCTTCGCGCAAGGGGCAGTGGGCAAAAAATGGCAAATATGAGTACTGTTGCCGAAATAGTTACATTAATTTGCGTTCATCTATTGGCTTCTAATGAGAGTATTTCTCGTTAAGAGCCAATTTTATCGAACATTTGGGGAGATACGTCAGCTCGCCCGGCTGGCTACCATGTCTAAAAGCCTTAAAAATGACCCGAATCGCTGCTACTAAAAAGGTAACAGTACTCATATTTGATGTTTTTTGACCACAGCCATTTGCAGACCCCCTAGGCTACTCATTGGGGACAGACTTAAATGACCAGTCGTTGGGGAACAGTCATTGGGGACGTTCTTAAATGACTAGGTGTGGCTGCCGAGGCTAGGCTGTTAGGTCGAGTTCGTAGAGGAAGCTTTCGCGTGGCATGGCGTGGCGGCGTTCCTCGCGGTTGGCGCGGTGCGTGGCGGTGCGCTTAAAGCCGTGCAGCTCGTAGAATTTCCACGAGCAGTTGGAGTCGGTGTACAGGTGCGCCCTTGTCGCCCCGCGCGAGGAAAGGTGCGAGACAGCGGCATCGAGCAACACCGAGCCAACGCCCAGGCCGTGGACATCTCGATCAACGGCAAGCAGCGTGACCTCGTTGTCGTGCGGCAACGGGCTGCTCTCGAGCAGGCGGTTGTTGGTTCGGATGGTTGCGCGTACAAACGAGAGATACTCGGCGCAGGCATCGGGCTCCAACTCGCGCATTTGCGACAGCAGTGCGCGTTCGGTATCCATCCAATGTTCCTTGACGGTGGCGCCGGAGCTCTGTCCCGCGCGCGCGAGCGCAATGCCGCGCGCCTCGCCGTCAATCACCGCAACCTGCGAAAACGTCGAGGACGAAAGGCAGTAGGCAAGGTCGCACGCGGCCTCGAGGCGGTTGTACTCATCGTTATCCGAGTTGTTGTGCCAAAGCTGCTGCAGAATCAGCGCGATGGCGTCGAAGTCTTCGGTATCAAACGGTCGGTAGAGAACCCGCGAGACCATGGTGCCTCTTTCTTTTGCGGATGCATATCGAGCAAAGTTCTACCACGCCGTTGGCATTCAATTATGGTGCCCTTGTGCTCCATCAACTCACCGTGCCCGGCGGCGCTTCCGCAACCCCCGCTCGCAAGCTTTTTCTGCACAGCCGTGCGTTGCGGGGTGCATCGATGCGCTCGATGCGCTACATTAAATCAGTATTTTCAATGCCGCTGCGCGAGCGCTGCAGATCGACGTATCACCGACTCACAGAGCACGGCGGCGTACCAGACAGGAGGACTGCATGGGATCTGATGTGAAGATCGCACGCGCGTTGATCTCGGTTACCGATAAGACGGGTGTCGTCGATTTCGCACGGACGCTGGTTGACGACTTTGGCGTCGAGATCATCTCTACGGGCGGCACGGCTCGTGCCATCGAGGACGCGGGCGTTCCCGTAACCCCCATCGAGGAGTTCACGGGCTATCCCGAGATGATGGACGGCCGCGTCAAGACGCTGCACCCCAAGGTTCACGGCGCGCTGCTAGCCCGTCGTGATTCCGAGCAGCACATGCAGGAGGCCGCTCAGCACGGCATCAAGATGATCGACCTGGTCGTCGTCAACCTGTACGAGTTCGAGAAGACCGTCGCCAACCCCGAGGTCACCTTCGCGGACGCCATCGAGCACATCGACATCGGCGGTCCCTCCATGCTGCGCTCCGCCGCCAAGAACGCCGCGAGCGTCACCGTCATCTCCGACCCGGCCGACTACGACGCCGTCCTGGCCGAGATGCACGAGACCGGCGGTTGCACCACGCTTGCCACCCGTCGTCGCCTGCAGGTGAAGGTCTACCAGACCACCGCCGCCTACGACACGGCTATCTCCCGTTGGCTTGCCGCTCAGGCAAGCGACGTGGCGGACACCTCCGCTAAGCTCGAGATCTCGCTGGAGAAGGTCGATGACCTTCGCTATGGTGAGAACCCGCAGCAGAAGGCCACGGTTTATCGCTTTGCCGAGGGCTGCGAGAACACCGCGAGCTCGCAGTTCCCGCTCGTGGGCTCCGAGCAGATCCAGGGCAAGCCACTCAGCTACAACAACTATCTGGATGCCGACGCCGCCTGGAACCTGGTCCGCGAGTTCGACGAGCCGGCCTGCGTGATCCTCAAACATCAGAACCCCTGCGGCTCTGCCGTTGCTGAGGACATCACGTCCGCCTACGACCGCGCCTTCGCCTGCGATCCCAAGAGCGCCTTCGGCGGCATCATCGCCTGCAACCGCGAGGTTCCCTATGAGCTGGTTGAGCACTTTGCCGATCAGAACAAGCAGTTCGTCGAGGTCATCATCGCCCCGAGCTACACTGCCGAGGCGCTCGAGCGCATGGCTAAGCGCCCCAACCTGCGCGTGCTGGCGACCGGCGGCGTGGACCACGGCGCCCAGGTGGAACTGCGCTCCATCGACGGCGGCATGCTGGTTCAGGAGGTCGACCACGTGACCGAGGACCCCGCGACCTTTACATTCCCCACCGACCGCAAGCCCACCGACGCCGAGATGGCCGAGCTCGAGTTTGCCTGGAAGGTCTGCAAGGGCGTTAAGTCCAACGCCATCCTGGTCTCCAAGGGCAAGGCCGGCATTGGCATGGGCCCGGGCCAGCCCAACCGCGTGGATTCCGCGCTGCTGGCCTGCGAGCGTGCCGAGGACTTCTGCGAGCGCGAGGGCGTGGAGAAGGGCGGCTTTGCCTGCGCAAGCGACGCGTTCTTCCCGTTCCGCGATAACGTCGACGTGCTTGCCGCGCACGGCGTGACCTGCATCATTCAGCCCGGCGGCTCCAAGCGCGACGACGAGAGCATCCAGGCCTGCAACGAGCACAATATTGCTATGGTGTTTACGGGCGCCCGCCACTTCCGCCACTAAGTAGGGAGGTGGCGCTGCGGCTTGCCCAGCCACCGCACCTTGCCGTTCATTCGTCGCTCGCGTACCCAAGTACGCGTCGCTCCTCTTTCACGGCAATCTGCGGCACCTGGGCAACCCTCGCCGACCTGTTGAGTTGACTGGGGAGGATGGGAGGTTATCCCGTCCCCTGATTTGGCCTCGCTTCTAAAATAATCTTTGCAAAAGACGGCTGCTCCGTTTGGAGGGCCGTCTTTTTGGTATAAGAGGACGGAATGACTAACACGAAAGGTACAACCATGCCCCAGATTGATGATGCCGAGCTGTTTGGCAATGCCGAGGATCAGCGTGCGTACGAGGACTTTTGCGCTAATCAGGAGGCGGTCGAGAAGTTCACGCTCGACAAGCCTGCGCTCATCTGCCGCTGGCGCATGTCAAACAAAAAGGTACCCATGCTCAACCGTCACATTCGCGCGCTGTCCGAGCGCCTGGTGCAGGGCGAGCCGCTTACCCATAACATGCTCAGCTGGGCCAAGCAGCACGTTGAGTGGTCGCTTGCCGAGGGCGACTACACCGCCCACGAGGGCGTACTCATGCTGGTGATCGACGTCAACGGTAACGCCGCCATGACGGTGGGGGAGTACGAGCCGCTGGCCGACACGTCGGCCAAGGCGCTGCGTGCCCGCTCTGCCGAGGCTCGCTCCGAGGCCGACGAGACCGGCGTGGCGCCCGAGCTGCTTGCCGCCGTCAACAACGGTGAGCTTGCCTTTGTGGCGCCGGCGGACGAGTGCCTGTGCGGCACGGCGACGCTCATTGAGCAGCTGGCCCAGACCAAGGGCATCCCGGTCGCACGCGTGGATATTCCCGCGCAGCTCAAGGGCGCGCTGTTCCTGGTGAGCGACGAGCATGGCGTGGTCCCCGCCAACGACGCCGACGCCGCCGAGGCAGACGCCGCCACGGTCGCCTTCTTCGCCGACGGCTATGAAAAGCTCCGTGCCCGCCGCTAAATGATTATTCTGGGACGGGGATTAAATAATCATTTTGGTCCCCGCCCTCGTCGCGAGTGCGAGGCGGACAAAACGCCCCGTTCGCGAACAGTTCTGTCACCTTGGCGCCGTGCGCGGCGCACATCTGCAGTTTCGCGGCCATAATGGTGGCAAGACAACCGAGAGGGGAGCGGAATCCATGGCGCTGATCTATATCGTTGAGGACGACGAGCCCATTCGTCGCGAGCTCGCCGACATTCTGGCCCGTGCCGGGTTTGAGGTCGAGGCTTGCGAATCGTTCGAGCACGTCTCGCGCGACATCCTTGCCGCCGCACCCGATCTGGTGCTGCTCGACCTCACGCTTCCCATCAAGGATGGCCAGCATATCTGCCACGAAGTCCGCCGCGAATCCGAGGTTCCCATCATCGTCCTCACGTCGCGTACGACCGAGATTGACGAGGTCATGGCCATGACGCTCGGTGCGGACGACTTTGTCCCCAAGCCCTATAGCGCCCGCGTGCTCGTGGCGCGCATCAACGCCCTGCTGCGTCGCACCGCGGCGGCCGGCGAGCGCAGCACGCTTGTCCACAAGGGGCTGGAGCTCGACCTCGCCCGCTCCGCGGTCACCAACACCGCAACCGGCGATGTCACCGAGCTCACCAAAAACGAGCTGCGCATTCTCTCGCTGCTCCTGAGTCGTGCGGGCAAAATCGTCTCGCGCTCGGCCATCATGCAGGACCTGTGGGACTCCGATGCCTTCGTGGACGACAATACGCTCACCGTCAACATCAACCGCCTGCGCACCACGCTCGAAAAAATCGGCATCAAGGGGTATCTGACCACACACCGCGGCCAGGGCTATTCGGTCTAGGGGCCGGCCATGTCGTTTGCCAAGTTCTTTAAAGACGCGCTGCTTCCCGTCGCCGTGTGGGCGTGCGGCGTGCTGCTGAGCTGCTTTGTGCTGATGGTCGCCGGGGCGCCCGTTTCCATTGTGATCGTGGCGGTCGGCGTGTCCTTTATCTTTGGCATGCTCGGCATCGTGATCGAGTACGCGCGTCGACGCCGTTTTCTGCATCAGCTGGAGCGGGCGGCCGAGGAACTGGAGAGCCCCGCATGGGTGCAAGAGATGGTGCAATGCCCGACGTATGCCGAGGGCGAGCTCGAGTACGAAGTCTTGCGCCGGGTGGGCAAGGCCGCCTGCGACGAGGTGGCCGAAGGCCGCCACCAGACCGATGACTATCGCGACTATATCGAGAGCTGGGTCCACGAGGCCAAGCTGCCCCTGGCGGCAGCTCATCTGATTCTGGAAAACCTGGACGGCAGCGAAGACGACCTGTCACGCGTGGATGACCTGGGCCGCGAGCTGGCCCGCGTGGAGCGCTATATCGACCAGGCGCTCTACTATGCGCGCTCGGAAGTGGTGGAGCGCGACTACCTGATTCGCCGTTGGAGCCTCAAGGCCCTGGTGACGGGTGCCATCAAAGCCAACGCGCGTGAGCTCATCGCGGCGCACGTGGCGCCGGTGTGCGAAGACCTCGACTTTGAGGTCTTTACCGACGAGAAGTGGCTTGAGTTTATCCTGGGCCAACTCATTCAGAACAGCATTAAATACGCGCGCGAGGACGGTGCGAAGATCACGTTTTCGGGTGCGCTGCTGGACGAGGGGCTGGCGAGTGAGCGCATTGAGCTCACCGTTGCCGACAACGGCTGCGGTGTGAGCGCAGCCGACCTGCCCCGCGTGTTCGAGAAGGGCTTTACCGGCGACAACGGCCGCACGACCAAGCGCGCAACGGGCATCGGCCTCTATCTGGTGGCGCGCCTATGCTCCAAAATGGGCATCGACGTCACGGCGGCCTCGGAGCCCGGCGAAGGCTTCGTCGTAACATTCGCTTTTTCAACGAACAAATTCCAATACTTCGAGTAGCCAGGCCGCACGACACCGCCGATCGAAATCTTCCTATTTGGGAATAAATCGGCCATCTCAGCGGCAATATTCCCGAACGGGAACATTGCTATTTTAACCGATGCTATATTCCCGTACAGGAACATAGCTCTTCAGTTTTATACTATGTTCACGAATAGGAATATAGCTAAGGAGCGACATGAGAACGGTGACAACGACCAAAGTGCTCGATGGGCGTATCAAGCTCAAGCCGTCGGAGACTGCTTTCTCGGAGTGCATGGTTTTCGATCCGGCCGAGATGGGAAAGGCCCTTCGGCTTAGAAGGCGTGAGCTCGGTTTGACTCAACGCGACGTTGCGACTATGACGGGTCGCAGCCTTCGCGTGATCGGCGATATCGAGCGGGGGCGGACAACAGTCGAAATCGGCGTTGTTTTCGACTACGCTTCCATCGTGGATATCGACTTTATTCTGAAGGTGAGGGGAAAATAATGGGTGACACGCTGTTCGTTCATCGTGAGTTTAAGGGGTCCTACCAGCTGGTTGGCATGTTGGATGAAAACACAGGGCTCCCGATATTCACTTACGCTCCCGAATATCTTGAGAACGTTGACGCTGCCCCAATTTCGTCCTCGCTGCCGTTGTCAGCCGAGGCATTCAGCCCGGACGCAACCAGCTCCTTTTTTTCTGGCATCATTCCGGAAGGACAACTCAATAGGGATCTTGAGAAGAAGGCGCGAGCGGAACGCGGCGACTACTTTAAGGTGCTCGATTTAGTCCGAGACGAACCAGTCGGCGCTCTGGTTTTGACGCGGGAGCCTTCGGCCGATGGTCTCGAAATGGGCTATGAGGAGATAGATGAGGAGCGGCTGGGCAGGCTGGCATACGCGCCGGCGGCGGTAGCGTTTGATCTGGCCCTTGAGAGCCGAATCTCCCTTGCGGGCGCCCAGGCGAAAATCGGCCTCTACCATACGGGTGATGACCCATGCGGTGGATGGTATCTGCCCCACGGGGCGGCTCCGTCGACACATATTCTTAAAGCGGGGTCGAAGGCGTTCCCAGGCGAGACGGCGTGTGAAGCGATGTGTGTGAGAGCCGCCTCGCTGATGGACCTGTCGGCCGAAGAGTGCTTCTTAATTCGAGTTGAAGATGCCGAGCCGATTATCGCCGTAAAGCGATTTGACCGAGCGATGTCCCATGGCGGGCGCTTTGTCGACGGACAGCCAGCTCCAAGCCGATTGCATCAGGAGGATATTTGCCAGGCAAAGGGTATCTCGCGCGAGCTTAAATATGAGCCGACAGGCGTCAATTACCTGGGGCTTATCGTCGACGCGGTGCGAAGGGTGTCGACCAATCAAATAGAGGATAGGTTCCTCGTCGGCTATAACCAGCTGTTCGATTATGCCGTAGGCAACTGCGACAACCATCTTAAGAACTGGTCGCTTGTGTGGGACGAGGACTGGAAACAAGTGAGGCTGGCACCACTCTATGACGTGCTGTGCACAACGGTTTATCCCAACCTCGTTCGTGAGATGGGCGTCTCATTTGGCGGAAGCCGAAAAATCGATGACGTAACGCGCGAGTCGGTGATGGGGCAAATGACCGAGGCGGGCCTGCCCAGGGGAATCGTCGCCGGAATGATTAACGATACCCGCAATGAGGTGCCAGACGCATTGAGAGATGCAGCGCACGGCCTCAAAGAAGAGGGTTTTCCCGAGGCAGAAGACATGTTCGACAAGATCATTCCAGAAGTAAAAACTCGCCTTAACAGAATTGTTCAATAACAAAAACGTGCCGCCCCAATCGGGGCGGCACGCCATCTTTTAATTCAGCCAACTCGCTGAAGTAAGGCTGCGAAGGCCGCGGGGCCGGGAGGGGTTTCCTAAGGGCACATCCCGCAGCCGCAACGCGGCGAGGACGTGCCCGTGGAAACCCCGCAGGCCCCGCGGCCGGTGGGAGCAACGCTACTTCACGACCAAGATGTCGCAGTCCGTATTGCGCAGCAGGAACGTCGAAATCGAACCCAGTAGCGCGTACTTAATTGAGGACAGGCCACGGGCGCCGCAGAGCACCAGATCGGGCTTGACCACGTCGAGCATCTCGTCCTTGAGCGTCTCGCGAATGCGACCGGTGCGAATCATGACCTCGACCTCGGGAATGTCGGGATTGGCCTTGGCCTCCTCGAGCTGCTTGGCGATGGAGTTGTTAAAGGCCTCCTCCAGGCCGTTGACCAGGTCGACCGGATAGGAACCGGCGCTCTCGAGCGCGGTGGAGTCGATGACGTGGCCGATAATCAGCTTGGCGCCGTTGTTCGCGGCAACCTTGATGGCGCGTGCGAGCACAAAATCCTGCTGCTCAGTACCGTCGAGTGAAACAAATACCTTGGTGTAGCCCTCGTTCATGGTTTCCTCCTTGGTCTATCGCACGGGCGCGGGGCTCGTGCGTCGGGCGGGCGCGGGTGCGTTGACCGCCGGACACTTTACCTTGTTGCAGTTATACCCAAGGATTTCGGTTTGACCGCTCGCAATTCTGTGAACGGGCGAGTTTTTTGGTAAGGGTAGGCGCGGTCGCACCGCCAACGGTTGATAATGGGACATCGCCCGCATCGTCCGCAGAACATCTACCGGCGGGTGTCTAACGAGGGGGTCCCTTTGGATATTATCGAGCTTCTAAAATCTGCCTTCATGGGCCTGGTCGAGGGCATCACCGAATGGCTGCCCGTTTCGTCGACGGGTCACATGATCTTGGTGGACGAGTTCGTCAAGATGAACGTGAGCGAGACGTTCTGGAATATGTTCCTGGTCGTGATTCAGCTCGGCGCCATTCTGGCCGTCTGCGTGCTGTTCTTCCACGAGCTCAATCCGTTCTCGCCCAGCAAGGGCAAGGAGGGCCGCCGCGACACCTGGGTGCTGTGGGGCAAGATTGTGCTCGGCTGCATTCCTGCGGCGGCGATCGGCCTGCCGCTCAATGACTGGATGGAGGAGCATTTCTACAATGCTCCCGTCGTGGCGCTGGCGCTCATTGTGTACGGCGTGCTGTTTATCGTGATCGAGAACTGGCGCGCGAGCAAGCGCGAGGAAATGGCCGTTGCCGGTTCGTTTGGTTCGCGTGCTGTGGTGTCGGGTGGACGTCCCGCCGGTGCGCACTTTGCGGCGTCCGCCGCGGCTGCCACTGAGGACGAGGGCGATGACGAGAATCTGGACTTTGGCTCCATTGCCACGCTCGAGGATCTGAGCTGGAAGACTGCGCTGGGCATCGGCTGCTTCCAGGTGCTTTCTCTGGTGCCTGGTACGTCTCGCTCCGGTTCCACCATCATCGGCGGCCTGCTTTTGGGCTGCACGCGTTCGGTGGCGTCAAAGTTCACGTTCTTCTTGGCCATCCCCGTTATGTTTGGCGCGAGCGCCCTCAAGCTGGTCAAGTACTTTATCAAGGGCGGTACCTTCGGCGCTAACGAGATCGCCATCTTGGGTGTGGGCTGCGTCGTGGCTTTTGTGGTCTCGCTCATCGCCATCAAATGGCTCATGGGCTTTGTCCGTCGTCACGACTTCAAGTGCTTCGGCGTCTACCGCATCATCCTGGGCATCGTAGTGCTCGCATACTTCTTCGTTCTGGAGCCCATGCTCGGCCTGTAACTTGGTTGACGCTGCACGGCGTCCAGAGCGACAACTTGTCATTCAAAGAGGGCGGCATGACCAAAAGGTCTATGCCGCCCTCTTTTTGGTGCAAAGGGGTCAGGTTACTTTGCACCAACTTGGTGCAGACAAACCTGACCCCTTTGCACCAATTATTCAGCCACGGTGTGTTCGGGCTTGCGGTTAAAGACGAGCTTGTCTACTACGGCTTGCAGCGACATGCGGCGGACGGTGTCGTAGGCTTCCTGCGTGCTGTAGGCGCAATGCGGCGTGACGATGCAGCACGGGTGTGCGATCAGGGCCTGGTTGGGTGCGGTCTCGTCGGCAAGCACGTCAAGCGCGGCGCCGCAGATGCCGCGCACGCCGCCGCTGGCAATGCCCTCGTCTAATGCGGCGACCAAGGCATCCTCATCCACGATGGGCCCGCGGGCCGTGTTGATCAAAAACGCCGTGGGTTTCATGAGCGCAAGTTCGCGCTCGCCAATCAGCTTCTCGGTCTCGGGAATCAGCGGACAGTGCAGGCTGACGATATCCGATGTGCCGAGCAGCTCGTCGAGCGTCTTGGCTTTGACGCAACCGGCGGCGGCAAGCTCTTCTGCGCTCTTGGTCGGCGCCCATACCAGCACCTTCATGCCGAGCGCCTGCGCGATGGGCGCGACGGCACGCGCGATGCTGCCAAAAAAGACCAGTCCCAACGTACGGCCTTGCGTGCGGTGCATGGTGTATCCACCCAGCGGATTCCAGACGCCATTACGCACATCGCGGTTGAGCAACGTGACCTGTCGCATCAGGTCGAGCATCAGGGCAACGGTGTGCTGGGCGACATCGTCCGAGCAGTACCCGGGACAGTTGGTGACGGTGATGCCATATGAGGCCAGCCGGTCGACGGCAACGTGGTTCAGGCCAATGGACATATTCGAGACAATGCGCATCCCCGCGGCGGCCATGGCGTCGGCACACGTATCATCGACGGGGCCGAACTCGCCGACAAAGCCCTCGCAGCCGATCAGTTGCTCGGCGGTGGGGCAGACATTGGGATCATGCGCGCAGCCAACCAGCTTAATCTGATCGCCACCTTCGATTGTGTTGAGCGCCGCCTGGCCCGCCTCGGTCGAACCATCGACCATGTAATAGAGCACCCTATGCTTCACAGCAACCCTCCTGCCATGTGGGGATGGGGTAGAAGTGGTAGATATTCTATCCCCTCGAGCCAATCGAAGTTGCGGTGGAATAGTTCCTGTTTGGGGGCCAGAAGGCCGTTTGGAGGAACTATTTCACCGCAACTTATTTGGGGATGCTTGGGTGGTGGCGGCGCACGGAGTCGTGGTGTGATTTGCGTCGGTGTCCGCGCGGCTCGGTATACTGGTACGGCTCAAACCATGGCGCCGCCCGCAGGCGCGCCGTCCGTCAGATGAGGAGTCGCCCATGACCCAGCCCCTGCCCTGGGAAAAGAACACTGCCGCGCCCGTGCCGCCCGCGCCGGAACCCGTGCCGCTCGATGCGTACACCGCCCCCGCCGCGCCGGAACCCGAGCTCGTTCCGCTCGACATCTACGACGCCCCGGCCCCGGCGCCCAAGCCCGCCAAGCCGCTCGTCGATATCGATAGCCTGAACCCCGCCCAGCGTGAGGCGGTCCTGACTACCGAGGGCCCGCTGCTGGTTCTTGCCGGCGCCGGCTCGGGCAAGACCCGCGTCCTGACCTTCCGCATCGCGCATATGCTTGGCGACCTGGGCGTTAAGCCCTGGCAGGTCCTGGCCATCACGTTTACCAACAAGGCCGCGGCCGAGATGCGCGAGCGTCTGGCAGCGCTCATCCCCAGTGGCACCCGCGGCATGTGGGTGTGCACCTTCCACGCCATGTGCGTGCGCATGCTGCGCGAGGACGCCGACCTGCTGGGCTACACCGGTCAGTTCACCATCTACGATGATGACGACTCAAAGCGCATGGTGCGCGACATTATGCAAGCGCTCGGCATTGAGCAAAAGCAGTTCCCCATCAACATGATTCGCAGCAAGATCAGCTCGGCTAAAAATGCCATGATCGGGCCCGAGGACATGCTCAAATCCGCTGACAGCCCCAATGACAAAAAGGCTGCGCAGGTCTACCTGGAGCTGGAGCGCCGCCTGCGCGCCGCCAACGCGATGGACTTCGACGACCTGCTCGTGCGCACGCTCGAGCTGCTTCGCACCCGCCCCGAGGTGCTCGATAAGTACCAGGAGCGCTTCCGCTACATTAGCGTCGACGAGTATCAGGACACCAACCACGTCCAGTACGAGATCGCCAACCTGCTGGCCGCCAAGTACCAAAACCTCATGGTCGTGGGCGACGATGACCAGTCCATTTACAGCTGGCGTGGCGCCGACATCACCAATATCCTGGACTTTGAGAAGGACTTTAAAAACTGCAAGACCGTCAAGCTGGAGCAGAACTACCGCTCCACGGGTCATATCCTGAGCGCCGCCAACGCCGTGGTGCGTCACAACTCGCAGCGCAAGGACAAGCGCCTGTTTACGGCCGAGGGCGACGGCGAGAAGATCCAGGCCTTCCAGGCAAGCGACGAGCGCGACGAGGGCCGCTGGATTGCCGGTGAGATCGAAAAGTTGCACTCCAAGGGCACGAGCTACGACGACATCGCTGTGTTCTATCGCACCAACGCCCAGTCGCGTATCCTCGAAGATATGTTCCTGCGTGCGGGCGTGCCCTACAAGATCGTCGGCGGCACGCGGTTCTTCGACCGCGCCGAGATCCGCGACGTCATGGCCTACCTCAAGATGATCGTGAACCCGGCCGACGAGATGAGCGTCAAGCGTGTCATCAACACGCCGCGCCGCGGCATCGGCTCCACCTCGATCCAAAAGATTGAGCAGCTGGCACGTGACAACCGCTGCTCGTTCTTCCAGGCTTGCGAGATCGCGTGCGCCGAGACGGGTATGTTTAGCGCCAAGGTGCGCAATGGCCTGTCGAGCTTTGTGGCGCTGGTGCGCGAGGGTCGCCGCATGGACGGCGAGCTCAAGGACGTCGTCGAGATGATTGTCGACAAGACGGGCCTGCTGCAGGCGTTCCGCGCCGAGGGCACCATGGAGTCCGAGAGCCGCGCCGAGAACATTCAGGAATTCCTGGGCGTCGCCGCCGAATTTGAGGAGACGCATGAGGATATCGAGGGTACGCTCGAGAGCTTGGAAGAGCTGCGCGCGGCCGGTGTTGCCGACGTGCCGGCCGGCGCTGAGCCCGAGCCCGTTGTGGTGAGCGCACCTGCGCCCGAACCGGGGCCGTCTGCCCCGGCATCCTCGTTTGAGGCGCTCGTTGGCGCGCGCGATGCCGCAGGTTCCAATCCGCTCGATAGCCTAGCCGCCCCGGCGCTCTCGCCGCAGGATGCCCTGGCCGCCGCCATTGCGGGCAACGCGTATGCCGCGCCGGCGGAGATGCCGGCGGGTGCCGTGCATGCCGACGAGATCGAGCGCACCTACGGTCCGCTCACCTGTAAGGCGCTTCCTGCTCTCATGGAGTGGCTGGCCCTGCGCTCCGACTTGGATTCCCTGGCCGGCGAGACGCATGCCATCACCATGATGACCATCCACTCCGCCAAGGGCCTGGAGTTCCCGGCGGTGTTCGTGGCCGGTATGGAGGAGGGCATCTTCCCGCACGTGCATGACTTTGGCGGCAGCGATGATCCGGGCAAGCTTGAGGAGGAGCGTCGCCTGGCCTACGTCGCCATCACGCGCGCCCGCAAGCGCCTGTTCCTGACGTATGCGGCCACGCGCCGCACCTACGGCTCGACCTCTGCCAATCCGCGCTCGCGCTTCCTCAACGAGATTCCGTTTGAGGATATCGAGTTTAGCGGCATCGGTTCTGCCGGTTTTGAGGGCACGGGCTGGGAGAAGCGCGGCGACCGTCACGGCACCTTTGGATCGGGCATGGGCTCGGATATGTATGGCGGCAAGGTGTTCGGTTCGCATACGCGCTCGACCGGCGGTTCCGGTTCGCGCGGCGGATCGAGCTTTGACGACTTCTTTGGCGGCAGCACTTATGGCACCGAGCGCCATCGTGGGGTTTCGCCCGACGCCGGCCGCGTTGCCTCGACCTTTGGCTCGGGCGCGCCGCGAGCCAAAAAGCCGTCGTCCAAGGTGTCGCCGACGGTGGAGCGCAAGGTCGATCGCGCCAGTGCATCGCAGGACTTTGCCGCGGGCGATACCGTGAGTCACAAGACCTTTGGCACGGGTACCGTGATCTCGGTCGCCGGAGACATGATCGAGGTCCAATTCGAAAAGACCGGCCAGACCAAAAAGCTCATGAAGGGCTTTGCGCCTATAGTGAAACTGACCTAAGCGGCTTTCCCAGGCACGGCACCTCGGCCTTCAATCGTCGGGCATGACCTCAAGGTCTATGCCCTCCTCTTTCAGGCCGATCTGCCGCACCTGGAAAACCCGTACATCCGGCTAGGCGGGCGCGCCGGGGGCTTTGGTTGCCTGCTCGGGCAGTCCTGCGCAAGACGGAGGCCACATTAAGTGGCCTCCTTTGCGTGCGGAACTCGCGATCGATGTTGCCCTATACGCCCGCCCAAGTCCTTGGGTAACGTTGCTGGACGAACGTCGCTTTGCTCGTCCGCTTTTTGGTCTGGAGAGTCGGGTGGGCTGGATACTTAGACATGGCAAGGGGGTCCCCGTTAAAGAACGGGGGAGCCCCTTGTTGCGTTTTGAATGGTGCGCTTGGCTTTGATGATTGATGATTTTATACGATTCAGTATAATTTCAGATAGATACTAAAATGTAACTGAAATGAAAACGGGGCGTGGACATGCTGCTAAATTGTCTCCCTAAAAGACTCTTCTCTTTAGAGCTCGCCATCGACTCAGAGCCAGTTGAGATGCAGATTCCTCGCATGTATCTTGAGCGGTTTTCGCTTCGCTTGGCACGACTCGGCATGTCTGAGCAAGGCCGTTTTATTGTTGCGGAACCAAAAGAACCGCCCAGTGTCATTTCGGCGCGAAATCTCGTCAATGCAGTGCGCAAGATAGATGCTCGCCCGGTGGCAATTTGCTGGGATGCTATGGATTTAGGTTTTATGCGCGCGCTTTCTTCGGAGGGGCTTGCATATATCCGAGATGAGCGAAATGCGTTTCTGCCGTTTATCGGAGCCGTTATTTCCGATGAGGTGCTGGGTGCTTCTCTTGCTGCCCCGCTTTCGCCCCAATCTCAACGAATCGTTCTAAATCTCATTGCGGGACGATGGGTTGACTGCTCCGCCGGCGACCTGGCGCGTCTGTGTGGCAAAAGCGCGGCAAGCGTTAGCGGCTATCTTTCAGAAATCGCCGCTATAGCTCCTGGGCTGATTATACGTGACGGCAAAAAGCGTATATTGTGCGACGCCGGGCTGTCGACCGAGACGTTGCTGGATGGGTTTGAGGACTATCTTCGCACGCCAGTTATAGAACGCATTCGGCTTAAGGGGACAATCAACAGGGTAGAATTGCGGGCCGTTGATGCGCTGCTTTCCGGTGTGTCTGCCCTTAGCTATATGTCCGACCTTGCCCATGAAGACTCTGCTCCAACCATTGCTCTCGAAAAGTATCAGCTAGAGGCCTTAAAAGAGCATATGGGCGACAAATGGCTGGAGGCCCAGTGGTACGAACCAGCTGCTATCGAGATTGAGGTCTGGTCGTATCCCGTGGACGAGCCGTCCGATGTTAGTTTTGACACGACGGGTTTGCAATGTGTCGACCCGTTCTCCTTATACGTTGCCTGCGCAAAAACGAATTACAAAGACGACCGTCTGCTCGATGCGGTCGAACAGCTCAGGAGGGTGATATGCCAAAAGTGAGGGGAATAGAGCGATTTGCCGACGCCATGAGCAGTTGCAAAGGTGGTTACGTCCTTATTGGTGGAGGGGCCTGCAGCGTTCTATTTGACAGCGAAGGTGATTCGTTTAGGGCAACAGAAGATTTGGATGTCGTCGTAATTGTTGATGGGGAAGGCGTTGAATTCGCCGCTGCATTGTGGGCATTTATCAAAGCGGCTGGATACGAGGTTGGAAAGGTCGGCGATGGAAAGTGCACTTACTACCGGTTCTGTTTGCCCGAAGGATCAAGGCGAGCCCTAGACTATCCCGGTCAAATCGAGTTGTTTGCCCGACATCCTGATTTTGTGCTCGAAGACGAAATGAGCGAGGTAGCTCCTCTTTCCTTTGACGGGGCGATATCGAGTCTTTCCGCCATTATTCTCGACGATGGCTACTACGAATTTATTCGCGACAACGCAACGAACGTAGAGGGCATCACGTTGCTTGATGCGCTCCATATCATCCCCCTCAAGATGCGTGCGCACATTGATATCAACAGGAGCTATGAAGAAGGGCGTCATTGCAACGATATAGATCGGCGGAAGCATCGTTCAGATGTTGCTCGACTTGCCGGCTTGTTGTCGTCCTCAGCGCGTTTGGAGCTAACGGGGCAAATGAGGGTTGATGCGGAGGATTTTTTTGCGGACTTTACTTCGTATGTAAATCGGCAGACCAACCGTAAGGAAAGGGCGCGGCTTCAGGACACGTTATCGTTTCTCGAAAAGGTCTACCTATGGGCACCTTGATTCGTTATGTATAGCAGGGGCTCTTCCGTTGATGAACGGAAGAGCCCCTTGTTGCGTTTTGATTGTTGTTGCTAGTCGCAGGCTCGCCGGGATGGGGCGCGGGGTTTGGTCGATCGCGAGTTCCGCACGAGCCGGAGAGCACTTAATGTGCTCTCCGTGCGAGCAGGACTGTCCGAGCAGGCGACCAAACCCCGCGCCCCATCCCGGCGAGCGCTCGGGGATCGGTAGCTTACAGGTGGCTGATGATCAGTTCCATCTTGCCTTCGAGGTCAATGGAACTGACGGTACTGGGTGCTAACAGGTGGCTGCCCTTGTGGACGGGGTCGCCGCAGACGGTGCCTTCGCCGTCGATGACCGACAGACACATGAAGGGCCAGCGCTGCTCCAAGGTCTTGCTGCCGTCGACACGCACGCGATCGACGGTGTAGCAGGGGTTGGACTCGAGCTCGGTTACGCCATCGATCTCGGGCGCGGTTACGGTACCGTCGGTCGGTGCCTGCGCGTTAAAGTTGATGCAGTCGAGGCTCTGCTCAATGTGCAGCGGACGCAGCTTGCCGTCGGTACCGGGGCGGTCGTAGTCGTACAGGCGATACGTCACGTCGCTCGACTGCTGCGTCTCCAGAATCAGCGTGCCGGTCTTGATGGCGTGAACGGTGCCGGAGTCGATCTGGAAAAAGTCACCCTTGTGGATCGGCAGCACGTTGAGCATGTCGTCCCAACGGCCTTCCTCGATCATCTGTGCGGCCTCGGCACGATCCTTGGCGCGCTGCCCGACGATGATCGTGGCGCCGGGCTCGCAGTCCAGCACATACCAGCACTCGGTCTTGCCCAGGCTGCCGTTCTCGTGCTCGGCGGCATACTCGTCGTTGGGATGGATCTGGATCGAAAGGTCGTCCTTGGCGTCCAGAATCTTAATGAGCAGCGGGAACTCCTTGCCCTCGCAGTTGCCAAAGAGCTCGCGGTGCTCGGCCCACAGCCACGACAGCGTGTGGCCGGCATACGGGCCCTCAGCGATCTGGCAGTCGCCGTTGGGGTGTGCTGAGATGGCCCAGCACTCACCGATGGGGCCCTCGGGAATGTCGTAACCAAATACGGTCTCGAGCTGGCGGCCGCCCCAGATCTTCTCGTGGAAAATCGGCGTCAGTTTAATCAAATCGGACATGTTCATACCCCCATGGTGTTGCGCGGCCGCCCGCTCTAATCGAGTCATAACGAGCGTCCGTCTGACTACAAAAACCTATGCCAACGTTACGTTGTGCAGCTCAAAGCGGTCGCCGACGTTGCGCGAAATCGAGTACTCAAAGGCGTTGCCGCTATCCAAAAAGCCAATCTGGTTGAGCTCGAGCAGGGGAGAGCCGGGCTTGGTGTCCAGGCGCTCGGCCTCTTCCTCGGTTGCCGCCACGGCGCGGATGGTGCGGTGGAAGCTCGAAATCTTCAGCCCACATTGCTCGCGGATAAAGCTATAGACCGATCCGTACAGGTCCTTCTTTTTTAGGCCCGGGATCAGCTCGAGAGGCATGTAGGTGTACTCGATGACGATAGGCTTCTCGTCGACCTGGCGCACGCGCACGATGTGATAGGCAAAGTCGTCCTCGGCAATTCCCAGCTGAGTAGCGACGTCCGCTGGTGGATTGACAATCGAGAAATCGTAGACCACCGAGGTTACCTTCTCCCCGCGGTGCTCATACGAAAAACCCTGGGCGCGGTCATTCTTGCCCTGGAAAAATGCCTGGTCGGGAAGACCCGCCGTGTCCTTAACGTAGGTGCCCGACCCGCGCCGGCTGGTGACAAGGCCCTCCTCGGTGATCTGCTCGATAGCTCGCTTGACGGTGATTTTGGAAACGCTATAGAGCTCGCAGAACTCAACGACGGTGGGTAGCTTGTCGCCCGGTTTAAGAGCGCCGTCCTCGATGCTTCGACGGATATCTGCAGCTATTGCCTCGTATTTGGGAATCATGGAACCTCCTTTCTGACATATATGAATTCATATATGAATACATAAGTAAGTATAACCCCCAACGAGGCACCCATATTACTTTTATATAAGAAGTCCGAGAAAGAAAAAAGAAAAAGACGCTTTACTTAAAAAATTAGAGCGCTATAGTTGTAGGCAACGAACGGAGCCCTGCAGTACAGCAGGACCGACCGTTTGGGGACGGTTTTGTTTTGGTGGGTCGGATATCCGGAAAACCGGCGCGCGCCCGCGCCGGATAACCTGCCAAAGCAAACCCGTCTCCAACCGGAAGCTCTAGAACACGAAAGTGAGGACTTGATGGCACAGTATCAGCTGCCCCGTGACTTCTTCTTTGGCGCCGCTATGTCCGGCCCGCAGACTGAGGGCCAGTGGAACCAGGGCGGCAAGCTCGAGAACCTGTGGGACACCTGGTCCATCCAGGATCTGGGTTCGTTCTACAACCGCGTTGGCTCTTATGCCGGCAATGACTTTATGGCTAAGTACCAGGAGGACCTTCGCATTATGAAGGACTTGGGTCTGGATACCTATCGCACCTCCATCCAGTGGAGTCGTCTGCTCGATGCCGACGGCAACCTTAATGAGGAGGGCGCCGCGTGGTACCACGAGCTGTTCCGTGCCTCTCGCGAGGCCGGCTTGGAGCCGTTCGTCAACCTGTACCACTTTGACATGCCCACCTACCTCTTTGACCGCGGCGGTTGGGAGAGCCGCGAGGTCGTCGAGGCTTACGCTCATTACGCCGATGTGGCCTTCCGCGAGTTTGGCCAGGAGATTAAGTACTGGTTCACCTTTAACGAGCCCATTGTCGAACCCGAGCAGCGCTATCAGGAGGGCGTGTGGTTCCCGCAGCTCCACGACTATAGCCGCGCTCGCACCGTTCAGTATCACATCTCGCTGGCGCACGCGCTGGCCGTGGCCAACTACCGCCGCGCCTATGACGAGGGCGCCGTTCGCGCCGATGCCAAGATCGGCATGATTAACTGCTTTACCCCGGTCTACACCAAGGAGAACCCCAGCGAGGCAGACCTCGAGGCCGTGCGTATGACCAGCGGTATCAACAATCGCTGGTGGCTCGACCTTATTACCAAGGGTGAGCTTCCCGCCGACGTGCTCGACAGCCTGGCCGAGGGCGGCGTTAAGCTCCCGTTCCGTGTCGGCGACCAGGAGATTCTCAAGCAGGGCGTTGTCGACTGGCTCGGTTGCAACTACTACCACCCCACGCGCGTCCAGGCTCCGGCGAGCAAGATCGACCAGTACGGCCTGCCGCACTTTGCCGACGAGTACGTATGGCCCGACGCCGTTATGAACGAGAGCCGCGGCTGGGAGATCTACCCGCAGGGTCTCTACGACTTTGGCATGGACTGCGCCAAGAATTACCCCGATCTTGAGTGGTTCGTTTCCGAGAACGGCATTGGCATCATGGACGAATACAAGAACCGTGATGTCGAGGGGACCATCCAGGACGACTACCGCGTCGACTTTGTGCGCCAGCACCTGGAGTGGGTCGCCAAGGCAATCGCCGAGGGCGCCAAATGCCGCGGATACCATTACTGGGCCGTCATCGATAACTGGTCTTGGGCTAATGCCTTTAAGAACCGTTACGGCTTTGTCGAGGTCGACCTCATGGACGGCTACAAGCGCCGTCTTAAGAAGTCGGCAGCCTGGCTCAGGCAGGTCGCTACGACCCACGTGGTTGACTAGCGACCGGGCAAACGCCCAAACCGCGCGCCGTCGCGCGCGAAACATGGCACATCTGGTGGCAGAGGGCGACAGACCACCGTGCGCATAGGAAAAGGCCGGATTTGAAAGTTAGGAGCAATCATGGCCAGTGACAACGGAAAGAGCTTCCTCGACAAGTTTGCCGAGGTCTCTGCGAAGGTGGGAAACCAGGTTCACCTGCGTTCCCTGCGCGATGCCTTCGCAACCATCACGCCGCTCTATATCCTTGCGGGTATCGCGGTTCTTATTAACAACGTCGTGTTCCCCCTGTTCCCGCTCGATGCAGCGGGCCTTGCCAACCTTCAGACCTGGGGTTCGGCAATTACGCTGGGCACCCTCAACGTCTCTGCCATTATCTTGGCCGGATTGATTGGCTACAGCCTCGCTAAGAACGAGCGCTTCGATAACCCGCTTGCCTGCGTGGTCGTCGCCATCTCCGCTTTCGTCATCATGATGCCGCAACAGATCACCGCCACGCTTGCCGCCACGAGCCCGCTGCTCACCGACAAGATTACCTCTGCCGAAGTCACGGGCGCCCTTTCGACTGCCAACACCGGCACCAACGGTCTGTTCGCGGCCATTATCATCGCCCTGCTCTCCGTTACGCTCTTCATTAAGATTTCCGGCGTCGAGAAGCTCAAGGTCAAGCTGGGCGAGGGTGTGCCTCCCGCGGTCTCCAACTCCTTTAACGTCATGATCCCGATGCTGCTCAACCTCTCGATTTTCGCCATTGCCGCGGCTCTGCTCGCCGTGTTTGCCGGCACCGATCTGTGCACCATCATCTCCACGTGCATTTCCAACCCGCTCAAGAGCATCATGAACGCCGGTCCGTGGGCTGTTATCCTCATCTACACGCTTGCGAACCTGCTGTTCTGCGTCGGTATTCACCAGTCCACCATCTCTGGCGCTACCGTCGAGCCGATCCTGACCATGCTCATCGTCGACAACATGGCTACCTTTGCCGCCGGCGGCACCATCCAGCCCGATCACTACATGAACATGCAGATCGTCAACAGCTTCGCCCTCATCGGCGGCTCGGGTTGCACCCTCATGCTCCTGCTCGATACCTTCCTGTTCTCCAAGAACAAGGCTTCCAAGACCGTTGCCAAGATGGCTATCGTTCCTGGCCTGTTTAACATTAACGAGCCGGTCATCTACGGTTACCCCGTCGTGTACAACCTGCCGCTCATGATTCCGTTCGTTCTTCTTCCCGACCTGTTCATCGGCGTCACCTATGGCCTGACCTGCGCGGGTATTATCAGCCCCTGCATCGCTCAGGTGCCTTGGACCATGCCTCCCGTCATTAACGCCCTGCTTGCCACGGGCTTTGACTGGCGCGCCGGCGTGTGGCAGGCCCTCGAGCTTGTCATCGGCATGGCTGTCTACCTGCCCTTTATGAGGATCTCCGAGAAGGCCATCGCCAAGCAGGAGGCCCTTGCCGAGCAGAACGCCTAAACGTTCTCTTTCCCTTCCATTGTTGCGGGCGCCGGTACGCGGTGCCGGTGCTCGCGGCTCTCCTCCTGCGTAAAGATGCAGGGGGTGGGTACAGTAGCCGCAAGGAATAAAACCAGTTGTCGTCTGCGCGCCGCGCAGTAATAAGGAGGAAACCATGAAGAAGATCATGCTTTGCTGCAATGCCGGCATGTCCACGAGCCTGCTGGTCCAGAAGATGCAGTCCGAGGTCGCGAGCCGCGGTCTGGACATCGAGGTCGAGGCTCGCCCCATGAACGAGGCTCACGATCACCTGGACGAGTGCGACATCCTGCTGCTCGGCCCGCAGATTGGCTACACCAAGGGCGATTTTGAGAAGGAGGCCGCCGGCCGTTTCCCGGTCGAGGTCATCAACATGGTCGATTACGGCCGTATGAACGCCGCCGGCATCATCGACCACTGCGTCAGCGTGATGGGCTAGGTGCGGCGCATGGAGGATATGAACGAGCTGCAGATGACCTGCTTCGAGATCATCAGCTACGTCGGCACCGCCAAGAGCATGTACATCAATGCCGTGCAAAAGGCCAAGGAGGGCGATTTTGACGCCGCCGAGGAGCTCATTAAGCAGGGCGACGAGGCTTACAACGGTGGCCACGATGTCCATATGGGGCTCCTTAAAAAGGAGGCCAACGGCGAGCGTAACGGCGAGGCCCCGCTGATTCTGCTGCATGCCGAGGACCAGATGGCCGGCACCGAGACCATGCGCGTCATGGCCACGGAGCTCATCGAGGTCCACAAGCAGCTGCAGACACTGAAGGCCTAGTCGGCGTTATTGCCGCCACGGACCGTGCGGTCCAACAGACAACACAGTCCCTTTGACGGGCGCCGGGAGTCTCCGCCTTCCGGCGCCTTTATATTTGGGGAAGGTCTTGCGCGACCTTTTGAGCGGTCGTTTGCGTTTTCACAGATAAAACCTGCCAAAACAAACCTGTTCCTTTTTGGCAGGTTTCTGCCTTGGGAGCGGTACCATACAGGCAATGTTTAAACGAGAAAGGCGGGCTCCCATGGAACCTAAGCAGTATTACATCGGCATTGACGTCGGTGGCACTTCGGTTAAGGAGGGCCTGTTCGACGAGGACGGCAACCTGCTGGCCAAGGCCAGCGTGCCCACGCCTCCCATCGTTGACGCCGCGGGCTTTGCCGCGGTGACCGAGGCTATCGACCAGGTGGTCGCCAAGGCCCAGATTCCGCGCGCCTTTGTGGCGGGCATTGGTCTGGCCGTTCCGTGTCCCATCCCGGCATCGGGCGATGCCAAGGTCAAGGCCAACATTGCTATTAACCTGCCCGAGCTAAGAGTCGCCATTCAGAAGCACTGCCCCGACGCGGTCGTTAAGTACGAGAACGATGCCAACGCCGCTGCCATGGGTGAGGCTTGGCTCGGTTCCGCCAAGGGCGTGCAGAACGTGGTGATGGTCACCATCGGTACCGGCGTGGGCGGCGGCGTCATCGTCAACGGCGACGTGGTGTCGGGCGTTGTGGGCGCCGGCGGCGAGATTGGCCACATGTGCCTGAACCCGGCTGAGGAGCGCACCTGCGGCTGCGGCGGTCATGGCCACCTGGAGCAGTATTCCAGCGCCACCGGCGTGGTGAGCAACTATCTTGCCGAGTGCAAGAAGGCGGGCGTCGACCCCATCGAGCTCACCGGCCCCTCCGATTCCAAGGACGTGTTCCAGGCCTGCCGCGAGGGCGACAAGCTCGCGCTGGCAGCTGCCGATACCATGGCCGACTATCTCGGCCGTGCCCTGGCGCTTATTGCCAACGTGGTCGATCCCGAGATGTTCCTGATTGGTGGCGGCGCTTCCGCCTCGGCCGATGTCTACCTCGACAAGGTCCGCGAGCACTTTAAGCAGTACGCGCTTTCTGCCTCGCGCGAGACGCCCATCAAGGTCGCTTCGCTCGGAAACGACGCCGGCATCATCGGTGCCGCCTACGTAGCCCTGCGCGCTGCCGGTAAATAGCTGGTGCAAGGGGGCAAGTGGTGAGAGGCAGACTTCGCTCCACCGCTTGCCCCAAATTGTGCCGCGGCCCTTCTGTCTCATAAGGTTCGGCGTCAGCGTGCTACCATAGCTACGTCCAAGTACACATATCAAGTGGAGGATATCCATGGCAAACGTTCTTGTCTTTGGTCACCAGAACCCCGATAACGACGCCATCATGAGCGCCGTCGTCCTGTCCCAGCTGCTCAACCAGGTTGAGTATGCCGGCAACACCTATGAGGCCTGCGCTCTTGGTCAGCTTCCGGCAGAGTCCGCCAAGCTGCTCGCTGATGCCGGCATCGCCGAGCCCCGCGTGATCGAGTCCGTCGAGGCCGGTCAGCTCGTCGTCCTCACCGACCACAACGAGTCTGCCCAGTCCGTTGCCGGCCTTAAGGACGCCACGGTCTTTGGCGTCGTTGACCATCACCGCATCGGCGACTTCGAGACCGCCGGCCCGCTGCACTACATCTGCCTGCCCTGGGGCTCCAGCTGCACCATCGTCACCAAGCTCGCCGGCGTGCTCGGCGTTGAGCTTTCCGACGTCCAGGCCAAGCTGCTGCTCTCGGCCATGATGACCGACACGCTCATGCTCAAGAGCCCCACCACCACCGATGTCGACCGCGCCGTCGCCGCCAAGCTCGGCGAGCAGGTGGGCGTCGATCCGGTCAAGTTTGGCATGGAGGTCTTCCTCACCCGTCCGTCCGGCTCCTTCACTGCTGCCGAGATGGTCGGCAACGACATCAAGATGTTCGAGCCCGCTGGCAAGAAGCTGCTCATCGGCCAGTACGAGACTGTCGACAAGAGCCGCGCTCTCGGCATGATCGACGAGATCCGCGAGGCCATGCGCGCCTACGCCGCCGAGAAGGGTGCCGACGGCATTGTCCTGTGCATCACCGACATCATGGAGGAGGGCTCGCAGGTCCTGCTCGAGGGTGAGACCGAGGCTGCTCAGAAGGGCCTGGGCATTGCCGACGAGCACGATGGCGTCTGGATGCCGGGCGTCCTCTCCCGTAAGAAGCAGGTCGCTGCCCCCATCATGGCCGCCTGCTAGGTTCTTTTGACCTAACACCGCCGACCGGATCGCGGATGCCCCGCGCTCCGGTCGTTTTTTGTGCACGGCGCTGCGTCGTCTCTTGGACAGGCGTGCCCGCGCCGTTGAGCAAATAATGTTCAACCTGTGGTTCCGCTTTTCGGCCACGCCTGCGTGCTTGTCGTGCAGGGTAGGCTAGATGCAAGCGTAATACGTTAGAGCGCGGCGCCGCCGATTTGGCGGGCCGTGCTTTTTTAAGACGGGAGCCTTCCCGTGAAAGGAGCCGCCCATGACAGCACCCGAGCAGCTGTTCAACGTCCGCGAGCGCAAGCGTTTTGAACGTCACGACATTTGGGAGCGCATCGCCGAGAACGGCACGATTTCTGCCGCGGTTATGGTCATCGCCGCCATCGCCGCCGTTATCTGCGCCAACACCGATGCCTACGAGGCCATCCATCACTTTTTGGAGACCCCGCTGTACGTGGGTCTGGGGCATTTCACGGCCGGTCTCACCGTTGAGCTTTTCGTCAACGACTTCCTCATGGCGATCTTCTTTTTGCTGGTGGGCATCGAGCTCAAGTACGAGATGACAGTCGGCGAGCTCAAGAACCCGCGCCAAGCCATGCTCCCCATGCTGGCAGCCGTGGGCGGCGTCGTCGTTCCCGCCTGCATCTACCTGATCTTTAACCATGCCGGCGCCCGCAACGGTTGGGCCATCCCCATGGCAACCGATATCGCCTTTGCGCTGGGCGTGCTGTCGCTTTTGGGCAATCGCGTGCCCAACGGCGTGCGCGTGTTCTTCTCGACGCTCGCCATCGCCGACGACCTCATCTCTATCGCCGCCATCGCCATCTTCTACGGTCAGAGCCCCAATCCGTTTTGGTTGGGCGCCGCCGCGCTTGTGACCTGCGCGCTCGTGTGGCTCAACAAGACGCAGCACTACCGTCTTGCCCCGTATTCGGTGCTGGGCCTTGTGCTGTGGTTCTGCATGTTCAAGAGCGGCGTGCATGCCACGCTCGCCGGCGTCATCCTGGCCTTTACCATCCCGGCCAAGTGCGGCGTCAAGCTCGATAGCCTCACCGATTGGCTGGGCGAGTGCCTGCCGCTGCTCGATGACCGCTACGACGACGAGGCACACATCCTGGGCCAGCATGACTTTACCGTCTCGACTACCAAGGTCGAGCGCGTCATGCACCGCGTGACCCCGCCGCTTATCCGCATGGAGCGTCTGATCTCCACGCCGGTCAACTTTGTGATCCTGCCGATCTTTGCGTTCGTAAACGCTCAGGTTCGTTTAGTGGGCGTGGACATGAGCACGCTGCTCACCGATCCGGTGACGCTCGGCGTGTACTTTGGCATGCTGCTGGGCAAGCCGATCGGCATCTTTGGTATGACGTTTGCCCTGGTTAAGCTTAAGGCCTGCGAGCTGCCGCACAATGTCAACTGGCACATGATTGCCGGCGTGGGCATTCTGGGCGGTATCGGCTTTACCATGTCGATTCTCATCAGCGGCCTTGCCTTCCCGACGGCCCAGTTTGAGGTTCTTGCAGCCAAGGCCGCCATTCTTGCCGGTTCGGTTACCGCAGCCGTGCTTGGCATGATCTACATGAGCGTGGTCTGCAAACACCCCGCGCCCAAAGACGAGTAAGAGCGCGAAAACCGGCTCCAGAACCGATTCGGGCGCGTTCAAAATGCGGATTCGGGCGGTGCTTGCCGCCTGCCAGACACGCCAGTGGTCAAAAAACGCCGTTTGTGAGTACTGTCACAAACGGCGTATCATTTTAGGTGCGGAAAATAATGAACAAAGTTATAAGAACTGTACGTTAATGAGTGACCATCGACTTCCAATTTGGCGCTAGCTGACGGTGATTAGGAAGTTTCAAGTCGAGTTTTGCCGATTTCGACCAAGAATCGCTGCTACTAAAAAGGTAACAGTACTCATATTTGCCCTTTTTTGGCCACAAGCCCTAAAACAAGCCTCGCCAAGGTCGGGAAGCGGGCCAAATCGCCGGCCTCGAGGCTTATTCCACCGTTCCGTAGACGGCGCCCCAGCCGTGGGCGGCTAAGGCGGAGTTGAGCTGATCACAAAGTGACTGGCGGTCGTAATAGCCGGGCGGCAAAAGGTTCACGATCTCCATGAGGTCGGGCGCCAGATCCAAGATTTCGGCCTGTACGATCAGATCCAGGCGGTCGATGGCGTGGCGGTCGTAAAACAGTCCGTCGACCAGGCGCTGCAGGTCGCCGAATTCCTCGGCCTGAAACGATCCGTACTCCATAGTGCCTCCTTGGGCGCCCCACGCCGCCATGCGCGGCGATTCGTAATTCATTGCGATGAACTTAATCTATCACGGCTTCATACCGTTGTGGCGGTGGCGGTCTATACTTAGACGAACCGCAACGTACCGCTTCGCGAAAGGTCGCACCCATGCAGACGATCTACCAGAAGATGGAAACCACCGAACTCGATGCCGCCTTCGAGGCGCTCAAAGCCGAGGTCGCCGAGGTCAAGGCCAAGGGCCTGGCGCTCGACATGGCCCGCGGCAAGCCGTCGCCCTCCCAGGTGGACATCTCTCGACCTATGCTCGATATCCTCAATGCCGATGCCGATCTGCACGACGGCAACGTCGACTGCTCCAACTACGGCTGCTTTGAGGGCATTCCCTCGGCACGCAAGCTAGCGGGGGAGTTCCTGGGGTGCCCTGCCGAGCAGACGCTCGTGCTGGGCTCGTCGAGTTTGCTGATTGAGCACGACATCGCCGGCATGTTCTGGCGCTGTGGCTCGTGCGGCAGCGAGCCCTGGGATGCCTACGAGGCCGCGCACGACGGCAAGAAGGTCAAGTTCCTGTGCCCCGTTCCCGGCTACGATCGCCATTTTGGCATCACCGCCGACTTGGGCATCGAGAACGTCCCCGTCGCGATGACCGACAACGGCCCCGACATGGACGAGATTGAGCGCCTCGTTGCCGCCGATGATTCCATCAAGGGTATCTGGTGCGTGCCCAAGTATTCCAACCCCACGGGCATCACCTTTAGCGAGGACACTGTGCGCCGCCTGGTCGAGATGCCCACGGCCGCACCCGATTTCCGCATCTTTTGGGATAACGCCTACTGCGTGCACGACCTGTACGACGAGACCGACGAACTCGCAAACATCTTTGACCTCGCTCGCGCGGCGGGCACCGAGGACCGCGTGGTGGCCTTTGCCTCGACGTCCAAGATCACCTTCCCGGGCGCCGGCATCGGCTTTATCGGTGCGAGCCCCGCGGTCATCGCCGAGTTCTCCAAGCGCCTGAAGGCCGGCCTCATCAGCGCCGACAAGCTCAACCAACTGCGTCACGTGCGCTTCCTTCCCACCATCGAGGCGGTCAAGGAGCACATGAAAAAGCATGCCGAGTTCCTGCGCCCGCGCTTTGAGGCCGTCGAGCGTAAGCTCACCGAGGGCTTGGGCGACACGGGCTGCGCCACTTGGACGCACCCCCGCGGCGGCTACTTTGTAAGCTTCGATGGTCCCGAGGGCTCGGCCCAAAAGGTCGCCGCGCTTTGCGCCGACCTGGGCGTCAAGCTCACGCCGGCCGGTGCCACCTGGCCCTATGGCAAGGACCCGCGCGACACCAACATCCGCATCGCGCCGAGCTATCCCACGGTCGAGGACCTGGAGGCCGCGCTCGATGTGCTGGTGCTGGCCGTTAAGCTTGTCGCTGCCGAGCTTGCGCGTACCGAGCGCGCCTAACGCGTAGGGCCCCGCAAGTCCGCGCCTAGTACTATCCGCACTTTCGATACGTAAAGGAGCGTATACATGGATTTGGGTATTTCCACCAACCCCACGCCAGAGCTCTACACCATTAAGGTGACCGGTGAGATCGATATCTCTAACGCCGATAGCCTGCGCAATGCCATCGACCTGGCGCTCGAGCAGCCCACTGAGGCCGTTGAGCTCGATTTTGCCCAGGTGAGCTACATCGATTCGACGGGCATTGGCGTGCTTGTGGGCGCCGCACACCACGCAGCTGATCATGGTAAGCGTTTTAGCTGCGTCAACGTGCAGCCCCCGGTGATGCGCGTGGTTCAGCTGTTGGGCGTCGACCAGGAGATTTCGATCACCGCTGCATAATCTTTGCCCCCAAAAGGGCGTGCCGTTTGGCATATGTTTGTGATGCGCTCGGACGTTTTGGCGTCCGGGCGCTATACTTGACCGAATGAATAGACGAGTTCCGGCCGAATGGCGCGGTGCGGGCTCGACTCACATCGAGCCTTGGAGGTATGTGTGTTTGGTATTGGAGAGGGTGAGCTCGCGATCATCGTGGTCTTCGGCTTTTTGCTGTTTGGCCCGGATAAGCTCCCGCAGATGGGCCGCACGATCGGCCGTGCCATCCGTCAGTTCCGCGAGACGCAGGAAAAGATGACGGCCGTTGTTCAGTCCGAGATTATCGATCCGGTGAGCGAGGCCGCGTCGGCCCCGGTCAAGCCCAAGAAGGCCGCTGCGACCGACGACGATTCCGATGCGGACGAGGATGCCGCCGAGACGGCAGCGCCCGCCAAAAAGGAGACCTTTGCCGAGCGTCGCGCTCGTCTTGCTGCCGAGAAGGCCGCGAGCGAGGGTGCTGCTGAGGGCGAAGGTGCTGCTGAGGAGCCTGCGACCGAGAGCGCCGACGCCGGGTCCGCCGATGTCGCTGTCGAGCCCGAGCCTGCTGCAGAGCCCGAGCCCGAGCCGGCAGAGCCCACGACGGCTGACCTCTACGCCCGTCGTCCCCGCAAGCGCAAGGCCGTCGTCGACCAGCTCGCTCGCGAGCTCGAGGCCGAGGACGACGCTGCTGCCGCCGACGCCCCGAAGGGAGGCGATGAGTAATGCCTATCGGACCTGCGCGTATGCCGCTCTTCGATCACCTGGGAGAGCTTCGTCGCCGCCTGACCATCGTGGTCGTGTCGGTGTTTGCCGCCGCTATCGTGCTGTATTTCGCCACGCCCGTGGTGCTCGACATCCTGGAAGACCCCATCCGCTCCTTTGTGCCGGACGGTAAGTTCTACATCACCACCACGCTCGGCGGCTTTGGCCTGCGCTTCTCGCTGGCCATCAAGATGGCCGTGGTCATGTGCACGCCCATGATCATCTGGCAGATTCTGGCATTTTTCCTGCCGGCGCTGCGCCCCAACGAGCGCAAGTGGGTCGTACCCACGGTGCTCGCCTCGACGGTGCTGTTCTTCCTGGGCGCCATCTTCTGCTACTTCATCATCATCCCGGCGGGCTTTGAGTGGCTCATCGGCGAGACCTCGGCTGTCGCTACGGCGCTGCCCGATCTGGAGAACTACGTCAACATGGAGCTGCTCTTTATGATCGGCTTTGGTGTGGCGTTTGAGCTGCCGCTCATCATCTTCTACCTGTCCGTTTTCCACATCGTGTCCTATGCGGCCTTCCGCAGCGCCTGGCGTTACGTATACGTTGGCCTGCTTGTGGGCTCGGCTGTGATCACGCCCGACGGCTCGCCCGTTACGCTGGGTCTCATGTATGGCGCCCTGCTCTCGCTCTACGAGATTTCGCTCGCCATCGCTCGCGTGGTCATTACCGCGCGCGAGGGCAAGGAGGGCCTGTTCGTGAGCCGTCTGGACCTGTTCTCGGACGACGAGGACGACGAGGAGTAAATCGGTATGCACGAGGTTGGCATTGTCAACGGCATACTCGATACAGTGATTCGCGCGGCGCGTGGGGCGGGGGCCTCGCGCGCCGTTTTGGTAACGCTGCGTATCGGGGATATGACCGAGGTCGTGCGCGAGGCGCTCGACTTTGCGTGGGAGACATTTCGCGACGAGGACCCGCTCACGCGAGGCTGCGAGCTTGCCGTGGAGGAGGTCCATCCACAAAGCGAGTGTCTGGACTGCGGTGAGGTTTTCGACCACGATCGCTTCCACTGTCGCTGTCCCCAGTGTGGTGGTGCCAACGTGCGCCTACTGCACGGCCGCGAGCTCGATATCGCAAGTATCGAAATCGAAACCCCCGACGATTAGCCCGCTAGCCATCTGGTGATGGGGTATAAAGGGGCCAAAGTAAGGAGCGCTAAGTATGGCCGAGAAAACGATTGATATTGCATCGCCGATTCTGTCGCGCAACGAGCGCCTGGCAGATCAGCTGCGCAAGCGTTTTGAGCAGACGAACACCTACGTGATCAACGTGCTGTCGAGCCCCGGCTCGGGCAAGACCACCACGATTCTGGGCACCAACGAGCGCCTGCGTGACAAAGCCGGCCTGCGCTGCGCCGTCATCGAGGGCGATATCGCCTCGGATGTCGACGCCATCACCATGAAGGAAGCCGGCATGCCCGCCATCCAGATCAACACGGGCGGCCTGTGCCACCTCGAGGGCAACATGATCATGGAGGCCGTCGATGCCTTCGACCAGGCGGTGGGCCTTCAAAACATCGACGTCATCTTTATCGAAAACGTGGGTAACCTGGTCTGCCCGGTCGACTTTGACCTGGGCGAGAACCTGTCCATCATGATTCTCTCGGTGCCCGAGGGCGACGACAAGCCCATCAAGTATCCGGGCATCTTCCAGCACGCCGGCGCGCAGCTGCTCAACAAGGTCGACGTGGCCCCGGCTTTCGATTTTGACATGGATAGGTATACTAAGACACTCGATGACCTCAATCCGCAGGCGCCGCGGTTTGCCGTGAGCGCGCGCAAGGGCGAGGGCATGGATGCCTGGTGCGATTGGCTCATCGGGCAGATTGAGCAAGCAAGGGCGTAAGTCGGCCGCCATACGGGCGGGCGTAGCCGCAGAGATACGAGATAGGAGCCTCTTTTGAAGCTCATCATCGCCGAGAAAAACGACGCCGCGCGTCAGATTGCCGAGCGTCTGTCCACGGGCAAGCCCAAAAAGGACAAGGTGTACAACACCGCCATCTACCGTTTTGAGTGGAAGGGCGAGGAGTGCGTGACGATCGGCCTTGCCGGTCACATCCTTGCGCCCGATTTTTGCGACAGCGTGCTGTTCGATAAAAAGCTGGGCTGGTATTCGGTCACCGAGGACGGCGAGATGCTGCCGGCCGATATGCCCGATGGCCTGGCACGTCCGCCCTACGACACCAAGCGCAAGCCGTTTCTTGCCGATGGTATCTCCATCAAGGGCTGGAAGCTCGAGAGCCTGCCTTACCTCACCTGGGCGCCCGTCATTAAGCTGCCGGCCGAGAAGGAGCTCATCCGCTCGCTCAAGAACCTTGCCAAGAAGTCCGACAGCGTCATTATCGCCACGGACTTCGACCGCGAGGGCGAACTGATCGGTTCGGACGCCCTCAACAAGGTGCGCGAGGTTGCGCCCGACTTGCCGGTCGCCCGCGCCCAGTATTCTTCGTTTACCAAGGCCGAGATTACGCAGGCCTTCGATAATCTTGTCTCGCTCGACCAGAATCTGGCCGACGCCGGCGAGAGCCGCCAGCACATCGACCTCATTTGGGGTGCGGTGCTCACGCGCTACCTGACGCTCGCCAAGTTTGGCGGCTTTGGCAACGTGCGCTCCGCCGGCCGCGTGCAGACGCCGACGCTTGCCCTGGTGGTCGAGCGCGAGCGCGAGCGCATGGCGTTTGTGCCCGAGGACTATTGGCAGATTCGCGGCATGGGTGCCGCTCAGGGTGCTGCCGAGGATGACCGCTTTAAGATTGCGCACAAGACGGCACGTTTTACCGACAAGGATGCTGCCGAGACGGCGTACGGCCACGTCGACGGCGCTACGACGGCAACCGTCGCCGCGGTGACCAAGCGCTCCCGCAAGCAGCAGCCGCCCACCCCGTTTGCGACGACCTCGCTGCAGGCTGCCGCCGCGGCCGAGGGCATCTCACCTGCACGTACCATGCGCATCGCCGAGTCCCTCTACATGGCGGGCCTCATCAGCTATCCGCGTGTCGACAACACCGTGTACCCTGCGACGCTCGATCTGGGTGCCGTGGTGAGCGACCTGGCAAAGATCAACCCGGCGCTGGCACCCGTGTGCAAAAAGGTGCTCTCCGGTCCCATGAAGCCCACGCGCGGCAAGGTCGAGACCACCGACCACCCGCCCATCTACCCCACGGGCGAGGGCGATCCGTCCACGCTCGACGGCGGCCAGCGCAAGCTCTACGACCTCATCGCCCGTCGCTTCCTGGCAACGCTCATGGGCCCCGCGACCATCGAAAACACCAAGCTCGAGCTCGACGTGAACGGTGAGCCGTTCGTGGCTTCGGGCGATGTGCTCGTGACCCCGGGTTTCCGCGAGGCGTATCCGTACGGACTCAAGCGCGACGAGCAGATGCCGCCGCTGGAGCAGGGCGATACGGTCGACGTGTTCGACATTAAGCTTGAGGCCAAGCAGACCGAGCCGCCCGCGCGCTACAGCCAGGGCAAGCTCGTGCAGGAGATGGAAAAGCGCGGCCTGGGCACCAAGTCCACGCGCGCGAGCATCATCGAGCGCCTGTACGCCGTGCGCTACCTCAAAAACGATCCCGTGGAGCCAAGCCAGCTGGGCATCGCCATCATCGATGCACTGACGCAGTTTGCCCCGCGCATCACGAGCCCCGATATGACCAGCGAGCTCGACGGCGACATGACTCGCGTCGAGCGCGGCGAGGATACTGAAGAGCATGTTGTGACGCACTCGCGCGCGCTGCTGGCCGGCGTGCTCGACGAGCTGCTCAGGCATACGCAGGAGCTCGGCGACGCCATCAGCGACGCCGTCACGGCCGATGCGCGCGTGGGCGCCTGCCCCAAGTGCGGCAAGGACTTGGTCATGAAGACGAGCGCCAAGACCCGTGGCAGCTTCATTGGCTGCATGGGTTGGCCCGACTGCGACGTGACCTATCCGGTGCCGAGCGGCGTCAAGGTGAGCCCGCTCGAGGGCGAGGCGGCCGTGTGTCCCGAGTGCGGTGCGCCGCGCATTAAGTGCCAGCCGTTCCGCCAGAAGGCCTTCGAGATCTGCGTGAACCCCACGTGCCCTACCAACTACGAGCCTGACCTTAAGGTGGGCGAGTGCAAGGTGTGCGCCGAGGCCGGACGCCATGGCGACCTGATCGCGCACAAGAGCGAGAAGAGTGGCAAGCGCTTTATCCGCTGCACCAACTACGACGACTGCGGCGTGAGCTATCCGCTACCGGCGCGTGGCAAGCTCGAGGCAACGGGCGAGACCTGCCCCGAGTGCGGCGCTCCCATCGTGGTAGTCAACACGGCGCGCGGCCCGTGGCGCATCTGCGTGAACATGGACTGCCCGACCAAGGAGAAGAAGCCCGCCCGCGGCCGCAAGACCGCGACTAAGGCGAGCTCGGTAAAGAAGACGACGGCGGCCAAGAAGACGACGGCTAAGAAAGCCACTGCCGCCAAGAAGACGACCGCGAAGAAGTCGACTGCCAAGAAAGCAGCCGCCGACAAGTAACGGCGCAGTCGAAACAATGCCCAAAAAAACGAGCGAGGGTCCCATGATCCTCGCTCGCTTTTTTGACCGGCAGTTAGGGACGTTCCTTTTAATATGAGCAGGACATTGTCAAGAGGCAAAATCGGGCCCGACCCCAATGATATGGGGTCAGGCCCTCTCCCTATATCAACCCGTCCGCGGCGACCTCGGCGTGTCTTACCGACGCTCGTCTTCGCAGTTTAATATCCGCCCGTGGCGATCTCTCGCTGGGCAATCCGTTGCTACGGCTGAGGCTTCTACGTCGAACCGACAGTCTGTGCACGCGTGTGGCGCCATGGGCGCTCGCAGAAAAGGGACCTGAGGTTCGCCTCAACGGCTTCGGATCGAACCGCTTCCGGGGTGATTGGCTTATGTGCGGGGGAACGCCCCCCCCTACGACTCCTCGGCCATGAGGCCGACCGCCCACACCCAGCAGGCGAGCTCGCGCGCCGTGGCCACGTTCGCCTTGTTGCCGTGGACCCCGCGCGCGAGCAGCGCCTCCCGCCTCTCGACCAGCCTCCGCACGCCCTTGGCGGCATGCCTGCGGGCGGCCGGGTCCGGGGCCTGGCCCCTGGCGGGGTCCTTCGGCCGCCCCGAGCACGTCAGGTAGTGCCACGCGGCCTCGACCAGCGTCTTCCTCAGGTGCTTGTTGCCGGCCTTGGTGATCGCGCCCCTGCGGTCGCTCTCCCCGCTGGAGTGCTCGGAGGGCGTCAGGCCGACCCACGCGGCGAACGAGCGGGCGTTCCCGAACCTCGAGAACTCGCCGGCCTCGAACACGAGGTCGGCGGCGGTCGCGGTGTCGACGCCCTTGAGGCAGCGGAGGGCGTCGACCCTCCTCCTCCACCTGGGCTTGCGGGCCTCGGCCCCGACGAGCCCCTCGAGCCTCGCCTTCTCCTCCGCCGCCCGCCTGACCGCGTCGACGTAGTGGGCGAGCACCTCCTCGTCGGCCCTCTCCGCGAACCTTATCGACTCGATCCAGGACCAGTGCGCCCGGGTCCAGTTGCCCCTCCTGCGGCCGGTGGGCGTCCTCTCGTCGAAGACGAGCCCGTGCCTGAGCAGGAACTTGGAGAGCCGCTGCTTCGAGCGCGAGAGGTCGTCCCTCGCGTCCTCGAGCGCCCTGGTCAGGTCGCGGGCGGCCTCGCACTCGTCGTCGGGGACCCACACCTCGACCACGTTGCCGACCGACAGCATGCGGGCGAGGAACTCGGCGTCGTTGCGGTCGTTCTTCCTGCGCCTGTCCGCGCTGGGCTTGATCATCTTCGAGACGGCGCCGACCACGCAGTCGACCCCCAGGCCGGAGAGCCTCTTCTGCAGGTCGAACCCCGTGACCCCGGACTCGTACACGCACCTGGCCCTGGGGTCCGCGGAGAGAACCCACTCCGCGACGGCCCCGGCGTCGTAGCCGAAGGTCGCGGCGCGCACCTCCCCGGTCATGACGTCGAGGGAGACGGCCTTTATCGAGCGGGCGTGGACATCGAGGCCGACGAAGGTGGTAGTATCGAGCATGGGAGCCCCTTCCATGAATGCGGCGTGGCCGCCGCGGCTGAATTAGACACTCACCATTGTCGGCCTAATCCGCGGTCTTTCATGTGGCAGGGGCTCTCAATGTTTTTATGTCCTGCTCATATCGTCTCTGCCGGCAGTTAGGAACGTCCCTAACTGCCGGCTCGGGAACGACAAAGCGCTAGTTCACCTCGACGGGTTTGGCGCCGGGGTAGCGCTTCTCAAAGTCTAGGCGGTACTTGTTGTCATTGGTGCCCGCCACGTTGTCGCGTGACAGCGGCGTCACGATCTCATTCTTGTGGTCCGCGGGCTTGGCGTATTTCAGGCTGATCTCCCAGGCATCACAGATTGCGTCAATGCGGTGATCCAGGTCGTCGTACAGGGCGATGATGTCCTTCCAGGAGCTGTAGTTCTTGGAGCTCGTCGGGACGTCCAGGTCCTCGACGATGTCGTAATACTGCTCGATGGTGTCCTCTGTGCGCTCGGCAACATCGGCGAGATTTTGACGGGTGGTGCGATCTTCTTCCAGATAGCTGCCGTTGAAGGTCTGTGCGCAGGCGCGGACCTGGCTGTCGAGATCTTCGAGCAGGTCGTAGTATTCACTCAGCCGGCGGTAGAGGTTTTGCTCGGAGAGCGTTGCTTCGCCGCCATCCTCGTCGTCATCGTCATCATCGTCGTACAGGCTGTTGGGATCGCCGAGAGGCTTTAGGTCATCGTCGTCGACGTCATGGTGCAGCTTAGCTACCTCGGCGGTCGTCTGCGTGGCAGCGTTGTCGAAAGGCTTGATCACAAAGAAAACGACCAGGGCGATGATGATCGCCACCAGCACAACGATAACGGCGATAAGCGGCCCGGTGCCGCTCTTTTTGGGAGCGGGGGTCTGTGGCGAAGCGGGCGCGTATGCGGGAGCCGGCTGCTGTTGGGGCGAGCCGCTCGCGACGGGTATGCGCTGCGTGGTCTCGACGGCCTCGGTCCTTGCGGCGGGGTCGGGGCTATAGGCGAGGGGGTCGTCCGCCTTGGCTTGCGGCGTATCAAGGGAGCCGGTCTGCTCAAAAGCGGGCTGGCTATCGCTCGCGGCTGTTTGCTCAACGGGTGCACCGCACGAGGTGCAGAACTTGGCATCATCTGCAAGACGCTTGCCGCACGAGGCGCAATACCGAGACATTGCCACTCCTTTCGCCACATTTCAATGCAATACGACGATTATACCCAGCATCCAAAATTCCCCATCATAAGTTGCGGTGAAATAGGGACTGTTTGGCGGTCTCAGAGCTTCAATCAGTCCCTATTTCACCGCAACTTTGGAAAGGAACCTTTAGCCATTGGGGACGCGCCGAGCACTGGGGTATCATGGCTTGGTTGATATATCTGCATTTACGCGCCTTGTAGGAAGGGGCTGCGCCCATGGCTTTTGAGCCTGCTCAACATAGCTTTATCACGTTCGAGGGCGTCGACGGCGCCGGCAAGTCCACGCAGGCGCGCCTGCTGGCCCGCGCGCTCGACCTCGCTGGCTATCAGGTCGTAACTCTGCGCGAGCCGGGCGGCACCGCCATCAGCGAAAAGATCCGCGCCCTGCTGCTCGACCCCGCCAATACGGCGATGGGCGACACCTGCGAGCTGCTGCTCTACGAGGCCGCGCGCGCCCAGCTGGTACACGAGGTCATAGCCCCCGCCCTCGCTGCCGGCAAGGTGGTCCTGTGCGACCGTTTCTACGATTCCACGACCTGCTATCAGGCGTTTGCCGATGGCCTCGACCGTCAGATGGTGCGCGATGCCAACAACCTGGCTGTCGCCGGTACGCATCCGGCGCTCACGCTCGTCTATCACATCACGCCCGAGCAGGCGGCGCTGCGCATGGCGGCCCGCGGTGCGGCCGATCGCATGGAGGCCAAGGGCATGGCCTTCCAGGAGCGTGTCTATCAGGGATTTTGTGCCATTGCTGCCGAGGAGCCAGACCGCGTAAAGCTCATCGACGCCGCTGCGTCGATCGCAGACGTCTTCGCGCAGACGGTCGAGCTGGTTCGTGCGCACGGTCTCGACATCCCCCAGGATGCCGTCGCCGCTGCGCTTGCCCAGGAGGCTGAGTAAGGTGGCCCCCGCGCAGACAAGCCTGCTGGCCAAGCTCGACACCCAGGAACGCGTGCGCGACTTTTTGACCAACGCCATCGCAAACGGCCGCGCATCGCACGCCTACCTGTTCTTGGGCGCGCCCGGCGCCGGTAAGCTCGACGCCGCATGGGCGCTTGCCCAGGCATTCCTGTGCGAGCGGGACGGCTGTGGTTCGTGCGACAGCTGCGTGCGCGTCGCCCGCCATACGCACCCCGACGTGCACTATTACACGCCCGAAAGCGCTACGGGCTACCTCATCGCGCAGACCCGCGAGCTGCTCGACGACGTGCCCTTGGCGCCCATCCGCGCCAAGGCTAAGGTCTACATCATCGACCGTGCCGAGCAACTGCGCGCCAACACCGCCAACGCACTGCTCAAAACACTCGAAGAACCGCCCGAGGGCGTCATGTTCATCCTGTTGGGCACCTCGGCCGACGTGATGCTGCCCACCATTGTGAGCCGCTGCCAGTGCGTACCGTTTCGGCTGGTGTCGCCCGTTGTGGCCGCGCAGGCCGTGAGCCGCGCCACCGGTCAGGATCCCGCGCGCTGCCGCATGGCCGTCGCTGTGGCGGGAAGCCCTACGCGTGGTATCGAGTTCCTCAAGAGCGCCGAGCGTCAGGACGCCCGCCGCCAGATGGTCCGCGCCATCGATTCGCTCATCGCTGCCGACGAGGCCGATGTGCTCAGTCGCGCCAAGTCGCTCATCGTCGCCGTCAAGGCGCCGCTCGCCGAGGTCAAGTCCACGCAGGAAAAGGTGCTCGAGCAAAATGCCGACTACCTGTCGCGTGGAGCATTGAAGCAGCTTGAGGACCGCAACAAGCGCGAACTCAACGCGCGCGAGCGTTCGGGTATCATGGAAGCGCTGGCGAGCGCGCGGACGCTCATGCGCGACGTGCTGCTGACGCTTCAGGATGAGGCGGCAGACGTTGTGAACGAGGACGTGCGCGACACGATCGGGCGGCTTGCCGCCGCGACCAATGTTGCGGGTGCCACCCGGGCGCTCGAGGCGGTTACCACCGCTGAGCGCAACATCGCCAGAAACGTTACTCCCCAGCTGGCCATCGAGGTCATGCTGTTCGATATCAGGAAGGCACTGAAATGCCGTTAGTCGTACCCGTTAAGTTTACCTACGCCTCGCGCGACCTGTGGTTCGACCCACAGGATCTGGATATCCTCGAGGCCGATTATGCCATTTGTTCTACCGAGCGCGGAACCGAGATCGGCCTGGTCACGGCCGATCCCTTCGAGGTGCCGCTCGACGAGATCGGCCAGCCGCTCAAGCCCGTGCTGCGCGTGGCGAGCGACATCGACCTGCAGCTTGCCGACGACCTGGCCATCCAGGGCGACGAGGCCATGGTCGATTTTCGCCGTCTGGTCAAGGAGCTCGACCTCGAGATGAAGCCGGTCGGCGTCGAATATCTCTTTGGCGGCGAGAAGGCCGTATTCTACTTTGCGGCCGAGGAGCGCGTCGATTTTCGCCAGCTCGTCAAAGACCTGTCTTCGACGCTGCACATTCGCGTCGACATGCGCCAGATCGGTGTGCGCGACGAGACCCGCCTGGTGGGCGGCTATGCCCAGTGTGGCCAGGAGCTCTGCTGCACGCGCTTTGGCGGACAGTTTGAGCCGGTTTCGATCCGCATGGCAAAAGAGCAGGACCTGCCGCTCAACTCGTCCAAGATTAGCGGCGTCTGCGGCCGCCTGATGTGCTGCCTGCGCTACGAGTTCGAGGCCTACAAGGACTTTAAGAGCCGCGCGCCCAAAAAGAAGACGCTTATCGATACGCCGCTTGGCAAGGCGCGCATCCAGGAATATGACACGCCGCGTGAGCAGCTGGTGTTGCGCCTGGAGAACGGCAAAGTCTTTAAGGTCAACTTGGCCGATATGACGTGCTCGGAGGGCTGCAAGAAGAAGGCCGCCGAGCAGGGCTGCAGCTGCCGCCCCGACTGCGTGACGCGCGATGTGCTCGAGCGCATCGAGTCGCCCGAGATGCGCCTGGCGCTTATGGAGCTCGACCGCGAGAACGGCGTCGACGTGGGCGATGGCCTGTCGAGCGCCGACCGTCTGGCCGGCACGTCGATGCCCAAGCGCCGTCGTCGCGATGCCGATTCCGATGCTCGCGCCGGTCAGGGGCAGGGCGAGGGTCGTGGCCGCGGAAAGGGCCGTGGCAATGCCGCAACGCCTGAGGCCGAGGAGGCCGCTGGCGGCCGTCGCCGCCGCAAGCGTGCGGGCTCTGCCGATGCCGGCGAGGCCGCAGCCGCCGGCAAGAACGGCGCTCGCGAGCGCGAGGTTCAACAGCCTCAGCAGCAGAATCGCGGCGGTGGCATGAATCCCACGCGCCGTCGTCGCCGTCATCTGTCGAGCGAGGAGCGCGAGGATGCCTTCCGCGCCGCAGCTGCTCGCGAGGCTGGTGCCGCTTCCAAGGGTCCCTCGGCCTCCGATGTGCCTGTCGACAAGGGCGGCAAGTCACGTGGCGAGGAGGAGCGCGCGCCGCGTCCGCGCCGTCGCCATTCCTCGGGCGCACAGCAGAAGCCTTCAGTGCCCTCCGTGGCCGATCAGGTCTCGGATGGCGAGGTCAAGGTCACGCGTCGTCGTCCCGGAGATGGCGGGGGAGCTGCTGCCAAGGCTTCGCGTGGCGCCGCTCGCGACGAGCGCGAGCCGCGCGAGGATCGCGGTGGCGAGGGCTCGGCCGACCAGGGTCAAAAGCGCCGTCGTCGTCGCCGTTCCCGCAAGCCGCGCCAGGATGGTGGCGAGGGCTCGACCCCGTCTTCGGCCGCACCACAACCGCCCGCCGGCGAATAACGCCCGCGAGCGGATTTAACCCGCCTTACCCCAATCGCGTCGGGGTACCATAGCGCTGAATCAACAACCCTCCCTGCGACCGAACGTAGGGAGGGTTGTGTCTTGAAGAGCCATCTGAACAAATTGAGCCGTCTGCAGGGTGCCGGCGCCCTACCGTTTGCGGACGAATTGCTGCCGTTTGCCGAGCGGGCGGCACGCGAGGCACTCGAGGCATTGTCGCCAACACGATGTGCCGGCTGCGAGCGCGCCGGTGCGCTTATTTGCCAAGACTGCCTGGCCGCGCTCACGCTCATCGACCCACGTCATAGCTGTACCCGATGCGGCGCCCCGTTTGGGGATTTGCTGTGCACTGAGTGTTCGGTCGAGGGCACGTCCTCGGCAATGGCGGAGGCGCTCGACCGCTGCCTGGCGTGCTCCGTCTATGCGCATCCGCTGCCGCGCATCATTAAAGCGTACAAGGACGCGGGCGAGCGACGCCTGGCGCCGTATCTGGCGGAGCTGCTCTACGACACCGCCCTGCATGCCCAGGTCGTAGCGCCCGAACGCTTAGGAGGTGTGCTGTCCGGTGCGGATGCGGTGGTGTTTGTGCCTGCGACGGCGGCAGCGTTTCGGCGGCGTGGCTTTGATCATATGGAGGCCATTGCGCGCCCATTTTGCGAGCTGTCGGGTGTTCCCCTGCTCGATGCCCTCGTCAAGTACGGGCATGGCGACCAGCGCGAACTCGGTCGTGAGGAGCGTCGCGAGCGTGCCCAAGGCATGTACGAGACGGTTGAGGACGTGCACGGCCGCCGCCTACTGCTTATCGATGACGTTATCACCACGGGCGCGACCATGGCAGCAGCCTCGGCGGAGCTCAAGCGTGCCGGCGCTGCGGCAGTCGATGGCCTTGCTATCGCACGTGTTTGGTAGGGGTGGTTTTGTGGCAGTGAAGATTGAGCGGCGCAACGAGCCGACAGGCAAACAGCTAGCGGCTTCCGTAATCCTAACAGGCGCTTCAGCGCTGCGCATGATGCGCGCCGAGCGCCGGCAGATGGGCTATATCAGCTGGAAGGACCTCAATCCCGATGAAGAGCGCCGTGTGCTGCGCACGTCGTCGCCCTCGACCGAGGACATCTATCTTCCCGACTTGGTGCGAATTGGAGCCGCAAGCGGCGAGGTGCAAGAGGATTTGTGCTTGCTGGTGGGATCTGCGGCGCAGCGCCGCCGCATGCCTAGCGTAGGCTGGTCCGTGTGTTCCGGGTTGCCCGCCGGCTCGATTCTAGAGGTGGAACCGGGGGTGTACAGCTTGTCTCCCGAGGCCCTCTGCCTTGCCGTTGCGCGCGAACTTGGCTGTATCCAGGCATTTGCCCTGGCCCAGGAGCTGTGCTCTAAGATTTCACTGAGCGACCGCGGGAAGTATCTGCCTCCCTACACCTCGCCTGTTACGAATAAACTTGCAAAGGACAAGGACCAGCCAGCAGACGTGGGCTACTTTGAAGTCGAGCCGGCGCTGACGCCCGATCGCCTGGCAGATTACCTTGCGGCATGCAAGGGGAATGTGGCCAAACAGCTGCTGCGTCTGTGTCCCTACCTGTCAGAAAACCTGCTCTCGCCCATGGAGTGCATCATGCTCGCTCTGTTTTCGCTTCCGTTTTCCTATGGCGGATTTGACTGCGGTCCCTTTAAGACCGACTACAAGATCGAGTTCGATGACCGCGCGCAGGCAATCTCGGGGATGCCGCATGCAGTTTGCGATGCGTATCAGGAAGCAGCCCGGTTTGACCTTGAATACAACGGTGAGCTGGGCCATTCCTCCCGGAGGGGACGTATCCATGATGAAAAGCGCAACACGGGCTTGATTACTATGGGAATCGAGGTCGCGACGGTCAACAACGAAATGCTCTGCGACATGGAAGCGATGGAAGCGCTCGCATGGCGCATCCACCAGCGTATGCGAAAGCGGTACCGGAATCGTGTCGATGCCCGCAGGAAGAAGCAAGAGGCGTTGCTTAACACGCTGCGGGCGTGTTTTGGGCTTAAGCCGGTCTAATTCACGTCGAAATTAGGGGGTTAATCATATGCCCTGGCCAAAATATGGCAAATATGAGTACTGTCACTAAATCAGTAACAGCAAAATCAAGGAGTTTAGGACTCGGGGGCGGCATAAAGTAAGAAGATAATATACAAATGTAGAATAACTAAGCATCAGGTTGGCGACACTGAGCGCAAAATCTGTCCGAGAGGCCAAAATTGCCTGTTACTAAATTGGTGACAGTACTCATATTTGCCGTTTTTTGGCCACGGCACCCCAAGAAGGGTGCCCCGGAGCTCCCCATAGGGGAGCTCCGGGGGTCGCGCGCGCAGACGTGGTGTAAGAGCGCCCTGAGGTCCGTCGCTGCAAATC
>CATYZE010000007.1 GCA_958415525.1 uncultured Collinsella sp. | reverse complement strand
AAGCACTTAATGTGCTTTCCGTCTTGCGCAGGACTGTAGAGCAGCAAACTTAACCCCCGCCACCAGCCCCGGAGACCCTCCCGGATGGCCCCAAAAATTTTTTCAAAAAAGTTGTTGCGCGCCGGACAGACTTCTGTGTATACTAATCCCCGCAGCGCACGCGAGCGGAAACAAACGCGAACGACTGCCTGGGGAGTTAGCTCAGTTTGGTTAGAGCGCCGGCCTGTCACGTCGGAGGTCGCGGGTTCGAGCCCCGTACTTCCCGCCAACGCAATTAAAGCCACGTCTTCGGACGTGGCTTTTTGCGTTTGATAGGACCTCGATCCCATCGGCACCTTTCGCCCAAAACCTAATCCTTCCAATTCCCGGACAAGCTCCGTTTGAGTCATATGTTCAAACAAGGCGTTTGTTGCGCAACACCAGTTCAACGAAGCAGGGGGTTAGGTTATACTGAATCGCACTGTGGGCCGTTTTTGATGCAAGAGGCTTCAAACACGGCATTCAGTGGGCACCCGTTTTGCTATTTGGGCGTCCATACGGTCATTGGTGTCTCGACGTAAGCTCGGCCCCGGAGCTCGTTCGAGCTGTTCCTATTCCTTGAAAGGGGAAAAATGGACATATCGAGGAAGACTGATTACGCCCTTCGCATGCTCGCGATGCTTGCCGAGGACCCGGAGCGTCTGCTTTCTGTTCGCACCGCCGCCGAAGAGGTCAATGTCCCTTATTCGTTTGCCCGTTCGATCCAGCATGGTTTGGTTCAGGCCGGTATTGTGGAGAGCCTGCGTGGCGTCCATGGCGGCATGCGTCTTAAGGTCAGCCCCGACGATGTCACCATCCGCCAGGTCGTCGAGGCAGTTCAGGGCCCCATGGTCATGAACGATTGCACCGCGCCCGATGGCGACTGTGCGCGCATGGGCACGTGCTGCTATCATCCCCTGTGGGCCGGAGCTCAAGCGCTGATGCGCGACTACCTCGATTCCGTTTCGCTGGGCGATATCGTTGCTCACCGCCAGTTCCCGGCCGTCGATTCCAAGTTCGCCGACCGCGATGCGTTTCCCGAGTACGCCACCTGTGCGTGCGCTTGCCGGGAGGAATAGCGCCGCATAAGGAGCATAGCCATGATTCAGGACCCCTTTCGTTCGATGATTCGTTCGGAAGGGGTTCTGCGTTATCGCGACCTTCCGTGGCGCCGCACGCGCGACCCGTACATTATTTGGCTTTCCGAGGTTATGCTGCAGCAAACGCAGGTGCCGCGTGTGGAGACGCGTATGCCCGCGTGGCTCGACCGCTTTCCGACCGTACAAGCACTCGCCCAGGCCGCGCCTTCCGATGTTTTGGACGCTTGGCAGGGGATGGGCTACAACCGACGCGCCCTGGCGCTCCACAAGGCCGCTCAGCGCGTTGTAGAGGACTGGGACGGGGAGTTTCCACGCGAGACGCGCGACTTGGTCACCCTGCCCGGTATTGGTCCGGCGACGGCGCAGGGCATCCGGTCGTTTGCGTTCGATCTACCGGGCGTGTATCTGGAGACCAACGTGCGCACGGTCTTTCTGCATCATTTCTTTCCCGATGTGCCGGCCGTTCCCGATCGCGAGCTGGTGCCGCTGATTCAGGCCGCCTGTCCGGCGGCCCCCGGTGCGGCGGCAGACGGGATCGCACCCTTTGCCGCGCCTCAAGACGATGCCGACACACCGCGCGCATGGTATTACGCGCTGCTGGATTATGGCGCGTATCTTAAGAAGACACTTCCCAATCCGTCCAGGCGCTCGGCGAGCTATAGCCGTCAGTCCAAGTTTGAGGGCTCGCGCCGTCAAAAGCGCGCCCATATTGTGCGCATGCTGCTGGCTGCGCGCGATGGGCGGCCGGCGGGCATCACGCTCGCCGAGGCCGTGGCGGGTGTCAACGAAATGGAGGTGGCGGCAGGCCGCGAGCCGGTCGATCGCGATCTTGTCGCAGGCATTTTGGCCGACTTGGAGCGTGAGGGCTTTTGCCGCGTGGAGGGCGACCGCTGGCTAAGCGTGTAGCCCACCCGAATCTGAAGAACAGGATTGTAAGGTTTAGATTCTCGAGATGAGGGCATCCTAAAGACAAGGCCGCTCGAAGCCTACGGGCGGCACGTGTTGAAGGGAAGTACACCTATGGATTTTGAGAACTCCCAAACCAAGAAGAACCTCGAGGCCGCTTTTGCCGGCGAGTCGCAGGCGCATACCAAGTATCGCTACTATGCATCCAAGGCCAAGAAGGACGGCTACGTTCAGATCTCGAATATCTTTGCCGAGACCGCAGGCAACGAGTCCGAGCATGCCAAGCTGTGGTTTAAGTATCTGCACGACGGCGCCGTTCCCGATACCCTGGACAACTTGCGTGATGCCGCTGCGGGCGAGAACTACGAGTGGACCACGATGTACGACGAGTTTGCCAAGACCGCCGAGGAAGAGGGCTTTGCCGAGATCGCCGAGAAGTTCCGTGGCGTCGGTGCTGTCGAGAAGGCTCACGAGGAGCGCTACAACAAACTCGTCGAGCGCATCGAGTCGGGCGAGGTGTTTGAGCGTGAGGGCGTGAAGGTGTGGAAGTGCCTGAACTGCGGGCACCTGCATGTGGGTGCCGAGGCGCCCGAGGTGTGCCCGGTTTGTAACCACCCGAAGGCGTACTTTGAGGAGCAGGTGGTGAACTACTAGCGCGTGACGCTAGCTGCTGCGGAGCGCAGGGCGGGGAAATGCCTTTCCCTCTCGCTCACGGCTCCGCAGGGTCGCGCGAGGCAAAGGTATTTCCCCGCCCTGCGCTCCGGCTTTGGGTCGTCGCGTGCTCGCTACGGAAAAGCTGATAAGAAGTATGTGTGCCGCCCCTTTTGGGGCGGCACGTTTTGTGTGGGGCCAGTTGGGGCGGCGCCATTGCTTAGGGGTACACTGGGTAGTGCTTTTGTTTTTTACTGCCTGATGGGGTGTTTTGGTATGGGTAAGAAGTCTCGGGCTCGGGTGGCTGCGACGGGGACTCGTAAGGATCCTGAGCGTCGGGTTGTTGAGGGCGGCGACGCCAAGCGTGCCGATAAGGAGAAGAAGGTTGGGACGCATTCTCATCCTGAGTGGGCGCCTCACCTCAATACGGCTAGCGAGGATCTGACTGCTAAGTTGTTTACTCTGGTCGAGGTCATCTTGGGCGTGGTGCCCGTGGTGGTCATCGGTCTGTTCTTGGCATCGAAGGATGCCACGAGCGTGGATAAGCTCACCGATGTCTTTTCTCAGGACCCCTCGATGGTGGTTACGTTTATTTCTGCGTGCCTGCAACCGTTTGTGGCGTACATGTTGTACATGATCTATCGCAAATACTGCGAGGGCGATGCGGGCTTTGCCGCCGGCAACCTGATCGGCCTCTTGTGCTCCGAGATTTTGCTGCTCAATATTCCCGGCGTCATCGGCATGGGCATCTTGTTGTGGCGTGTTTGGCGCAACGTTGCCCCGCACTTCGAGAGCTGGCTGTTTGAGCGCCGTGTTGCGGGCGTGCTGGCGGATATCGCTGGATCGCTCGTGATCTTGGTCCTGGCGTTTATGTGCGCCACCGCTACCCGAAACCTTGCGGGCATGTAATGCGTCTTTGCTACCTGCGGAGCGCGGGGCGGGGAAATACCTTTCCCTCTCGCTCACGGCTCCGCAGGGTCGCGCGAGGCAAAGGTATTTCCCCGCCCTGCGCTCCGGCGTTGAGTTGTCGCGTGCTCGCTACCGAAAAGCTGATAAGAAGTTTGTGTGCCGCCCCTTTTGGGGCGGCACTTTTTGTATGGGGTGGACAGTTAGTTCAGATACGTATAATTCGGGCGGTTTAATAGCTGGGTTTGGAGCCCTCGAAGGCTTGTTGGACCCCTTTAGATGACCTGAGGCGCTTGGTTTTGGGCTTTAAGCGCCCGTTTTGAGGGCCAAATTGCGCCAAGCGAAGCGCCCGAATGCAATTTGAGGGGGTTTGATTTATACGTATCTGAACTAACTGTCCAGGCGACTGCGTTCGGGGGGCGGCGCGCTTCGCTTTGGTCCCTGTCTCCACAATTTCTGTCAAGCTTTTGGTTAGCTTTTGGTCAGTTGGCGGGATGGCAGAAGGGTGAAAGATCGCTGGCGAAAAAAGCTCAAAGAAAGTGCTGGTAGGGGAGTTGTTGAGGTTTTCGACAGCTTTTGTCAGCAAGAAACTTTGCAGCTATTGCTACGGATTGCGTTGCCGTGGCCTTGGCGGTGCGGGATGCTGGGCGCAAGCGTCGAATGCTCCGATTGAGGAGGCCAGCATGGATCTGTTTCTTGAGACCCCGCAGCAACAAGCCGAGCGCATGTTGCGCCAACAGCAACGGCTTATGGAGATGCAAATGCAAGGGGTAGCCGCCCAGCCCCCTGCGCAAAATGCCACGCCCGCGGTTTCGCTTGCGGGCGGATCGGCGCCAGAGAACTATTCCGTACAACAAGATTCTTATGCGCAGGAGCTTGCGTTCGACAAACGCCGCACGCGTCACCGTCGCGTGGGCCAGCGCCTGCGCACATTAGCGATGATCGTGCTCATTCCGTTAGGACTTGCGGCGATTTTCTTGGTCTCGTATGCGCTCACCTGCATCCTCAACGGTGCTTCGCCCAGCGAAGTGCTCCAACATCTGTCAGCCCTCGGCCAGCGCCTAGGTGATGTCATAACAACCATCCGCGCCGGCTGGGAGAGCTAGCGTTTGTCACATTAGGCCTTCTTGGGTGTAGGGATTATCGTCACGAGTAGAATTCTTGCATCCTATGGGTCCTGTCGTGCGACTGAATAGTATTATTGAAGATGAATAATAATAGGATTTGCTATGTATAAGCAGGATTTAGAGCAGACTCTTTTGGGCATTGACGAAGAGGCGGAGCTGGAAATAGGTCCAAGAGACGACAGGCCGAGCGTTGTATTGGTGGGAGGAAGCGCCTTCATGCTAAACGATGTGACGAATCGGTCGGTTACACATGACATAGATGTGTTTGAGGCAGACAGGTGCCTCCGCGAGATCATAGCTCGATACCCCGAGGTGAATGGTATGGCAGTGGCATATTGCAACCAGATGCCATTCAATTACGAAGATCGCCTGATCCCATTGGAGATTGGGGCGCATTTTATCAGGTACTTTACACCATCTTTGGAGGATCTGGCGGTGATGAAGCTCTATGCCTATCGTCCGAACGACATCGTCGACCTCCATAGTCGAGCATTTATCGACCGACTTGATTGGGATCTGCTCGAGCGGCTTATATTCGATGAAGGAGAGGCGTTGGCCTCGTCGCCTTCGGAGCGGAGTTATCAAGAGATGGTCTGCGCATACAGGCAATACAAAAAGGAGGTGCTCGGTTGAATCTGACTTTTGAGGGTTTTTTGAAAGGCTATTGCCGAGAGCTGTCCGGACAGCAGTCGCTGAGTTTTAGGAAGCTTGTAAAGCAGGCAACAACGGTTGAGCCGCGCGTGGCGGAGCCTCTGTTTTTGCTCGCTCTAGCGCAAGGAAAAGCCGAATACGTTCTGGGTTTATCCGAGGGCTCGTGGATGGAAGAGGATTACCGAGGCGTTTTGTCCTTGTACGATCAAGCGGGTAGCATGGCGTCTCTATGCGCCAAAAGTGAGCTCCCTAACCGTTATGCCAACGTTTGGCGTGCGTATAGAGCGGTAAAGGAAAAGCCAGTGGCGGACAGAAGGATCAACGCCCTGATGCGAAAAAGAACATTGGGAGCGCTAGGGAAGTCGGGCGTAACGCGCTACGGTCTCTGCCGCGATTTGAATCTGAATAAGGGAAACGTGTACGCATACTTAGCCGGTGATGACTCGAAGGTGAGCAGGAAGACAGCGCGCCGCATTATGGAATATGCGGAGGGGAGAAGCGCCCAAGAAGGGGCCGAGCACCCGGTGCGTGTGGCGGGGTAAGATTGATCGCGGTTTTGATTGATAATCGATTGGGTTTGTTGGGCGGAGTCTATGTCTGCTATTGATATTGTGCTTGTTGTGATTGCCTTGGTGGCGGTGGGAGTTGCTGTGGTTTGCGCCCTGCAGCTTAAGGGCCTTCGTGCCGAGCAGCGGGAACGTAGCGACAAGGGCGCGGAGACGCTGGCGGCACTTGAACAGGCCAACAATGCACTCGACGCCCTTAATGTGGCGTTGGCAGAAACCCGCCGTACGACAAACGCCATCGCGCAGCAGCAGACGACCGACGCCGCCGTGGAGCAGCAACGCTACCTGACCATTGCGCGCGAGTTCTCGCAGGCTGGCGACCGTATGGATGACCTGCGCCGTGAGACGGCTCAGCAGCTCGGCGCCAACCGCGAGGGCATCGAGCACCGCCTGGACAAGGTGCGCGAGACGGTTGATGCCCAGCTGGGCGCCATCCGCAAAGACAACAACGTGCAGCTCGACCAGATGCGCGCGACGGTGGACGAGAAGCTCTCCCGTACGCTCAACGACCGTCTGTCTGCATCGTTTAGGCAGGTGAGCGACCAGCTCGAGGCCGTGTACAAGGGCCTGGGCGATATGCAATCTATCGCCACCGGCGTGGGCGACCTTAAACGCGTGCTGGGCAACGTCAAAGCGCGCGGCATTTTGGGCGAGGTGCAGCTGGGCGCGATTCTGGCGGATATCCTCACACCCGATCAGTATCTGGAAAACGTTGCCACCAAACCCGGTGCCTCGGAGCGGGTTGAGTTTGCCGTCAAGCTACCGGTGGACGAGGGCGACCCCGTGCTGTTGCCGATCGACTCCAAGTTTCCGGGCGATGCGTACGAGCATCTGCTCGACGCCCAGGAGTCGGGCGACGCGGAAGCCGTCGCCGCTGCGCGCAAGACGCTCGATGCGATGGTCAAGCGCGAGGCCAAGGACATTTGCGAGAAGTACCTGAGCGTGCCGGCGACCACCAACTTTGGCATTATGTTCGTGCCGTTTGAGGGCCTGTATGCCGAGGTCGTCAGCCGCCCCGGGCTTATCGAGACCCTGGGTCGTGACTATCACGTCAACGTTGCCGGCCCCAGCACCATGGCCGCCATTCTCAACAGCCTGCAGATGAGCTACCAGACGTTTAAGCTGCAAAAGCGCACCGACGACGTGCTGCGCGTGCTCTCCGCCGTCAAGGCCGAGCTGCCGCGCTATCAGGCGGCGCTGCGCCGTGCCCAGCAGCAGATCGAGACCGCGGGCAAAACGGTCGAGGGCATCATCACCACGCGCACTAACGTTATGGAACGCAAGCTCAAGGACATCGACGCGCTGGAGGATGCCGACCAGGCCGACGAGATTTTGGGGCTCACGTCCGCGGGCCTGCTCGCAGACCAAGAGGACGAAGACTAGTTACAACAGACGGTGGGGCGCCTGCGCAGATGCGGGCGCCCCGCCGCTTTTCGTATCGCGCTTGCCTGGAGCACGCTCCAATGTGCAACAATGACCTTTCGTCCCGCCAGACGCGAAAGGAAGCCCATGTCTCAGAGAAGCACCAGCCCGCTCAAGCGTTCGACCGTGCGCCGCACACTGCGGCGGTTTTGGGATGTCACGCGCACGCAGCCGCTGATTGTCTTTCTTTCGGTGTTCTCGTCGGCGGGCTATATTTTCTTGCTCACCTTTGCCAACACCTACGTGATGGCCCTCATCGTCGACCGCGTCCAAGCGGGCCCCGTGGCGGGCAATCAAGTATTCGAGGTCTTTGGTCCTTACATTCTGGCGCTCGTGCTCGTTAATCTGCTAGGCCAGATCCTCTCCAAGCTGCAGGACTACACCGTCTACAAGCTCGAGATCGCGGGTAACTATCACCTGGCGCGCTTGTGCTTCGACACGCTCTCCAATCAATCCATGACATTCCATACCAGCCGTTTTGGCGGATCGCTTGTGAGCCAGACGAGCCGTTTTATGAGCGGCTACACGGGGCTGGTGGACGTGACGGTGTATTCGCTCATCCCCACTATCACCTCGGTTGTCTGCACGGTGGCGGCGCTCGCTCCGGTGGTGCCTGCATTTACCGTGATCCTGGTGGGCATCATGGTCGTCTACATTGCGTTTGTCTGGCTTATGTACAAGCGCATCATGCCGCTTTCGGCCGCGACGTCCGCCGCGCAGAACAAGCTGTCGGGTGTGCTGTCCGACGCGGTCACGAACATCCTGGCCGTCAAGACCTGCGGGCGCGAGGACTTTGAGCGCGACCTGTTCGATACCGCCGACCGTGCCGCGCGTGACGCCGAGACGGTCTCGATGCACGCCATGATGCAGCGCAACTTTACGACCTCGGGCCTTATCGTCATTACCATGGCCGTGGTGAGTGTGTTCGTCGCAGGCGGCAACGCGTGGTTTGGCATTTCGGCCGGCGTGCTCGTCATGATCTTTACCTATACGTACAACCTCACTATGCGCCTGAACTACGTGAGCTCCATGATGCAGCGCATCAACCGCGCGCTGGGCGATGCGGCAGAGATGACGCGCGTGCTGGACGAGCCGCGTCTGGTGGCAGACGACGAGAACGCCCCCGAGCTCAAGGTGCGCGAGGGCGCGATTGATTTTGAACACCTGAGTTTTGCGTACCGTGACGCCGCGGCGGGCGAGCGCGTGTTCGACGACCTGACGCTCCATGTGGCGGCGGGCCAGCGCGTGGGCCTGGTGGGCAAATCGGGCTCGGGCAAGACGACGCTCACCAAGCTGTTGCTGCGCCTGGACGACGTGCAGGGCGGCCGCGTGCTCGTGGACGGCCAGGACGTCTCGCGCTGCACGCAGCAGAGCCTGCGCCGCCAGGTTGCCTACGTGCCGCAGGAGGCGCTGCTGTTCCACCGCTCCATTCGCGAGAATATCGCCTACGGCCGTCCCGACGCCACCGACGAGCAGATTCGCGAGGCCGCGCGCCTGGCCAATGCCCTGGAGTTTATCGATCGCCTGCCCCATGGCTTTGACACCATGGTGGGCGAGCGCGGCGTTAAACTTTCGGGTGGTCAGCGCCAGCGCGTGGCCATCGCCCGTGCCATCCTCACCGACGCGCCGATTCTGGTGCTCGACGAGGCGACCTCTGCCCTGGACAGCGAGTCCGAGGCGCTGGTGCAGGAGGCGCTCGAGAACCTGATGCGCGGTCGCACCTCCATTGTGGTGGCACATCGCCTGTCCACCGTGGCGGCGCTCGACCGCATCGTGGTGTTGGCGGACGGCGAGATTGTCGAAGACGGTACGCATGCGCAGCTTGTCGAGGCGGGCGGCGAGTACGCAAGCCTGTGGAGCCGCCAGACCGGCGCATTTTTGGAGGCTTAAGGCCCCCGTACGTGGGACAATCGTTTCCGTGAAGTTATGTTTCTGCCGAGCCGAGGAGTCGTTATGCCACGCGAGACCAATGCCGCCAAACGCGAACGCGCCATCGAGGTGTGCGAGCGCCTTAACCGTCGCTATGGCCCGGTCGAGTGCTTCTTGGACCACGAGAATCCCTTTAGGCTGCTCATCGCGGTACTGCTCTCGGCTCAGACGACCGACGCGCAGGTCAACAAGGTGACGCCGCAGCTGTTTGCCCAGTGGCCCACGCCCGAGGCCATGGCAGGGGCGAGCGTGGCCGACGTGGCGGACACCATTAAGTCGCTCGGCTTTTATAAGAGTAAGGCCAAGCATGCCGTGGAGGCCGCGCAGATGATCGTTGCCGACTACGGCGGCGAGGTGCCGGCCGACATGAAGGAGCTTGTAAAGCTGCCGGGCGTGGGGCGCAAGACGGCGAACATCGTGCTCAACGTGGGATTTGGCATTGTTGAGGGCATCGCGGTCGATACGCACGTCAACCGCATCGCGCACCGCCTGATGCTGAGTCCCAAGACGCACGCCAAAGAGCCGCTCAAGACCGAGCAGGATCTGCTCAAGATTTTGCCGCACGAGTATTGGGAGTCGGTCAATCACCAGTGGATCACCTTTGGCCGCGAGATCTGCGACGCCCGCAAACCCAAGTGCGACGAGTGCCCGCTGGCGGATTTATGCCCCAGCGTGCGCGTGGCGGGGTAGGGCCCGGCACGTTTTGCCGGCGTTCGAAGGCTTTGGCCAATGTTGCGCAACACATTTGGGTCGCGAGGGCTCAATATGATGGCGACAGATGCCGTTTGCTGTGAGGGGATGCCCGAATATGTTTTGCACCAAGTGTGGCTCCGAGATGCCCGACGGAACCGATTTTTGCACGAACTGCGGGGCACGCATGAGCGCCGCTTTTCCGGCGGCCGCGCCCGCCGAGCCCGCACCGATGCCGGCGGCAGGAATGCCTCCCGTGCAGAAGAAATCGCATAAGCGCGCGGTGATTGTCGGCATGTGCGTGGTGGGCGTGCTCGTTGCCGGTGGCGCTGCGCTGGCGCTGACCGGCGTGTTGGGACCGCTTGGGCAGGGTGGCTCATCGCAGATTACGGTGCTTGGGTCCGACGAGGGTTCGGCCGAGCACAAGGACAAGGGAAGCGCCAAGGAGAAGCCTGCCGAAGAGCGAGAAGAGCCGGAAGAGCCCGAGCAGACGGGCAGCAGCGTAAAGGTCGACCTCAATGACCATGCAACCTATGCCGCCGCGAATCTGTTCCTGTCGAACTTTACGGAGGAACACTTCGATCGGGACTGGTATCAGGCTGGCGGCTTCGATTCGACTGACGGACTTTCTGATGACGAGAAATACAAGCTGGTCAAGTTTATCTGGTGCCATTTTATTGACAACGCGCCGTATCGAATCGAGAAAGGCGACTATGACAACGGTCACTATCAGCGCGTGGCGACCGATGTGATCAATAGGGAACTCAATCGCCTGACGGGTCTGACGCTCTCGGATGCTGACATGACCTTTGATAAAGGGTCGGGTGGGCAGATGCTTGCCGATTCGGCCGAAGCGCATGACGGGTACTTGTATCTGAAGCAGGAATACGGCCAGGGAAATTACAACCCATCGTGTGCCATCGTTACGGGCGCGACTGACCTTGGCGACAACATCTACGAGCTCACCTATGAGGTCTACAGTGCTGGCGGTGCGTTACTCCCTTCCGATATCCCCGAGAGCACTTACGGCCTGCCAAAGGACCAGTTCATTGCCGCAATTCAAGCGGACGCATCCATGGGCCGTACTGAGACTTGCACGGTCCGCGTCGCGCAGGGTGACGGCGCTCCGACCTTCACACTGCTTAAAATGGGCGTCTACAACTAGACTCGGCGTATAGCTCACTCTGATAGCGCCAGGCGGCTCGTCCGTCTGGCGTTTTTGTTGCGGGGCTGGGCGTACGCTTGAGCTGGAGTTCTCTCCATGCGCTACCATGACAGGCAACGAATTTGACGAACGACCCGCCGAGCTTGCCCCGGCGGGCTTTTGGCGTTGCGATGCCGGAGGAACAGCATGCTCATTCACCGTATAGCCGCGCAGCTCTACACTGCCGAGGCGCTGCAGACCGTCGAGGCCGGGCTCGATTCTGGCGAGGACGTGACGCTGGCCGTGTCTCAGTCGGGTCGCACGCTTATGGCCGCCGCCCAGTTTGCGCGCCGTCCGCGCCCCACGGTCTACATTGTGAGCGGCGAGGACGCGGCCGATCGTGCCGCCCGCAGCCTTGCCGCCTATGTGGGGCTGGCGCACGTGTGCCGCTTCCCCGAGCGCAAGGACTATCCGTGGCGCGAGCAGGCGCCCGACGACGCCGTGGTGGCGCAGCGCTGCGAGGCGCTCGGGCGCATCGTGCGCGGCGACAACTGCATCATGGTCGCCTCGGCCCGCGCACTGCTGCGCTGCGTGCCGCCGGTCGAGAGCCGCTACTGGGAGTCCACGACCTTTGCGGTGGGCGAGGAGATCCCTTTTGACGAGGTGCCGCAGCGCCTGGTGGGCATGGGCTACACCAATGCCGGCGCCGCCGATGTACCCGGCCTGTTCCGCGTGCACGGCGACACCGTCGAGGTGTTTCCCGCACAGGAAAAGGCGCCCGTGCGCATCGAGTTTTTTGGCGACGAGATCGACCGTATCCGCCGCATGGTGAGTTCAACGGGCCAGACCATCGGCAACGAGGACAGCATCGAGATCTTCCCCTGTCGCGAGCTCGCACTCACCGACGACGCCGTCCACAACATGCATGTGGCGCTCTACCGCGCCAGCCAGGACGACAGCAAGTTGGCGGCGCTGCTCGAGATGGTGGATGCGCGCATCGTCACGCCCGAGCTCGACCGCTTTTTGCCGGTGATGTACGGCCAGACCGTGAGCCCGCTGTCGCATGTGAGCGGCAAGGCGCTCGTGGTGCTGTCCGAGCCGCGCTCGCTGTTCGACGACTGCCTGCGCGCCTACGAGGATATCGAGGCGCGCGCCGGCGAGGCAGGGGTCGACCGTCTGGACGGCCTGTACGTGCGTGCCCAGCAACTCGATTTTGGTGCCCAGCAGCGCTTGAACTACGTGAGCTTGATTCGTGCCGGCGGTGCGGTGACGGCAGAGCTCAAGATTGAGCAGCCGGCCATCGCGGGCTCGGACAATCGCTTTATGACGCGCATCCAAGAAGTCGTGGGCAAGCGCTATGCCTGCGTGTTTGCCATCCCCGATCGCGGTGCGCGCGAGTCGATGGAGCTCACCTTTGGCGATGAGGGCATTACCTTTGAGGAGTCGCTGACGGCCGCGCCCGAAAACGCGGGCGCTATTGGCGATCGCGTGCGCGTGGCGGCGGCGGATTCTGCCGACCGTGCTGTTCGCCAGGATGCTCATGCTGCAATTCGCGAGCGCAAGGCCGACGCGCTCAACGCCCGCTCGCTCGAGGCGGGCGCGGCCCAGGCTGCCGCCGGTGCCGCCGTGCCCACCATCTCGCGCGGACGCGTGACCTTTGTGGATGCCGCCCTGCCGCAGGGCGTGGTGGTGCCCGATGCCAACCTGGCTGTGTTCTCGATCGCCGACCTCAACGCCCGCATGGATGCCAACCGCGCGCGCAGCCGCCGCAAGGTTGACATTACGCAGATCACCTTCCCGTTTAAGCCGGGCGACTACGTGGTGCACGCAACGCATGGCATCGCGCTCTTTAGCGAGATCGCGCGCCAGGAGGTGGGCGGCAAGGAACGCGACTACTTTTTGCTGGAATATGCCGACGGCGACAAGCTCTACGTGCCGCTGGAGCAGGTCGACCGCATCACGCGCTATGTCGGTCCCGACGGCGATAAACCGCGCTTGACCAGGCTCAACACCGCCGACTGGACGCGTGCCACCAACAAGGCGCGCAAGAACGCCAAAAAGCTGGCGTTTGACCTGGTCGATCTGTATACGCGCCGCTCGTCGATTACCGGTATCGCCTGCCCGCCCGACACGCCCGAGCAGATCGAGATGGAGGAGAGCTTCCCTTACGACGAGACGCGCGACCAGTTGGAGGCCATCGCCGACATTAAGGCCGACATGGAGGCGCCCAAGCCCATGGACCGCCTGCTGTGCGGCGACGTGGGCTTTGGCAAGACCGAGGTCGCCCTGCGCGCGGCGTTTAAGTGCGTGGACTCCGGCCGTCAGGTCATGGTGCTCTGCCCCACGACCATTTTGGCCCAGCAGCACTACGAGACGTTCTTTGAGCGCTTTGCCCCGTTTGGCCTCGAGGTCGAGGTACTCAGCCGCTTCCGCACGCCGGCGCAGCAAAAGCGCGCCCTCAAGGCGTTTGCCGAGGGCACGATCGATGTGCTCATCGGCACGCACCGTCTGCTTTCGGCCGATGTGAACCCCAAGAACCTGGGCCTGGTGATCATCGACGAGGAACAGCGCTTTGGCGTGCAGCACAAGGAGCAGCTCAAGAACCTGCGCGAGCAGATTGACGTGCTCACGCTTTCGGCAACGCCGATTCCGCGAACCATGCAGATGGCCACGAGCGGCGTGCGCGACATGAGCCTGATCACCACGCCGCCCACCGGGCGCCGTCCCGTGATCGTGCACGTGGGGGAGTACGACCCCGACGTGGTGAGTGCGGCAATTCGCCTGGAGGTGGGTCGCGGCGGCCAGGTGTATTACGTATCCAACCGCGTCAAGACCATCGACGACGCCGTGGCGCGCGTTCACGAGGCCGCGCCCGAGGCGCGCGTGGGCGTGGCGCACGGCAAGATGAGCCCGCGCGAGGTCGAGGACGTGATGATCGAGTTCGCGACCAAGAAGATCGACGTGCTCATCGCCACGACCATCGTTGAGAGTGGCATCGACAACGCAACGGCCAACACGCTCATCATCGAGGACTCGCAGCGTCTGGGTCTGGCGCAGCTCTACCAGCTCAAGGGCCGTGTTGGCCGCTCGGCCACGCAGGCCTACGCGTACTTTATGTTCCCGGGTGAGCTGCCGCTCACCGAGGAGGCCACGGCGCGCCTGACCGCGCTTTCCGAGTTTCAAGACTTGGGCAGCGGCATGCGCATTGCCATGCGCGACCTGGAGATCCGCGGCGCCGGCTCGCTGATGGGCGCCGAGCAGCACGGCAACCTGTCGAGCGTGGGCTTTGACCTGTTTACGCAGATGCTGGGTCAGGCTGTGGCCGAGGCGCGCGGCGACGACGACGCCGGCGTGGAGGCGGCGAGCGTGGGCATCAACCTGCCGGCCGACTATTTCTTGTCCGAGGAGTACCTGCCGGCGGTGGACCAGCGCGTGCTCGTGTACCGCAAACTCGCGGCGGCCGAGGACCTGGAGAGCATCGACGAGGTGCAGGAGGAGACCGAGGCCGCGCATGGTGAGCTGCCGCTGGCGGGACTCAACCTGTTCAACCGCGCGCGCATCCGCATTCGCGGCGAGCGCCTGGGGCTCGAGAGCGTCACGCTCAGCGGCGGACGCATCACGTTTTTGGGCGTCGACGTGCCCAAGAAGGTGGCCTATGAGCTTAAGACTCGCTATGGCGCGGTGAACTACCCCAAGAGCCGCAAGCTGTCGGTGCCCTACAAGGCGGGCGCCGGCGCGGGCAGCGGCCTGGGCCGCGGTCTCGACGCCAACGACGGCACCGGCCCCGTGGCGGCTGCCCTCATGCTGCTGCAACAGCTGGGTGCAAGCGACGACGACTAATTGGGTCGACGCTGCAAACGCCCCATTTGGGCAATCTGACCTCATCGAAAGGAAAGCATGTTCGGATACATCTATAAGAAAGATGTCGCCATGATCGCGGTTGTCCTGTGCCTTTGTCTGGGCGTGGGCAGCTTCTTCGATTACCAGATCTCGAGCGCGCTGTTCAACATCGGCAGCATGTACGGCCGCTTTATCGAGGCCGCCGGCGAGCTGCCGTTCGAGCTGACGGCGAGCATCGCGGGCGTCATGCTTGTGCGCGCGGCGCGTCCCGACTCCAGGGGGAGCAAATGGCTCGCCGTGCTCGGCATCCTTGTCAATGTCGGTCTGGCCGGCTACGAGATTATTTCGTCCCTGCGGGTTGGCGGCAAACTCATCGCGGCTCAGCTGGTGCTGACGTTTGTGCTGGTCATCGCCGCCAACCTCATCGTCTATCGCCTTACGCGTGACACCGACCCCGACGAGCTCACGCGCTGGGCGCTGATGGTGCTTGCCGTGTGGGTTGCCCAAGCCATCATCCTCAACGTGATCGTCAAACCGCTGTGGTCACGCCCGCGCATGCGCGTGATCGAGGTCACGCCGGGGCTCAATTTTCAGCCGTGGTGGGTGATCGGCAACCCCGACAAGTGGGCCTATATCGCCGCTGGCGTGATCAGGGACGGCTTCAAGTCGTTTGCGAGCGGACACACGGCGCACGCGGCGATCGGCCTTATGCTCGCCGGGCTTCCCGCGGCGGCTTTTACGGAAAAGCCGTCGCGCCGCCGCGTGGTCTTTTGGGTCGCCGCCGTGGTCGCGGCGCTCGTCGCCTTTGGCCGCATCGTGATCGGTGCACACTTTTTGACTGACGTGAGCTGCGGCTTTGCCCTGGTGTTGGCACTTGAGTGCCTTGCCGCGCGTATTGCCTATCCCAACGGCGTACAATAGCCCCGTTTGAATCATCTGGACGATACCTGGTAAGAGAGGATTGCCATGCTCGCGTTCAACAATGACTATTCCCACGGTGCACATCCGGCGGTGCTGCAGGCACTCGTCGACACCAATATGGAGCCGCAGCCCGGCTACGGCACCGATGCACATACCGAGCGTGCCAAGCAGCTTATCCGCGAGGCCTGTCAGGCTCCCGATGCCGACGTGTTTTTGCTGGTGGGCGGCACGCAAACCAACGCGACGGTGATTGACATGCTGCTCGCGCCGTACGAGGGCGTCGTTGCCGCCGAGACCGGCCACGTTGCCTGCCACGAGGCGGGCGCCATCGAGTTTGGCGGCCACAAGGTGCTCACCATCCCCGGCTACGAGGGCAAGATGCACGCCGAGGATCTCGAAAGTTATATCCAGGTGTTCTACGAAAACGAGAGCTGCGAGCACATGGTGTTCCCGGGCGCCGTGTATGTGAGCCTGTCGACCGAATACGGCACGCTGTACTCCAAGGCCGAGCTCGCAGCGATTCACGCGGTGTGCCAGAAGCGCGAGATTCCACTGTTTGTGGATGGTGCTCGCCTGGCCTACGCGCTGGCGGCCGACGAGTGCGACATTACCCTGCCCGAGCTGGCGCAGCTGTGCGACGTGTTCTACATCGGCGGCACCAAGTGCGGCGCTCTGTGCGGCGAGGCCGTGGTGTTCTGCGGCATGCACGCTCCGGCACATCCCATTCCGCGCATTAAGCAGCATGGCGCGCTGCTGGCCAAGGGCCGCCTGACGGGCGTGCAGTTTGAGGCGCTCTTTACCGACGGCCTGTACTTTGAGATTGGCCGCCAGGCGATTGAGACCGCGAAGGCCCTGCGTCGTGTGCTGCACGAGCGCGGCTACCAGTTCTTCTTGGAGACGCCCACCAACCAGCAGTTTGTGATTCTGCCCAACGAGGACATGGCGCGCATTCGCGAGCATGCGGCGATTGAGTACTGGGAAAAGTACGACGAGACCCACAACGTGGTGCGCTTTTGCACCAGCTGGGCCACGACGCAGGAGGACATCGACGCGCTGGCGGCCGTCCTGTAGATTGATGTGATGACAAGATGGCCCGCCTTGCGCCTTGGTTTGGCGTAAGGCGGCCCTTGCTTTTGAGGGGGAGGATCTGTATGCCCGAGATATCCGAGCCGACGATTCGCCTGGCGACGCCCGATGACGCGCCGGCGTTGCTTGCCATTTACGAGCCATACGTGCGCGAGACGGCGATTACCTGCGAATACGAGGTGCCGAGCGTTGAGGAGTTCGCCGGCCGCATCGAGCGTACGCTCAAGCGCTATCCGTATCTGGTGATGGAGCTGGACGGGCGTCCGGTAGGCTATGCCTATGCGAGCGCGCTTAACAGCCGCGAGGCATACGACTGGTCGGTCGAGACATCGATCTACCTGGCACGCGATGTGCGCCACGGCGGGCTGGGCCGCAAGCTGCATGACGCGCTCAAGCAATGCCTGGTCGCGATGGGCATCACCAACATGTGCGCCCTCATCGCCGTGCCGCATGACAAGGACGACGAATACCTGACGCACAACAGCCAGGACTTCCATGCCCATATGGGATATCGCCTGGTGGGCGCCTTCGATCGCTGCGCGCAAAAGTTCGGACGCTGGTATGACATGTGCTGGATGGAGCTGGTCCTAGCCGAACGCGTTCCCAACCAACCAAAACCAACCTGGCTTCCCGCACTTGTTGCCCAAGGTTTCAAACCTACCATTTAGGGACAGGTTTTTGGCTGTCTTGCGGTATCAAATTGCCGCAAGAAGCGCCGCGTTCGTACGCTTTTTTGACTCGAATCGTCTCGTCGAGACACCTTGCGAGCTAAGTGAGTAGACTTTTTGGCGCAAGGCGAGCACAAAGCGTATCTGCTTTAGTAAAACCGCAGGTCACGGAGATGGCTGTTTTGGTTGTGCTTGGCAGGTCGCGAAAAGTCTACTCACTTAGGTTTACGGTGCTGGATATTCTGGGCAGGAACAGTTGAGCTTGGGCGGCGCGTGTTGCCAGGCGATGTTGGCATTTGCGCCATGCCGGCTTGAGATTTAATAAAAACCGCAGGTAAAACGCATATTAGTTAGTTTCGCCTCGTTTAGTGCGCTAGCCGATGGGTTCGGTGTATTTGGCTCGGTCGGTTCGCTGGATGCGCTTGGAGATGTGGAGCGGGCGGCCGTCGGTGTCGTAGACGTAGTCGGTGATCAGAATCAGCGCCTGCCCGCGCTCGACGTTAAGCAAAAACGCCTCGTTTTGCGAGGCATAGCACACCTCAAAGGTCTTATGCCCCTGCGCCGGCGCACGATGGAACTCCTGGCGCAGCGTGGCGTAGAGCGAACCGTTGATATCGCGATCGATGAGCGACCCAAAGCTTGGCGGCAGATAGGTGGTCTCCAGGCACAGCGGCGCGTCGTCCAGGTAGCGCAGGCGGACAAGTTTGACGAGCTTGCTGCCCACGGCGGTGTCAAAGAACTTGGCTATGCTGCCGGCCGCCTTGGCAAAGCCCGAGTCCACGGTGCGCGTGGTGGGCTTCATGCCCTGACCCTGGACCTGTGCCGTATAGCTCGAAAACACCAGGTTGTTCTCGTGGAGCGCGGGCGTGTCGGCCACAAAGGTGCCACGTCCGCGCTCGGTGCGCACCAGGCCCTCGTCAACTAACACCTTAAGCGCGTGGCGCACGGTGCTGCGCGACAGCCCCGATTCGTCCATGAGCTCCATCTCGGACGGCAGCTTGTCTCCGCGTGCGTAGGTGCCGGCGGCGATGCGGTCACGCAGCGTGCCCGCCAGACGCTCGTATTGGGTCAGTTTCTTTTTAGACGAAGCGCTCATACGACTAACCTGTATCTAACTTGTATGCTTGGCTAATCAAGCATGTATCCAATACAACAATAAAATCGCTGGTAACGAGTTATCGAAAACCGCATCAGCAAAATATCTAAGACAAATATAGCATACAACTAGTCGACATCGTTAAAACATGTATGTAACTTGTATGCCATCGACAGCATCAAACGAGAAGAAAGGCTGATGCACGATGACTACTCAGGAACAGGTTAAGGACGTCGTCTCCCAGGTTTTGGCTGACAAGGCAGACAAGGGCGGCATCAAGCGCGTCGTGTGGATTGGCGCCGGCGGATCCAACGGCGGCAACTATCCTGCCCAGTACTTTATGGAGCACGAGGCCACGCAGGTCGTGAGCTCCAGCTACACCAGCAACGAGTTCGTGCACGCCACCCCGGCCTACGTCAACGAGAACACCCTGGCCGTTGTCGTGTCCATGCGCGGCACCAAGGAGACCATCGTCGCCGCCCAGGTCGCCAAGGACCACGGCGCCAGCACCATCGCCATCTATGTTGACGAGTCCGCCCTCACCGAGGTCTGCGACTACAAGATCCAGTACGACAGCCTGGCCGTCGACGAGTCCTGCATGGGCCGCACCAATTCCGCCGTCGTGACCATGATTGCCATGGAGCTCACGCAGCAGACCGAGGGCTATGCCGAGTACGAGACCGCTATGGCCGCCTTCGACCTGGTCGATCCCATCTATCGCAAGGCCGTCGAGTACACCCGTCCGCTCGCAGCCAAGTGGGCCGAGCAGAACGCCGACAAGCCCTGCATCAACGTTATGGCTCAGGGCCCGCTCTTTGGTGCCGCCTACGTCTTTAGCATCTGCAACGTGCAGGAGATGCTGCAGATCGACTCCTGCACCATCAACACCTGCGACTTCTTCCACGGCCCCTTCGAGATCCTGGACAAGCGCACCTCGCTGTTCCAGCTCATCAGCGTCGGCCGCAGCCGCTGTAACGACGAGCGCGGCATTCGCTTTGTCAACCAGTACGGTGGTGAGCGCGTCTACCAGCTCGACGCCAAGGAGCTCGGCCTCAACGACATCAAGGACAGCGTGAGCGAGTACTTCAACCACCTGATCTTTGCCCCGATCCTCAACAACGTCTACATGCGTGCGCTCTCCGCCGTCACCCACAAGGACTACATGACGCGCCGTTACATGTGGAAGCTGGACTACTAAGGGATAGAGCGGCCTAACAGCCCAATACCCCTCATAAGTTGCGGTGGAATAGTTCCTGTTTGGGGGCGTGAAACCTCTGTTTGAGAACTATTTCACCGCAACTGCTAGAGCGACACTTGGGGACGTTCCCTTTCTGCCGGCAGTTGGGGGCACTCCTTGTTTCAAAAGTTTCCCGTTCGCCGATTTCAGTCTTGATAAATGTATATAACGACTATAACGTAGCATGAAACATATTGGAAACAATACCGAGGAGGCTGCGTTGAAGAGGAGCAATCTGGGCTATGTGCTGGTGCTGATCGCCGCGCTAATGTGGGGCACCATCGGAATCTTTGTTAACGGAATATCCGCCCTGGGCGTTTCGTCTCAGAGCATGGCGGCCTTTCGCCTGTTGTCGGGTGCCGTCTTGATGGCTCCGGTTTTGGTATTCATGGGTTGCCAGGGAGGTGCTCGTGAGGGAAAAGCCTCGGGTCCCATGGCGCTGTTCAAGGCAAGTCCTAAAGAACTCGTCCCCTGCGCACTTGTCGGTATCGTCGGTTTGGCCGTCGCCAACACCTGCTATTACGAGTGCATGGGCGAGGTGGGCATGTCCACGGCCTCGGTGCTGCTCTATACCTCGCCGGTGTTTGGCGTCATGCTCGGCCGCGTGCTTTATCGCGAGGGCGTGACCCCCAACAAGCTCGTCGCCATCATCTTTAACATTGTGGGTTGCGTGCTCGCGGTGACGAGCGGGGACCTGTCCGGTTTCCATTTCTCGACTTGGGGCGTCGCGTCGGGTGTGATCGCCGGACTTTGCGGTGCGTTGCTGGCTGTGTTTAGCCGCATGGCCACCAAGACGCTGCATCCGCTGGCGGTGACGTTTTGGGGCTTTGTCTTTGGCGGATGCTTTATGGCTGTGCTTTCTGCTCCGTGGTCCGATGTAGCCGCGGCAATGTCCCCGCAGCTCATTCTGCTGTTCGCGGGCTTTGGCTTTATTCCGACGGCTCTTGCGTACATCTTCTATATGCAGGGCCTCTCTATGGACCTCGAGACGTCGAAGGTGCCGGTCGTGGCTTCGTTCGAAACCGTGGCGACCGTTCTGGTCGGTATTGGCATCTATGCCGAGTCCGCCGGCGCAATCAAGGTCCTGGGCATTGTGCTGGTGCTCGCGTCCATCCTGATCATGAACACCGACTTCTCCAAGCTGCGCAACAGTGTGTTTGTCGGCCATGTCATTGAGAGCATGACCTTTAAGCCCAACGCGTGGTGGACGGAGAAATCGCAGGACATGGATCTGTTCCGCGAGCGCACAGGCATCACGCTGGAGCCCACCGTGCAGGAAAGCCCCTGGTACTTCGTGCGATAGGGGGTTGCGCTCGGTGTCCGACCTGGGGTTATCCAGCCAGCGTCGGCCTACCCAGCCCCAACGTTTCAAGTGCGTTAAACCCGCCAACGGTCGTTTTTCACCCGCGAACGGTTTATATACTAATTATCAATATAAGCAACGTATAAGACGTTATAATGACCATAACGAAAAGGAGGAGGCAAGATGAATCAGATCATTCTCGCATCTCATGGCGGCCTGGCCGCAGGCGCCAAAGACACGCTCGAGATGGTTCTCGGCGACGTGTCGAACGTCCACGTCGTGTCGCTTGCTCGTGACGACAAGGAGCCCATCACCAATAAGGTTGAGGCTATGATCGCCACGTTCAACGCGGACGACACCGTGTATGTGCTAACCGATATGCTCGGTAGCTCGGTCAACAACAACATGGTCGAGCTTTCCAAGAACGGCACGAAGTTCACGGTTGTCAGCGGTTTCAATATCCCGCTGGCGCTCACGCTCGCTATGAGCCCCGTCCCCGTCAAGGGTGCCGAGCTCGCGGCCCTCATCAACGAGGCCCGCACCGGTCTGACCAACCCCAACGCACCGGTCGAGGTGGCCGCGGCTCCCGCCAAGAAGGCCAAGGCGTCCCGTCACAGCTCCGGTCCCGCCAAGATCGTCCTCGCGCGTCTTGACTACCGTCTGCTGCACGGCCAGGTCGTCTTTACCTGGACCACTAAGGTCCAGGCCGAGCGCATCATCGTCGTCGACAACGCTGCCGCCAACGATGACATCAAGAAGGGCGCCCTTAAGCTGGCCAAGCCCCAGGGCGTGCGCCTGAACGTCTTCACCGTCGAGCGTGCCCTCGCCAAGATGGACAAGCTCAACACCCTCGGCGAGCGCGTCATGTTCGTCTTTGGCAACACGGCCGAGATGCTGCAGTTCTGCCAGGGCTACAAGCTCGACGCCATCAACCTGGGCGCCACCGCCAACCACGACGGTGCCGATCAGATTGGCGGCAAGGACAGCTCCGTCTTCCTCGACGCCACCCAGAAGGCCGACGTCAACCAGCTGCTCGACATGGGCATCAAGCTCTACGTCCAGCAGACCCCTACGTATCAGAGCGTCGACATCGACGCCAAGCTGTAATCAACCAGGCTTTTGCCTGACTGAAAGGAGAAGGGTATGAATACGTTCATCAGTGCGGTGCTCGTCGGCCTCGTCGGCGTGTTCTGCATGTGGGACTCCCGCCTGCTCGGTCGTCTTAACTTCGAGCAGCCCCTCGTTGGCGCTACGCTCGTCGGTCTGCTGCTGGGCGATGTACCCACCGGCCTTGCCGTCGGTGCCGCCGTCGAGCTCGTGTCCATGGGCCTGGTGCAGGTCGGCGCCGCCGTTCCGCCCGATATGGTCCTGGGCGGCATCGTGGCCGCTGCCTTTGCGTGCCTGACCGATGCTTCCGCCGAGACCGCCATGACGATCGCCATCCCGGTCGCCGTCCTGGGTCAGCTCCTCGGCATCGTGTTCCGTTCCATCATCGCCGCCCTCACCCATGTGGCAGATAGCGCGATCGATAACGGAAAGTTCAAGACCGCTTACCGTATGCACATCTGCGCCGGCTCCGGTCTGTACGCCGTCATGTACTTCCTGCCGATCTTCCTCGCCGTCTTTGTTGGCACCGACTTGGTTCAGGCCATCGTCAACATGGTTCCCGAGTGGCTGTCCACTGGTCTTAACGTTTCGACCAAGATCATGACCGCCTACGGCTTGGCCCTGCTGCTCACCATGATGATCAAGAAGGGTATGACTCCGTTCCTGTTCATCGGTTTCCTGCTCGCCGCTTACCTCAACCTGTCCGTCATCGCGGTCGCTCTGATCGGTGTGTGCCTGGCTGTCGTCTTCATGGGCTTCAAGTTCAACGGTTCCCATGCAGCCGCCGGTGTCGATTCCGACTACGATCCGCTCGAAGACGACGAAGACTAAGGAGGAACACACTATGGCAACCGCAACCAAGGACGTGTCCCTGAACAAGAAGGTCAGCCAGTTCTTCTGGCGCTCCTGGGCCATCCAGGCCTCTTGGAACTACGAGCGTCAGATGAACATGGGCTTCCTCTACGGCATGGTTCCCACGCTCGATCGCCTCTATCCGGATGAGTCCGACCCCAAGCAGCTCGCTGCTAAGAAAGAGGCTTACCACCGTCACATGGCGTTCTACAACTGCACCCCGCAGACGAGCGCTTTTGTCCTGGGCCTCGCCGCCTCCATGGAGGAGGAGTACGCCAAGGATCCCGAGAACTTCGATCCCGATTCGATCAACGCGGTCAAGACATCCCTCATGGGTCCGCTTTCCGGCATCGGTGACTCCTTCTTCCAGGGCACCATCCGCGTTATCGCCTTTGGCCTGGGCGTTCAGCTGGCTCAGCAGGGCTCCATCATGGGCCCGATCCTGGCCATGCTCATCTCCATCGTCCCCTCTGTGCTGATCACTTGGTTCGCAGCCAAGATGGGCTATCAGGGCGGCCACGAGTACCTGAGCAAGCTTCAGGGCGGCGACCTCATGGAGAAGCTCATGTATGTCTGCGGCATCGTGGGTCTTATGTCCGTGGGCGGCATGATCGCTACGCTGATCGGCGCCACCACCCCGCTGCAGTTCGCTGACGGCACCGTCGTGATCCAGGACATCCTGGACGGCATGATGCCTCAGATGATCTCCCTTGGCCTCACCGGCCTTATGTACTGGCTCATCAAGAAGAACGTCAACACCGGTTGGCTTCTCGTGATCGCCATCGTGGGCGGCATCGCCCTCTCTGCGGCCGGCATCCTGGCCTAGTCGCGACTAAGCGCCTAACCGCTTTCCCCCGGGAGCCTGCCTGGCATCCCATACCCCAGACAGGCTTCCATCCCTAAATGTGTCAAAGGGACAGTCCCTTTGACACATCCTCAACGGGCCGGCGACTCGGTCCAAATCACGGTAACCCTGCGTGCGTCCGGCAATGTGGCGTCGCAAAAATCGAAAGGAATGTGTCAGATGTACGAGATCGACCTTAACCTCCCTAAGCAGATCGTCGCTGACGTCCTGTCCAACCACGAGATTCACAGCGTTGCCTTCGTCGGCTGCGGCGCTTCCATGTCCGACCTTTACCCCGCCAAGTACTTCCTGGCCAACAACACGGACAAGCTGAACGTTCAGATCTTCACCGCTAACGAGTTCAACTACGACACGCCTTCCTGGGTCAACGAGCACACCTTCGTGATCACCTGCTCCCTCGGTGGCTCCACGCCCGAGACCGTCGAGGCCAACAAGACCGCCAAGAAGCACAACTGCCCGGTCGTCTCCCTCACCAACAAGGCTGGCTCCGCTCTGACTGTCGACGCCGACCACGTCATCGTCCACGGCTTCCACGCCAACTACGCTGCCAAGTGCGAGAAGCCCGGCTATGCCATCGCTCTTGCTCTCGAGATCCTTCAGCAGACCGAGGGCTATGACCACTACGAGGACATGATCACCGGCCTCACCAACGTTTTCGATCTCTGCGAGAACGCCGCTCAGCACTGCAAGAAGCTCGCCAAGAAGTTCGCCGAGGACTTCAAGGACGACAAGATGATCTACTTCATGGCTTCCGGTGCCTCCGAGAAGATGGCTTATTCTCACGCCGCCTTCCTGTTCACCGAGATGCAGTGGATCGACGCCGCCGCCTACAACACCGGCGAGTACTTCCACGGCCCGTTCGAGGTTTCCACCGAGGGTAAGCCCTACGTCTTCTTCATGTCCGATGGTGCCACCCGTCCGATGGACGCCCGCGCCCTCACCTTCCTTGAGCGCATGGGCGCCAAGGTCGCTCTGATCGACTCCAAGGACTACGGCCTGGCTGACGCCGTGCCCGCGAGCGTCGTCACCTACTTCAACCCGCTGCTGCACCTTGCCGTTATGCGCGAGTACGGCAACCAGATCGCCGAGGCCCGTCAGCACCCGCTGACCATGCGTCGCTACATGTGGAAGCTTTCCTACTAATCACAAGTAAGTAGACCTTACGGGTTGATTGAGAGGGGATGGGGTTTGCACCCCGTCCCCTTTTTTGCTATCGAAAGGAGATACGTATGATCAAGGCAGTGCTGTTTGACATGGACGGCGTGCTGGTCGATACCGAGTGGTTCTACAACCGTCGTCGCGTGGCGTTTATGGAAGAGAAGGGCTTTCACTTTGACGAGATCCCCGATCTTTCGGGGTCTAACGAGCCCGCCATTTGGAAGTCGCTGGTACCTGACGATGTTGAGCTGCGCGAGTGCCTGCGCGTGGAGTACAAGCAGGTCTACAGCCCAGACCATCCCGTTCCGTATGCCGAGCTGCTCAACGAGCAGACGGAGCCGGTGATGCGCAAGCTGCACGAGCGCGGCGTGAAGTGCGCCATCGCAAGCTCGTCCTATCGCGAGCTCATTGACGAGCTGGTGGGGATTGCCGGTATCGCCGACGTGCTGGACTACACCATCAGCGGTCACGAGTGCAGTGCGTTTAAGCCCGACCCCGAGATCTACCTGCGTGCCATGGAGGCGCTGGGGGTGGAGCCTGCCGAATGCCTGGTTATCGAGGACTCGCCTTTGGGCATCGAGGCCGGCAAGCGCTCCGGCGCCCGCGTCCTGGCGCTGCGTCCGCACGAGGGCGTCAACCTGGACCAGTCCGCCGCCGACGTTGTCATCGACAACCTGTCCGACATCCTACCTGCCATTTAGGGACAGGTTTATTTTGGCAGGTTTTATCTGGGCAAACGCCGAATTCGCCGTGAAGGGATCGCTCTCTTCACGGCGTTTTTCTTTTGAGCGACCTCACGGTCCTTCTGATGGTTGTCGAGAGAGGGTGAATTGAAGCGCCTCCGCACGCTCCATGTTACAATCGCCGGCATGCCCCACAACTACATCTGCCTTCGAAGGGAGCCTACGTGGCGAACGCCATCGACCAGCTCACGGACCGCGTGCTCGTGCTCGGCCGCCTCACCATCGTCCGCCGTGCCATCACCGCCGTGGCGGTCACCATTTCCGCCGTTCTCCAGACATTCCTGATCCAGGCGTTCATTCGGCCCGCCGACCTGCTTCCGAGCGGTCTTACCGGCGTCGCGGTCCTGCTCGATCGCGTTACCTCGCTCGGCGGCGTTCACATCGACATCTCGCTCGGTATGCTCGCGCTCAACATCCCCGTGGCGCTCCTATGCTGGAGCGGCATTAGCAAGCGCTTCGTCATCTTCTCTATGATGCAAGTTGTGCTCTCATCGCTGTTCCTCAACATCTTTCATTTCGCCCCGTTTTTGGGCGACAAGATCATGCTCATCATTTTTGGTGGCGTGGTCTCGGGTCTGGGCGCTGCCATCGCGCTCAAGTCCGGCGCATCTACCGGCGGCACCGACTTTATCGCGCTGTGGGTCTCCAACCACACGGGTAAGACCATCTGGGGCGTTATCTTTGGTTTCAACTGCTTTATCCTGGCGATCTTTGGCTTTATGTTTGGCTGGGACAATGCGGCGTACTCCATCGTGTTCCAGTTTATTTCGACCAAGACCATCGACAGTTTCTATCGTCGCTACGACCGTGTGACGCTGCAGATCACAACGCACAAGGCGGACGAAGTCATGACCGCCTATGTTGACCATTTTCAGCACGGCATTAGCTGCGCCGAGGTCATCGGCGGATACAGTCGCGAAAAGATGTACCTGCTGCACGCCGTTGTCTCGACCTACGAGAGTCAGGACATTATCAAGCTGGTATGCGACATTGATCCCGGCGCCGTGATCAACGTGTTCCACACGCTCAACTTTGTGGGCGGCTGGTGGGGCGGTCATGTTGACGAGCCCATGCCCACGGCCGTACCCGATCCCGACAAGCCCGCGCGCATGGCCTGCAGGCAGGCGCGCCTCATCGAGCAGGACAGCCTGCAGCAGGACGACGGCAAGTAAGGATTTGCTGTATGTGGTGTATCGTTTTATCAAACTGAGGTAACATATAAAAAGACGTTATATACGTATTAGTTATTTCGATATTTTGATAAGAGTGATTAAACATGCCTGCACCAAAAAATGCACCGCTTTACCAGCAGATTTACGACGAGATCAAGGATGCGATCGAGAAAGGTATTTATGCACCCAAGGAGCGTATTCCGTCCGAACTTGAGCTTGCCGAACAGTACGAGGTGAGCCGCATTACGGTGCGCCGCGCCGTTGAGGAGCTGTGCTCCGATGGCTACCTGGTTAAGCAGCAGGGCCGCGGCACCTTTGTCTCCACGCCGCACATCAACCGCCAGTTCCACGCCTCGACGCTGCAGACGTTTACCGCGCTGTGTGCCGACAATGGCATGAAGGCGGGCGCACATGTGGTCGATCGCCAGATTGTGCCGGCACGTCAAAACGAGATGGAGTTCTTTGGCTTGCAGAAGGATGCGCTGCTGCTGCATATCAAGCGCGTGCGTACGGCCGACGGCGAGCCCATCTTTGAGGAGAACATCTTTGTGCCGTTTGACGCCTACCGCGAGCTGTTGACGGCCGATCTTGAGGACAAGTCCATTTTTGCCGAGGTCGAGCGTGTTGGCGGAACGCCGATTGTCTCGGTTGGCTACCGCACGGTCGAGGCCGTTCGCGCCAATGCCGAGCAGGCGGCTGAGCTGGGCATTGCTCCGCACGATCCACTGCTCAACCTGCGTGCCGGCTTTATCGGCCCCAATGGCGAGCCGGTCCTGATGGGTAAGCAGTACTACGTGGGCAGCCGCTACGTCATGGTGATGTAGGGTTGGTTCCGCCGTTCTGACGAACGGCGGACCGGTCGACGTTGCAAGCCCGCCAGAGCGGCAATCTGCAGAATGAGCGTGGATAATCTCCCGTTTTTGGCTTGGTGACGGGCCCAAAGTGGGAGATTATCCACGCTCATCCGGAAAGTGTCCAAAAATCCACGCTCGTTCCTTTCGGATTGCGCCGCCCGTGGCCGGCAACCGTGGGGCACCGGTCCGCGTGGCGGCGTATAATCGGCGGCAGATGACTTGGACGTTAGGAAACCATGACCGATAGCATGCAGCAGATGGCGCTCGACACGCTCGGCGCCTATTTTGGCTACACCTCGTTTCGCCCGGGGCAGGACCGCATGGTCGATGCGATCCTTGCCGGTCGCGATGCGCTGGGTGTTATGCCCACAGGCGCCGGCAAGTCCATTTGCTACCAGGTGCCCGCGCTCATGCTGCCCGGCATCACCTTTGTGGTGAGTCCGTTGCTCTCCCTTATGGAGGACCAGACCCGTGCGCTGCTCGCGGCGGGCGCGCGACCCAGCTATCTCAACTCCAGCCTTACTCCGGCCCAGCAAAATACCGTGCTCAAGCGGGCGCGCGAGGGCCGCTACCAGCTTATGTACGTGGCGCCCGAGCGCCTGCTCGAGCCGCGCTTTTTGGCCTTTGCGCAGGAGGTCGCAGCGGACGGCGGCATTGGCGCGCCGCTCGTGGCCATTGACGAGGCCCACTGCGTGAGCCAGTGGGGCCAGGATTTCCGCCCCGCCTACCTGCAGATTCGCGAGTTCATCGATTCCCTGCCGCAGCGCCCCATCGTGGCGGCCTTTACCGCTACGGCGACCGAGCGCGTGCGCACGGACATTCAGCAGATGCTCGGCCTGCAAAACCCCGCGACGGTGGTGACGGGCTTCGATCGCAAGAACCTCTACTTTGGCTGCGAGGAGATGGGTGACAAGGCCAAGGCCGCCTGGGTGCGCGACTACGTGATCGCGCATTCGAGCGAGAGCGGCATCGTGTATTGCTCGACCCGCAAGACGGTCGATGCGCTGGCAGGCGATCTCGCCGAAGCGCTGGGCCCCAGCGGCATTCGCGTTGGCCGCTACCATGCCGGCATGGGCAACGACGCCCGCCGTCAAAGCCAGCGCGCCTTTATCGACGACGATATTCAGGTGATGGTTGCGACCAACGCCTTTGGCATGGGCATCGACAAGCCCAACGTGCGCTACGTGATCCACAACAACGTGCCCGAGAGCATCGAGGCCTACTACCAGGAGGCAGGCCGCGCCGGCCGCGATGGCGATCCGGCCAGCTGCCATTTGCTGTGGAACGGCAACGATTTTCGCATGCGCCGCTTTTTGATTGACCGCGGCGATGCGGCCGACGAGGCGCTCGACGACGAGCAGCGCGCGTGGGCGCTCCAGAACCGCTACCGCCTGCTCAGCCAGATGGAGGGCTACTGCAACACCACCGGCTGCCTGCGCGAATACATGCTGCGCTACTTTGGCGACGAGGCCGCGGCCGAGCATGCGGCGGCCGGCACAGGCGGCACGGCGGACGAGGCCGACGGCTGCGGCAATTGCAGCAACTGCCTCACGCAGTTCGAGGTCGAGGACGTCACCGACATGGCCCGCGCCACCGTGCGCTACGTGGCCACACGCCCCATGCGTTTTGGCAAGTCGCTCATTGCCGACGTGCTCCACGGCGGCAATACCGAGCGCATTCGACAGATGCACTTGGACGAGGACCGCGGCTATGGTGAGCTGTCGAGCGAATCGGTCGGGCGCATTAAGGACATCATCGGGCAGCTGTGCGGCCGTGGCTATCTGGCCACCTCGCAGGGCCAATATCCGGTGGTCGGCCTGGGTCCGCGTGCCGGTGAGGTCGAGGACGAGGCCTTTGCCTTTACCATTAAACGCCGCGCGTCCAAGCGCAAGGCTTCGGCGCGCGCCCGTCGTGCCGTTGACTTGCTGCGCGAGGAGGCCGAGCTGGATCAGCGTCCGCGCGTGGGCGACGACGCCGAGCTGTTCGAGCGCCTGCGTGCCCTCCGCAAGGAGATCTCGACCGAGCTCGAGATGGCACCGTACATGGTTTTCTCCGACAAGGCCTTGCGCGGCTTGTGCCGTCTGCGCCCGCAGACACGCGATGAGCTTATCCAGGTCAACGGTATTGGCGAGAAAAAGGCCGACAGCTTTGGCGAGCAGTTTATGGCGGCGATTGAAGAGTTTGAATCCGAGCACGCACGGGATGGAGCATAACGATGGCAACCGATAGTAAAACCGAGCGCACCGAGCGCGCTGACGTGCCCGCCGTGCCGCTGTACCAGCAGGTCATGGATGACCTGAAGGGCGAGATCGCGCGCGGCGTATATCCGACTGGCTCGCGCATTCCTTCCGAGATGGAGCTCGCGAAGTCCTACGGCGTGGGGCGCATCACCGTGCGCCGTGCCATCGAGGAGCTGTCGCGCGCGGGGTACCTTAACCGCCAGCAGGGGAGGGGTACCTTTGTATGCGCTCCCAAGCTCAAGCGCAAGATTGTCCAGAAGGGCGATGTTCAGAGCTTTACCGAGGGCTGTGCAGCCAACGATATGGTGGCGGGCGCGCGTCTGGTGTCGCGCACGGTGGTCGCGGCGACGCGCGAGGACGCGGCGTTTTTTGGCGTGGAGCCCGGCTGCGAGCTTATCGTGGTTGAGCGCGTGCGTACGGCCGACAGCATCCCCGTCATGCTCGAGAACAACGCCTTTGTGCTGGCAGACCACCCCTACCTGCAGACACTGGCCGACGAGGACCTCACCGACAACTCGATCTTTGCGGTCGTTGCCGAGCACTCGGGTCGTTCGCCGCTCAAGTCCGATCCTTGCACGGTGGAGATTGCGCTTGCCGATGCTCAGGCGGCCCCGCTGCTCGAGGTTCCGATTGGCGAGCCGCTCTTCTACATGGAGGCGTACTTTACCGATTTTGATGAGCGACCTCTGTTGCTCGGCCGCCAAAAGATCGTGGGCTCGCGCTACGTGTTCGACATCTAATGTCCACAGATAGAACAACATAGAACAAATTTGCTGAAATGACTTCACCTGCGGTAGCTTGCGTGGTATAAATAGGACAACATAGAACGACCGCAGGTACGAGCTGCTGTCGCTTAAGGTCGCCACACAAGGAGGAACATCAGCATGAACGCACATGATCTGGTCCAGGAAATCATCGAGCGCAAGGGTAAGATCGAGAACGTCTTTTGGATCGCCTGCGGCGGTTCGATGATCGACCTGATGCCTGCCAACGAGCTGCTCAAGCGCGAGGCCACCACGTTTACCTCCACGGTCTACACCGCACGCGAGTTCTGCCTGATGGCCCCCAAGAGCCTTGGCGAGAAGTCGCTCGTCATCGCCTGCAGCCATAGCGGCAATACGCAGGAGGTCGTCGACGGTTGCGAGATGGCGCTGGCTGCCGGCGCCGAGGTCGTCGCCATGACCGACTGCGAGGGCTCCAAGATTGACAACGGCAAGTGGACTACCTGGGTCTACCCCTGGGGCGAGGGCGTGCCGCAGGCCGAGGTGCCGCAGGGCATCGGCGCTCTGATCGCCGCCGAGCTGCTCGACCAGCAGGAGGGCTACGAGGCGCTCGCCGACATGTACGCCGGCCTCAAGCAGATGGACGCGCTGCTGCCCGCTGCGCGCGAGAAGGTCAACGCCGAGCTGGGCGCCCGCTTCGCCGAGCTCTGCCAGCAGCACGAGTTCTTCTACATCCTGGGTTCCGGCCCCAACTTTAGCCAGACCTATGCCATGGCCATCTGCTCGCTCATGGAGATGCAGTGGCAGCACTGCTGCTACATCCACTCCGGTGAGTACTTCCACGGCCCCTTCGAGGCCACCGAGCCCGGCGTGTTCTACTTTGTGCAGCTCGGTGCCGGCGAGTGCCGCCCCATGGAGGAACGCGCGCTTGCGTTCCTCAACACGCACACCGACACGATCATGGTGCTCGACGCGCTCGAGTACGGCGTGGGCGAGGTGCCCGCCAGCGTGCGTTCGTTCCTTGAGCCGATCTTCTTCTACGCGATGAGCTGCGAGCTGCGTGCCGCCCGCGGCAAGGTCTTCGACCACAGCCCCGAGTTCCGCCGCTACATGGGCGTCGAGCAGTACTAATATACCGGGAATAACCTCTCACGACGGGGCTTCCGCCAAGTGCGGGCCCCGTTTTGCTTTGCCAAGAAAGAAATGGGGACTGAACATGCGCGTGCTTGATTTGACTCACACGATTAGGGAAGACATGCCGGTATTTCCCGGAGCCGATACACCCAAGCTGCTGCCAGCGAGTACCTACGAGCACGACGGATTTAAAGAGACGCTCATGCAGATGTACACCCATACGGGGACGCATATGGATCCACCGGCGCATCTGTTTGCCGACCGCACGACGCTCGATGCGTTTCCAGCAAGCCAGTTTATAGGCAGGGCATTGGTTGTCGATTGCCGCATGCTCGCCGAGGGTGAGGCCATTACTGTGGAGCAACTCCGTCCCTATGGCGATAAGGTGACCCAGGCCGAGTTTTTGCTGTTCAACTTGGGTTGGGATAAGCGCTGGGGAACCGAGGCGTACTTTGGCGACTATCCTTGCTTGGACGACGAAGTGTTGGACCTGATCATCGACGGCGGCTACAAGGGCATCGGCTTTGATGTAATTGGACTCGACCCCATCGCGGACGAAAACCTGACGCGCCACAAGAAGTTGTTCCGCGCATGCGATATCGTCAACATCGAGAATCTAAAGGACTTGGACTGTTGCGGCGACGATCTGTTCTGGTTTAGCTGCGCACCGCTCAAAATCGAGGATTGCGACGGCTCGCCCATTCGCGCAATCGCGTGGTTTGAGGATTAAAGCGCCCTGTTCCATCTGTCGAAAAACGAAGGTGAATACTTTTCTGCGAAGTGAACGACCTATTTTGGACCCCGAAGCATCCACACTTTTTGATGCCAAAACTGCAGGAAAAACTCGGCGAAACCGCAGGAAACGGCGCCTGAAAAGCGTGGATGCTTCGGGGGTTCATTTTTGCTCGTTCACTTCGCGGAAAAGTATTCACCTTCGATTCGCAAGGGCACTGCGTGAGTCAAAAAAGCGGGCCGCGCCGGGGATTTCCGGCGCGGCCCGCTTGGTGTCGCGCTTAGATTCGCAAGGTTGCGGCAGCCAGCGGCCTACTTTGCGTCGTAGGCCTCGGCATCCCACCAGTCGAGCTGGGCGATGTTGTCGCGGATGTGCTGGCAGCTCTTGTGGAAGCCCTCGAGCTCGTACTCGGACAGGTCGAGCGTGTAGACCTCCTCGACGCCCTCGGCGCCGATCACACACGGCAGGGACGTGAAGATGCCCTCCTCGCCATACTGGCCGGTCATGAGCGTGGAGGCGGAAAGCACGGCGTGCTCGTTGTGCAGAACGGCAGCGCAGACGCGCGCGGCGGAGTTGGCGACGGCGTACTCGGTGCATTGCTTGCCCTGGTAGGTCACATAGCCGCCCTTGCGTGCGAGCTCCTCGACCTCCATGTGGTCAAAGGCGTACTTGTCGGGGTTCTCGGCCTGAAGCTCGTTGAGGCTCTTGCCGGCGATGGTCGCGGCCTTAAAGGCGGCCAGCTGGCTAAAGCCGTGCTCGCCGATCATGTAGGCGTCGACGGACTTGGGGCTCACGCCGACCTTCTTGGAGATCTCGGTGCGCAGGCGGGCGGAATCCAGACCGCAGCCCGAGCCGATGATCTTCTTGGGATCGTAGCCGGTCAGGTGCCACAGCTCGGTGCACACGACGTCGCAGGGGTTGGAGATGCTCACGAAGATGCCGTCGAAGCCGGCGTCGACGATGCGCTTGGCAAAGGAGCGGGCGGCGTCGGTGGTAAAGAACAGCTCGCCGTCGCGGTTGCCGGCGGCCAGCGCGACCTTACCGGCGGCGTTGACGATGACGTCGCAGCAGGCCAGCTCCTCGTAGTGGTCGCAGCAGTTGACGATCTTGGTGTTGTACGGGACAAACGAAAGGGAGTCGCGCAGGTCCTGGACCTCGGACGTCACCTTGGCCTCGTTGATATCGCACAGGTACAGCTCATCGGCAATGCCCTGCATGAGCAGGCTGTTGGCGACATGTGCTCCTACGTGGCCCTGGCCGACCACACCGATCTTACGCGTCTGGTACATATATGTATCCTTCCGGCCGAGTTTTTCGCGTCGAACCATTGTAGCGTCCTGCTGCCACTTTGCTAGGCTAAAGCGCCGTAGAATTTTGGGGCATGCCTTAATTTCTACTTTTGAGGCGTTTTGGGCCGCTGACGGCATCGCTGGGCGATGTGCTCGCGCGGATGGGGCCGCTCGTTGTACCATAACTGCAACTGACTCGTAAGGAGCATCCATGCCCATTCGCATTCCCGACGCCCTCCCTGCCGCCGCGCAGCTCGAGAGCGAGAACATCTTTGTCATGACCGAGTACCGCGCACTGCATCAGGACATCCGTCCGCTGCGCGTGCTCATCCTCAACCTCATGCCCACCAAGATCGCCACCGAGACGCAGATCATGCGCAAGCTCTCCAACACGCCGCTACAGGTGGAGGTGGACCTGCTGCGCACCAAGACGCACGAGGCCACGCACGTAAGCGCCGGCCACCTGGAGACGTTCTACCGCACGTTCGACGACATCCGCGACATCCACTACGACGGCCTGATTATCACGGGCGCGCCGGTGGAACAGATGCCGTTCGAGGAGGTCGACTACTGGCCCGAGCTCTGCCAGATCATGGATTGGTCCACCACGCACGTGCACTCTACGCTGCACATTTGTTGGGGCGCGCAGGCCGGTCTGTACCATCATTACGGTATCCAGAAGTACGACCTGCCAGCAAAGGCGAGCGGCGTGTTCGAGCATTATCTGGTGAAGCCGCAAAGCCCGCTGGTCCGCGGCTTCGACGACCGCTTCTATGCCGTGCATTCGCGCAACACCGACGTGCGCCGCGAGGACGTGGAGGCCGAGCCGCAGCTTGAGGTCGTGGCCGTATCCGACGAGGTAGGCCTATACATCGTCAAGTCGACCGACAGCCGCCGTTTCTTTGTCTTTGGCCATCCCGAGTACGATACCGACACGTTGCGCCTGGAGTACGAGCGCGACGTGAAGCGCGGCCTCAACCCTCAGGTGCCGGCGCATTACTTCCCGGGTGACGACCCCACCGCCGAGCCGCGTAACGTCTGGCGCAGCCAGGCTCAGCTGCTCTACACCAACTGGCTCAACTACTACGTCTACCAGACCACGCCCTACGACCTGGCCCGCGCCGGCGAGGAGCACTAGGCTGCGATGGTGCCGCTGTAGCCGTGGCTGATGTGGCAGCGGTTAGGCGCTGATGATGTTGGGCAGCGGCAGATCGTGGGCGTCGGTGGGGACGTGGTCGATGCGCTGTTCGTCAAAGGCGATGCCGATAACGTGGCATGCGGGTGAGAGCATGGGCAGGTAGCGGTCATAGCAGCCGCCGCCGTAGCCCAGGCGCGCGCCGGCGCGGTCGAAGGCTACGAGTGGCATGATAATCATGTCGAGAGCCTCGGCAGGCACGATAGGGAAGCGGCCGCTGTCGATGTCCGTGGCCGCGAAGGTCCGCGTGGGGTGGGCGATAAACGGCGCCGCGGACGCATCGCTGACGGCAACTGCCCGCATGCACATGCGCTGGCCACAAGCTGCGGTGTCTGTTGCCGAGAGCATGCACGGATAGGCCACGCGCCAGCCACGTTTGGCGGCAGCTGCGGCAAACGCGGCTGAGTCGACTTCGGAACCCATCGCGGCATAGACGGCAACGGTGTGCGGCGCCGCGGCATCCAAGCGGCCCAGCAGCTCAACCAGTCGCGCACAGATATCAGCAGACTTCGCCGCCCGCAAGTCCAAATCAAGAGCATCACGCCGAGCAATCACCGCCCGCCGCAACTCAGCCTTGTCCATCCCGGCTTCCTCTCCCAAACCTACCAAAAAGGGACAGGTTTATTTTGGCAGGTTTTATCTGGGCAAACAGCGAAAACCACCACGAAGGGAACACAGGCACCCTCGTGGTGGTTTTGATGGCGACTCGTTTCTATTACAACGCCGCGGCGATTGCTTCGGCCACAAATTTGTTAAGCGATTCACCCTTCTTTGCCGCCGCCAGTGCTGCCTGCTTGTGAAGCTCGGAGCCTGTTCTCACATTGAATGAGCCCTTAAAAGCCCGCTCTGGTTCCTTGCCCTTTTCGGCACAAAACTCAAGGTAATCGTCGACGGCGTCGTGGAAGCATCGCTCCACTTCTTCAACCGTGGAGCCTTCAAATACAATTGCGTCCCTAATGCCGGCGACCATACCTGTCAGCACGTGCTGTTCGGCATCGAACTCGACCGGGGCGAAATAACCCTTGTAAGCCAAAACGTTACTCATGGCTGCCTCCGACATCTTGTAGAAATCGAACGATGTTTCGGATGGTTCCCGCCGTCAATTCGTCAGATGGATGGGGTGCGTGCATCACGAACATTCTGCCGTCCGATGGCCTGTAGAAGCGAATGCGCGATCCGGATGTCCTGCCTTTGTTGTCCATTTCAAAGCCATATGAAGCCATAACTTTAAGAAAGTCAGCAAATCTATACGTTGAAGGACAGCTAAGCAGCTGGGCGATGAGTTTGTCGATCCGAGTCATCCTGCCTCACATCCTGCAACTATATTATAGTTGCAATTTAAGTCCGATGCAATCACCCATACTATAGAACATGTGTACGTATAGAACAAGTGTTCGAATCACCACTGAGAAAGGGGACAGGCACCTTTGTGGTGGTCTGTGCTGTGGAGTGGGCGTCTGCGGCGGTTTGTCTCAATCTGTAACAGTAACTCGGCAAAATTGGACCTAGATGTTACAGATTGAGACAAACCGCCGCGGTGGGCTGCGCCGCCCCGCTCAAACCGCAGAAAAAAGGTAGATTTTTAGGTATGTCCCAAAAATCTACCTTTGTGCATTAAGCCAGCAGGTCGATGACGTTAAAGCCGGCGTTGCTCTTGGCGATGACGTCTCGGCCGCCAAAGACGCAGGTGGGCGACTCGGCTGCGATGCGCGTCACGTCGGTGCCGAGCGAGCGCAGCTCACCGGGCGTGGCGGCGAGCATCTGGGCGCGACGCTCCTCGCGCGCATGCGGATCGAGCCCGGCCAGGTAGGTCGTGTTGCGGCGCTTGGTGAGCGCGTACGGCTTCACCGGCGCGTCCATGCCGCTCACGCAGCTCACGATAAAGCCCTCAAAGGCGGCTTCGTCGGGCTCAAAGCTGCCAAGCCATGCACCCGCGCGCTCCACGCGCTCAATCGAAGGATCGATCGCCGGGTCGCGGTAGGTGTAGAACGCCGCCTGACGCTCACCTGCCGCGCGGAATCCGCAGCCGTACGCCCCGCCCTTCACGCGGATCTCGTTCCACAGGTAGTCGTAGGAGAGCGCGTTGGCAGCCACGGCCCAAGTGCCTGTCACGTCAATGCCCAGGCGACGCGGGTCGCACGCGCTTGCCGCAAAGCAGATGTCGCTGGGGATGACAAAAGCCTCGTGGCGGTCGCACGGCGTCGGCACCACGAGCGCGTCGCGGCCGGCATCGGCGCCGTCGCCAGCGTCCAGCCCCATGTCGCCCGCGGCGGCCCAGTACGCGTTAAAGTCCTCGTCGCTGCCGGTAAAGCTCGCCATGCAGCCATCGGCCACAAAGATGCGGTCTGCCAGCTCGGTAAGCTTGGCGCGCAGGTCGTCCAGGCGTTCGTCAAAGTGGTCGAGCAGGTCGCGCAGGAACAGGTAGAAGTCCACGCCCGAAAGCTGCTCGCGCACCACGGCCGAAGGCGAGCTGTAGCTCATCGCGCGACCGAGCGCCGCCGAGTGGCCGTTGTTGATAAAGCCCTGCTCAAGCCCAATGCGAATCTGCGTGAGCACGTCGCGCACGCGGTCGGCGTCGGCATCTGCCAAAAGCGTGCTCGACCACACCTCGCGCGGCAGACTCGCCAGCGCATCGATCTTCTCGGACAGGGCGCTGGCGCTCACCAGCAGGTAGGGGCGTACGCCGTCCACTTCGGGCTGCGTCATGACTTCGGTCGTAAAGCTCAAAAAGCCGAGCTTGCCGGCGAGCAAGTTGTCGAGCTCTTCGGCCGAGTGCTCGCGCGTGGGCAGCTGTTTGAGCAGGCGGCAGAGCAGCGTCACATAGGGCAGGTCTTCAAACGCGACGCAGCTCAGGTCGAAATACTGCATGGCGTAGGCCAGGCGGTTGGTAGGGATGTCGTGGCGCAGACAGACGATGGGCGCGGTCGTGTCCACGACCAGCGGTGGTTCGGGGCGCGCCTCGCCAATGTCGGACACGCGCAGGCGCGGCAGCGTGGCCTTGTCCTCGGGCGTGTCCTCGGCTTCCTGCGCGGCACGCAGCGCGGCCGTGCGCTCGACCACGTCGGCCAGCTCGGAATCGGTCATGGCGTCGCGCTTGGCTGCCAGCTCGATGGCCTCGGCACCCTCCGAACCCTCGGCGGCGTCCACCGGCACCAGCTCGACGAGCGCCATGTGGTCGTTCTCCAGCACCAGCTCGCGCAGCAGGTCCTCAAAGTAGGTGCCGTCCAGCTCGCTACGCAGCTCCTCGTACACCGGGCCGTACTTGAGTGCCAGCGTCGCGGCGTCGTCATCGTAGAGCCAGGTGCTCAGCGCGTCGCACGCAATGGCCACGCCGTCGGCGATGCCGTAGTCGCGCTGGCGCAGATCGTATTCGTTGCTGCTGATGATGGCTTCCAGGCGCTCGCGCGGAACGCCGTGCTCGCACAGGTCGCGGCAGGCGTCCTGGAACACGCGGCGCAGCTCGCGCGCCACGCCGGGCTGCGCGTTTTGCAACATGATGAGCTCGTAGGGCTGCAGGCTCTCGGCCGCGGTGTAGCTCACCACGTTGCCGCCCAGGCCGGCGGCCAGAATGGTCTTCTTGACCGGCGCCTCGTTGGAGCCCAGCAGCGCCTCGAACAGGATATCCGCCGCGATCGTGCGTTTGCGGTCGAGCGCGCTGCCCAACACAAGGCCCAGGCCCACCAGGGCGTTCTCGGGTGTAGTGGCCATCTCGACGCGCTTGTACTCGCAGGTCACGGGCGTCTGCACGCCCAGCGGATTGGGCGCCAGCGTGGACGGGTCCTCGCCGGCGGCAACGGCTGCGTCCATGCGGCGGCTTGCGGCACTCGGCTGCGACAGATAACGCTCGTCCAAAAAGGCCAGTGCGCGGTCCACGTCCAGGTCGCCGTAGAGCGTGATGTAGGAGTTGGAGGGGTTGTAGTGGCGCGCGTGCGTGTCCAGGAACTGCTCGTAGGTGAGCGCGGGAATCGCGCGCGGGTCGCCGCCGCTTTCGTGCGCATAGGCGGTGTCGGGATAGAGCGCGGCGTTGACGGCGTCGTCCAGCACGCTCATAGGGTCGGACAGCGCGCCCTTCATCTCGTTGAACACCACGCCGTTATAGCGCAGCGTGCCCTCGCGCAGGCTCGCGGAGCTGCTGTCGCCCTCGCCCTCGGCGCCCTCCGGCAGGTCCAGCTCGTAGTGCCAGCCCTCCTGCTCAAAAATGGTGGGTTTGGTATAGATGGCCGGGTTGAACACCGCGTCCAGGTACACGTCCATCAGGTTGTACAGATCCTGCTCGTTGGTGGTGGCAACGGGGTAGATGGTCTTGTCGGGGTAGGTCATGGCGTTGAGGAACGTCTGCATGGAGCTCTTGATCAGGTCGACAAACGGCTCCTTGACGGGGAATTTGGCCGATCCGCACAGCACCGAGTGCTCAAGAATATGGAATACGCCGGTGGAATCGGCCGGCGGCGTCTTAAAGCCAATGGCAAAGGCCTTGTTTTCGTCGTCGCATGCCAGGTACAGCAGGCGAGCGCCCGAGGCGGTGTGGCGCAGCACGTAGGCGTCCGAGTCGAGCTCGGGCACGGTCTCGCAGCGCTCGACGGCAAAGCCGTGGCAGGTGGTGCCGGGTACCAGCAGCGCGGCGGCTGCGGCGCGCGGGTCGGTTGAGGTGGTGGGCATATGCAGTCTCCTTTGACGCCCCAGCGGGGGCGAATCGAGTCGAATCCTCGAGAGTATACCCATATGGGGCCGCGGCTCTGCGACGAACTGAAGGCGATGCCAGTGGATTGGACAAAGGCCCCGCGCGTTCACCGCACGAGCGTGGAAACTTGGACGCCTATCGAATGAGAGTGGATTTTCGGACGGAATCAGCCTCAAAACGCCCAAAAACCGTCCAAATATCCACCCTCATTTCCCGACCGTCCAAAATCCACGCTCATCCGCCGCCCGCACATCTCTCATATCTCATTCGTCTCTAATATGAGAGATAACAGAAAGATGAGAGATAAATATGAGAGATAGCTGAGCAGCAAAGAGACGGGCAATCATGGTATTGTCTCAATATCGATTGTTCTACCAGCAAAAACATGTTTAAATGAAACAGGTGGCCGACATCTTATCTCTCATCTCTCACTCATCTCTACTATGAGAGATAAGAGAAAGATGAGAGATAATTACGAGAGATAACTGAGAGACGAGGGAAATCCATCCGCGGCATTCTCCGTAGGACCGAGCGAAAGGACGCGCAGATGAACGAAAACGAGCTGACCGGTCTGCTCGAGTCTTTAAGGCGCATGGGCTCGGACGATCTTAATGTTGAGGTCAAGGAGAGCGCCACGACGCTTTCCCGCGACGTATGGGAAACGGTCAGCGCTTTCGCAAACACCGCCGGCGGCATCATCGTACTTGGAGTGAGCGAGCGCGCGGGTTTTGTTCCAGTTGCAAACTTTGAGACCGAGAAGGTGCTCAACCAATTCGTGGCGGGCATGGGCGATGCCGGCGGTCGCGGAAAGCTGGCCAATCCGCCCAAATACACCATTGAGCGCGTGGAGCTTCGGGGTACCGTTGTTCTCGTTATCACGATTGAGGAACTCGACCCGTCGAGCAAGCCTTGCTATGTCATAGAGCGGGGCGCTCAAGGTGGCAGCTACAAACGCATCGATGACAAAGATGTCCCGCTTTCGTCGACCGAGGTTTTGGCACTGTCGTCATATGAACGGACGAGTCCTAGCGATCGCGATGCGGTGCCCGGCACGAGTGTGGACGATCTCGACGAGTCGCTGGTCGACCGCACGATAGAGCGTGCCTATTCGTTGACGCCTCGAGCGATGCGCGGTGCGGCGGACAAGAAGACAAAGATGGAGCGTCTGAATTTCCTCGACTTCCAGGGCAATGTTACCAAGGCCGGCCTCCTTGCCGCGGGCGTTTACCCTCAGCAGTTCTATCCCAAGCTCTTCATTGATGTGGCTGTCCACGTGGGAACTCAAAAGGGAGCTGCGGGGCCACTAAGGTTTATGGACCGCACAGTCTGCGAGGGCACCCTGGGCGAGATGATTTCGGATACTGTCGCGGCTGTCGCCAAAAACCTGCGCCGCACCTCGACCGTCCAAGGCATCTCGCGTATCGACTCGCTGGAGATTCCCGAGGAAGTTCTGCGCGAGGCAGTCGCCAACGCGGTTATCCACAGGGAATACGGGGATCGGTTCTGTGGGCAATCGATCGCCGTCGACGTTTTTGACGACCGTATCGAGGTGACGAATCCCGGCGGTCTTTATGGAGGGAAGACTCGCGAGAGCTTGTTTGACGGCAGCTCCCGATGCCGTAACGCGACGCTCGTGAAACTCATATCGATTGTCCCGCTGCCGGATGGCGCAGGTTCGCCGGCTGAGGGCAATGGCTCGGGCATCCCGATGATGATCGATGCCATGCGCGCGCATGGTCTGGCCGAGCCCCTGTTCTGCCCGGGGTTCGATCGGTTCAAGGTCGTACTTTACCGTTCAAAGATCGAGCCGGTCGATCATGGCGGGGACTTGATTATGACGGCACTCAAGCGCTACGGCGAATTGGGGACGCGCGAACTGGCGGAGCGCACGGGACTCACGGTTTCCCAGGTTAGGGCACGCGTCAATGCGCTCATTGAGCAGGGTGAGCTTGAGCCGACGGCGCCGTTGACAAGCCGCAACCGCAAGTATCGACTGTCAGAGCGCGTGGAATAAATGCGTTAGTGGACGAGGCGACCCAATAATCGACCCTCAATTGGCGCCCACTAAGGTAAAGCGGTTGTTGCTCAGTCGACGGTGATGCTAAAGACTCGGCTTACGCCGGCATGGCCCCGAACCCGTCCATCAAGAACAGCCTAAGAACCAGCTTGATGGCATATCCCGGTTTGACTTCTGCCGCGTCAAAGACGTGGCGCTCGGCGAGCTCGCTGCAGTATGCGTAGATGTCGCGGATAAGGTCCGCGCCCGAAAGCGTAAACATGTAGCCTGCGCCCGAAAGCACATTGGGCGCGGCGGGCAACTTGGCCATGTGGCAGAACGTTTGCAGGTCGGGCGCCATAACATTCTGGTAGTCGAGGTGGCTGCTGGCATCCTGTGCGGCAAGCTCCAATTGGCGCACAAAATCCAGTGCCGCCGCTAACACAAAGCTCGGCGTAGGCGCATTGACGTCCTGAGTGGTCACCACAAGCCTGCCCGCCGCCTGCGTGACAAGCCAAGCGACCTCGCGCTGGCAACGCACGGCCTTGCGCGTAACCGGCTTGATGGACGAAGAAGAAACGCTCCCCTTAGGCGGATTCGAAGCAGCCATAAGACCCTCCCATGAACAATCCGGCCCAACAAGCCCGGATGAAACACGTGCTACATCAGTATACAGGGGAGTGGGATGAAAAAACGGAGCCGACAGCGTGAACTGCCGGCTCCGGATTGTTTGCTTTAGAGGCCGTACACTTCGACCATAGCTTCGCCAATGCGATGGGGCACGCCGGTGACGAGTGCGTTGCCCATGCAGAAGGCTCGATGGCCGTCAGTCATGCCCGTATCGGTCCAGCCTTTCGGGAATCCCTGAAGCTGATCGAGCTCGTCGGGAACAAGACGGCGGAAACGGCCATCGGGACATTCAATGACATGCTTGAAGCGGCTCGCTCCCGTGCCGCCTTCTCCTGTGAGGATGGTGCGGCTCGGCTTGTCGGTGGCATCCGGGAAGCTCATGGCTCCCTCGGAATACGTGTACGTAAAGCCTGTCTTTTTGTTAGTGCGCTCTTCGCGCTTGCTGCCCTTAAGGTAGCGCCAGTCGGGAAGCTTTTCATCGGAGATGTAGAACTGCTCCGGGACATCAGCCTCGTTGACAAGCACGTCGCCAAGCACGTGGCGCTCACCGTGATAGTCCTCGGCAAAGTCGCAGGTCAGAACATGACAGCCCTGCATGACGCCAGCATTCTTGAATTGCGATGTCTTTTGACCAACACCAAAGCGAGTCGAGTTCTCGTAAGGATCGGGCAGGACATCGAGCTCGGCCATTTCGTTAGGATAGATAGCGGGGAAGGCCTTCGCCATAACGCCGTTATGCATGCGATCGGCAAGATCAACCTTGCCGGCGTTCTTCTCGCAGAAGATGTAAACGCGCTTGCGACGCTGAGGAAATCCGTATTCCGCAGAGTTGACTACGCGCCATTCGACGGTGTAATCGAGATCGGCGAGGCAACTCAAGATGATGGCGAAGTCACGACCGCGCTGAGATGCGGGCGACTTGAGCAAGCGGTCAACATTCTCAAAGAGACCGAAGCGAGGCTTCTTCATCTCGAGGAAGTGATAGATGTCCCACCAGAGGACACCCTTCTTGCCCTCGATGCCGTGTGCCTGATTGAGAGGACGCGCGACAGAGTAGTCTTGGCAAGGGAAGCCACCGACGACCATTTGCACGTCGGGGATTTTAATTTCGCCGGCTTCAGCCTGCTCCAAGACCTTATTGATATCTTCGTTGACAACGGAATCTTCGCCAAAGCGGTCCATGTAACAACGTGCCGCAAACTGACGTGCCTTGGTTCCGGGCGGTTCCCACTGATTTGCCCAAATAGTGCGGAAGGGGCCGGCGGGTTTCATATAAAAATTGGGATAACGAGGGTCGGCATAGCCTTCGAGGCCCAGACGAAATCCGCCGACGCCAGCAAAAAGCTCGGCAATTTTGACCTCTGACATGTTATTCCAATCGATATAACGAACGTTCATAAACTAAACAACGATAACCGATCCTCAAATAAGAAAAAGACTTGATTTTATCACTCTCAGAGAACGTCCATTATTGCCGCATGGGCGCACGTCATGGGCTACCATGAAGTTATTTGTGACGTTCGGAGGTACCCCATGTCCAAGAAGCACCTCGACTTCAAGCGCATGCTTGACGATACTGATTTTTCTGACCCCTCAAGCATCGAGCGCTATGCCGCTAATCTCGATGGCATGACGTTCCGCGATATTTTCGAGCTTGGCATTGCGCCAGAGGGGGAGAGCGCGCCCAAGGACTTTGGGTCCAAGAAGTACAAGGGCGGTATGGGAACCCTGATCGAGGAGCGTTACTTTGGCTACAAGGCCAACAGCGATGATCGGCCGGACTTTCCCGAGGCGGGCGTTGAGCTCAAGGCAACGTGTTTTGATGTACTCAAAGACGGTCGTAAATCTGCCGGCGAGCGTCTCGTTCTGACAATGATTCCCTATGACCGTCCCGTTTCGCTCGACTATGAAAGCTCGCATCTCAAGACCAAGCTCAGCAATATTCTGCTGATTTACTACGGCCGCGATCGCTCTATCGACAAATACGACCAGCGCATTGAGCGTGCTGTCATGGTGCGTCTTCCCGAAGAGGACATGAAGATTATTCGCGCCGACTACGAGAAGATTATTTCGTACATTCAGGACGGTCGCGCGGATGAGCTGTCGGAGGGTATGACTACCTATCTGGGCGCCTGCACAAAGGGTGCAACCGAGGCCACGATGTGGGTTGACCAGTACTACGAGTACTTCAATACCGATACGGGCGAGATCGAGCGCCGTCGCGCAAAGCGTCGTGCCTTTTCGCTCAAGCGCTCGTACATGGACTACGTGCTTCACACCTATGTTCTCGGTGCCCCACGCGTCGGCGAGAGCATCGTTCAAGCTGGCGATGAGTCCATTGATTTCGAAAGCTTCGTTACTGCGCTTGTCGAGCGCCACCATGGCGAAACCGATCGTCAAATCGCGGAGCAGTACGGATTGGAATACACGGGCAACAAGGCCCAATGGACGACGCTCGTTTATCGCATGCTCGGCATAAAAAACAATACTGCCGAGGAGTTCGTTAAGGCTGGGATTAACGTCCGCGCTTGTCGCGTTAATAAGAGGGGACACATCGAGCAGGCAATGTCCTTCCCTCCGTTTGAGTTTAAGCAGCTAATCAACGAGGATTGGGAAACATCTTCCTTCCGTGCACGCCTTGAGACCAGCCGTTTCTTCTTCGTCGTGTTCCGTGAGGACCACGAAGGGATGTGGCGCCTTGACCGCTGCCTATTCTGGGCAATGCCGGCAAACGAAATCGAGGGCCCCGCAAAGGCTTGCTGGGATGAGACACGAAAGGTCATTCGCAAGGGCGTTGAGCTCAATCCGTATCGGGATGCAAGCGGAAAGCTCAAGGTGACCAACAATCTTCCCGGTATGGCGGATAACCCGATTGTCCATGTTCGCCCGCATACGTCAAAAGCGGCTTACAAGTTTGCCGATGGAACAGAGATCGGTGACATCGCAAGGAATGCTTACGAACTGCCCGACGGGCGCTGGATGACGAAGCAATCGTTCTGGTTCAACAAGGGCTACCTGGAGCACATTCTGGGGCTGTAGCGTTTTGGGTTTGTTTAACGATCGAGCTCCTGCTCCTCAATGCCTCGATGTCATCTCTACAAATAAACCCCCTCGCCGAGTTGCCTGTGGAACTTGGCGTGATGGTCGCGTGCCCAGGTAAAGAGCGCCTGGTCAAAGTCGGTGCGCGTGGCCGGGACGCCAAAGACGCCGGCAACTTCGACACGCACAAACTCCAGTGCCGGCAGCTTGTTGATGGCGGTGAGGGCAAACGGGGACGTGGGTTCTTCGAACAGATAGCGGCTGCCTTGCAGCGCGTCGCAACTGGTGCACGTGTTGCCGAGCGACGGGGCTTTGGAGGCTCGTGCGCCTACGGGTTTGTAGCCACAGCGCTTAGAAAGATAGTCGCGGATCTCGCCCGGCACGCAGCCAAGAGCGGGCACGATGGCGAGTGCGTTGGCGTTGGCCGTGTCGATGGCAATGTGCCCGGCTTCGTTGGGCGCGTGCGCGATGGCGATACTCTCGTCGTTATCGGTTCGATAGGGAATGCCGAAGGCCGCGACCGAGGTCTCTTTGTGACACTTCCAGCACTCGCGCTTGCCCAGCACTAGATATATATACGGCGCTGAGGGGTCGGATCGGTCAACACCGGGCAGCCACTCGGCAAAGGGCTCGGGGTTGACGCCGCTGGGTACATACCAGATCTTCTTGGTCCGGTCCCATTTGGCGCCCAGCGCCTTGGCTTCTTCTTTGTGCGAAAAGGGGACATCGAACTCGGTGCGCATGGCGGCTCCTTGGTGCTGCAGGTGCAAGTGGCTCAAGGATACCGCAGGGCGCAGACATCGCGGCGTTTTGCTGAGAAGTTGCGGTGCGGACTGATTGGTTATGCCGATGGATAGATCGGCAAGTAGATGGTCGGCTTTTGGCCAGTTGGGTGGTTGGAGCAGCTTGCGGCGCAGTTTTGTGCTTGGCTATTGTTTATGTTGGGGTATTGAATTTGTTTGGCTGCCATTCGTCGGGTGAATTGATGTTACGTTGCGATGACGGTTGGAGCTGCCAGCTGATTTGGCGACATAAAACAAAACAGCCCAGAGAGCATAGCCTCTGAGCTGCGAACATTTGGTGGGCGTTAGAAGATTTGAACTTCTGACCTCTTCCGTGTCAGGGAAGCGCTCTCCCCCTGAGCTAAACGCCCGATCAAGGGTGCGCAAGTGCGCAAGGGATAATATAACGGAGCCTGAACTCGGTGGCAAGAACATTTTTAAAAATCGCTTACATTGTGGAATTCGGGGGCTTTGTCATATCCATTTCAAAAGAGTCTGCTGCCGCGATTTGGCTGTCGACTAATGCAAGGCCATTGCGGTATCGAGCTATGGAAAGACGCCTGCGGAATTGTCCTACCGATAAGCGGACAAGCCTCCAGCTGGTGCCTTCGCCGTGGTAAGGTAAGCCGAATTGTTTCCAGGCTGCTTCGAGGGAGTGGAATGAGCAAAGAGCGTGTCGAGCAGGTCGAAGGCGCAGGGGCTTCGGTGCCGATGACCGATATATCGAACATTGATGTGCCCGAGGGCACCGATGAGCTCAGCCGTAGCACCCGCCGCGCTTGGCGCGAGCGCCTGAACAGCGCTTCGACGCGCAAGATGATCACGGGCGTTTTGGCTACGCTGGTGGGCGGTTCGTTTTGGGGCTTCTCGGGCACCAGCGCGAGTTTTCTGTTCGATACCTACCACGTCGACACCTTGTGGCTTATGAGCGTGCGTCAGATTCTCGCCGGTCTACTCTTTATGGCCGTGGTCGTTACGCGCGACCGCGAGCGCCTGATTAAGCTCTGGACCACACCCGCCGATCGCAAGCAGCTGCTGCTCTTTACCGCCTTTGGCCTGCTCTTTAACCAGTTTTGCTATCTTTCGGCCGTGCGCCTGACGAACGCCGGAACCGCGACGGTGCTCCAGTGCCTGCAGCTCGTTATCATCATGGGCTACGCCTGCGTGACCGATCGCCGTATGCCGCGTACTCGCGAAGTCATCGGCATTGGCCTGGCTCTGGGTGGAACCTTTTTAATCGCCACCGGCGGCGACCCCACCAGCCTGAATATCTCGCCGCTTGGCCTGGCAGCAGGTCTTATGTGTGCGGTCAGCGCCGCGTGTATGGCGGTGATTCCCGCCAAGATCCTGCCCGAATACGGCAGCCCCATCGTCACGGGCTCGGCAATGCTCACGGCGGGCGTGGTCTCGTGCGTCTTCGTGCAGCCCTGGGCGCATATGCCGGCGCTCGACGCTGCCGGCATCGAGGCGCTCGCGGTGTTCGTGGTTATCGGCTCGTTTTTTGCTTACATGCTTTATATGCAGGGCGTTAAGGACATCGGCTCGGTGCGCGCGAGCCTCATCGGAACTGTGGAGCCGGTTTCGGCGACCATCACCAGCGCCGTTATGCTGGGCACGGTGTTTTTGCCGACCGACCTTATCGGCTTTGCCATGATCATCGTGATGATGTTCCTCACGGTGTAGCTGGCGCCGCCGCCAAGACGGAAAAGGTGTTGTGCCGCATTTTCGCCAATTGATGTCCGTGTCTGGAGTTTAGCTGTCGATGCCCAAAATGCCATAAACTAGTAACGTTATGGACTTTTTCACTGCGACTCAATTGCGAGGATTTCTTTATGGCTGGTAATCACTTTAAGGGCAGCGATAGCGGCCGTCCTGCAGTTCCGCCGCGTCCGAACGGGGCTGGTAAGGCCGGCACGCCGGGCGGCGCTGGACAGGGCGGTTCCGGTAAGCGCGTGTCCCCGGGCGAGACGGCGATGTTTACCGCTCTGTACGAGCAGTCTCAAAAGGCAAAAAAGACCGGCCGTGCAAGAGGGAATGTCTTTGCGGGCGGTGCAACCTCCACGTCGCAGCCGAGCGGGGCTCCTTCGGCACCTGAGAACAATGCAGGTGCTGCCAACGCCGCGAATGCCGCCGGCAACGTTAATGCCGGCAAGGCCGCCAACAATACTCCCTCTGCCGGTGGCGCGGGGCTTACGGGTAACCTTGGCACGATTTACACCGGCGCCTCCGAGACTGGCACGTTCGCCCGCCTGGATGATAGCGGTGCCGAGTTTGCGGGCTCGGGTTCCAAGGAAGATTATTACGATTTTGGCTTGAACTACGGTAGTGACGCTTCGTCGAGTTCGACCTCTGACGGTCTGGTCCGTCATCGCCATCGCAAGGGCGAACGCAAAAAGCGTCACACCGGCGCCATTATTGCCGCTGTAGTCGCGGTGCTTCTCGTTGCGCTTGGCGCAAGCGGCTTTATGCTGCTTAACTCGGCAAAGACCGTAAAGAGCGAAGCGAAGGAGGCCGTCGAGATTGTCGGTGGCCTTAAGGACAAGGTCACGTCGGGCGATTTTTCGACGCTGCCTGACGACGCGAAGAAGATCGATGAGCTCTGCGACAGCATGAAGGCGGAGACCTCGAGCCCGCTGTGGACGGCGGCTTCGTTTATCCCGGTGTATGGCAGCGACATCAATGCGGCCCGCACCATGATCGACGCCCTGTCCGATGTCTCGAGCAATGCGCTGGTTCCCATGGCCGATAACCTTTCGCAGGCCACGCCCGGCAAGCTGTTTCAGGACGGCATGATTAACGTGTCCGCGCTGCAGGCGGTCGCCGATTCGCTTTCCAGCAGCTCGAAGGTGTTCAAGAGCGCCAACGAGAAGATTCAGGGCATTGGCGATACCCATATTTCCCAGGTGACCGAGCTGGTCGATAAGGCCAAGGACGGCTTTGCCACTCTCAACGGCGCGGTTGACGCTGCGGAGAAGGTCGCCCCCGTCCTTCCCCAGATGCTCGGCGCCAACGGCCAGACGCGTAACTACCTTGTGTACGCCATGAACAACGTCGAGATTCGTGCTTGCGGCGGCTTTGGCGGTTCGCAGGGCCTGATTTCGGTCACCGACGGCCAGATGTCGATTGGCGAGTTTGTTCCCCGCATTGGACTCAGCGAGGATGAGGCGGTCGAGAGCGTCGACGAAGAGGATGAGGCGCTGTTCGGTAACCACAGTAACCTGTACAACTCGGGCAATACCTATTCGCCCGATTGGCCCCGCAACTCGCAGCGTGTCGCCGCGCTGTGGAAGTCCCAATATGGGCAGGACGTTGATGGCGTCGTCGGCATCGATCCTGTGTTCTTACAGTACCTGCTGGGCCTTGTCGGTAATGTCTCGCTGCCCGATGGTACGGTCGTCGACGGTACCAACGCGGCGAAGGTTCTCATGCACGATGTGTATTGGAACTATCCGGTCGAGGAATCGGACGGCATCTTTGCGGCTGTTGCCAGCGCCGCCTTCGACAAGATTCTCGGTGGCATCGGTGACGTCGACGTTACAAAGCTTGTCGGTGCATTCGAGCGCGGTGCCGAAGAGGGCCGTCTGATTGCTTGGATGAGAAACGATGATGAGCAGAATGCCATCAAAGAGACGGGCATTGACGCTTCGCTACCCGATCCGGATGATCCGAGTGCCGATCCCGTTGCCGGCGTTTACTTTAACAACCTGAGCTTTTCCAAGCTCGACTGGTACCTGAACGCTGATACGCAGATTGGCCAGGGCGTCAAGAACGGCGACGGCACGTGCTCGTATCGCATCACCGTTACCCTGACGAACATCATGACGCAGGAGGAGGCAGGCAAGCTGCCCGATTACGTCGCGGCGAGCGCGCCCGATGCCGCGCGCGACGACGAGCGTCTGAATGTCTCGTTGTTTGCCCCGACGGGCGGCAACATCAGTGACCTTACGGTTGAGGGCACCCAGTTTGGTCTTGGCGCCGCTACGTGGCATGGAATTCCCTTCTATTCGGGCACCGTTGACCTGCATGCTGGCGAGACGACGACGATCACGTATACGCTGACCACGTCGGCCGAGGCGGGGGACAAGCCACTTACGCTGCGTCAGACTCCTACATGCCAGGCGGCTCGCGACAGCGCGTCGGCGTAGGGTTTTTCTGGTAGCGCAGATAATCGAGTACCATTTTGGGGCGGACAGGCAATCTGTTCGCCCCTATTTTGTAAGGAGAGCGCATGAAGTACTTTGGCACCGACGGCTTTCGCGGTGAGGCCAACGTTGGACTGACCGTGGAGCATGCGTACAAGATCGGCCGCTTTGTGGGCTGGTATTACGGCGCCAATCGCAGTGCTAAGGCCCGCGTGATCGTGGGCAAGGACACGCGTCGCTCGAGTTATATGTTCGAGGCGGCGCTGGTGAGTGGCCTGGTCGCGAGCGGTGCGGACGCCTATATGCTGCACGTGATCCCCACGCCGGGCGTAGCACATCAGACCGTGGAAGGCTGCTTCGATTGCGGCATCATGATCAGCGCGAGCCACAACCCGTTTTGCGATAACGGCATTAAGCTCGTCAACAGCGACGGCTTTAAGATGGACGAGGACGTGCTGGAGCTCATCGAGGGCTACATCGATGGCAAGACCGAGGTGCCGCTGGCCACAGGCAACCACATCGGTGCTACGGTCGACTACATGCAGGGCCGCAACCGCTACATTGCCTCGCTCATCGCCAGCGCGAACTTTTCGCTGCAGGGCGTCAAGATTGGTCTTGACTGCGCCAACGGCTCGGCATCCTCGGTGGCCAAGCCGGTGTTCGACGCGCTGGGCGCCGATGTGCGCGTGATCAACGCCGCGCCCGATGGCTTTAACATCAACGTCGACTGCGGCTCTACGCATATTGAGCGCCTGCAGCGCCACGTGGTGGAGCAGGGCCTGGACGTGGGCTTTGCCTACGACGGCGATGCCGACCGCTGCCTGGCCGTTGACGAGCGCGGCCGCGTGGTCGATGGCGACCAGATCCTGTACGTGTGCGGCGTGTACCTGAACAAGCACGGGCGACTCTCGGGCGGTACCGTGGTGCCGACGATTGCCAGCAACTTTGGCCTGGTCAAGTCGCTGGAGCTTGCCGGCCTGAGCGCCGTGACCAGCGGCGTGGGCGACCGTCACGTGTATGCAAAGATGCGCGAGGGCGGCTACAGCCTGGGCGGCGAGCAAACGGGGCATACGATCTTTGGCGATATTGAGCGCACTGGCGACGGCATTATGACCTCGCTGCGTGTGATGGAAGTGATTCGAGCCGAGCGCGAGACGCTCTCGCAGCTCACGGCTCCGTGCAAGCTACTGCCGCAGGCGCAGGTTGCCGTGCGCGTGGCCGACAAGGACGCCGCGCTGGGCAACATGGGCGTGCAGGCCGCCATCGCCGAGGCCGAGGCGTCGCTGGCGGGCGAGGGCCGCGTGCTGGTGCGCAAGAGCGGAACCGAGTCGGTGATTCGCGTGCTGGCTGAGGCTCCGGACCAATCGGCCGCCGACGCCGCCATGAAGCGCATCGCGGGAGCGCTGGAGGCCTTGTAGGGGCCTTCGGAGCTGTTTGGCAGGGGGTCCTAATAGGCAGTGTGCAAAAAACGGCAAATATGAGTACTGTTACTAAATTGGTAACAGCATGATTTGCTCCAAAAGGCCATTTTGGTGCCCCCTAAATACAGGTTCAGCTTACATTTTTCCTCATATGTTCAATATACAAGCTCCCAAACGAGAATTAATCTCATTTGAGAGCTTGTTTTAGTCCAAAATAATTGCTATCAAGCAGACAACAGTACTCATATTTGCCGTTTTTTGCACACGGCCCCCAGTGACTAGGTGGAAGGGGGCGCCGCGGAACCAATCCCGCGGCGCCCCCTTTGCGTTAGCGTGTCGGTTGTGTCTTACAGCTCGTACAGCGTGGTGAACTTGTCCTGCAGGTAGCTGCAGTAGTAGCGGGCGTCAAAGTCCATGCCGCAGGCGCCCTTTATGAGCTCCGGCGCGTCCTTGGCGCGGCCCCACTGCCAAATGTGCTCGCCCAGCCATGCGCGGACGGGTGCCAGGTCGCCGCTCGCGCAGGCGCCGGTAAGGTCGACGCCGTCGCGGCACATGGCAGGAACAAACATGGCATCGTAGGCGCTGCCCAGCGCATAGGTGGGGAAGTAGCCAAACGAGCCGCCGCTCCAGTGCGTATCCTGCAGGCAACCGTGCGTATCGTCGGGAACCGGAATGCCCAGGTACTCGTCCATAAAGCGGTTCCAGAGCGCGGGGATATCCTTGGCCGTGGCCTCGCCGGCAAACAGCATGCGCTCGATCTCGTAGCGCACCATAACGTGCAGCGGATAGGTGAGCTCGTCGGCTTCGGTGCGGATCAGCGACGGCTGCGCAATGTTCACGGCGTGGTAGAGCGCGTCCTCGTCCACGTTGCCGTAGACCTCGGGCACGTGACGGCGCAGTACCTCGAGCAGCGGACCCATAAAGGCGCGGCTGCGGCCCACGGTGTTCTCGAAGAAGCGGCTCTGGCTCTCGTGGATGCCCATGGAGGTGCCGCCCTCCAGGCAGGTACGCGCATAGGCGGGATTGACGCCCAGCTCGTACATGGTGTGCCCCGCCTCGTGGATGATGCTGTAGACGTTGGAGATGCAGTCGTCCTCATAGACGTGCGTGGCGATGCGCGCATCGCCCACCGAAAAGCCCTCACTAAACGGATGCTCGGTAAAGGCGAGCGTGGTGTCGTCCAGGTTGAGACCCACGAGCTTCATCAGGTCAAAGCTCATAGCGCGCTGGGCAGCCTCGGGCACATGCGCATGCAAAAAGTCGGCAGTGGGCTGCTGGCCGCGTTCGCCGATGGCGTGCACGAGCGGCACGACCGTGGCCTTGACCTCGTTGCAAAATGCGTCAAAGCTCTCGGTAGAAAGACCGCGCTCATACTGGTCGAGCCACACGTCGTACGGGTCGCGCTGGGGGTCCATGAGCTCGGCCTGGTGTTTAAGCTGCCCGACGATCTTGTCCACGTAGGGCTCAAAGCTCGCCCAGTCGTTGGCGGACTTGGCCTTGTGCCACACGGCGTCGGCCTCGCAGGTGAGCCTGGTCCAGGCCTCGGCCTCCTCGGTGGGGATGGCGCTGGCCTCGCGCTGGTCGCGGCCGAGCACGCGAATCTCGTCGAGCAGCTGCGGGTCGTCGATCTTGCCGCCCACAACCGTCTCGCGTGCCAGCGAACGCACGAGCTCAACGGACTTTTCGCTGGTCAGGAGCTTGTGATGCTCACCGGCGAGCGTGCCCATGGCATCGGCGCGGGCGGCAGCACCGTTGGCGGGGGCGATGGTCGCGCCATCGAACTCGGCAATCTTGAGCAGATACTCGCGGGTCCACAGCTTGCTCTCGAGCTTGCGGAACTTCTTGACGGCCTTTTCGGCCTTGATGCCCTTGGCGGCTTTTGCCACGGCGGCCTTGGCCTTCTTATCGAGCTTCTTTCCCATACCGTATCCTTGATCTCGCGGGCCGCCCGTCGCACGCGGCGGCGCGGCCAGTTTGCACAGCTACCTGCCTTGTACCCAGCACGAACAAAACGGAACGCGGCGATACGCCCACACAATGTGTTATCCTATAGCCCAATGCGTTGACGGAGAGGGTTTTGCCCGCCGCGTCGCCGGCAAGAGAGGGAAGGTCATGGGCTGCAAGCCTTCCTGCGGTGACAAGGGCCAAGCGTTCACTCCCGAGCAGCGACCTCAACGGGCGTGCGGCCAGCGGCGGCGAAGCCCCAGTAGGGAAGCCGTGAGCCTCGCGACAAGGGGCACAGAGTGGGCACGGCGGGCCAGACATCCGCCGGGTCAAACAAGGTGGTACCGCGGAATTCAACCGTCCTTGGGCAATGCACATGCCCGAGGGCGGTTTTTTGTTACCGAACCGGGCCGCACATCCGCAGCGTCGCGTGGCTCCGGCCGCCGCGGTAAGTGGACGTGCGAGAGACGAAAGGGAAGACATGAGTCTGATTGATGATCTGGTCAAACTCGAGGAAGAAGCCAAGGAGCTCGTCGCCGGCGCCGATGACGCTGCAAAGCTCGAGGCCGCACGCATTGAGCTGCTCGGCCGCAAGGGTCGCATCACCGGCCTGATGCGCATGATGGGCAAGCTCGCCCCCGAGGATCGCCCCGTCATGGGCAAGCGCGCCAACGAGATGCGCCAGCTGATCGAGGGCATGCTCGACGAGCGCACGACCGAGATGAAGGCCGCCGCCCTCAAGCACGCGCTCGAGCACGAGGCCGTCGACATCACGCTGCCGGGCATCCGTCCGCAGATCGGTCACCAGCACCTGATCAAGCAGATCATCGAGGAGGCCGAGGACATCTTCTGTGGCATCGGCTATACCGTCGAGTCCGGCCCCATGGTCGACACCTCCTACTACAACTTCACCGCGCTCAACGCGCCCATGGATCACCCGAGCCGCTCGGCCCGCGACACGTTCTACGTGGTCGACAACAACCCCGGCAGCGTCGCGCACCCCGAGGCCCACGCCCACGGCGAGTCCGACGTGCTGCTGCGCACCCAGACCTCGGGCGTGCAGATCCACACCATGGAGTCGCAAAAGCCGCCCATCTACATGATCTGCCCGGGCACCGTCTACCGTCCTGACACGGCCGATGCCTGCCACCTGCCGCAGTTCAACCAGATCGAGGGCCTGGTCGTTGACGAGGGCATCACCTTCGGCGATCTTAAGGGTACGCTCGACTACTTTGTTAAGTGCATGTTTGGCGAGGACCGCAAGACGCGCTACCGCCCGCACTTCTTCCCCTTCACCGAGCCCAGCTGCGAGGTGGACGTGAGCTGCCACGTGTGCGGCGGCAAGGGCTGCAACTTCTGCAAGCACAGCGGCTGGATCGAGATCCTGGGCTGCGGCATGGTCGACCCCAACGTCCTCATCAACTGCGGCATCGATCCCGAGAAGTACACCGGTTTCGCCTTTGGCATTGGCGCCGAGCGCGTCGCGGCACTGCGCTACGATCTGCCGGACCTCAGAACTCTCATGACGGGCGATATGAGATTCTTAAATCAGTTCTAAATCACCCGTTCTAGCAGGCATTTCTTTCTCATAAGGAGTAATCAAGTGAGAGTTTCTTACGACTGGCTCAAGACCATGATCGATATTCCGGAGGATCCCAAGACTCTTTCGGACGAATATATCCGTACCGGCACCGAGGTCGAGGCGATCGACACCGTGGGCGAGTCCTTCGACCACGTGGTGACCGCTCAGGTGCTCACCAAGACCCCTCACCCCGATAGCGACCACATGTATGTGTGCTCGGTCGACGTGGGCGACAAGAACCTCGACGCCGACGGCAATCCCGCTCCGCTGCAGATCGTCTGCGGCGCGCAGAACTTCGAGGCCGGCGACCACATCGTCACGGCAATGATCGGCGCCGTGCTTCCTGGCGACGTCAAGATCAAGAAGAGCAAGCTTCGCGGCGTCGTGTCCATGGGCATGAACTGCTCCGCGCGCGAGCTCGGCCTGGGCGGCGACCACTCCGGCATCATGATCCTGCCCGAGGATACGCCCTGCGGCATGCCGTTTGCCGAGTACGTGGGCTCGAGCGACACCGTGCTCGACTGCGAGATCACGCCCAACCGTCCCGACTGCCTGTCCATGATCGGCATGGCCCGCGAGACCGGCGCCATCTTCGACCGCGATTTCCACGTTGAGCTGCCCGCCATCAAGGCCGAGACCGGCCGCGCGACCGACGACGAGCTTTCCGTCGAGATCGCCGACGAGGGCCTGTGCGACCGCTATGTCGCCCGCATCGTGCGCAACGTGAAGGTCGGCCCGTCGCCCGACTGGATGGTCAAGCGCCTCAACGCCCTGGGCGTGCGCCCGCACAACAACATCGTCGACATCACCAACTACGTGATGATGCTCACCGGTCAGCCCCTGCACGCCTTTGACCTCGACACTTTTGCCGAGCGCGAGGGCCGTCGTCGCGTGGTGGTCCGCGCCGCCCAGCAGGACGAGAAGTTCACGACCCTCGACGGCGAGGAGCGCGTGCTCGACGCCGGCATGGGCCTGATCACCGACGGCGAGCGCCCCGTGGCGCTGGCCGGCGTTATGGGCGGCATGGATTCCGAGATCGAGGACGACACCGTCGACGTGATGGTCGAGAGCGCCTGCTTCAATGCCGGCCGCACCTCGCACACCAGCCGCGACCTGTCGCTGATCTCCGATGCCTCCATCCGCTTTGAGCGCCAGGTCGACGAGACCGGCTGCGTGGATGTCGCCAACGTCACCTGCGCCCTCATTGAGGAGATTGCCGGCGGCGAGGTCGCTCCCGGCTACATCGATGTGTTCCCCGCGCCCAAGACCATCGACAGCATTAAGCTTCGTCTGGCCCGCGTGCGCGCCATTTGCGGCGCCGATATCGAGCCCAACTTTATCGAGCGCTCGCTCACTCGCCTGGGCTGCACCGTCGAGCGCGACGGCGAGGACTTTATGGTCACGCCGCCGAGCTTCCGTCCCGACCTGCCGCGTGAGATCGACCTGATCGAGGAGGTCCTGCGCCTGTGGGGCATGGGTCGCGTCACGGCGACCATCCCGGCTGCCAAGAACCACATCGGCGGCCTGACGCGCGAGCAGAGGCTTACCCGCAAGGTCGGCGAGATTCTGCGCGCCTGTGGCCTCAACGAGACCACGACTTTTGGCTTTGCCGCCCCGGGCGACCTGGAGAAGATCGGCATGTCCACCGAGGGCCGCGGTTGCCCCGTGGTGCTCATGAACCCGCTGGTGGCCGAGCAGACCGAGATGCGTCGTTCGCTGCTGCCGGGCCTGTTGCAGTCCGTGGCCTACAACGAGGCGCACGGTACGCCCAACGTGCACCTGTACGAGGTCGGCAGCCTGTTCCACGGCCGCGAGAACGCCAGCCTGCCCAAGGAGACCAAGTCCGTGGCGGGTGTGCTCTCGGGCCAGTGGAGCGAGCAGTCCTGGAACATGAAGTACCGCAAGCTGCGCTTCTTCTTTGGTAAGGGTATTGTCGAGGAGCTGCTCGCACAGCTGCGCATCGAGAAGGTTCGCTTCCGTCCCGTCGAGGGCGAGGGCTACGCTTTCTTGCAGCCGGGTCGTGCGGCCGAGGTTCTGTCCGGCGGCACCGTGCTGGGCTGGGTCGGCGAGATTCACCCCGAGGCGCGCGAGGCGATGGGCATTGATGAGGTCGTCGTTGCCTTTGAGCTCGATCTGGACAAGTTGATCAGGGGCGCCCGCAATCAGGAGAACTACCGCGAGTTCTCGCAGTATCCGGCTGTCGAGCATGACCTTGCTATCGTGGTCGACAACGCTGTGACCTGCGAGGATCTTGAGCGCCGTATTACCAGCGCCGGCGGCAAGCTGCTCGAGGGCGTGCGCCTGTTCGACGTCTACCGCGATCCCATCCGCATCGGAGCGGGCAAGAAGTCCATGGCCTTTGCGCTTACGTACCGCTCCGACGACCACACGCTCACCAGCGAAGAGGTCGAGAAGGCACACCAGAAGATCGTCACCAAGGTGTGCAAGGGCGTAAACGGCGAGGTCCGCGGATAGGGCTTGCGCTGGGAGCACAGGACCCCTCGGCAGTTGCTGTGGGGCCCTGCGTGACCTCGGTGTTCGGAAAAGGCACCGTTGAACCTGCATATATGACACGCGCATTACATGACGGCGTGCTGCTTTGTCGGCGGCACGCCGTTTTGCTATGATAGCCGGCGGCGTGTTACGAATATGACAATACGTAACACTGACAAGGTGATTCAGGCGGCGTCGCAATTCTGTGCGCCGACAACCGGGAGGCGTACATGCACATTCCAGATAATTATCTGTCCCCGCAGACCGATGCCGTCATGGCAGTGGCGATGGTGCCCGTTTGGGTTCACTGCATCAAGAAGGTGCGCGCCACGCTCGATCGCGAGCACATGGCTTTCTTGGGCATCTGCGCCGCGTTCTCCTTCTTGCTCATGATGTTCAATGTACCGCTGCCCGGCGGTACCACGGGTCACGCCGTCGGCGGCGCGCTCATTGCGCTGCTGCTGGGCCCCGAGGCCGCGGCTATCGCTGTCTCGGTCGCGCTGGCGCTGCAGGCGCTGCTGTTTGGCGATGGCGGCATCCTGTCCTTTGGGGCCAACTGCTTTAACATGGCCTTCGTGCTGCCGTTTGCCGCAGCCATCGTGTTCCGTGCGCTCAACAGCCGTTTGCACGATATGAGCTGGGGCACCTCGGTTTCGGCCATCGTAAGCGGCTGGGTCGGGCTGTGCCTGGCGGCCCTGTGTGCGGCAATCGAGTTTGGTATTCAGCCGATGCTCTTCACCAACGCCTCGGGCGCTCCGCTGTACTGCCCCTTCCCGCTGTCTATTGCTATCCCTGCCATGATGATCCCGCATATGCTGGTTGCAGGCGTGGTCGAGGGCGTAGCGACGGCTGCCATCTACGGTTTCATTAAGAAGACGGCGCCGAGCGTTATCGTCGGGCCCGAGGCCGTCGACGGTCAGCTTGCCGGCGATGGCGCTGCTGCTAAGAAAACCTCGCTGGTCCCCACGCTCATTCTGGTTGCCGTGCTTGTTGTTGCCACGCCGCTGGGTCTGCTCGCTACGGGTGACGCTTGGGGCGAATGGGACGCCGAGGGTGCCGCGGTTGCCGTTCAGGAGGCTGGCGACGACAGCCTGCAGGCTTCGGTCGGCCTGGATACCCCGACCTTTGCCGATGCGCTGCCCACGGGCGATTACCTGCAGGCCTATTCCGAGGAGCAGGGTCTGGGCTTTGCCGGCCAAGCTGTCATGTATATCCTGTCCGGCGTGATTGGCGTGGCGGTGCTCACCATCGCATTCCGTCTGATCTCGCTGACGGTTAAGGAAAGCGGAACGCATGGCGACGGTCGAACTGCCTAGCTGGCTTGCGGCCGAGCAGCGGTATGAGCCCACGGGTGCTCGTCATCGCGTGATGCAAAAGAACGTCCTGCACCTGGCGAGCCTGCTTGAGCGGGTTCGCCTGGGTGGAGGCGCGCACGAGGGCGGGTCGATGATCGACCGCGCCCTTTCTTCCGTTTCGGCTCCGGTGCGCCTGGTGGGGATGTTCGTTTGCGTCCTGTGTGTGTGTCTGACGCAGAGCCCGCTGTACCTCATGTTGATGGCGGCTGTCGCGCTGGTGCTCGTTGCCGTGCGCCCCGCACGCGGGCTGCGGGCAACCTTTGTGCCGGCGCTTGGCGCTGCGGGGCTCGCGGTGGTTCTGGCACTGCCTGCCCTGCTGCTGGGCGCGTCTGCCACGGGCGCCATGCTCAAGATTGCGCTCAAGACCTTCATTAATGTGTCGCTGGTGCTGGGCGTTTCGTGGACCCTCACGTGGAGCCGCATGTCGGCGGCGCTCAAGATGCTGCATCTACCCGACGAAGTTATCTTTACGTTTGATATGGCGCTCAAGCACATTGAGGTGCTGGGTCGCACGGCGCACGATCTGTGCGAATCGGTCATGCTGCGCAGCGTTGGCTGTGCGCCTGAGGGATTTTCGCGTACCGATTCGATCGCGGGTATCATGGGCATGACCTTTATCAAGGCGATGGAATGCAGTCGCGCAATGGACGAGGCTATGCTTTGCCGCGGCTTTGCCGGTGCGTATCCGGCGCCCGCGCGCGTCGGGTTTGGCTGGCGCGATGCGGTCTATGCGGCCGGCGTGGCGCTGCTGGCAGTGTTGTGCGCCGTGCTGTAGGCGCTGCTGGTTCCGGCTGGGGATGCAAATAGGGAAGGGCGACGTTTTGACAATCGATATGAATAGTGTGGCGGGCACGAACGGCGCGGGCGGCGCCGAGGGCGCGCCGCTCATCGAGCTGCGCGACGTGGTGTTTTCCTATACGGGCCATACGGTTGTCGATGGTGTGTCGCTGCAGGTCGATCGTGGTGAACTCGTTGCCCTGCTCGGTCCCAACGGCTGCGGTAAGACGACGATTATGCGCCTTATTAACGGCCTTGAACTCGCGGACGCAGGGGCATACCTGTTTGACGGGCACGTGATTGATGCGGCGTTTCTAAAGGATTCCGCGGCCGCTCAGCGTTTTCATCAGCGCATAGGTTTTGTGTTTCAAAATGCCGATGCTCAGCTGTTTTGCGCTACGGTGGGCGAGGAAGTTGCTTTTGGTCCCGCGCAGATGGGGCTGCCAGCAGACGAGCTCGAGCGCCGCGTGCGCGATGCCATGGGGCTGTTCCAGGTTGCCGACCTTGCCGACGCCTCTCCCTATCAGCTCTCGGGCGGGCAAAAGAAGCGTGTGGCGCTGGCTGCGGTGGTGTCGATGAACCCAGATATCTTGGTCCTCGACGAGCCTACCAATGGGCTCGACGAGGATTCATGCGACATCGTGGTCAACTTCTTGCTGGCCTACATCGAGGCGGGTAAGACGGTCTTGATGAGCACACATCACCAGGATTTGGTCCGACGCCTGGGTGCCCGTGCAATCTATATCGATCGATATCACCACGTGGTCGAGGCGCCTTCGCCGTCGTATGGAACCGAAAGCGGTGCTACGGACTAGTTGCTGCGTAGAGCGTGCGTAGCCGCCCGCGCGGCTTTGCCGTGATGGTATAGTTATCCAGGTTTTTTATGGGGGTGGCTATGCCAAGTTGGAACATTCATATCGCTCAGACGGAGCGTTTGCTGGAGCGCACCGGCGCGCTTGCCAATAGCGTTCGCGACCGCAATGCCTTTTTGTTTGGCTGCGTGGTTCCGGATATCTTCGTGGGCTATATGGTTCCCGGTATCGCTGATCCCATTCCGTATCGCATTACGCACTTTGCCAAGCCCGAGCCTATCCCTAAGCCGCGCGAGCACGAGTTCTGGGATACCTATGTGGCACCGTTGCTTAAAGGCGCACCCGCGGGCGAACCCGCCGAGGCCACCTCGATTGTCGAGGAGCGCGAGCGACTGAATCGCGTGCACTATCCCCAGCGCTATAGGGATGCTGAGCCGGTTATCGGTCCCAGCGCTCGTGAGTTCTCGCTTGCGTCCGAGGACGTGGCGCAGTCGTTGCTCGATTTGACGCTGGGCGTCTGGTCGCATCTGGTGGCCGATACCGTATGGAATACGCGCGTGAATCAGTACCTGGAGGCGCACGGCGGCAAGCCGTGCGAGGAGTTCCGCATTAAAAAGCAAGGCGACTTTGACTGGTTTGGCAAGACGCTCGGCATTGTTTCAATTCCGCGCGCGACCGATCGCCTGTATACTGCGGCGACGCGTTTTGGGCAGTATCCCATCCATAAGGAGTATGTGCTCAAGACCATCGGCGTTATGCACGAGATCGTGCGCGAAAACCCCGGCGAGCCCGACCATCCGCCATACCGCCTGCTGACCGAGGAGTTCTTCGACGCGACTTTTACCGAGGTTATCGAGCTGACCGAGGCGGGATTTGCGGCCCGCGTTGCTGCTTCTGACGTTCCCGCAGTCCCCCTGATCGCTAGCTGCTAGCCGGCCGGCTTGACGGCGAACAGCTCATCCCAATCGACCAATAGCTCCCGTCGCAGGGCATCTTCGGTGGTGCGCTCGGCATCGGAAAGGCTCGCGACTGAACGCAAATCGATGAAGCGGCATATGAAGAAGGTCTTAAAAAAGGGCCCAGAAGGCAATGCCTTCCGGGCCCTTTGCAATGCAAATATGCTTGCAAGTACGACTTAGCGCACCTGAGCGACGTAAGCGACGTTGGTCGAGGAGACCTTGTCCTCGAGCTGGACGCTCATGCGGGGATCGCCGGCGGTAGCGACGGTCAAATCGCCAGTCTTGACGTAGCCGAGCTCCTTAGCGGTCTCGATCGCCTTGACGATCGTGCCGTTGACGGTGCCCTGGGTAATCTCGGCCTGGTGCGGGATAACGCCCCAGTACATGATCATCTGCTGGACGGCCCACTCGTGGCGGGAGAACGCACAGATCGGCATGTTGGGACGGAAGTGCGAGATCAGGCGAGCGGTACGACCGGTGGTCGTCGGCACGGTGATGCACTTGGCGCCAACGGTGGTAGCCATGTTCACAGCGGACATACCCACAACGTTGTTGACAACGCGGGTGCCGTGAGCATCGGCCGGAACCTCGAGCGGAGCGTGGGCCGGGAGGTACTTCTCGGTCTCGAGAGCAATGCTGGCCTGCATCTTAACGGCCTCGACCGGGTACTTACCGGCAGCGGACTCGCCAGAGAGCATAACGGCGTCGGTGCCGTCGTAGATGGCGTTAGCAACGTCGGCAACCTCGGCGCGCGTCGGGCGCGGGTTCTGCTGCATGGAGTCGAGCATCTGCGTAGCGGTGATAACGGGCTTGTAGGCCGCGTTGCACTTGGCGATGATCTCCTTCTGGATGTGCGGAACGAGCTCGGGCTTGATCTCGATGCCCAGGTCGCCACGGGCGACCATGATGCCGTCGGAAGCCTCGAGGATCTCGTCGAAGTTCTCGACGCCCAGGGCGCACTCGATCTTCGGGAAGATCGTCACGTGCTCGCCGCCGTTCTCGCGGCAAAGCTCGCGGATGCCGCGGACGGACTCGCCGTCACGGATGAAGGAAGCGGCGATGTAGTCGATGTTCTCGGTCAGGCCAAAGAGGATGTCCTGACGATCGCGCTCGGTGATGGCGGGCAGCGAGATGTTGACGTTGGGCATGTTGACGCCCTTGCGCTCGCCGATCAGGCCGTCGTTCTTAACGACGCAGGTCATGTCCTGGCCGCTGACGGACTCGACCTCGAGGGCAACCAGGCCGTCATCGATCAGGATGAGGGAGCCCTTCTCGACCTCGGAAGGCAGAGCCAGGTAGTCGAGGGAGATGTGCTCAGCGGTGCCGTGGAAATCCTCGGACGTGGGCTGAGCGGTGACGACGATCTTGTCGCCGGTCTTGACGGCAACCTTCTTGCCATCGACCAGAAGGCCGGTGCGGACCTCGGGGCCCTTGGTGTCGAGCAGGATGCCGACGGGCAGACCGAGCTCCTTGGAAATACGACGGACGCGCTCGATGCGACCGTGGTGCTCGTCGTAGGATCCGTGCGAGAAGTTAAAACGGGCGACGTTCATGCCCGCCTTGATCATCTCGCGGATGGTCTCGTCGCTATCGCAGGCGGGACCCATGGTGCATACAATCTTGGTGCGCTTGTACATTCAGACCTCCATCTGACATCGTCTTGCGCTGATAGATAAACCATAAGAAATAAAACCGAAATGATTATAACGAAATGCCGACCGAATACCCCAAAAAATCGACCGTATGCCGAAATGGAAGTTCATTTTTTGCGGGAAAAACGGTATATGAAAAATCTTTACCAACCGCTCTAACCGCTGCTATCTGGGCGATATTTCAGTTTGACGATGTGCCGAAGAAAAAACGTTTTATCAATGTTGAGCATCACACGGTCTGCACCGTTGCGCCTGTGCCGTGTTTCCAGATGGATTGTTTTGGCTAGACGCGTCGCTTTGGGGTACCATAGCTCCACTATCAACTGCCGCTCAGCACGGCAGCCTTGATGAGCCCTTGCCCTTCTCCTGGGAATTATGATCGGGCATCAATCTGCTGAGTGGCCCGAATCCCAGGAGGGGACTCTATATGCAAAAGGAATACCTGTCCGCCGCGGCGGAGGTGCTCAGCGACCAAGGTGTCGATGAGAACCTCGGCCTGAGCAACGACGAGGCGTCTTCGCGCCTCGCCAAGACAGGCCCTAACAAGCTCGAGGAAGCCGAGAAGACGCCGCTGTGGAAGCGTTTCTTTGAGCAGATGGCCGACCCCATGGTCATCATGCTGATCGTTGCCGCCGTCATCAGTGCGCTCACGGGCATGGTCAAGGGCGAGCCCGACTTTGCCGATGTTGCCATCATCATGTTCGTCGTTATCGTCAACTCGGTGCTGGGCGTGGTCCAGGAAGCCAAGAGCGAGGAGGCCCTCGAGGCCCTGCAGGAGATGAGCGCGGCGCAGTCCAAGGTGCTGCGCGACGGCAAGCTCGTACATCTGCCGAGCGCCGAGCTCGTGCCTGGCGACGTGATCATGCTCGAGGCGGGCGACTCCGTCCCGGCCGATTGCCGCGTGCTCGAGAGCGCCACGATGAAGATCGAAGAGGCCGCGCTGACCGGCGAGTCCGTGCCGGTCGAGAAGCACGCCAACGTGATCGAGCTCGCCGCGGGCACCGACGACGTGCCACTCGGCGACCGTAAGAACATGTGCTACATGGGCTCCACCGTGGTGTACGGTCGCGGTCGCGCCGTCGTGGTCGGCACCGGTATGAACACCGAGATGGGCAAGATTGCCGGTGCTCTTGCCGAGGCCAAGGAAGAGCTCACGCCGTTGCAGGTGAAGCTCGCCGAGCTCAGCCGCATCCTTACCATCATGGTTATCGTCATCTGCGTCGTGATCTTTGGCGTCGACATCCTGCGTCACGGCGTGGGCAACGTTCTCACCGACCCGACTGCCCTGCTCGACACCTTTATGGTCGCCGTTTCGCTCGCCGTCGCCGCCATCCCCGAGGGCCTGGTCGCCGTCGTGACCATCGTCCTTTCGCTCGGCGTGACCAAGATGGCCAAGCGTCAGGCGATCATCCGCAAGCTCTCTGCTGTCGAGACCCTCGGCTGCACGCAGACCATCTGCTCCGACAAGACCGGTACCCTTACTCAAAACAAGATGACCGTCGTCAAGCACGAGCTCGCTGCGCCCAAGGAGAAGTTCCTGGCCGGCATGGCGCTGTGCTCCGATGCCCAGTGGGACGAGGAACTGGGCGAGGCCGTGGGCGAGCCGACTGAGTGCGCGCTTGTCAACGACGCCGGCAAGGCGGGCCTCACTGGCCTGACTGCCGAGCACCCGCGCGTGGGCGAGGCCCCGTTCGACTCGGGCCGCAAGATGATGTCCGTGGTCGTCGAGACCCTGGACGGCGAGTACGAGCAGTACACCAAGGGTGCGCCCGACGTGGTGATCGGCCTGTGCACCCATATCTACGAGGGCGATAAGGTCGTCCCCCTGACCGAGGAGCGTCGCGCCGAGCTCGTGGCAGCTAACAAGGCCATGGCCGACGAGGCCCTGCGCGTGCTGGCGCTGGCGAGCCGCACCTACACCGAGGTTCCCGCCGACTGCAGCCCCGCTGCGCTCGAGCATGACCTGGTCTTCTGCGGCCTGTCCGGTATGATCGACCCGGTCCGTCCCGAGGTGGCCGACGCTATCCGCGAGGCGCACGACGCCGGTATCCGCACCGTCATGATCACGGGCGACCACATCGACACCGCCGTGGCCATTGCCAAGCAGCTGGGGATCGTCACCGATCGCAGCCATGCCATCACCGGTGCCGACCTCGATCGCATGAGCGACGAGGAGCTCGACGCGCACATCGAAGACTACGGCGTGTACGCTCGTGTCCAGCCCGAGCACAAGACCCGTATCGTCGAGGCTTGGAAGTCGCGCGACCAGATCGTGGCCATGACAGGCGATGGTGTCAACGACGCCCCGTCCATCAAGCGCGCCGACATCGGCGTGGGTATGGGCATCACCGGTACCGACGTCACCAAGAACGTCGCCGATATGGTGCTCGCCGACGACAACTTCGCCACCATCATCGGTGCCTGCGAAGAGGGCCGTCGCATCTATGACAACATCCGCAAGGTCATCCAGTTCCTGCTTTCGGCCAACCTTGCCGAGGTGTTCTCGGTGTTTATCGCCACGCTCATCGGCTTTACTATCTTCCAGCCGGTGCAGCTGCTGTGGGTGAACCTGGTCACCGACTGCTTCCCCGCGCTCGCGTTGGGCATGGAGGATGCCGAGGGCGACATCATGAAGCGCAAGCCGCGCAACGCCAAGGACGGCGTCTTTGCCGGACATATGGGTCTGGACTGCGTGGTCCAGGGCCTGATCATCACTGTGCTGGTGCTGGCGAGCTTCTTTGTGGGCGTGTACTTTGACATGGGCTACATCCACATCGCCGATATGATCGCCGGCAATGCCGACGAGGAAGGCGTGATGATGGCCTTCATCACGCTCAACATGGTCGAGATTTTCCACTGCTTCAATATGCGCAGCCGTCGTGCGTCGCTGTTCACCATGAAGAAGCAGAACAAGTGGCTGTGGGCCTCGGCCGCGCTGGCGCTGGTGCTGACGGTGATCGTAACCGTGCAGCCGACGCTTGCCGAGATGTTCTTTGGACCTGTGACGCTTGAGCTCAAGGGTGTTCTTGCCGCGCTGGGCCTGGCCTTCCTGATTATCCCGCTGATGGAGATCTACAAGGCGATCATGCGCGCGGTCGAGAAGGAGTAAGCTAACCTGTCCGGGCCCGCCCCTGCGTGTTTTCTTCTTCGCTGGTCCTCGCGCTTCGCGCTGCGGGATCGCTCAGAAGAAAACACTCCCGGGGCGGGCCCTGCGGTATCCTTGCTGGCTTTCTCGCGCGCGGATGAAAAAGGGCTGAGGGAAAGTTTGTGAGCCGGTCGAGCGTTTGCTCGACCGGCTCTTTTTGATTTGGGGCTTTGCCCGGCCAGCTCTTTTTGATTTAAAATACCTGCTCAGTTGTGATTTTGGGTACTGGGAGGCGTTTGTGGGCAAGGCTAAGGCGAAGAAAAAGACGACGGGGGCGCGGGCTAAGCGTGATCGTCGTCGGAAGCTTGCGACTGAGGCCCCTGCGTCTGCCGAGGAGTTGCTGGCAAGTGTGCCGGGGCTCGATGCTCTGCAGGATGTTCCGGCGTTTGATGACCTGCCGGTCGATGCGGCTCAGCAGACTGCCTTCGATGACTTTTGCGCGCATGCCGAGGAGCCCGAGCAGATGCAGCTCGGTGCCGTGGTGCGCCTGGACCGCGGGTTTCCGCTGGTGGCGACTGCTGATGACACGTTTCGTGCCGAGCATGCCGTAGGGTTTGCCAAGTCGCGTGGCGAGGACGAGGTCCTGCTGCCGGCCGTGGGCGACCGCGTGGCGGTTCGCCGTGCTCCCGGGCACGACATGGGCGTGATCGAGTGCGTCCTGCCGCGCCGTACGAGCTTTGAGCGTTGGCGTGGCCGTGCCCGCGGTGAGCGCCAGGTGCTCTGCTCCAACGTTGACAGCGTGCTGATCGTGCAGGCGCTCGGCGCCGGCGAGGTGCTGCTCGACCGCGTGGCGCGCTCGCTGGTGTTGGCGCTCGATTGCGATGCCGAGCCGGTGGTGGTGCTCACCAAGGCCGACCGCTGCGAGGCCGATGAGCTCGAGCGCGATCTGGACCGCGTGCGCCGTCTGGTGGGTCCGGACGTGCGCGTGATTGTGACATCTTCTGCCGAGGGCCTCGGCTTAGACGAAGTGCGCGCCTGCGTGCCCGCCGGGAGCTGTGCCATGATCTTGGGCGAGTCGGGTGCCGGCAAATCGACGCTGCTCAATGCGCTGCTGGGCCACGATGCGCTGGCCACTGGCGGCGTGCGCGAGCGTGATGACCAAGGTCGCCACACCACGGTTGCGCGCGTGATGGTGGCGCTGCCGGGCGACGCCGGCGTGATCGCCGATGCCCCGGGCCTGCGCAGCCTGCCGCTCGTGGGACATGAGCGGGGTCTGGCGCGCGCCTTCCCCGAGATCGTCGAGGCGTCGCGTGCGTGCCGGTTTGGAGATTGCACGCACACCCACGAGCCGGGTTGCGCCGTTCGCGAGGCCGAGGACGCCGGACAGATCGACAGCCTGCGTCTGGAGACGTTCCAAAACCTGGCGTCATCCATGCGCGTGAGTGCTCAAATGCTCGACCCCGATGTTCATCTGTAATTGAATTTTCCTATGACATCCGTCTCCCAACTGTTCGGGAGACGGCTTTTTTGCTGCCGAGGTGCTCCGAAACATGCATTTTGCTGACGTGCTGACCAAAACTTTGCCACGAGCTTGACGGGCTGGTCAGCTTTTGGTCAGCGATTGGTTTGACGCGCAAAACCAAGATCGCGATTGCGCCGCTTTGCGCCCTGGTCGCCCAGACAATGGTGGTACGGGCATTTGCCCGGCACCGCCATGAGAGGAGCGGCCGTGAACAAGCGCAAACGCATCGCCATCAGTCTGGTCGCGGGCGTGCTTGCCGCGGCGCTCTGCATGGTCTACGGCTCGTCGATCCGCTCGCAAGCCGAGCAGGCTCAGGCCGAGACTTTGGCAAAATACGGCGGCGATCGCGTTGATGTGTGCGTCGCGGCGCGCGATATCGATGCGGGTGAGACCCTCGACGAGACCAATGTCATAACCCAGGAATGGCTGGCGAGCCTGTTGCCGCGTGATGCGGCAACCGAGCTGCGCCAGGTGTGCGGCGACGTGACGACCTCGCGCATTCCCAAGAACGCCGTGATTTGCAATGTCTACACCAAGGCCGAGAGTCACAAGCTCGAGGTGCCTAAGGGCAAGGTTGCCGTTTCGGTCGCGGTCGATGCCGAGCACTCGGTCGGCGGCGCCACGGGCGCGGGCAGCTATGTGGACGTGTACGTGCAAAAAGATGGCGTGACCGATCGTTTGTGCGGCGCGTACGTGATCGATACCAGCGAAGAGGCCGGCGCCACGCGCGAAGGCAAGATCGAGTGGGTGACGCTGGCGGCAGACCCCGAAGATGTCAAGGAATTGCTGGGAGCCTCGGGAAAGGGAACGGTCAGCTTGACGATTCCCGCCACGGTGCGCGGCAAAAAGAGCGGAGGCGACGAGTGATGAAGGCGATCTGGCTTGCGTGCTGCGCATGCGGCGATTACGGGCTGCTACAGCAGGAAGTCGAGGGTCGCGATGTGGGCGCGCAGGTGCTTCGCGTGGGCGACCTGGACGGGCTGGTATCCATGGCGCGGGCGTTTCCGTCGCGCCGCGGTGCCGCCATCATCGCGGCGTCTCTGTTCGATACCGAAGACGTGCGGAAGACCGTTGCGCGCCTGACGGCCGAGGGCCGTGTGAGTCGCGTCGTCGTGTTGATCGAGACACTCGACCCGTCGGATATCGAAAGGCTGTTTCGCGCGGGGGCGACCGAGGTCATCGCTGCGCACAGTTTGTGCGGCAACGGGCGCGCGGGCGAGGGAGCGGTTGATTCCGATCGGCGCATGACGAGTGAGCCCGATGCTTTTGTTGATAGGGAACCCGGGGCGCCTCGCGCTACAAGAGGCCCGCGTGTTGATGAATATGGAAAAGCGGAAGCCGAGCATGGTCGGCGCCCCCGGGACCCCCTTGCATACGATCATGTCGGAGGGCCGGTGCCGTATGGCGATGACGTTCCGGCCGAAGAAATGGGATACGTTCATGGCGTGAATCTGGCCGATGAGCTCGATGAGGTCGAGGGCTTTGCCGGTGCTGGCGAGGCGTGTGCCGCTGCGCCTTCGGCCGCGGAACCGCAGCTCGGGCAGCCTACCATGCCGGCTTGGGCTCAGAGCATGACCGCGGCGGGGGAGACGGGGATGTTGTCGCCCGCGCTCGCGTCGCCGGTTCCTGCGCCGTCAGCCCCCGCGCCGGCGGCGGATGCTTTGGCTCCGTCGCATCGGGCACCGGTCATCTGCGCCGTCTCGGGTTCGGGCGGTTGCGGCAAGTCGACGATCGTTGCCGCCATGGCGCATGCGGCGTCGCTGTTGGGCCTGCGTGCCGCCGCGCTCGACTTGGACCTCATGTTTGGAAACCTTTACGACTTGTTGGGTGTCGATGCCCCGCACGATATGGCGACGCTTATCGAGCCGTCGGCGGCGGGTGCGCTTGCCGAGTCGGATATCGTGGCCGCGTCGATGCGCGTGGCGCCGGGCGTCACACTCTGGGGACCTGTCGCGGCCCCCGAGAAGGCCGAACTCATGGCGCGCCCGGTGGAGCTGCTGCTCGACGTTTTGCGTCGCGAATCCGACGTGGTCTTTGTCGACACCTCGGTCTTTTGGGGCGATGCCGTGGCCGCCGCGGTGGCGGCGAGCGACCGTTGCCTGGTCGTAGGCGATGCGGCGGTATCGTCCGCGACATCCGCTTCGCGTGTCATTGAACTGGCGAGCCGTGTGGGCGTGCCACGCACGCGCATGAGCGCCGTGTTCAACCGGTTTGGTGCGCGCGGTGCCGACGAGGACGTTGCCATGCGTTTTGAGATCGCCTGCGCGCTGAGCTCCAAGATCCGCATTGCCGATGGCGGCCAGGACCTGGCCGCGCTCATGGCATTCGGCCGCGCCGACGAGGCGGTGGGCCAGACGAGCGCCTTCGCGACCAGCGTGCGCGAGGCCACGCGCGAGATGCTCGTGGAGCTGGGCTGCGCCGTCGGTCCCTGGAGCGACATGGTCACCGACCGCGCGACGCGCACCGAGCGCCCGCGCATCCGTCTTCCCTGGTCGCGCGAGGGTGATCCACGATGAGCCTGCAAACAAGGATAAAGGCTGCCGGTGCGGCCGCCGCGGCTACCCCCGTCGATGCGGGGCGCCGCCGCGCCGTTAAGCGTCGCACTAAGCGCGCGGTGATGGACCGCATGGGCTACGACGAGGTGGCGCGCATCAGTGCCTACGTCGATCCGTCCCTTGCCCGCTCGGAGCTGCGCCCGGCGGTAGAAGCGGCACTCAACGTGGAAGAGTCGACCGACTTGGCGGCGCCCGAACGCGAGACCATCGTCGACGAGATCTTAGATGACGTGGTGGGTCTAGGTCCGCTGCAGCCGCTCATCGAGGACGACACCGTTACCGAAATTATGATCAACGGCTGCCGCTCGGCCTTCTTTGAGCGCGGCGGCGTTTTGTATCCCATCGAGCATGCGTTTGAGGACGACGAGCAGATCCGCGTGCTAATCGACCGCATCATCTCGCCGCTCGGCCGTCGTATCGACGAGCGCAGCCCCATCGTCAACGCCCGCCTTAAGACGGGCTATCGCGTCAACGCGGTGATTCCGCCCGTGGCGATCGACGGGCCAATCCTTACCATCCGCAAGTTCTCGGACCGTATCTGTTCGTTGGACGAGCTCGTGGGGCTGGGGTCGCTGCCGCTTTGGTATGCGCAGCTGCTGTCGTGCGCGGTGTCGTTGCGGCAGGATCTGGCGGTTGCGGGAGGCACGGGCTCGGGCAAGACCACGCTGCTCAACGCACTGTCGTGCGAGATTTCCACCGGCGAGCGCATCGTGACGATCGAGGATTCCGCCGAGCTCAAGTTTGCGCATCACCCGCACGTGGTTCGTCTGGAGGCGCGTGAGGCGTCGATTGAGGGCGAGGGTGCGGTGACGATCCGTGACCTGGTAACGAATGCCCTGCGCATGCGCCCCGACCGCATCGTCGTGGGCGAGGTGCGCGGCGCCGAGTGCTGCGACATGCTGCAGGCCATGAATACGGGCCACGACGGCTCGCTCACCACGCTCCATGCGGGTACCGAGCAGGAGACCGTGGTTCGCCTGACGCTGCTTGCGCGCTACGGCATCGATTTGCCGAGTGAGCTTATCGAAGAGCAGATCGCCATGGCGCTCGACGGCATCGTGATGTCCGAGCGTCATGCAGATGGCAGGCGCTTTGTGGCCTCATATTCGGGGGTTCACCGCGGCGCGTCGGGCGGTGTTGAGCTCGAACGCTACGTGACGTTCGATGCCGCCAAACGTACCTGGACGCTCGACCGCGAGCCGCCGTTTATTGCGGAGGGCTTGCGGTCGGGGACGCTCACGCAAGAGGAGGTGGACGAATGGAGATCGCTATGCCCCTCGTCGTAGGGGGGTTGGCGGGGCTTTCTGTCGCGACGGCGTGTGGGGCAGAACCTCGTGTGCCGCGGATGCCGCCGGCGGAGCTGGCGCGCCAGACGCTCGAATCGATGGCGGAGAAGCTGCCGCGTGAGCTGGTGGAAAACGATCTGCTGAAAAAGATCGCCCGTTCGTGGGCATCGCTGGCTCCGGCGCATCGCCTTGGCCTCGTGATCGAAGATGCTTCGGGACGTTTGACGTTTCTGCTGCTATCGAGCGGTGTCTGCTGCGTTTTACTAACGATGGTGTCGTTATCGCCCCTCGGATTTGCCTTGGGACTTGTTGCTCCGTTTGCCGTTGGTGCCGCTCGGGATGGCTTTGAGAGCCGGCGCGAGCAACACGATGCAGAAGAGGCAATGCCCGAGGCGTTTACCGCACTTTCCATGTCGCTTGCCTCGGGACATTCGCTGGCCCAGGGCATGCGCTTTGTGGGCGCTCATGCGCAAGAGCCAGTGCATACCGAGTTTTTGCGGGTGGCGGCGGCAATCGATTGCGGTATCTCGGCGACCGACGCACTCGATGACCTACTCGTTCGCATCGATGCCCCCGGCCTTTCGCTTGTCACCTTGGCGCTCAAAGTATCGCAGCGTACCGGGGCTCCGCTTGCCGGCTTGCTGTCCGAGGCGTCGAGCATGGTGGGTGAGCGCATTGAGCTCAAACGCCGTCTGGACGTTAAGACGTCACAGGCGCGTATGTCGGCACACATGGTCGCGGCGATGCCGGCGGGCATGTGCGCGGTACTGGCTTTGCTTTCGGCAGACTTTCGTCGCGGTCTTGCGACGCCGGCTGGTGCGGGCGCCGTGGTGCTGGGACTTGCCCTCAACGTCGTTGCCCTGGTAGTTATCCGGCGCATTATGCGGGTGGAGTTATGAGTGCCCTGGTCGGGGCCGCGGCTTGTCTGTGTGCCCTGAGCGTATTTGCCGCGACAGGTTTGGAGCGTGCGGATGCTCGCAAGATTGCAGAGACGTGCAAGCGTGAGGCGGTACTGGTCATTGCTGCGGGCCGCTCGGTGATCGATGCCCTGACCGCGCGAATGAAGGGCGCGATTGGGACGGGCGGCCCGGCGCGGGTGTCGCTCGGTGAGGTGTCCGAGATGATCGACGTGGTGCGCCTGGGGCTTTCTGCCGGCCTTTCGTTTGACGCGGCGCTCGAGATTTTCTGTGCCAATCGTCGGTCGGTGCTGGCCGTCCGTCTTGAGCGAGCCTGCATGGCGTGGCAGGTGGGCGTGGGGACGCGCGAGGCCGAGCTGTTGGCTGCCGCGCGTGATTTGGACGTGAAGGCGCTCGAGACCTTTGCCATCACGGTGGGGCAGGCGCTTGCCCTGGGCGCTCCGCTGGCCGAGACGCTGGCTGCTCAAAGTCGCGAGATCCGTGCGGCCCATCGCGCCGCAGTCGAGCGCGAGATCGAGCGCGCACCCGTCAAGTTGCTGATTCCAACCGGCACGCTCATCTTGCCGGCGTTGCTTCTGTCCATATTGGGCCCGCTGCTGGGAGCAGGCGGGATGATGTAGGGAGGAATATATGAACACGATGACCGACATTGCGGGCAAGGCTTGGAGTTGGGCTTTTTGCCAGGCAATCCGCGCTCGCCAGCGCGCCAAGGTGCTGCTGCAGGAGGAGAGCGCGCAGGGCACTACCGAATACGCCATCTTGGTCGGCGTGCTCGTGGTGATCGCGATTATCGCCATCGTCGCGTTTAAGAGCAAAGTCGAAGAACTATGGAACGCGATCAAAGACGGCATCAACAGCCTGTAGGAGGCAGGCGGCCTGTTGTCTCGCCGCTGGTGCTCGTCTGTTTGCTCGTGGCAATAGCGGTGACGCTTTGGGGGTTGGGTGTTGCGCGACAGCAGCGTCCAGGCGCTACTGCCGATTTGGGAACGGGCCCGGCGGCGGTGTCACAATCGGAAGGCGCGGGGGATATGGGCGGTCAGAATGCCGCTGTCACGGCGCGGACCTTTTTGCAGACACTCGATGAGCGGGCGGCCAGCGCGACGGAGCCGTCTGCAGACAACGCGATCGCGGTTCGACTCGCATGGTCCGAGGACCGGCCGATGACCGAGGCGGCGGCAGACCTGTTGCGCGCCTACCGCGAGGTGCCCACGGCCCAGCTCGCCCTGAGCGGCTATCTCGATATTAAGGGCAACGTATGGGGCGCCATCGTGCGCGATGGGCGAGGCTGGGTCGACATGGTGACGGTTGCCGCGGATGCCGGCGATGCCTCGTGCCGCCTTCGTGCCGTGCGTCTGGTTCCGCAAACAACGGAGTCAAAGGAGGGGTCGTGAAATGCATGATGTCCTGCGTGAGGAATCTGCTCAGTCGACTGTCGAATACGCCATCGTCACCGTTGCGCTGTTATCGATTGTGCTGGCGATTGCGGGGCTTTGGCGCGCCGGCACCGATGGGCGCTTGGCGGTACTGGTCGAGCGGGCAGCGTCTCATGGCGTCGCCCCATCGTCGGTTATCGATGCCGCGACGGGTGCCAAGGACATCGCTCTGTATTGATATCGCGTGCGAGGATCGGGCGCAGTCTACGGTCGAGGCCGCCTTTTTGCTGCCGACGTTTTTGACGCTCATCCTGCTGGCGCTGCAGCCGGTGTGCCTGCTCTATACGCGCGCGGTCATGGAGTCTGCCGCCGCCGAGACCGCGCGGCTTATGACCACGACGACGGTGGAGGACGACGATGACCTAAAGGAGTTCACTCGCCGCAGACTTACCGCGGTGCCCAACGTCTCGATTTTTCATGTCGGCGGGCCACTGTCGTGGGATATCGAGTTGGGGCGGGCCGGTGCCGGCGGCACCTCGTCCGTGTCTGTTGCCGGCGAGGTTAAGCCGCTGCCCGTGATCGGTGCATTTGTGCAGGCCATGGGCAGTGCGGGTGAGGGCGGCTATGTCGAGCTCAAGGTCGACGTCTCGTATCGATCGCGTCCCGAATGGCTGGAGGGAGATTATGATTCATGGATTGCTGCATGGGATTAGGCGCTGCCTGCTGCGGGTGACGCAAGGGTTTGCGGCCCGCCGTCGACCAAGCGCTCGCCGCAAGCGGGGCGGCTTTATGGGCCGTGCCGGTATCGACTTGTTTATCGAAGACGGTGCATATACCACGCTCTCCTCTGCGGTTGTCATTCTGGTGGTGCTTACGCTGCTGTTTTCGTCGGCCGCGGCGATATGGAGCATGTCGCGCGCCGGAGACACCCAGGTGGCGGCCGATAGCGGTGCCCTGGCGGGCGCCAACGTGGTGTCGTCCTATCGCACAGCCGCCACGGTGGTGGATGCGAGCATTTTGAGTTTGGGCCTGGCGGGGTTTGCCACGATCGGCACCGGCTTGGTTGCCATTCTCATTCCGGGCGCCGAGGTTGTCGGCAGCGATATCATCGATACGGGAACCCAGATCATTAAAACGCGTAACAAGTTTGCCAAAAGCGCGGCAAAGGGCCTGCAAAAGATCGAGACCGCCTTGCCGTACCTGGTTGCCGCGCGCGCCATGCAGGCAGTATCGGCGCAGAATACCGACGGCGTGACCTATACCGGTACGGCGCTTGCCGTGCCCAGGACATCCGAGTCGGATTTTGTTGCGCTCGAAGGATCCGAAATCTCGACCGATGCCATTAAAGATGCGTCGGAAGATCTGGAGCGCGCGGCCGAGGAGCTACAAAAAGCATCGGAGGAGACGGCGAAGGCCAAAGAGCGCGCCTGGCTAGCGGATTGCGGTGGATCGGATAAAGGTTCGGTCGGCAGCTGTTCTTGCATGTGGGAGCGTGCGAAAAGCCTAACGGATCTCTCCGGTGCTCAAAATCCGCATTACTCATCGAGTGTTACGTGGGAGCCTCAAGTTGCCCTTGATCGCGCGAAGGACTACTACCATCGGCGTCTGACAAACGAGAAGCCCCAAGGCTCGAGTGTCGAGATGAAGGCAGAGTCTGCGGCGCGTAAGGCGTTTTATACCTATGCGAGCGCGGAGGTCGATCGGGCATATATAACCGAGAACGGAGACAGGGTTTCCTCCTATATTCCGCTGCTGCCGCGCAACTCTGATGAGGTTCGGGCGACGGAACTCTATACCGATGCGGTGTGGCCGACTAGCGTGAACGATGACAAGGCGTATCTGCATTACGGGACGACCTGCCCTAACTACAAGAAAGGAACGCCGAGCGGATTTGCTTCGGTTGCCGATTACGATGGACAGGACAAATGCGGCAAATGCCATTTTGGCGTTTCGTCGCTTGGTGCCGTTGCGGCGCCTTCAACCTCTATCGAAAACGGCTTCGAGTATCACTTTGACAAGTTTAAAGACGCCCTGGAGGACTACGTCGACTGTCGCAACAAGGAACTCGAGCTCGAGCGTCAGACCGAGGACGAAGCCGACCGTGCGGGCAATGCGTTCGATACCGCCATCAAAGAACTTTCTGGTGAGCGCCCGCGCATCGCGCCGCCCGGTCGCAACGGCGTGGTCGCCTTTGCAGTCTCGGGCGCCATCTCCAGTCCCGACGAGCTCAGCTCTTCGTTTAACACGGCAGTTGAGCTTGGCGATCGTGGCGCAATTTCTGCTGCAGTGCTCGCGCCCGATGATGCGACGGCACAAAATAACGTTCTCTCGCGGTTTTTCTCGACGCTGGAGGAGCGTTCGGGCGGCGTTGCCGGCGTGCTCGACGGCGTTATGGATGTTTGGGGCCGCCTGCTTGTGGGGTACGGAGACATCCAGGGTGCGGCCGACGAGCTTATGGGAGAGCTGATCGGTGGCTTGGGAGGGGGTGGCGGCGCGTTGGGCTCCATCGCGTCCTGGCTCGGTGACACCGTCTCGTCCTCCGTGGCGGCGCTGGGACTCGAGCCGTGCGATTTGCGTCTGCGAAAACCGGTGCTGACCGATACCGCCAATGTCATTAAAAGTCCGGGGTCCGATATCGCGGGCATCTCCAAAACTCAAGATACCCTGCGAAAAATCCCCTTGGGCGTGACTGACCCCAAGGCACTTTGCGAGGCATTGGAATATCACGTCGAGCGCACCATCAGCGGCGCGGTGTTCACGCTTGCGGAGATCCCGCTGCCCGGCGGCGGCTCCATCCCGCTCACGGTCGATGTTGCCACGCTGGTGGGAGCTTTTGGCGGTGGGTCGTAATGGGCATTCGCACGGGCTTGCGCGAGGAGCGTGCCCAGGCGACGGTCGAGATGGCCGTGGTTACGCCCGTCCTGATCGTGCTGGCTCTCATCGCGTACAACGTCATGATCTTTGCCGGCGCGGTCGCGCGCTTCGACCGCGTGGTGCCCGACATCGTGCTGGCGCACGCTGTAGCGCCGGGCGGGGAGGGTGACGAGAGCTCCATTGACGCTTCCGCGACCGTTCAGGCTCAGATTCAGGATGCCATGGAGGGATATGGCCTACAGGTTGAGGTCTCGAGCGAACAAGGTACGGCGTCATCGGAGGGTGGCCTGCTCTCTCTTTCTGGCACGTTTAGGACCTATACCTGCACCATGCACTACGAACCGTGGCCGAGTTCGCTGAGCATCGCCGGCGTTTCCCTGGGGGCGCCGGCCGTGCTCACGCATGAACGCGCGGTGACGGTCGATCCATGGCGTCCGGGGGTGGTCATGTGACCACAGTCTCGTCCTATATCGCCTACGCGCGGGCGCTCAACAGGTTGGGCTGGACGCCGGCCGAGTTTGTGGTGGCGGAGTCGTTTACCGTGCGTCTGCGCGGCATGTTGGGACGGCGGCCGATTGCCGCCAGCGGACTGCCGCTTGTCGTGGCGTTTCCGCGCTGTTCCTCGGTTCACACCTGCTTTATGGCCTATCCCATCGACATCGCCTTTATCGATCGCAATGGCAATGTCCTCGTATGCTACGAAAACGTACGTCCCCGGCGCATGTGTTCTTGCCCCAGCGCCTGGGCGGCACTCGAGCGCCCTTCAATCATTGTTTCGCCCCCTGCTCTCCAACGCGTGCCGGCATAGGAATTGGCGACGGCGGACTTTCGTCATACGAAATTGGGTAAGATGGAGGAGGAGATGCATGGATGTCGAGATCCATCCCAACGCTAAAAAGCACCTGACGGAAAAACAGGTGCTTGGTGCCTGGCTCGCGGTTACTGAGTGTATTCGCCGCGAGTCGGAAGACGAGCCGCCGAGATGGCTTGCGATTGGATGGCTTCCGGACGGACGGAGCGTGGAGCTCGCTGCGGTCGAACTTATTCGCGGGTGGCTCATTATTCATGCCTTGTCTCCGGTTCAGAAGAAATTCTGGCAAGAGATCGAGCGAGCTCGGCAAAGGGGTCGATGATGGGCAAGACATATACGACCGCTAATGGTCAGGTTGTAACGGATGAAATGATTGACGCGTGGTGTGAGTCGTACGAGCGCGGAGAGTTTCCGGATGGCGAACACACCGTTGGTGGGATCGTGCATGGACGGCCCCCACTCTCAGGTGAGGGAACGGCAACGCTATCGGTCAAGATTCCTCTGGGAATGAAGGAAGCTATTCGTCGACGGGCGGCTGCCGAGGGAATGACGCCAAGCGAGTTTGCCCGCGCGGCCCTGAGTGAAAAACTTCTTGCGGCGGGTTGATGCTTCTGACGTGCCGTTCTATAGGATCGAGATCGTGGTCGATGTCGCGCTCAAAAACTTTTTTAAAATTCTCGGTTGACCGGAGCGCGTCCTTGGTTATACTAATCAAGCCTTGAAACAAGGCACACCTCAAATGGCTGGGTAGCTCAGTTGGTAGAGCAGAGGACTGAAAATCCTCGTGTCAGGGGTTCGATTCCCTTCCCCGCCACCTTGAATTGACTAGGACCTCTGCAAAGGGGTCCTTTTCTTTTATGTGGTCCCCACACGGAATCGAACCCCGTGAGGGCGCGGAGCTGAGTAAACGCGCAAGCGTTTGCCAGCGTAGCTCGCAAGGCGCGCGAGCGCCGCAGCGGTCCGTCCGCGCAGCGCGCGGACGCGATTCCCTTCCCCGCCACCTTGAATTGACTAGGACCTCTGCAAAGGGGTCCTTTTCTTTTATGTAGGGTTCTGCGGAAACTGCGTCCCAGAATAAGGGCTCAGAACGGGACACACTTTCCGCTTCGGGCCTGTCTGGGAAAGCGCGACCCGGAATGACGCGAAATTGCGGGTCGCGCTTTCCGGTTGGGCCTGCTAACGGAAAATGCGCCCCATTATTGAGCGATAGAACGGGACACACTTTCCGGTGCCTGCCTCCGGCGCGCGTACACACCTCGGCGCACCATTCCGAGCCCGCCCGCCCCAGACATTCCTCCCACTTTCGCGTCACTTTACAGACCGTTCGGTCGCCTGTCCGCACGCGCGGGTATACTCAAAACGATACTTATCCTATGCAATACGATGCGGGTTCGACCTGCATGATCCGAAGGGGGCAGTGATGGAGAGGATACTCGGCGTTAATCTCTCTGGCTGGTTTATTCCCGAGCCTTGGGTGACCCCGTCGCTGTACGCGGCGACCGGTGCATCCAACGCGGCCGAGCTACAGGAGGCCATGGGTACCGCCGCCTATAACGAGCGCATGCGCCGCCATTACGAGACGTTTGTGAGCGAGGACGATTTTCGCCGCATGGCGCAGATCGGTCTCAATGCCGTGCGTCTGCCGGTGCCCTGGTATGCCTTTGGCTCACAGGAGTCCGATGCCTCCTACATATCGGTTGTCGATTACATCGACCGCGCGATTGAGTGGGCTGCCAAGTACGACATCCGCGTGCTGCTCGATCTGGCAACCGTGCCCGGTGGCCAGGGCGATTCCAACGATTCACCCACCACGCCGGAGGCTGTCGCCGAGTGGCATTCGTCCACCAACGGCCGTCATGTCGCACTCGACGTGCTTGAGCGCTTGGCCGATCGCTATGGCGAGGCCGAGAGCCTGCTGGGCATTGAGCTGCTGGACACGCCGCAGATGAGCGTTCGCAAGAGCCTCTTCACCATGACGGATGGCATTCCTGCTCACTACCTGCGCAATTTCTATCGCGATGCCTACGAGCTCGTCCGTTCGTATATGCCCGAGGATAAGATCGTCGTCTTCTCGTCGTCGGGGCATCCCAGCGAGTGGAAGCATTTTATGCGCGGCGCCAAGTACAAGAACGTCTACATGGACCTTCACCTGTACCATTACCGCGACGAGTATGCGCTCGACATCACGAGCCCCCGCGGGCTGACGACGGCGATTTCGCGTAACAAGCGCGAGCTTAAAGAAGCGATTTCGACAGGGTTCCCCGTGCTGGTGGGCGAATGGTCGGGTGCGGCGATCTTTGCCAACTCGTCGGTTACGCCCGAGGGCCGCAATGCCTACGAGCGCGTGTTTATCGCCAACCAGCTGGCATCGTTTGCGCCGGCTGCCGGTTGGTTCTTCCAAACGTGGAAGACCGAGAAGCGCATTGCAGCATGGGACGCCCGCGCGGCGCTCGGTACGCTCGAGCGCGGCATGATTGAATAGGTTGATATGACGCAAAACAGCGCCCATACGGGCAAACTCTATGTGGTCGGCACGCCCATCGGCAACCTGGGCGACCTGTCCCCGCGCGTTGGTGAGGCTTTTGCCGCCGCTGATGCCATCTGCTGTGAAGACACGCGTGTGACGTCAAAGCTGCTGATGCACCTGGGCATTTCCAAGCCGCTTGTCCGTTGCGACGAGAATGTGATCGCTAGCCGCGCTGCCGGCCTGGTCGACCGTCTGCTGGCGGGGGAGACCCTCGCCTTTGCCTCGGACGCCGGCATGCCGAGCGTGTCCGATCCCGGCCAGGCGCTGGTCGAGGCGGCGCGTGAGGCCGATTTGCCCGTCGAAGTTATTCCCGGGCCCTCTGCTTGCGTCACGGCGCTTGTTTCGTCCGGCATTCCCTGCGAGCATTTTTTCTTCGAGGGCTTTTTGGGCCGAAAGCACGGCGACCGTGTGCGCCGTTTGCAGCGCCTTGCCGTGGTGCCCGGCGCACTCATCTTCTACGAGTCTCCACATCGCATCGTGGCGACGCTCGAGGCCGTGGCGGAGGTCTTTCCCCAGCGTGAGGTTGCCGTCTGCCGCGAACTCACCAAGCTGCACGAGGAGGTCTTGCGCGGGCCCGCTGACCAGCTTGCCGAGGAGCTGCGTGCTCGCGGCGAGGTAAAGGGCGAGATTGCGCTGGTCATCGCGCCGCCGAGCGAGGATGAGGAGGCCGGTATCGTGCCGGTTGGCGCCGCGGCAGCGGATCCCGACGAGGCCCTGCGCGAGGATATCCGCGCCGCGCTCGAGGAGGGGGAGCCCGCGTCTGCGGTGGCCAAGCGCCTGTCTCAGAAGTATTCGCGCCGCAAGCGCGATGTCTATGCCATGGTGCTCGATATGCAATAGATGGAGGATATCCAGCCCTTGCGCTAGAATCATCCTCTGTATGCAACGTTTTTCTGGAGGACAAACCCCATGGATCAAAGCAAGCCTTCGTTCTTTATCACGACGCCCATCTACTACGTCAACGCCGATCCGCACCTGGGCACGGCTTATTCCACCATCATCGCCGACGTTCAGGCTCGCTATCGTCGCTCTGCCGGCTATAACGTCAAGTTCCTGACCGGCATGGACGAGCACGGCGAGAAGGTCGCCGAGGCCGCTGCCAAGCACAACATGACGCCGCAGGAGTGGACCGACAGCCAGGCTCCGCACTTCAAGGAGCTTTGGAGCAAGCTCGAGATCTCCAACGACGACTTCATTCGCACCACCGAGCCGCGCCAGCATCACGCTGTGCAGTATCTGTGGGAGCGCATGAAGGAGTCCGGCTACCTGTATAAGGGCAGCTATGACGGCTGGTACTGCGTGCCCGACGAGACCTACTTTACCGATACGCAGGTCCAGAAGGGTGACGAAGAGTACGGTAGCGTCGGCCAGCACCTGTGCCCCGATTGCCACCGTCCGCTCGAGCGCGTGCAGGAGGAGTCCTACTTCTTTAAGCTCTCCGCCTTCCAGGACAAGCTGCTCAAGCTCTATGACGAGCACCCCGACTTTGTTGAGCCTGCGTTCCGTATGAACGAGGTGCGCAGCTTTGTCGAGGGCGGCCTCAACGACCTTTCCGTGAGCCGTACGAGCTTTGACTGGGGCATTCAGGTCCCGTTTGACGAGGGTCACGTGACCTACGTGTGGTTCGATGCGCTGCTCAACTATATGACGGCCGTCGGCTACGGTGTCGACACCGACGAGGCCCGTGCCGAGCTGGCCTATCGCTGGCCCGCGCAGTTCCACATCGTGGGTAAGGACATCATCCGCTTCCACTGCGTCATTTGGCCCGCCATGCTCATGGCCATCGGCGAGGCCCTGCCCGAGCACGTCTTTGCCCACGGCTTCCTGACCGTGCGCAATGCCGAGACCGGTAAGGCCGAGAAGATGTCCAAGAGCCGCGGCAACGCCATCGCTCCGCAGGATGTTATCGACATGCTGGGTGTCGAGGGCTATCGCTACTACTTCATGACCGACGTCGTCCCCGGCACCGACGGCGCCATCAGCTTCGAGCGCATGGAGCAGGTCTACAACGCCGACCTGGCCAACAGCTGGGGCAATCTTATCTCGCGCTCGCTCAACATGAGCGGCAAGTACTTTGACGGCTGCGCCCCGGCTAAACCGGTGTCTGCCGACGCGTTCGATAACCCGCTGGCAAAGATTGCCGACGGTTTGGTCGAGCGCTACATGGCCAAGATGGACGTGCTCGATTACGGTGGAGCCAAGGATGAGGTCATGGAGCTCATCCATGCCGCCAACCACTACATCGAGGACTCCGAGCCCTGGGCGCTTGCCAAGGACGAGGCCAAGGCTGACGAGCTGGCATTTGTGATTTACAACCTGCTCGAGGCCATCCGCATCGCCGCCCACCTGCTGATGCCGCTCATGCCCCAGACTTCTGTCGAGGCTCTGCGCCGCCTGTCCTGTGAGGGCGAGGCCGCGAGCGACGACCTCAAGGGCATTTGCACTTGGGGCCTGCTTGCCGGCGGTCAGCCCGTCGAGAAGGGCGACCCGCTGTTCCCGCGTCTGGCGTAGAGACCGCGCAAGCGCCATATCGGCAATTTGCTGTTTAGCTGAAGGGCATGGCCGCCACGGTCCATGCCCTTTTGTTTCAAGACGCCGCCATCATGCTAAGGAGGCAACCATGACAACTTCGCCTTTGGCAAACCCCACGGCCACCAGGGAGCTGCTGGAGGAGTTTGGCCTTGCGACCAAGCATCGCCTGGGCCAGAACTTTCTAATCGACAATCATGTGATCGAACGTATCTGCGAGCTTGCCGAGCTTGCAGGTGACGAGCGCGTACTCGAGGTGGGTCCGGGTTGCGGTACGTTGACACTTGCGTTGCTGCAGGAAGCGGCGTGCGTTACGTCCATTGAGGCCGATCCCGAGCTTGAGCCGGTGCTTGATGCCCACGCCGCCGACTATGCCAACTTCCGCTTTATCATGGGCGATGCGCTCAAGGTGACGCCGGAGCAGATTGAGCAGGCCGCCGGCGGCGGGCCCACGGTATTTGTCGCGAACTTGCCCTATAACGTGGCGGCGACGATCATTTTGCAATTTTTCCAGACGATGCCGGCGCTCAAGCGCGCCGTCGTCATGGTGCAAAAGGAGGTTGCCGATCGCATTGCCGCAGTGCCGGGCAACAAGACCTATGGCGGCTATACGGCAAAGCTCGGCCTGTATGCGCAGGTGACGGGTCGCTTTGAGGTGCCGCCGCGTTGCTTTATGCCGGCGCCACACGTGGACTCGGCCGTCGTGCGTATCGACCGTGTTGACGGTGTGGTGCCCGAAGGACTCGATCGCGAATTTGTGGCCCGTGTGATTGACGCCGCGTTTGCTCAGCGCCGCAAGACGATTCGCAACTCCATGAGCGCCAACGGCTTTGCCAAGGACGTGCTCGACGCCGCCTTTGAGGCCTGCGGTATCGCATCCACTACGCGCGCCGAGACGCTCGACGTCGCCGCCTTTGTGTGCCTGGCTCGGGAGCTTTCCCATGACGCTTAATGCCGAACGCGTGACGTTTACCAAGAAAAAGAAGACGGTTGCTTGTCCCGTGCCCTTGGCACCGCTTGCCGACACACATGCGCATCTGCTTTCGTTCTGGGGCAAGGATGTGCCCGAGACACTCGTGCGTGCCAAGGCGGCGGGCATCGACCTGTTGGTGACGGTCTTCGATCCCATTGCCGATAAGCGCAGCGTGACGGACTATAGCGACTGGTTGACGCGCGAGATTCTGCCGATGCAGGATATCCCGCAGATCAAGTATCTTGCCGGCGTGCATCCGTATGGCGCGCCGGACTATACCGACGACGTTCACGCACAGGTCGTTGCCGCGCTCGATGACCCTTTGTGCGCCGGTATTGGCGAAATCGGTCTGGACTACCACATGGACTATGACGACGATATCGCGCCGGCACCCCATAACGTGCAGATTGACTGCATGGCGCGCCAGCTCGAGCTTGCCGTGCGTCGCAATGTGCCGGTAGAGCTGCATCTGCGTCACGAGGACACGGACCATGAACGCACCTCGCATGTGGACGCGTACAACGTTTTGCGCGAGGTAGGCGTGCCTCAAGCGGGCTGTGTTCTGCACTGCTTTTGTGAGGACCGCGCCACGATGGAGCGCTTCGTGGACTTGGGTTGCTATATCGCCTATGGCGGCGCGGCGACCTTTAAGCGCAATGACGACGTGCGCGAGGCATTCGCGGCAACCCCGCTCGATCGAATTTTGTTCGAGACGGATTGCCCGTACATGGCCCCAGAGCCAATTCGAGGTCTCGAGTGCGAGCCCGCGATGATTTCCATTACTGCAAACGCGCTGGTCAACGACCGTGTCGACCGCACCGGCGAGAATGCCGAAGCAATCGCGCAGGCTGCTTGGGAAAATGCCTGCAAACTTTTTCAAAAATAGTTCTTGCGTTCGCGGTGGCGCTCCGTTATTCTAATTCCTGCACGCGGGCGTGGCGGAATTGGCAGACGCGTACGGTTCAGGTCCGTATGGGGGCAACCCCATGAAGGTTCAAGTCCTTTCGCCCGCACCATTAAATGAAAGAGCTCCCAGCAATGGGAGCTTTTTTG
>CATYZE010000006.1 GCA_958415525.1 uncultured Collinsella sp. | reverse complement strand
AGAACGGCAAGCACGTCGTCTCTGCCAACAAGGCCCTGCTGGGCCGTCATGTCGAGACGCTCGCCGAGAAGGCGCGTGAGTGCGGCGTGCAGATTAAGTGCGAGGCCAGCTGCGGTGGCGGCATCCCCATCGTCAGCACGCTCGAGCACGACCTGGTGGGTAACAAGATCCTGACCATCGCCGGCATCCTCAACGGCACCACCAACTATATCCTGTCGCGCATGGACGCCGAGGGCGCCGATTACGCTGACGTGCTTGCCGACGCGCAGGCCAAGGGCTATGCCGAGGCCGACCCGTCCGCCGATGTCGACGGCTTCGACGCCGCCAGCAAGACGGCCATCCTCGCCTCCATCGGCTTTGGCACCCGCGTTACCACCGATGATGTGTACCAGCAGGGTATCCGCACCATCGGCGCCGAGGACATCGCCCAGGCCCGCGAGCTCGGCTACACCATTAAGCTGCTCGGCATCGCCCGCAACACCGACGCCGGCGTCGATGTTCGCGTGCATCCCACGCTCATCCCGGCAGACCATATGCTTGCCAAGGTCAACGGCGCCATGAACGCCGTCTACGTGGTAGGCGACGCCGTGGGCGAGACCATGTTCTACGGCGCGGGCGCAGGCTCCTTCCCCACCGCGAGCGCCGTCGTGGGCGATATCCTGTCGCTCTCTGAGCAGATCAGCCGCGGCGTGGCTCCGCTGCCCGAGATTGAGCCCTATGGCCACAACCTCACCTTTAAGCCCATGGACGAGCTCCAGACCAAGTACTATGTGCGCCTGAAGGTCGCCGACCGCGTGGGCGCCCTGTCCGAGACGGTCGACATCTTTGCCAAGCACAACATCTCGATCTCGCTCATCAACCAGGTCGAGGACGGCAAGTCGGGCGTCAGCGATGCCTGCTCGGTCATCTTCCTGACGCACCGCGCGCTCGAGAAGGACGTCCAGGCTGCCGCCGCCGAGCTTGCCAGCGTCGACTGCGTGGCCGAGGTCGCCAACGTCCTGCGTATCGAGGACGTCGAGGCCTGGACCGAAGGCGTTATGGCGAACTAACCCAACGCTCGCCCGGCAATACGCGCTTTGAGGGCTCCCGTCCGACGTGGGACGGGAGCCCTTTTGTCTCCTGCCCTAAGCACAACGGCAGAGCATATTTGCGCGAGCCGCTCATCGGTAACGCGGGCTACCGTTCACCGATATGCAAACGCGACCGATTCCGGCTACCGCTACGCTGTGCTGCGAATGTCCGCCCGCGATGAGAGGAAGCACCATGTTGCTCGAGGGCAAGAAAGCAATCATCACCGGAGGCACGCGCGGTATCGGCTATGCCATCGCCTGCCGTTTTATCGAGGAAGGCGCTGCCGTCACCGTTTTTGGCTCGCGCCAGGAGACTGCCGACGCGGCCGTTGAGAAGCTGGCAGCCGCCTATCCCGACGCCAAGGTCTGGGGCCGCTCCTGCGACCTCACCTCGCTCGAAGCCGTGACCGAGGCCTTTACCCAGGCTGCCGCCGACATGGGCGGCTTGGACACGGTCGTCAACAATGCCGGCATCTCCCAGCGCTCGCCGCTCCTTAACTATACGGCCGAGGAGTTCGCAAAGGTCATGGACCTCAACGTCGTCGCCGTCTTTAACGGTCACCAAGCTGCCGCCAGGATCATGACCGAGGCAGGTCATGGCGGCACCATCACCACCACGAGCTCGATGGTCGCCAAGTACGGTCAGCCCTCTGGCGTTGGCTATCCCACGTCCAAGTTCGCCGTCAACGGCATGGTCCAGTCGCTCTCGCGCGAGCTCGCCCCCATGGGCATTCGCGTCAATGCCGTTGCCCCCGGCGTAACCAAGACCGATATGGTCGCCAACCTGCCCGAAGAGGTCATCAAGCCCATCATCGCCACCATTCCGCTGGGTCGCATGGGCGAGCCCGAGGATGTCGCCAACGCCTTTGTCTTCCTGGCGAGCGACATGTCCGCCTACGTCACGGGCGCCGTGCTCCCCGTCGACGGAGCTGCCCGCTCCTAGGGGACCACAGGCTTAAGCTCCCAACCTCAACATGGCTTAACCAAAAAGGCGCGCCGCCCGCATCAACCGCGGGCAGCGCGCCTTCCTCTATTTGAATGGGAAAATGCGCCCCAGAATTTCAGCTCAAAGTGGGACACAGTTTCCCAAAGGCCTTCATGGGGAAAATGCGTCCCGTTTTGAGCCCTCAGACTGGGATGTACTTTCCCGCAGAGGCTGAAGCGGAAAATACGTCCCATTCTGAGCGCCTATTCCGGGACTTTCCCAAAGGCTCCTGTTTCGGAAAATGCGTCCCGTTTTGAGCCCTCAGACTGGGATGCACTTTCCCAATGGGGCTAGTCGTGCCATCCTAATCAAAACACGACCGCATCACGCCTCTAAGATAACCAACTTTCATATTGGAGCAAACGCATCAGGCGGCGCAACCGCTCACCGACATACAATTTGTTGCACAGTAAAATCGGCTACTGGCACCCTTATCCTTTGTTTTACGAATAAGTTCAAGGGAGGGAGAGCATCATGCCAAGTAGGCAAACGCCGCTCGAGGTCATGTTCTCCCTGTTCAAGACCTCATTTGCCTTGAGCCATCGCGCGCTTGCAGAACTGTTACTATCCGATCGGCCATTAACAAACGGACGACCCACCGCCCAAATGGCGCAAGACACCAGCTGGCTTTCGCGCACAATCGTGCACTCGCAGCCAGGCTCCTTAGAAGATCGCTACTTTGCCGACTGGTCATGTGCATCAAATCGGATCCTGCACAAGCTACGGGAAAAAGGTTATTCGAACGCCGACATCTATACCGCGATTGCATCAGCGACTGGTGCGATAGTTCAAACGCTCAGCGCCTATGGGCGCGATGGACTCCTTTACCGAAATGCCGCCTCGCGCCTCGTCGGCTGCCAGTCAGACGAAGACGACAGGGCTCTCATTTCGATCGCGCTTGTGGTTTCGACCGCCTGTTGGTGCGATCCGGCTCGTTCCATCACGTACATCATTGACCACATCAAACGTGCAGGGAACGTCCGATCGTTTACCCCCCCCTCAAGCGTTTCTTCCAGTCCATGCGATTTGAAACAAACCGGCACCGCACATGCGCTCGGCCTAATTAGGATCGACAACGAACTCGTCGTCGGTGGTCCCTATGCCATTGAACCATCGGCCATAGGCTCCATCATTGGAGCGCTCGCACTCGAGAATGGAGCTGTCACCGATGTTGGACCAGATGCCTCTGCCAGACATCTCCGCATCTTCACCGAGAGCAACGTTTGGTACGCACAAGACCTCGGTTCGGCCAACGGGACATATCTAGTCGAAGCGTCCAACGGAAAGAAACTCGATATCAGCTCCGGCGCACCCGTCCAGCTACACCCCGGTGACATCCTGTGTCTGGGTCGCAGCACTACTTTTGCCGTTGTAGCTACGACGGCTGTCTTAGCAAATCAGCATTACTAACCGTGGAAACAAGGTGACTATGAGCATCACGGATGTCATCAAATACGAAGGCGACAATCATACTTTTATCTGGAAACACCCTTCAGAGGATTTCAATACAGGTTCGCAGCTCATCGTCCACGAAACCCAAGAAGCAATTTTCTTCCTTAATGGACAGGCCCTGGATTCCTTTGGACCGGGCAGGCATGAACTTGAGACTCAAAATCTGCCGTTACTGAACGGTATTTCGAAGATAACAACGGGCGGCGTCAATCCCTTTCACTCAGAGGTCTACTTCGTTAACCTCATCGAGCAGATGGGCATCCGCTGGGGAACTAATTCCAAGATTCAGTTCATGGAACCAACCTATGGATTTCCGCTTTCGCTCGGGGCGTCCGGAGAGATTGCTCTTGCTGTAAAAGAACCCCGCAGACTCCTGCTCAAACTTGTTGGAACCGAAGCGTTGCTTTCTCAGGACAAGCTGATCAGCTATTTCAAAGCTTTCTTACAAACTCGCATAAAAACTCATCTTGCCCAAGTAATTACCGAGCAAAAACTCTCTATTTTCGAACTTGATGCACACCTGGAAGAGTTGTCTGACTCGCTTAAGAACAAGCTGCTTCCCGACTTTGACGCATACGGTCTCTCGTTAACGCAAATGCTGGTTACCGCTATCGTCAAACCCGAAGGCGACCCGGTATACGAGAAGTTCAAAGATCTCCATTTCAAGCAATATGCCGACGTGCGCGAAGCGCAGATAAAACAACAGGTCAGCATTATCGAACAAGAGACTGCAGCGCAGCGCACCGTAATCTCCGCAAAAGCACGCGCAGAAAAACGACAAATCGAAGGCTATACCTATCAACAGGAACGCAGCTTCGATGTTGCCGAAAAGATGGCACAAAACGAAGCGACTGGCGAATACGCAAACATGGGCATCGGACTAGGCGTAATGGCCGGTGTCGGCGGGACCATGGGGTCAGTCGTGACGGACGCGCTCTCGCGAGCGACCGGCACGCCTACGACGCAGCCCATCCCTGCAGATACCAATTCGCAGCAAAGTGGTGCAAAGTTCTGTTCCGAGTGCGGCTATCGCTTCTCTGGGACCGAGAAGTTCTGTCCCGAGTGCGGAGCACGGAGGTCATAATGAAGAACGCACAGGCATATATTGCAGCAATCCCCGTAGCCCTCTTCATAGTTATCGAAAGCGTGGCTGTACTTTTATTTGGCCCCTCAACTACCTTTTGGATTGAGAGCGCGTTCTCTTTGGTCGCGCTCTCCTTGTTGATCGCAGTCCTCCTTCATGACCCCGCAAAGAAACTAAAGCTGCTTGGTATTTCCAAGACAGTTCTCGTGGGGGCTTCATTTGCAATCCAGCTGGCCCTAGTTCTTTTCGGAGCAGCGCTAAAGACCGATGCGCTGTCCGTTCTTTCGGGTTTCAGCATCCTTCTACTTGGCGCGTCAGTAATTACGCTGTGCGTAGCAAATGTATCCGAGAGTCAAACCTCTGATGTCGAGGAACATGTCTCGACACTTACCAAATCAATGAAATCAGACAAAATCAAACTCGAACTGCTCCTAGAAGAAGCACCTAGCGATCTGAAACCGGCCATCGCAGACGTACTGGAAACCATGCGCTACGCAAACCCCGTTTCAGATAAAACGGGAAACCGGCCCCTTTCAAATTTGATACCTATCGCTATCGAAAATCTCGACAAAGCGGTAAAAGCAAAATCACTCCCCGACGCCCAACATGCTTGCAAGCAACTAAAAGCATATATCCGTCAGCAGGAAATCATAAATAAGCGTTAGAAGAGACCGGGTATGGGAGCCAATAAATTACACGTCAATGAAAACTATCAACACGTCTGCGACAGCACTAAATTCAAGCTCGAGGGCTATCGAGCCCCTCTATCAGATTGCTTTACGCCAGACGAGCTTTCAGAACTATTTCGGTTCTACGTTTTGCAAGCACCCATCGCAAAAGATAAGGCCGGTTTGTCCACGCAGCGAACGTTGACGTCATTAGGCTGGAATGGACCCTCCATCAAGGTACTAGAGGGAAAGCTATTAAAGGCGTCCGGAATAACCTCTTTCATTTTCATAGGAAGCCAGACTATTGACGGGACTCTGGAGAACATGGCCCTAGATAAAGAAATATGCGCCGAGCACCCAAGGGCGGTCCTACACAAGAACGTCAAACTAACGCTCCGAGAGGATAACTCCATCGAGCGCCGCAGCAGTGATGAAAACAGAATGCAGTGCCTTTTTCGCCATCTTCGAAATGGGATTGCACATGGACAGACATATCTGTTTCCAACCGGTTTGGTGCTAATCGAAGATCGCGACGGCAAAAGAATCACTGCCCGGATTCTCATTCGCAAAGAAACGCTTCTTGCATGGATAGATATCGTTGAAAAGAAAGAGGTCTAACTCTATGAAAGCCCTGAAATGTGAACTTTGCGGCGGCACCGAAATCGTCAAAGATGGGGATTTCTTCGTGTGCCAAAACTGCGGTATGAAATATACGCTCGAGTCCGCAAAGAAAATGATGGTCGAGGGCGTTGTCCAAGTCGAAGGCACGGTAAAAACAGACAAGACGGCAGATGCAAAAAGGCTGCTCACGTTGGCCAAAACTGCATGCAAAACTAGAAACTTCAGCGAAGCCGAACGATATGCGAACAAGGTGTTAGAGATTGATTTAGACAACATTGATGCTTGGGCAATCAAGTCAATAGCGATCGACTGGCAACTGACAATTAAAAACAATCGCCTTCGCGAATCTTCTGACTGTTTTCTCAAAACCTTTCAGCTGCTTCCAAATGAAGTAAAAACCTGTGAGGGCCTAATTCATGCGTGGAGCGTTATCAAAAGTTTAAAATTGCACCTCGATGATATTGTCGAAGCAGTCATCTCTTTGTATGCCGAGCCAATAATCAACACACCATCAGATGATAATCTCGCGTTGATTACAGATACGCTGGCATCCCATCTCGAAATAAGAAAAAGCCAATGGACAGCAATTGGCGAGCTTTCCTTTACTTTTTGTAAAGCAAAGGAAGAAATGCTCAACTCTCCGGATATTTCTGACAGTCAACGCCATGCTTTAAATGATACAGACATGGAGAAGTACTTCCTTGCTGAAGAGATACCAGGAATGTATTTTACGGCAGCAAGCATCATCAACAGTTCTGTAGTAGACGGTGTGACCGAATGGCGAAACAAGTGGGAAAACAACAACATTTTTGATTACTATCTTGACGGCAGTGGCGTCGACCAGTCCGCAGAAGAGGACGCTTTTGACATGTGCACGCACGTATACAATCGATATGAAATAGCACTGAGAACCGCAATTAAATTTTTAGAGACAGAGACTAAGGGCACTTCGATGACAGGCCTTATCACCTCGATGACAGGCCTCATCTTGGCGCCCGAGCTATTGTTCAATGCGTGGTCAAACTTATGTGCAATTGAAGAGCTGAACATAGGGCATAAAACCTATACGAGAGCCCATGGCGCATATGTGTCAAATAGCGTGAAGGAAGGCTTTTCACTGAATGCCGAGGCGATCACGTTACGAAAGGAACGCCTCAAAGAGGACATGGCAAAGCGTGACGAATACGACCCCGAGAAGAAGAAGGAACGTGAGCGCGCTGAAAAAGAAACAGAGCTCCAAGCCAAATATTGGTTAGATAATCCTGTTAAAAAGTCGCAAAAACAATGGCTCGAAGAGGAATTTGACCGGCTGGGGAACGAACTTCGAGAGCTTAAGAGCAGACGTTCTTTCTTCAGCCCATTCGAATTCAAAGCGAAACGAGAATGTGACGCAACAATAGAACAGGCTCGCGCGCGCAGACAGGAAATCAAAAACTCTTTGAAGGCCTTAGACGATGAACTCATGGCGTACGTTTCGAACGAAATTGAATCATAATCTCCTCTATTTGACACGAGAGTCCGTTGGGGCTTCAAAGGCACTTCGATAGGGCAAGAGCAGCTTCAGGCTGTAAAGGAATAGCTGGCAAGTGCTCGGAGTGTTCATTTGCCTGATAACCGATGCTCACTCAAGTCCGAGTAGATTAAGTCCCGCCACCGTCATCTTGCACACGAGGGGCCTTGCGGACACCTTTTCTAAATAGCCGGCAGCGATTAGGCCCGACAATGACCTACTCGCTGTCGGCTTTGTCACATCGAGATAGCCCGACACACCATCAAGCGTAGATTCGCCAAAGGCACCGAAGATATGCATCTGTGCCGCATAAAACAGGATATCTTTTGCCCTTTCGGTAAACGTATCGCCGAGCCCATCGATCGCCCGCTTGAGATCATCGAGTTGTACGCGCTTTTCGGCCAAATCGCTCAGAACGGCATCTTGCGCTTGCTCGACCAAATCAAGAATCATTGCAACAAACGGAGTAGCCTCGCTACTGTTAAGGGATCTCTCCACCACGTCGAACGCCTTGTAATATGCGGTTTTATTCTCGGCAATCGTCCTGGAGAGCGACAATACCGTAGGCTGCGACAACGTCTCGTTCAGGCTCAACGCGAGAAGATATCTCCCCGTTCTCCCGTTACCGTCATAGAAGGGGTGAATATACTCAAAGAGAAAATGGCAGAGTGAGGCCGCATAAAGGCTTGGGACATCTTCGCGATTGCCCAGCTCTATCATCTTGCTTAGAAGGTCAATGATTTCGGGCTCCGAGGAGACACCCTGATGAAGAATCTTGCCCCGACTGTTCTCAATCACAACTGGACCCAAGCGGAACATCTTGCCATCAGGACGGTCTTTCGGGTCAAGCACGCCCTTAGTGACGGCATCGAAAATCCCGCGGATATCCTCGGGTTTGCCGGGACGACTTGAACCATCCACCAGCTGAAGATAGAGACGAGCGAATTCAATAAAAGGAGCGTGCTCCTTTTCGGCGGCACCGCAAAGTTCGGCCGCAGCATCCTCCGCAGACTCCAGTGCCGCTTCAATCTGGCGCCGCGTACTGTGCACGCCCTCCATCTCATTGCTGAAAACAACCTCCTCAAGCACTAGCGAACGAATCGAGGCCCCCAGGGCCACATAAGGCAAGCTGTTCCACAGGTTGGAAATCTTCCGCTCTTTTCTGAGGATCCGCTCGCTAGCAACGGACAGCTCCAAAGGAACACAAGCGAACAGTTCACCGTGCTCAAGGTGAATTCCAGTCCGCACCGTACCGTCGGCAGTAAGGCGTTCGTGTAGCAGTTCGTCATGGCGAGCATAGCGATCGGAGCTTGAATCTGTATAAAAGAGTTTTTCGAGCGTCTTGTACGCCATCGCCTCATCGCTCCTTTGAAATCAAATAGCCAAATCGTCTTTCATTATTTCGAAATAGTCCGACATTTGCAATTAAGACTTTAGAATTGTGTTATTTAATTTCGAAATTCGGAGTATTGGAAATTAAGATTTCCTTATTTACATAGCGAGCCTAAGCTTCAAACCTCAGCAGAACTCTACGTAAAAGGCGTGCTGTCTGCATCAACCGCAGGCAGCGCGCCTTCTTCTGTTTGGACGGAAACCGTATCCCAGTTTTCTAACCCAGAACGGGACACAGTTTCCCCGAGAGCCCTCATGCGGAAACTGTGCCCCGTTTTGGTCGCCGATTCTGGGACGTGCTTTCCCGTAGAGGTCCAAAGCGGAAACCGCATCCCGTTTTGAGCCTGCCCTTCAAACTGGAATGCCGCCTCGGCGTCGGCATCGGCTACTTGCCGTCGTCGTCCTCGGCTTCTTCTCTTGCGTAGAGCTCAAGCATGCGACGGCGGTATTCGTGCACGGCGAGCTTGGCGCGCTCAAGGCGACGGCGCTCGCGCGGGGTGAGCTTGGACGGGTCGATCTCGTCGCCATAGGTCTTCTCGGCCAGCAAATGGGCAGCGTCAACAATACGGGCATCGATGTGCTCGCTCGCCGCTTCTGCCGAGAGGCGGTCGGCAATGGAATCAATCGTAGGCATGCCGTCGAGAGTGCGCCCGTGACCATGCGAGGTCAGCAGTTCGTGCTCGCGTGCGAGCAGGCTCGCCAGGTCGTGATGGGCGCGCAGAATATCGAACGCATCGGAAGGATGCTCGGCAACTTCTGCCACGGCGGCAACCGGCGCGGCGTCGACCACGCGATAGAAGAGCTGGGCGAGCAGCGGCATCAAAAACACCGTGATGGCACCGGCGGCAACCATGACCGAGGCAATGTCTTGCGACAGCGCGCCGGCGTTGACGGCAACGCTCGTCACGGCAACGATGATCGGCAGCGCCGTGGTGCAGTACAGGGCCACGGTAATGCGGCCATACGCCGAGACATCGCGTGTCTCGGGACAGATGCTCATAGAGATAAGAATGGGCACGGCGCGGACGATGAGCAGCGCCACGATAAATCCCACGAGCAGGCCCGGACGCGACGCCACGGCCGTCAGGTCGATCTTTGCGCCCGATACGGTAAAGAACACGGGGATCAAAAAGCCATAGGCCAGGCCATCGAGCTTGGTCTCGAGCGTGTGATTGCCCTCGGGGATGATATAGCGCAGGACAAAGCCAGCGGCAAAGGAACCCAGCACGATATCGAGATCGAAGATGGCTGAGAACGCCACGAGCGTGACCAAGATGAGTACCGTCAGGCGTACGAAGGTCTGCGATGTGGTGTCGGCGCGCTCCTCGACAAACGCAAAGAAACGGCTGCCGACGCGCTTGGAGCGGCTCGGAACCACGGCCAGCAACACGCACACCACCGCAAACAGACCCAGAATCACGAGCGTTTGGATGCCGGTGCGCGCAGACAGCAGCACCGACATGGCAAGCACGGGGCCAAGTTCGCCCCAGGTGCCGTACGCGAGAATCGAATCGCCCACACGCGTGCCGGTGAGGGAGCGCTCGCGCATGATGGGCACGAGCGTGCCGAGCGCCGTCGAGGTAAGCGCGAGCGTCACGGCGATACCGTCGAAATGGCTGACCGAGAACCACGGTGTGAAGCGCACGGCAAGCCAGGCGATGCCAAACGTGACGATCCACGTCGCCATGCCGTAGCGCCCCTCGACGCCCGTAATGTTCTTGGGGTCGATCTCAAAACCGGCGAGCAGGAACAAAAAGGCCAAGCCGAGCTCGGACACGAGCGAGACCTCGGCGTCCACATGAATGATACCGAGCATATGAGGGCCCAGCACCGCGCCGAACACGAGCAAAAAGACCGTCTCGGGTACGGGCTTTCCGGGAATCGCCGAGGCGATAAAGGGGCTCGCAAAGGCCACGAGCGCAATGATGGCGAGCGAAACGAATGCCATGTGATGCCTTTCTCTTGTTTGCGCTTCACTGTAGCACCCTCGCCGTCCTCAACGCGCCGCGAGCTGTCGTATCATAGTGAGGTTTACAAACATGTGGCTCAAGGCGACCGCGAGGCTTGCCCCGCAAACCGACCGCTGCCGCATACCGTACCGTACGCCCAACCGATCAGGAAGGCAGGAACCAATGGTCTCTCGTATCTACGTGGAGAAGAAACCCGGGTTCGACGTCGAGGCTCAGCAGCTCAAGGGCGAGCTGACCGAGATTCTCGGCATTCAGGGCATCGAGGCCCTGAGGATCATCAACCGCTACGACGTCGAGGGCATCGACGAGGAGCTCTTCCGCTCCTGCGTGCCGACCGTCTTTAGCGAGCCCCAGGTCGATGTGACCTATGACGAGCTCCCCGCAAGCGACGGCGCCGTCTTTGCCGTCGAATTCCTGCCTGGCCAGTTTGACCAGCGCGCCGACTCCGCCAGCGAGTGCGTGCAACTAATCAGCCAGGGCGAGCGCCCCGCCGTGCGCTCCGCCAAGGTCTATATGATCTCGGGCGACCTGGACGAGGCTGCCATCGAGGCCATCAAACACTACGTGGTGAACCCCGTCGAGGCCCGCATCGCCTCGCTCGACCTGCCCGAGACGCTGCACATGGAGACCCCCGAGCCCCAGCCCGTCGAGGTGCTCGACGGCTTCCGCGAGCTCGATGAGGCCGGCCTTGCCGCCTTTATCGCCGAGCGCGGCCTTGCCATGGACGAGGCGGACATCGCCTTCTGCCAGCAGTACTTCCGCGATGAGGATCGCGACCCCACCATCACCGAGATCCGCGTGATCGACACCTACTGGTCCGACCACTGCCGCCATACCACCTTCGGCACCGTCCTGGACGACGTGACGATCGACGACGCCGTGGTGCAGCAGGCCTTCGACCGCTACATGGAGATGCGCCACGAACTCGGTCGCGACGCCAAGCCCGTCTGCCTCATGGACATGGGTACCATCGGCGCCAAGTACCTTAAGAAGACCGGCGTCATGACCGATGTCGACGAGTCCGAGGAGATCAACGCCTGCACCGTCAAGGTGAAGGTCGATGTTGACGGCGAGGACCAGGACTGGCTGTTCCTGTTTAAGAACGAGACCCACAACCACCCGACCGAGATTGAGCCCTTCGGCGGCGCCGCCACCTGCGTGGGCGGCGCCATCCGCGATCCGCTCTCGGGCCGCAGCTACGTGTACCAGGCCATGCGCGTCACCGGCGCCGGCGACCCCACCGTCCCCGTGTCCGAGACGCTCGAGGGCAAGCTGCCGCAGCGCAAGCTCGTGACCACCGCTGCCGCCGGCTACTCCAGCTACGGCAACCAGATCGGCCTTGCCACCGGCCAGGTCAACGAGCTCTATCACCCCGGCTACGTGGCCAAGCGCATGGAGGTCGGCGCCGTCGTGGGTGCTACCCCGGCCAACCACGTGCGCCGCGAGTGCCCCGCCCCCACCGACAAGATCATCCTGCTGGGCGGCCGTACCGGCCGTGACGGCATCGGCGGTGCCACCGGTTCCTCCAAGACCCAGAACACCGAGTCCATCGAGACCTCGGGCGCCGAGGTCCAGAAGGGCAACGCCCCGGTCGAGCGCAAGCTGCAGCGTCTGTTCCGCCGCGGCGACGCCTGCCGTCTGATCAAGCGCTGCAACGACTTTGGTGCCGGCGGCGTCTCGGTCGCCGTGGGTGAGCTTGCCGACGGCCTGTATGTCGACCTGGACACCGTGACCAAGAAGTACGACGGCCTGGACGGCACCGAGCTCGCAATCTCCGAGTCCCAGGAGCGTATGGCCTGCGCCGTCGCCGACGGTGACGTCGAGGAGTTCATGGGCTACGCCGCCGAGGAGAACCTCGAGGCGACCGTTATCGCCGAGGTTACCGCCGAGCCGCGTATGCGCATGGCCTGGAACGGTGTCGCCATCGTCGACCTGTCCCGTGAGTTCCTCAACTCCAACGGTGCACCCAAGCACCAGGTCGCCCACGTCTGTGCCCGCAGCGTGTGGCAGCCCAGCTGGGCCGGCACCACGCTTGCCGAGCGCATGACCTCGCTGGTCACCGACCTCAACGTCGCCTCCAACAAGGGCCTGTCTGAGCGCTTCGACTCCACCATCGGTGCCGCGACCGTGCTCATGCCTTTTGGCGGCAAGACGCAGCTCACCCCGAGCTCGGCCATGGTCGCCAAGTTCCCCGTGGACGGCGAGACCACCACGGCAAGCGCCATGGCATGGGGCTTCAACCCCTACCTGATGGAGGCCGACCAGTTTGCGGGCGCCTACCTGTCCGTGGTCGAGTCCATCGCCAAGCTCGTGGCTGCCGGCTTTGAGCACAAGCGCGCCTACCTCTCCTTCCAGGAGTACTTCGAGCGCCTGCGCACCGAGGCCGAGCGCTGGGGCAAGCCCATGGCAGCAGTACTCGGCGCCCTCATGGCCCAGGTCGACCTGGGTGCCGGCGCCATCGGCGGCAAGGATTCCATGAGCGGCTCGTTTGAGGACGAGGCCGGCGAGCTCAACGTTCCGCCGACCCTGATCAGTTTCGCCGTTGCCGTTGGCAAGGCAGCTCGCGCCGTCTCCCCCGAGTTCAAGGGCCTCACGCACCGCGTCGTCCGCATCGCCCCCGCCACCTACGGCGAGGACTACCGCCCCGACGCCCAGCAGCTGCTCGCAGCGTTCGACGCTGTCGAGGCGCTCACCGCTACCGGTGACGCCCTGGCCGTCTCCACGCCCGGCTACGGCTGCGGCGCCGAGAGCCTCTTTAAGATGTGCGTCGGCAACCAGATCGGCATCGAGCTTGCCGAGGATGTGGACGTGGAGAGCCTCTTCACCCCGCTCTACGGCAGCTTTATCGTCGAGCTCGCCGAGGACGCCGAGCTGCCCGAGGTCGCCGACGGCGTTGTCGTCGAGCCCCTCGGCACCACCGTCCAGGGCTATGTCATCGACACCGGCTCCGAGGTCATCGAGCTCTCCGAGCTCCAGGAGGCCTGGGAGAGCGGCATTGAGGGCGTCTTTGCCTACCGCAGCACCGGCGAGACCCCCGAGGTCGAGACCATCGACTTCCGTGCCAAGAATATCCACGTGTACGGCGGCGCCAAGATCGCCCGTCCGCGCGTGATCATCCCCGTGTTCCCCGGTAACAACTGCGAGTACGACAGCGCCCGCGCCTTCCGCGCAGCCGGTGCCGAGGCCGACACCTTCGTGATCAACAACCTCACGCCCGAGGCCGTCGCCGAGAGCACCCACGAGCTCGCCCGCCGCATCCGCGCAAGCCAGATCGTCATGATCCCCGGCGGCTTCTCGGGCGGCGACGAGCCCGACGGCTCCGCCAAGTTCATCACGGCGTTCTTCCGCGCCCCCGAGGTCACCGAGGCCGTCCGCGACCTGCTCAAGGCCCGCGACGGCCTGATGCTGGGCATCTGCAACGGCTTCCAGGCCCTGGTCAAGCTCGGTCTGGTGCCCTACGGTGACATCGTCGACGCCACGACCGATGCGCCCACGCTGACGTTCAACACCATCGGCCGCCACCAGAGCCGTCTGGTGCGCACCCGTATCTCGTCCAACCTGTCCCCGTGGCTGTCGCAGTGCAGCCTCGACGACCCCTACACCGTCGCCATCAGCCACGGCGAGGGCCGCTTTGTCGCCAACGACGAGGTGCTCGCCCAGCTCATCGCCAACGGTCAGGTCGCCACGCAGTACGTGGGCGAGGACGGCAAGCCCAGCATGGATCTTTCCGTCAACCCCAACGGCTCCGCACTGGCCATCGAGGGCATCACGAGCCCCGACGGCCGTGTCCTGGGCAAGATGGGCCACGCCGAGCGTCGCGGCGACAACCTGTACCGCAACGTGCCCGAGCATGTCCCCGGCGATAAGTTCATGCCGATCTTTGAGAGCGGCGTGGCCTACTTCGCTTAATGCGTCCCATCGGGTACAATCCCCTCGGGTAACAACACCCGCCACCGGCACGCCCGGTGGCGGGTTCTTTTTTGCTTCGCGCATACAGGAAGGACATCATGGAAAGCCGCAAGCCGTATCTCGCCACCCTGCCCGGACTCATCCTGGGCTGCCTCGTCTGCTGCGCGCTCTGGGGGTCGGCTTTTCCCTGCATCAAGATCGGCTACAGCCTCTTTGGCATTCCCGCGCACGACAGCGCCTCGCAGCTGCTCTTCGCGGGTCTGCGCTTCACCCTTGCCGGCATGCTGGTCATTGTCGGCATGAGCGTGGCCCAGCGCCGTCCGCTCGTTCCGCAAGCGCGCGATATCAAGTCCATCCTCACGTTGTCGCTCTTCCAGACTATCGGGCAGTACTTCTTTTTCTACCTGGGACTCTCGCGCGCCAGCGCCATGTCGAGCTCCATCATCGAGGCCAGCGCCAACTTCCTCGCAATCCTCTTTGCCGCCTTGGCGTTTCGCACCGAGAAGCTCAATTCGGCCAAGGTGCTCGGCTGCGTACTGGGCTTTGCCGGTGTCGCGCTCGTCAACCTTTCGGGCGCGGATGGCACCTTTGGCTTTACGCTCGACGGCGAGGGCTTTATCCTTGCCTCCACCGTCGCGGGTGCCCTTTCAACCTGCCTGATCGGCATCTTCTCGCGCGAGCACGACGGCGTCTTGCTTGCCGGGTGGCAGTTTTTGGTCGGCGGCCTGGTCCTCACCGCCATCGGCTTTTTGATGGGTGGCACGCTCTCCCCCACGGCGATTGCCCCCGCCATCGCGCTCATCATCTACATGGCGCTTATCTCCGCGGTCGCCTACTCGCTGTGGTCGCGCCTGCTTGCCGTCAACCCCGTCAGCCGCGTCTCGGTCTTTGGGTTTATGAACCCCGTCTTTGGTGTGCTGCTGAGCGCGCTGCTGCTCGGCGAGAGCGCTGGCACGAGCCCCGTTACCGTCATCGTTGCCCTGCTGTTGGTCTGCGGCGGCATCATCATCGTCAACAAACCCAAAAAGGCCTAACGAACTGTCCTTATTTAGCAGAGGAGATTCACATACTTTAGTTTAATGGGGCACATCGATGAGCTGAGGGGCGCCACGCACGCCAGCGTTCGCCCCTATTTCTAGCGTATCTGGACGCCGGCTTTCTTTTTCTCGGCCTTGACACGGTAGAGCTCCGCATCGGCAGCGCGAAGTAAGTCTTGCCAGGTATCAACACTATCGCCGACCCGCGCGTAACCGATGGACATCCGCAATGCATACGGCACCTCGGCACGAGCGAGCTCGTCGTTAATCGCCGAACACAGGTCTATGATGTCCTGCTCCGCTGCTGCCTTTTGAAGCACCACGAACTCATCGCCGCCATAACGTGCGATAAAGCCACCAGACGCCGAACAGACCTCTTTGAGCGTAGCAGATACGACCTGGAGGGCATGGTCGCCCTCCACATGTCCATAGCGATCGTTAATCTGCTTAAAGCCGTCGGCGTCCATCATAAGCAGATACACATCTTCGGCCTGATCCACATTTGAGAACAGCGACAGCATATAGGTCTCAAAACGGTTGCGATTGTTGAGGCCAGTCAACGGGTCGGTCGAGATCAGCTGCTCCTGGTAGATGATGTAGAGCAGCAGGATGCTCAGCGTTATACCGACGCAAAGGCCCGGTACCGAAAACAAAATCTGGAAGGTACCGCCCACCAGAGCGGGAACCGCAAAAAAGGCGAGGGTGCGATAAATGGCCTTCTTTTGCAGGCTTTCGACTTTTCGAGCCTGAATAAAGGCATGCAAGGACGTATATATGACGTAGCAGTAGCTCACGATAGGCTGAATCATATAAAGCGCTCCGCGACGATATACGCCCTGCGCATCGATATAGAACATAGTGTGCGTCCAGTAGCTGGTAAATGCCAGCACGACCACCAATGCGGTTGGCAACGTTAAAAGTACCACCCTGTAGGGCGTGGTCAGGAGCCGTGAGCCCTGCATCGTCTCGGAATAGAAAAACCAAATGAGGCACGCGATGGCGAACAGCGAAAACGAAACCGCGTTGGAAATCCAGTTGGCCGTGATGCCTACAGGAGTGCTCACGCCGTCCGAGAGCGTCCAAATCATATCGAAGAAAATGTAGGCAGCAGACGTATAGCCCAGCATGCTAAACAAAAGTTGCTGGGTGCTCGAGAACAAGGAGCGGCGGCTTCGTGCGGCAAGCCCGATAAGAATAATCATGCACAGCAGGAATATCTCGATCTTGAGTGCCTTAACCACTAGACGCCATCCCTTCAATATCCAAGTGGTCAGAATCGCCCGAATCGTGTCTGGGCAACAAACACCCCCTACTCCGCAGGGGTAATGGGAATAATAGCAGAGCGCCCGAACGTTACTGCAAGACAGCTTTCGTTCGGGCACTCCAACGGCGCGAATTGCACGCCGGAATCTATTATCGGCAACGGCCGTTACTCACCGTCGATATCGGTTGCGACAGCCTCCTCGATGGCCTCGACACCGGCGGGCGACAGATCCTCTTTGCCATGGCAGAACTTCTTATCGACCCAGCCGGTCAGAATCGGGGCCATGATTGCCGTGATGATAACGGCGGTGGCGATCTGGGCGTACGCGGTGGGCGCAAGCTCGGCATAGCGCGGAGCGACCTCGGCGAGGGCGACCGGCGTGGTCATAGCCGTGCCGGCGATAGTGGAGCAGGCAACGGCCGCCTTGCCGTTACCACCGCACAGGCGCTCGAACGCAAAGGTGATGGGACCGACGACAAACAGCGTGACAAGGCCCAGCAAGATGCCGGAAATGCCGCCGGTGATAAAGCTCGAAAGGCTCATGGACGCACCGAGCTGAAAACCGATGACAGCGATCGCGGGATTGGCACCGGGGACCAGCAGGTTCTTGATAAACGGGAACAAGTTGCCCAGAACCATACCGATAACAAGCGGCAGGATAGATCCGATGATGGTGCCGACGGGGATGTTGGCGAGGCCCGAGACACCGAGGATGATCATGGTGACGGCGGGGCCGGCCGTAAAGAACAGGATACCGACGGCGCCCTGCTCGGACTCATCGCCGAACTCGCCCATGATGCCCGTATAGAGCGCCATGTTGCAAAACGTGATGCCGCCGATGATGGACACGGAGCTCAGGCCCAGGAAGTTGTCGTTAAAGAAATACGCGACGCCCAGGCCCAACGCGGCTGCCACCACAAGCTTAGGGACCAGCACGACGATACCGGTCTTGATGGCGCCCGGCGTGGACTTAAAGCTAATGCCGGCGCCCACGAAGAGCAGGATCGCAGCGACGATGGTATTGGAGCCACCGCGGCAGGCAGCCGTAAAGAAGCCGCCGATCTCAAAGACCTGCGGACAGAAAGTGTTGAGCAAAAGGCCAACGATCATGGGATAGATCATGATGTCGCCCGGGATACGCGGTACCTTGAATTTCTTTTGCTCGTTGGCGGTTGCTTCCTGTGCCATGAAACCCCCATTTCCGTTGACGAGGCACAAAAGCCCACGTCACACTTTGCTACAGTAAAGTCTGAACATGGTACCAGAAGAAGCAGACCGGCTCGGTGAGAAATTCAATTCGTTGGGCCGGAACGCCAAACGTGCCCCGCTCTTATATGAGGCTCAAGACGATATAGAGCACGATGCCCGAGACGCAGCACCACAGCATCGACTTTGTCTTCACAGCCACCACCACGACGCCGGCAGCCGCAATCCAGGGAACCAAGGCAGGCCAGAGTCCCGCGTCGAACGCGCCGGGGCTCACCAAGTCGTTGGCGACCAGCGCGGCAAAGGCAGCGGGCGGGATATAACCCAGGGCCTCGGTAATGCGGAGCGGCAGCGTTCTCCCGCGCAAGGCAAACGCCGGCGCGATGCGAAAGAACGCGATGGCAGCCCATGACGACAGCCACAGGACCAAGAACTCGTTAACGGGCATCGCGGGCACCTCTTCCGTCAAATACAGCATCGCACGCCAGCGCAATGGCAATGCCGACCACGACGCTTACCGGCACGGCAATATTCGTGAGGCCCAAGAACTTGCATACGGCGACGGACACCGCGCCCGAAACCGCCGCGACAACGTTGCCGCGCGACAGCCGCTGCGAAAAGAGTAGACAGATAAAGAGCGACGTGCAGACGAAACTCGCAATAGCGGTGGGAACATCGACAACGGCACCGACGATGGCACCCATCGTGCACGAAGCGCCCCATGTCGCGATGAGGATCACGTTGAGCACGAAGGATTCGCGCGGGCCCCAATCCTCCCCCTCAACCAGCTTGGCAAGCGAGATGCCGTATGCCTCCTCGGTGAGCGTCGCGGCAACAGCCAGCGTCTGACGCTTCGAGGCGCCCGCCAGATGGGGTGCGATCGATGCCGAATAAAGAGCGAAGCGCGAGGAGATGGCGGCGACGCTCGCGATAATCGAAGGTGCCGGTACGCCCGCCAGCCAAAGATTGCAGATCATAAACTGGCCGCTGCCCGTCACAAACGTGCTGCTCAGAGCAAAGACCATCCAGGGCTCCATTCCCGTCTGCCCCATGATCATTCCGCACGGCGCGCCTATCGCAACATAGGTAAGCATCACTGGCCAGACGATTTTAAAGATCCTAAGGACCATGCCACTCCCATTCTGGTAAGTCGTCTGCAGCGCGCCTCGCAACGCAGCAGAAATATCAACCGGTGGCAATAAAGTTCGCCTACAATTGCCACCGGATCGAAAGACGCAACTTTTTAGGAAGTCATTATGACAGCTATCGATCGAGACCGGGCGCGCGCGGCCTTCAAAAGCTACACCGATGCCTACGACGCCACCAACCCACGCATCGCGCTCAAAATCGAGCATACGTACCACGTGGCCGAGGCATGCGATGCCGTAGCGCGCGAGCAAGGCTGGTCGTCAGAAGATATTGACCTGGCATGGCTTTGCGGCCTGCTGCACGATATGGGCCGCTTCGAGCAGCTGCGACGCTGGGACACCTTTAAGGACGCCGAGAGCATGAGCCATGCAGCGCTGGGCATCGAGGTCCTCTTTGGCGAGAATCCCGCCGATGCACCCGCCGTAACGAGCATCCGCGACTTTATCGATGACCCGGCAGAAGATGAGCTCATCCGAGCGAGCATTGCCTATCACAGCGATTTCCGTCTACCCGCGCAGCTCGACGAGCGCACGCGGAGCTTCTGCGATATCGTGCGCGATGGTGACAAGATCGACATTATGCGCACCATCGCCGACAGCACCGTCGACACCATCCTCAAGGTGGATGAGGACGCGTTTCTGGCCAGTCGCTTCTCGGCACCGACGCTTACCGCCTTTGACGAGCACCGCTGCGTCACGCGCGATGAGCGCGATGAGCCCGCCGACTTCTTGGTGGGGCTTATCTGCTTTATGTTTGAGCTCGTCTATCCGGCAAGCCGCGCGCTGGCGCGCGAGCAGGGCGATATCTACCGCCTGCTCGACGCGCCCTTTGGCATTACGCGGCCCTTTACCGACCCCGCCGCGCAGGCAACCTGGAGCCGCCTTAAGGACGAGCTGCGCCGCTGGCTGGCAAGCGCTTAGCACTCGAGCTGAGCCAGCAGCTCCTCAACGATCTCAACGGCATCGCCGACGACCTTGTACTGGGCGGCACCAAAGATGGGGGCATCCGGGTCCTCATTGATGGCGACAATGCACTCCGCCCCACCGATGCCGGCGAGATGCTGGATAGCACCCGAGACACCGATGCTCACGAGGAGCTTGGGCGAGACCGATACACCCGTCTGGCCAATTTGGTGGCGATACTCCAGCCAGCCGGCCTCCACCACGGGGCGCGTGCAACCAAGCTCGGCACCCAGGGCATCGGCGAGCTTTCGCATCAGGGGCAGATTCTTCTTGGAGCCGATGCCGCGGCCCACCACGACCAGACGCTCGGCGTCGGCAATCGATGCCTGCTGCCCCCACTCCTCGGCGGGAATCGAGATCTCGACGCGGGCCTTAACGTTATCCGCAAGCACTACCTGGGCAATCGTGCCGGAGCGGCTATAGTCAAACTCGGGCGCCCTAAAGATGCCGGGGCGCACCGTTGCCATCTGAGGACGGTGGTTGGGGCAGATAATGGTAGCCATCAGGTTGCCGCCAAACGCCGGGCGCGTCTGCTGCAGCAGGCCCGTTTCCGTATCCATCGAAAGCACGGTGCAGTCGGCCGTAAGGCCCGTCTGCAGGCGCACGGCAACGCCAGGCGCCAGCTCGCGGCCAAAGGCGGTCGCACCGTACAGAATGGCCTCGGGCTTGCGCTCGGCTACCAAATCGCAGATGAGGCGAGCATAGACCTCCGCGTCGTTCTGACGCAGGCGCTCGTCACGACAGACCAGAACTTCGTCCGCACCGGCGCAAATCAGATGCTCCAGGTCCCCGAGCGAGCCCTCGGGGCTCATGCCGACCAGTGCCACCAGACGGCAGCCGCGGGCATCGGCAAGCTCGCGCCCCTTGCCCATGAGCTCGAAGGCCACGGATGCCACGGCATCGTGCTCGCCAGTTTGCACGAAGATCCAGATGTCTCGATATGCGTCAAGGTCTGCCGCGCCGGCGGCCTCGTCGCGCTCAATCGAGATGGCGTTGACGGGGCAGGCGTCGACGCACCCACCGCACAGGATACAGCCGTCGGTTACGCGGGCACAGCGATTGGGGCGCTCACCCTCCACCACAATGCCGCCCGAGGCGCAGGCGCGAACGCAGCGACCGCAGCCGATACAGGCTTCGCTATCGATAATCAGCCCGCTCATCTATGCCATCCCCTCGATAATCTTGGCGAGTTTTGCCGCTTGCTCAGACGCCGTGCCTTCAACGGCCTCACACGTTTGGTCACGGTCGGGCACAAACGAGCGCACGACCTGCGTCGGTGATCCGGCAAGGCCGCAACGCGAGGGGTCGGCGTTTACGTCGGCAGCGCTGACCACGCGCACGTCTGCATCCTCGGCCGCGCGAATACCGGCAATACTCGGCATGCGCAGCTGGCCAATCTCCTTGGCAGTCGTCATCGCACACGGCATCTCCAGGTACACCGTCTCTTCACCGGCGTCGCATCCGTGGACGAGCGCCAGTGAGCCACACGTCGTAAAGCCCGCGCTCTGTACGCAGCTCACGTCGGTCACGCAGGGAATCTCAAAGGCGCCGGCAAGCTCGGGGCCGATCTGGGCCGTATCGCCGTCCACCGCCATCTTGCCGCAGATAAGCAGGTCAAAATCCTCATCGAGCGCCTCGATACCGCATTTGAGAGCATAGGTGGTGGCCAGGGTGTCGGCGCCCGCAAAAGCACGGTCGGTCAGCAGCAGCGCATCGTCGGCGCCGCGGGCGATGCAGTCGCGCAGCAGCGATTCGGTCGCGGGAATACCCATCGACACTACCGTCACGCGCACATCCATGCCAAAGCCGATAAAGTCGTCCTTCAACGCCAGGGCGCACTCCAGGGCGCTCGCATCAAAGGGATTGATGACCGCCTGCTTGCCATCGCGCACGATGGTATTGGTCTTGGGGTCCATCTTGACTTCGGTGCTACCCGGCACCGCCTTGACGCACACCACCATATGGAAATCGCTCATCTTCACGCGCCTCCTTTCTGGACGAGTTCATCCAAGAGCTTCTCCGAAAACAGGTTGCCGCGACCCAGCTGCCCGGCAGGATCGAGCTGGAGCTTGAGCTGCGCCGACTCGACCATGGCCTCGTGGCCGTACATCGTCTCAAGAAAGCCCGCCTTGATCTTGCCGACGCCGTGCTCGGCGGAGACGGCGCCACCCATGGCCGTGACCTCGGAAGCCCACTGGGCAAACAACTCGCCGCCGCGGCGGTAGTCCTGCGCATCGCGCGGAAGAATGTTCACATGCAGATGGTTGTCGCCGATGTGTCCCCACGCGGCGGACTCGAGACCGCTTTGGGCAAGCGTTTTGCGATAGAGCGCGACAACGTCGGCCAGGCGTGCGTTGGGCACCGACATGTCCGAGCCCAGTTTGGTGATGGTGGGATCCGTGCGGCGGCGCTCGTCGATAAGCATGTTGACGCTCTCGGGCACCGCATGGCGGAAGAAGCGCTGGCACTCGCGATCGACCTCGGTGCGCGCGACCCAGGTCGCATCGTCGCTGCCGCCCGCAAGCTCCAGCACCCACCCCAGGTGATACAGCTCCTCGGTCGCCTGGGCCTCGTCGTCGCAGTCGAGTTCCACGTAGACGCAGACCTTGGCCTCTTTGTCGAGCGCCGGCAGCGAGGCAAACGCCGTCGACTGGTCGCGCTGGTGACGCAGGATATCCAGGGCTCCGGCATCGAAATACTCAATGGCCGCGGCATGGGATAGGACGGGACGCACGGAATCGGTGAAGGACACGGCCTTGTCTTCGCTATCGAAAAAGCAGCTCACACCCCATACGACCGCCGGTGCCGGCTGCAGGGCAATCTCGAGCTCGGTGATGACGCCGAGCGTGCCGCAGGCGCCGATAAAGAGGCCGATGGCATCCATGTCGTCCGCGACAAAATAGCCCGATGCGTTTTTGGTCTTGGGCATGGCATAGGAGGGAAGATCGAGCTCGAGCGCACGGCCTTCCGCTGTCACGAGCGAAAGGCGACGACCATGCGCAAAAACCTCGCCACGGCGAAGCTCGAGCAGGTCACCGTCGGTCAGCGCGACGTGAAGGCCCGTGATATGCGGGCGCATGGGGCCGTAAGCGTAGCTACGGGCGCCGGAAGCGTTGCATGCCGCCATACCGCCCAGACAGGCAGATGCCTCGGTGGGATCGGTAGGAAAGAACTGCTCGGGGGCTTCCTGGAATTCCTCGTAAGCCTTAAGCGAAGCCTGGTCCCAACCTGCGGTCGGAAGTACCTTCTTGCCCAGCTGCTTGCGCAGCTCAGACAGCACGACGCCGGGCTCAACACGCAAGAGAAAGTGGCCTTCGTCATCGCGGCGAAGGCCTAGGTAGCGATTCATGCGGGAGGTATTGAGGATGTGGCCGCCATGGGGCACGGCGCCGGCAGCGAGACCCGTTCGAGCGCCCTGGACAGTCACCGGGGCACCGTCGACATGGAGCTGCCGCAGGATGGCGCGAACCTCGTCTTCCGATGTTGGAAACGAGATGCTCGAGGCCTCGCCCGACGAGCGAGACTCGTCGCGACCGTACTCCTCGAACTCATCGGTGAAGGGTTTGATAGTTGCAGACATGCAGAACTCCCCTTTAGCTAACTACAGTGTTTGCAGGGAGATGTTACCGCATCGTTTCGTTGACGTGTTCGAGACCGTCTCCATAATTGAGGATTTTTACGTCCGTGCAATTCGGCGAGCGGCAAGGCTTCCTCGGCAGACGATGCTTTTGACACATATCGCCCCGCCGTCGCCGACCGCTCGATTGTCACTCGAAAAAAGTTGAAGTATTTTTTCCACCTTTTACCTGCGGAGATGTCAATCCGTCAAGCATTTGGTCAGAAATTGGTCAAGTAGCGGCTGATACGGTCGGCGTCGACAGCCAAAACCGATAGAAGTTTTGGCCCCAGAAGCAGGGAGGTTCCCATGGCATATTACTGGCCCCAGTACGGCGTCGCCATCGAAGTCGACGACGATCCCCATCTCCTGCCTTTCGAAGAAGAGGCATTCCCCGACACGACGGTCTACCACGTCACTACCGATGTGATCTGCGACCCCGAGTCGTTCTCGGCGCTCGCCCACCACATCGCACGCATCCACGACATCGAGCTCCCTCCCGACTTCGATGAGCTTGTCTACTCGCGCCGCCTGATGCTTCATATGCTCTTTGGAGCGGACCCGTCCACGTTCGCACGCGTCTACACCACCAAGGACGCCGCATGAGTGCGAAGAAGCCGCCCCGCCTCGCAGGACTGGGGCGTCGCAAGAAACTCGTCGTTGTCTGCCTGGCTATCGTCTGCGCCCTCATCGCCGTAGGGCTATACGCCTGGCAGTCGCAGCCCGTGCCCGAAGCGGGCGCCTCAGTCACGACGGCAGAGGGTAAATCGCGCCAAGAAATCCAAGATGAACTCGATGCCATCGTCCGCGACAACATGATGACGATTTCGGTCGCGCCGGTCGCTCAGCTACAGGAGGACGGCAAGCTGCGCGTCAACGTGCAAAACGTCCAAGACAATAAATTTCCCCAGCGATTCCGCGTCATCCAAAACGACGAGACCATGTACGAATCCGGTGTGGTCGAGACCGGCAAGACAATCGAGACGTGCCCCGCCGGCGACATCAAAGAAGGCGAGGCGTACATCGAGATTCAGGCACTCGATGCCAAGACCCTCGACAGCCACGGCAATCCGACACGTGTCAAGGTACGGGTTGAGCAAACCGAGAACTAGCTTTTTCAGCCGACGCGGCACCGTGCGCAATTCATCAGCATTCGTCCAATCATCGCGGGGACGGCCCGCGGCGAATAGAAAGGAACGACCATGGACATCACCAGGAACATGAACGGAGCCAGAGCGCTCGTCGTGGGCGCAGGGCTCGCACTCGCGCTCGCAATGGGCGCCGCCCCGACGCCAGCTATGGCAGCCGGGCGCGCTGGAACAACGAAAGTAATGGTCAGGACCGAGATCGACAACGTTGAGTTCAAAGTTCCGACGGTTATTCCCTTCGTCGCCAAGGCCGACGGCACGCTTCAGGGCCCCTCAGAAGACGCGACCACCATCGACAATCATTCGGCCTACGGCATCCATGTCACCAACATGAAGATCGACGCCATGAACACCTGGACCATTGCCGCCGATGCCAAGGCCGGAACCGCGCAGAACTCCATCGACTTTAAGGTCGGCCCCGACGGCGCACTCCAGAACGCCAGCGCCGCAATGCAGGGGACGGGCCTCGATCTTTCCAAGAATGCAGCCTTCGACATGGGCTACCAGGGCATTGCCGGCGGCACGGACAAAATTAAGCTCAAGACAAGCGGAAACGTCGCCCGTGTCACGCGCGACATCTTCCACGTAACCGGCGAAGGCGATCAGGTTGCAACGATCACCTGGACGGTCGAGCCCGGTGCGCACACGGCATAAGGCCGTCGCCCTGGCCGCCGCCGTCAGTATCCTAGCGTTTGCGCCAGCCATGGCCTTTGCCCAGCAAGAACAGGCGCAGGCCGCCACGCAAGTGACGGTCGACCTCTCGGAGCTCGACCGCGGCAACCGCGAGGAACCGTTGGCACAGACAGACGACAGACGATGGCTCTTGGCAACAGGCGCCACGGCAGCAGGCGCGGGAACCGCCGGCCTCGGTCTGCACATCAAACGCAGCCAGAAACGAAACACGGACAGGCCGCACTAAATTAGCTAAGGAGACCCCATGGCATCGAAGAACCTTTTGCCCGTCGTCGCACTCTGCGGCGCGCTCGCAACCGGAACGCCTGTCGCCGCTTGGGCGACTCCCGTCATGGCAGGCTCCTTACCAGCAGCCCTAAGCTCCGCACCAAATCCGTCGAGCGCCATTGCGTGCAAGCGTTTTTCGATCGCACAGGCCGCAATCTCAACCTCGGGATGCCTTCGTCGTAATACGGACGGCTCGATAGTCGTGGATATCAATCGTTCGAACAAGGCAAACGGCTCCCAGGCGGGGTGCGCTGTCTGCACATGGCGCTCGGTTGTGCTCGATGCAGATGGCGATCCATGCAATTTAGAGCTGCGCATCGACATCGCTTCGGTCGATGACTCGGCGAACGGAGCGAAGGTCGCCTTCGACGGTGCGTTTTTCGAGAAAGGAGGCGGTACATGTCTGGGCTGCGCCGCCGCGAATGCAGACGACACGCAGCCCACCCTCTCATTCACAGCATCGTTGCGGCTGACCAAAGCCGACACCGATGCCATCGCGGCGGGAGAAGCATCCCTGCTGTTCTACGCCGTCAGCACCAAAGACACAGACGCTCATTTCGAGAAGTCAGCCGGATCACTCAGCCTTACACGAGGGACAGAGGCAGGCCCTATTGAAATCGATGCCCACGCGCAAAGCAGGCAACGCATTCTTGCCGACCCGGCACTTCTCGAAATGGAGTGGAACGGATCCGGAGCCATCGGAATTCTCCCCTCCGCGCTTGACGCCAAGACGCTCCCCTCAAACGACGAACCCATCAACGCAACCATACAAGAAGAGAGCACGGACAAAGAAGCAGGTGCGGGCGACACGCCGTCGCCGACAAACAGCGTCCCAGCTTCTTTCGAAGCACCGAATGAGCCCGCTACCGGTCCAAACGATCCCGAGCTCGCGGACAGTCTGGGGCTTGCTGATCCTCAGGAGATCGATGAAGGTAACTGCTGCGTGCTTGCCGCCCTCGACCACACAGAGGTCATCGATGCTGCAAACATCGAAGTTGCCGCCGCCAATCAGCCCGTCCGCAAGTCGGCCATCATCGCATTTCCCGAATCCATCGAAGTCGTCTTTTTGCCATCAGGCGAGGTCGTGGCCCCAACACTGCTCACCTTGTTGGGCGCCAAGAATACTCGAAACGAAATTAAAGAGGTCACGGTTGTCGACCCTGCAACCACCGCTAAACTGCGTCTATACGCCGTTGCCCCAGACGGAGGCAAGACCTTGGAATTCGATGGCGACACACTTCTAGCCTGGCGACGTCTGGACATTATGCAAGACGTCTCGTATCAGATCGAACTCGAAGGGTTTGATCGTGCCCGCGATGCCAATATCATCGCCGCGGCTATTGAATCCCCACAGCGGCTTATGACACTGCGCTTTGACTACTATCCCTATGTCCCGACAACCACCTGAGGCTTAAATGCTGCGCATCATTCCTAATACCACTTATATAACGTATTAGATGAGTCGCGATGTGCCTCGCATTTCGTTCTGCTACGATTGCCACATTGGCATCAATACGGGAGGGCTCATGCCGGGCTTGGGAACAATCATCAACGTTGTGCTTTTGATTGCGGGCGGTCTTTTGGGATTAGCGGGCGGTCGCTTTATCACACCGCGCATCCAAGACACGCTCATGAAAGCATCGGGGCTGTGCGTCCTGTTTATCGGCTTGGGCGGCACCATGCAAAAGATGCTCGTCATCGACGGCGGCGCCCTGTCGACCACCGGCACCACCATGTTGATCGTCTCATTTGCGCTCGGCTCGCTTATCGGCGAGGCCATCAACCTGGAGGCCGCCATCGAAAACCTCGGCGAATGGCTCAAGCGCAAAACCGGCAGCGAGGGAGACAACGAGTTCACCAACGCCTTTGTCTCGGCATCGCTCACCGTGTGCATCGGCGCGATGGCCATCGTGGGATCGATTCAGGACGGCCTGCTCGGCGACTGGTCAACGCTCGCCCTGAAGGGTGCACTGGACTGCATCATCGTCTGCACCATGACAGCCTCGCTCGGCCGCGGCTGCATCTTCTCGGCCCTGCCTGTCGCCGTGTTCCAGGGGACGATCACGCTGTTTGCCGGTACGCTCTCCCCCATCATGACCACTGCGGCCCTCGACAGCCTCTCACTCGTGGGGTCCATGCTCATCTTCTGCGTCGGCGTCAACCTTATCCGACCTCAGACCTTCCGCACGGCTAACATGCTCCCCGCCGTCGTCATAGCCGTCATCTACGCCCTCCTGTTCTAAGTCTATCTACATAGCAGTATCTCGAACATCTGTTTGATGCTGTGCTATGATATGAGGTCACCGACACCGTATAGGGAGAGGAGAGGGCGGTGGCCGACCAGGACGTCAAGATGCTCATCGAGCGCATTATGGCCGAGGCCCGGACCCATCAGTCCGCCCGCTTCTCAAACAAAATCTATGCTGACGAGCCGATTCTCAAGACCGGCCGTCAGATGCAGAACTTCCTCCCCGACCAGTACCGCAAGATGCGCGAGATATCGCGCTGGCAGGACGATCCCAAGGGCGGCGCGGGGCGTTGGCTATCGGAGGCGGAGCTCTTTTACCGTCAGGGCCTGCTGATGGCCGACTTCGAGGACGATTGCCCCTACAACGGCACCTTTAAGTCGTACTTTCCCACCTACAACGCCATGAGTGACCGGCAGCTGCGTGGCTACTTTACCTGGCGCGCCCAAGTGCGTCGCGGCAACATCGAGGAGACATCGACCTCGTTTGCTTTTCTGTATCTTTATGAATTGATCTGCGGCATTGGCGTCGACGATCCGCTCGATGGCTTTGACAAGATCGAGGCGTTTTGGGATGCCTATCGCGCCTTTGAGCCCGGTATCGACCGGTTCGCACGCGTGTGGCTGCAGGACTACGCCGTATTCCACGGACTCGATCCCAAGCTGCTACACGACTCTAAAACCGTTGCATTCGACAACGCCCTCATCGAGCTGCGCCGTGCCGTGCGAGACCTTGTACCCGCGTCGGCGCCGTCGGACCAGGCCCCCAAGCGTCGCAAAACTTCCGAGCCCACGCTCCCCCTTCCGCCCGACGAGGCGCGCGAGGAGCGACTCATAGCCGCCATCAATGCGCTCTCCACGTACAACCTGAATAACTCACGGCTCGACCGTTCCCACCATCGCGACCTTCGCCACGTGGCATGCGCCGTATATGTCCGCATGGCGCGCTACTATGACACGCATCGAAAGACCGGCATCGTAGCGAGCTTGTTTGGGGAGGAGACGGCCATGCCCTACACTATGTTTGCCTCGGCCGTGTTCTTTGCGCCCGAGCGCCACGAGGACTGCGAATATCGCTTGGACCCCATCCATATCTATCGTTGCCAAAACGGCTTTTGGGAGTGCATGCGCATTCACGGCAGCAGGCAAAAGAGCAGCAAGCTCGGTGAGATGATGCGTGCCTGTGATCAGCGCTTGCGCTTGGCACTAGATCCCGCCCATCCCCTTAAGGAAGAAAAGGTCCCCAAATATCTGGCCAAGATCATCGATGATGAGATCGTGGCATGGCTTTCGTGGGATGCCGCACACCAGCCCGTCAAGATCGATATCGATCTGAGCCAGCTGGGACATATCAGAAGTGCCGCCGCACAGACGCGCGAGGCGCTTTTGATCGACGAGGAACGCGAGGACGACGCGCTTGAGGATGCCGAGGCGGCAGGCCCTGGGAAGCCAGAAGTCAGACCCATGACCGAGGCGATTGTCGAGCCGGTCGCGGCGCCCATGGAACAGGACGAGGATGACGAGCCGACCATCCCCACCGAGCAATTTGGCGTCGTAGCCCCGCTCCTCGCACCAGCACCAACACCCGCGACGGCCGCGCCCGCCGACATCACGTCCGTACTCGCCCCCGCCGCAGAAGATTATCTTCGCGCGCTGCTCGAGCAAAACGCGGCGCAGGCGGCATCGGCGGTGGAGAAGTCGGAGCAGAGCGAAGATATGCTCGTCGACAGCATCAACGAGACCCTCTTTGACCTGGTGGGCGACACCGTTATTGAATTTGGCGCGGCAGGGCCGCAGATTATCGAGGACTACGAAGCAGACGTGAGAGGATACCTAGACCATGAGTGATACCGCATCCGCGGCGCCCCGCGTGCCCAAGCGCGTCGCTGCCGTCATTCTCAACTCGCTCAAGGGCGGCGTGGTCCCGCGCATCGGCCTTCCTTACATCACCGTAGGGCGCGAGGTCGAGATCCGCGCCCTGCTCACCGATCTGAGTCTCATCGCCGACGGTGGCGCGAGCTTCCGCTTTCTGGTCGGTCGTTACGGCGCCGGCAAGAGCTTTTTGCTCCAGACTATCCGCACGCACGCCATGGGCGAGGGATTCGTCGTCGCTGATGCCGACCTGTCGCCCGAGCGCCGCCTGCAGGGCGGTCAGGGACAGGGCCTTGCCACCTACCGCGAGCTCATCCGCAATATATCGACCAAGACGCGCCCCGAGGGCGGTGCGCTCAACCTTATTCTGGATCGCTGGGTCGCCTCGTGTGCCGACGTCGACGAGTCGGTCGTCAATGCCCAACTGGCCCCGCTCGAGGAGATGGTCCACGGCTTCGACTTCACCCGCATGCTCCGCCGCTATCGCATGGCCGCATCCGGGGGCAACGAAGAGACCATGAGCCGCGTGACCAAATGGATTCGCGGCGAATACCGCACCAAGAGCGAGGCACGCGCCGAGCTGGGCTCCTCGACCATCATCAGCGATGACGACTGGTACGACTACGTCAAACTCATCGCGCGTTTTTTGGTTTGCAGTGGTTACAAGGGCATGCTGGTGCTCATCGACGAGCTCGTGAATCTGTATAAGATTCCCAATGCCATCACGCGCCAGTACAACTACGAGAAGATCCTGACCATGTACAACGACACACTTCAGGGCAAGGCGCAGTACCTGGGCATGATCATGGGCGGCACGCCAACCTCCATCGAAGACCGCCGCCGCGGCGTGTTCTCCTACGAGGCTCTGCGCAGCCGACTCGCTCAGGGTCGCTTTGCGCGCGAGGACCTTAAGGACATGCTCGCGCCCATCATCCGCCTGCAGCCGCTCACCTACGAGGAGCTACTGGTGCTCATCGAAAAACTCATGCAAATTCACGCTGGCTACTTTGGCTGGACGCCCACGCTTACCGAGAACGACTTGGTGGACTTCCTCAAAATTGAGTTTGGCCGCGTGGGGGCCGACACGCATCTGACGCCGCGTGAAGTCATTCGTGACTTTATCGAGTTGCTCGATATCCTGTGTCAGAATCCCGACGCCAACGTAGCCGAGCTGCTACAAAGCGTCGGCGGCGATGCGCTGGCGCCAGCAGCCGCAACAGGCAACACCGGCACCGCAGGCGACGACCGTAACTTCGCCGAATTCACCATCTAACTTGCCAATTAGGGACAGGTTTATTTTGGCATGTTTTATCTGGGCAAACGCCGATGTTGCAAAGCGACAGCGCATATCCCGTCGCTTCTGAACGCTCATTTTGAGAGGAGGCCCATGAACGCCTTTGACCGATATGCTCCGTTTATCCAGGATTTCATCTACTCCCACGATTGGGAGAGCTTGCGCTCTATCCAGGTTGCGGCAGCAGATGCAATCTTTAACACGCAAGACAATGTGCTCCTGACAGCATCCACGGCGTCCGGCAAAACCGAGGCGGCCTTCTTTCCCATCCTGACCGAGTTTTGGGAAAACCCGCCCGCGAGCGTGGGCGCCCTCTACATTGGTCCCCTCAAAGCGCTCATCAACGATCAGTTTGTACGCCTCAACGACCTGTGCGAAGAAGCCGATATCCCCGTCTGGCACTGGCACGGCGACGTCTCACAGTCGCATAAGGCCAAACTCATCAAAAAGCCGAGCGGCATCTTGCAGATTACGCCCGAATCACTCGAGGCGCTTCTGATCCATAAGCACATGGCCATCCCGCGCATGTTTTGCGACCTGCGCTATGTCGTTATCGACGAGGTCCACTCGCTCATGCGCGGCGACCGTGGCGGCCAGACGCTCTGTCTTATCGAGCGCCTTTCGCGCATGGCAGGCGTGCAGCCCCGCCGCATCGGCCTTTCGGCTACCATCGGGGACCCCGAGCGCACGGGCGCTTTTCTCTCACAGGGAACAGGACGCGACTGCGTTATCCCCCGTTTTGAAGAACCGCGCCGCGTGTGGCGCATCTCCATGGAGCACTTCTACAACTCGGGCCCCCAGGCGCAGCAACGAGGATTTATGAGCGCAGGTCCGCAGGAAGCTGAGGTGCTCGCATGCGAGCGCATTGAAGCAGCGGCACCCGCGGCACTGCCCGCCGGCACCCAAGATATGCGCCACAGCGGACAACTCACACAGGAGGAACGCCGCCAACGTCGCGAGCGAGCGCGAGGCAAGGCCGCCCCTAAGGACCGTCGCACTTCCTCGGCTCCCGAGGGAGAAGTCGACATCCCGCGAGCGACCGAGCAGGCGCTGCTCAACCCCACCGATACCGCGCCCGACAACGCCGATCCCGGCATGGGCTATATCTTTGAACATACCCGCGGCCGCAAGTGCCTGGTCTTTGCCAACTCGCGCGAGGAGGCAGAGGCCGTGTGCTCCATGCTGCGCAGCTACTGTGAGAACCGGCACGAGCCCGACCGCTTTCTTATCCATCATGGCAACCTCTCGGCATCGCTACGCGAGACCGCCGAGGAGCTCATGCGCGACGAGGAACAGGCGCAGACAACCGTCACCACCTCCACGCTGGAGCTCGGTATTGATATCGGCCGTCTGGAGCGCGCGTTTCAGATCGACGCACCGTTTACCGTCAGCTCCTTTTTGCAGCGCATGGGGCGTACGGGCCGCCGCGATCTTCCGCCCGAGATGTGGTTTGTCATGCGCGAGGAAGAGCCCGAGCCGCGCACGATGATGCCCGAGACCATTCCCTGGAAGCTTCTACAGGGTATCGCGCTCGTACAGCTTTATCGCGAGGAAAAGTGGGTCGAGCCGCCCGACCTCGATCGACTCCCCTACAGCTTGCTCTATCACCAGACCATGTCGACGCTCGCCAGCACCGGCGAGCTCACGCCGGCCGAGCTTGCTCAGCGTGTGCTCACGCTCAGCTATTTCCACCGCGTCTCGGCCGATGACTATCGCGTACTGCTGCGCCACCTCATCAAGATCGACCACATCCAGGTCACCGAGGGCGGCGGGCTCATCGTGGGCCTCGCGGGCGAGCGCATCATCAACAACTTTAAGTTCTACGCCGTGTTCCAGGAAAACGAGGAGTTTACCGTTCGCAGCGAATCGGCCGAGCTGGGCACGATCGTCAATCCCCCACCGCCCGGTGAGCGCATCGCTATCGCCGGACACTGCTGGATTGTCGAGGAAGTGGACTGGAAGCGTCATACCGTCTTTGCCACGCAGGTCAAGGGCCGTGTGCCGGCCTACTTTGGCGACTGCCCCGGCGACATCAATACACACGTACTCGAGCGCATGCGCAAGGCGCTCAACGAGCACGCGGCATATCCGTACCTCATGGGCAACGCACGGGCACGCCTTGCACAGGCTCGTCATACCGCCGAGATTTCGGGCGCGGGAACTAAACCGCTCATTAACCTGGGCGGCGACACCTGGGTGCTCTTCCCCTGGTTGGGAAGCTACGCCTTTTTGGCGCTCGAGCGCATGCTCAAGATCAAGTGTGCCGCGGAGCTTGGCCTTCGCGGGCTCGACCCTTCACGCCCGTACTTTATGCAGTTTAAGATGAAGGCAGACGAGGAGACGTTCTTTGAGGTGCTCGCCGCCGAGGCCGAGAAGGACTTCGACCCCATCGAGCTCGTCTATCCCGGCGAGGTGCCTTATTTTGATCGCTACGACGAGTTTGTTCCCGAGGAGCTCGTGCGCAAAGGCTTCGCCGAAGGCGTGCTCGACATAGAGGGCATGAAGCAGCGCGTCCTCAGCTGGCGCGCCCACGCCTAAGACCAGTCTTTTTGGGACGGGAGACTTACTTGTCATGAAGGACGGTGCCGAGGAAGTCGGTGTCGAAGGGCACAGCTTCGGCAAAGACATAGTCGCCGTCGCTGGCGATGAGCAGGTAGTTTTCCTCGCCGCCGAACTTCGCATCGCCACATGGGACCACCCAGGCATGGGCGAATACCTCGAGTGCCGTGGCAGCGCAGTCGCGCAGGAACGTCACGTCGCTCCCCTCGTTTGCGCTCACGATATTGGCGACGTAGACGCCACCAACATTTAGGCTGCCCCGCACTAAACGCAACGCCTCAACCGTCGCCAACTCGCGTACGGGCTCGGCACCGCCAAAGCAATCGCTCACGACCGCGTCATAGCGACGATGGCCCACGCTCGTCACACCCAGATACGAGCGAGCCTCAGCGGTTATCACCCGCAGGCGATCGCCCGCCGCGCGCTCCAGCTCGTCTAGGTAGAACCAGCGGCGCGCCAGGCGCGTAATCTCTCCGTCATACTCGATGACGTCCATGCGCAAGCCCTCGTGCGACATCAGGGCGAATTTAGGATAGGCAAACCCGCCGCCGCCCAGCATAAGAATGCGGTCGATACCGTGACCATAAGCGTCGCGCATCGCATCCTCGGCCTCAAACACGTCGTTAAACGCGCGATAGTACGCAAAGACGGGCTCCGCCCAGCGCTCACCAACGTAACTCGCGCTTTGGTAGACGCCGCCTTGCACCAATACGCGGACTTCGTCGCCGCCCTCGTCGTGCACGCGTTTCACACGCGCCAAGCCATTGCGGGTTCGCGCAACCTGCAGACAGGCAGCACGAACAGCGACAGCGGCCGCACCAAGCGCCGCGGCTCCCAGAGCAACGCCGGCAACGACGCCGGCAGAAACACTCGGCTTGTTCATCTAGAGCTCCTTTTGCAGATAAAGGCCATGGTCATAAAATCCAAGATGGCGATAGTACTCGCGCGTGCCAATCGCGCTAATCACGTTGATACGCGCATAACCCGCATCCCGGGCAATCTCGCACGCACGCTCTACGAGCAAACGCCCCAACCCGTGATGTTGCGCCGCCTGGCCCTGATCGCCCACGCGCGCCGCCATGCCATACACGTGCACCTCGCGAATCATCGCCTCGTCCGGCGTCGTCGGCAACTCGTCCGCATGTGCGGCAACAAACGAATGGTCGGGCAGCGACAACCGCAAAAAGCCCGCGATCTTGCCCCGCGGCGTCACCCACTGCAAAAAGCGCTCGTGAGTCACCGGCGTCTCGTACGCCACTTCCTCATCAAGAGAAAGCTCATCCAAGTCGGCACCCGCGGTACTGATCTCGCGATAGCGAATCTCGCGCACCACTGTGCCTTCTCCACGAGCCGCCAAGCGATTCTCGACGAGCTGACGCAGGTTGGGCTTCTTGTTGCCCACCATGATGTCATCGGAGCTAAAGTCGCGGATCATGCGACTGATGCGGCAGAACGCCGGCGTCACCACGATGTCATCGGCCAGTACATCGAGCAGCTCCTCCTCGGTATAGGGACGCCACTTGCCACGCTCATAGCAGCCCACCAGACGCGAGCCCTCGATGAGTGCACACGGATAGACTTTGACCTCGTCGGGCATAAAGGCCCCCTCGGTCACAAAGCGCTCGTAGTCGCGCTTGTCCCCTTCGGGCGTGGCGCCCAGCAAGTTGAGCATAAAATGCGCGTGAATCTTAAAGCCAAACAGGCGCGCAAGCGAAAACGCCCGCTCGATCTGCGCCACCGAAATGCGCCGCTCGTTGATATCGAGCAGGTGCTGGTCGAGGCTCTGGATGCCCATCTGGATCTTGGTGCAGCCCAGGCGGCGGATAAGCGTGAGGGCCTTCGGCGTTACGGCATCGGGGCGCGTCTCGATAACGAGTCCCACCACGCGATGCTTCGCCGTCTCGTTGATGCGCTGTTGACGTTCAAGCTCCTCCATCGTTGCCGTCTGCCACTCGGCGACTTCGCCCCACGGCGTACCGGGGCCGTACAGACGACGCACCGCACGGTTGTAGCCGCCCACGGCAGCATCCACACGCCCCTGGTCGTCGGCAACGCCGGCAGCAAGCTCGACCTCGTCTGTCGCAATGCCGGCTGCCCGATAGCGCTCGCGACGCTCCGCTACCACCGGCGGCAGGGCATCGGCGGGAGCGTCATCGAGCAGGCGCCCCGCCTCGGCACGACTGATGCCCGGACGCGCCAACATGGGGTTTGCCGCCACGCCGGCGACGGCATCGTCATTGAGCGCACGGAAAAGCTCCGACATAAACCACGTCTGATACCCTTCCGGATAGTCGCTCCAGGTGCCACCGAGCACGATGAGCTCTATCTTATCGGTCGCATGCCCCATCTGCGAAAGCGCCGTCAAACGGGCGCTCACCTGCAGATATGGATCGAAGCAGTTTTGCTCTGCACGGGCGCACGCCGGCTCGGCGTGCAGATAGCTTTTGGGCATGCGCAGGTCGTTGGGGCAAAACAGGCAATCGCCCGAGCACGGCCACGGCTTGGTGATGACGGTAATGGTCGCTACGCCCGAAGCCGTGCGACGAGGCTTCATGCGTAGCACCTGCAGCAGTTGACGCTCTAGCTCGGCGTCGACATTCCATACCGTCCAACGAGCCGGCTCCTCGCGCTTCACCCGCTGGTAAAACGGCAGCAGGCGACGCTTGGCCAGATCGCGCTTGTCGGCACCCTCACGGCGTGCCTCGGCATGTATCAGTTTGACGAGCGCTTTGTCGTCCACGGTCTCGCCGCGACGCAGAGCCTCGAGTATGTTCAAGATAATCTGTTCCATGCCCCCATTGTAAAGGCAAAGGCGCCGAAGCCAATCTCGGCTTCGACGCCTTCACCAAACAGCGCGTCTATATCTTCGCCTAGGCTTTCGTCTGCCTCACTACTCCGAATCAAACGACATGTCGCCCGAACCGACCTCAAAACGATACGTGGCAGACTTATCGCCGTTATCGAATTCAAGATTCAAAACGGTCTCGCCGTCGTAGCCAAGCGGAAGGAAATCGCTCTCGAAGTCGCCGCTGCCCAAGGTGAGGCTCGCCTTAAAGCCCGTCGAGTTCGGAACCGTCATCTCCACATCGCCCGAGCCCACGCTCACGTCCATCGACTTCGCGGGGGCCTGGTAGAGCTCGAACGTCACATCGCCCGAACCGACCTCGGCATTCAGGGTATCGGTCACGGTACCCGTAAACTCGACGTCTCCCGAGTCCAAAGTCAGGTTGAGGTCATGACACGCAATGCCCGCGACCGTCAGATCACCCGATCCCACATTCGCTGTGATGCCCACCATGTTATCGGCAACATCGCGCGGCAGTTCGACGGTAACCGTGCGGTCAATGGCGCGCTCGTCATCGCAATCGAACTGGCGAATCTTGAGCGTAGAACCCTTGATTTCGGCCAGGTTCTGGGTTGCCGCATCGAAGGCAACGGTCCCCGTTGCCACGCGACCGCTTTCAATTACGCGCACTGGCCCGCCGGAGACGTGTTTGACCTCGACCGTGCCCGACGTCACGTCCAAATCAAGCGATGTGAACGCGTCGGCATCAAACGTTTCGCTCGAAAGCTGTTGAGGCCGAGCGGAATAGTTACCGCTATCCAAAAGATCGTCCTCGTCAAGCGCATCGTCCATACCAGACAAGCCGGATACAACATCGTCGAGATCCCACGGACCATCAAAATGAATCAATGTCCGCGAAACGCCAAAGACAAGCCCAACAATGAGCACAAACGCTCCGATGCCAACACCCAGGCGTACCTTGGATTCATGCGAAAGCTTCATCATTCGTCACCCTCTTTGGCACATGGCTCAGCGGTGGTCGTGGTAGCCACGTCAGCATCGGGTTCCGCAGAAGCATCCTTCCCCTGGGCCTTGATCGCCACCGACGCCGGACCAACCTGAATATCCCCGCGCGCCCAATCACCATCGAGCGCACGCGCCACCCAGTGATAGATGGGAATCGTAAAGAAGATCAGCGCGGCAAAGGGGCCGGCACCAAACAGGAACATCAGCAAAAAGAACAGCAGCCAGCACACGGCCCAATACGGGAACGACTGGAACGGGCCCTTCACCGGAGTCGAGCCAACCGCGGTGCCACTCGTCGCCTGCGCCGTAGCGGCATTGGCGGCCTGCGCACTCCAGCTTGCCGCCTGCGCCGCCTTGGCTGCGGCATCACTTGCCTGCGTAGCTGCCTCCGTGGCGCGTGCCGCCGCCTCATGGGTGCGAGCACGCTCTGCCGCCTCGGCCTCGCGCTGACGGGCGCGGTCCTCGTTCTCAAACTCGATATCGTCCTCGATCTCGTCGCTCGGATTGAGCAGCTCGTCCAGGCTCACGCCATAGAGTTTGGCGAGCGAGATCAGGTTCTCGGTATCGGGCGAGCTCTCCGCGCGCTCCCATTTACTGACTGCCTGGCGCGACAGCCCCAGCTTTCGCGCCAGCCCTTCTTGGCTAAAACCCTTGCTGCGACGAAGGTCGGCGAGCCGCTGCGCAGTTTCTACATTCATGGTTCCTCCTATGTGATGCCAGCCGTGCCGCCGGACCGTTTTTGTTCTTAAGGCGCCTTGCACAGTTAAAAATCTATCCGCCACCGCCAAGAGCATGCCACCTATTCTAGTGAGATTTTTGACAACCGGCGGTTGCGGGCACATATGAGCTGCGGAAATGTGTCCAAACAAAGCAATGACCCGTAGCTTGGTTGTCCCCGTTGCGGCGTTAACGGTAGTATGGTCGTACTGTTTATTCCGCACCGCCAACGGAGGGAGTCCCGCGCCGTGAACCGCGATTTCGCCTCATCGCTCATCCAGCTCAACAACACGTTCTATCGCGAGCACTCCGCCTCCTTCTCCGATACGCGCCAGGCCCCGTGGCCCGGCTGGGTACGCACCATGGACATCGCGCTCGGGCAGCTCGACGTCGCCACGATCGAGCATCCCGTCCGCGTCTTCGATCTCGCCTGCGGCAATATGCGATTCGAGAACTTTGCAGCCGGCGGCGCACTTGCCGCCAAGGGTGTCGACGGCGCAAACCCCTCGGCAGATGCCAGCTGCCCGTTTGAGTTCTATGGCGTCGACTCGTGCCAAGACCTGGCCATCGATGCACGCGGTCACGCCCTGCGCATTCCCAACCTGCACTTCCAGGAACTCGACATGCTCGACGCCCTCATGAAGCTCAACCCCGCCGAAACACCCGACGTGCTTTTCGACGCCCCGCTCGCCGACATCTCGGTCTGCTTTGGCTTTATGCACCACGTGCCGTCGTGCGAGTACCGCGTACGCGTGCTCGACGCCCTGGTGCGGCAGACGCGCCCGGGCGGCATCATCGCCATCAGCTTTTGGGAGTTTATGAACGATGAGCGCATGGCGCGCAAGGCCGTTCGAGCCGAAGCCCGTGCCGAGCTCACCCCGCCGTTTGAGGGTTACGATTCCGCGCAGTTTGAAGCCGGCGACCACCTCATTGGCTGGCAAAACGACCGCCACGCCTACCGCTATTGCCATCACTTTGACGATCAGCAGATCACCGACCTGGTGCGCGGCGTCCGTACGTTCTACAAGAGCGGCGAGGTCCCCGTGCGCGAGCTTGAGCGCTTCCATGCCGATGGTCGCAGCGGCGAGCTCAACCGCTATGTAATCCTCAAGCGCCTGTAGGCACCGACGACTCGCCGCCGGGCCGCACCACATCTTTCGGGCAAACTATGCCCACCCTTTTTTCAACCCATTGACGGAACGCGCAGCTATGCGTTCCATACTTATGACCAAGGAGCCTCATGGGAGCCGTCCACGTTCGCACGCCTAAGAACTTTGTGCTCGAGGAGCGCCTGGAGCGCTACGCCGACGCCATCGAGACGAGCCCCGAGAACTATGCTGGGCACTGGCGTGAGGCATGCACGCCAGCTGGCGGCAAGCCCTTCGCCCGCCTTCACCTGGATCTGGGCTGCGGCAAAGGAGCCTACTTGGTTGAGCGCGCTCGCCGCGAGCCCGACACCCTCTTTATCGGCATGGACCAGGAACCCATCTGCATTGCCTATGCCGCCCAGAAGATTTGCGAGCAGGAGCTGCCCAACGCGCTCGTGCTACCCCGTGGTGCCGCATCGCTGCCGCGGCTGTTTGCCGCAGGCGAGCTCGATGCCATCACCATCAACTTTCCCACTCCGCAGCCCAAGGCCAAGTACGCCAAAAAGCGCCTCGTCCATGTCGACCATCTGATGCTCTACCGTCCGCTCTTTGCTGCCGGCGCCACCGTCACGTTGCGCACCGACAGCAAGCCACTGCGCGACTACGCCTTGGGGCAGTTTGCCACGACCGGCTACGACACGCTTTGGGTAAGTGATGACGTTCGCCGTGACCATCCCGAGCATCCCGAGACCGAGTACGAATGCCGCACGCGCGAGATGGGCGCCGTCGTCTATGGCATCTGTGTCACATCCGGCGAGGAGCCTACCGAAGAGCAGCTCGCGGCAGGCCGGGCGCAGGAGCAGAGCCTCGCCTGCTACCTGCCCGACGACCTCGATGAGCTCACCTACGTGCCCCTTGGCATGGAAGAAGCCGTCGAGAACTTTAAGAACCGCGCCCGCAAGGGCAAGAAGCGTTTACCGCAGGAGTCCTAGAGGCCTCTGATGGTCGCGGCGTCGGCAAACAAGCGCAAATAGCTGCCAGCGAACGACCCTCAAATCTAAGTGAGTAGACTTTTTTGCAATAGCCAAGCACAACCCACATAGCGAAAAATAAAACCGCAGGTAGAGCCCTTGCGCAAAAGCCGTGTGCTCGCGATATTGCAAAAAGTCTACTCACATAGCTGGCAGCTGCGCCAAAGGGCTGGGCAGAACGCCCATTTCCTGCATTTTCTCGCGCGCTGGCGCCCCACGCCGCCGCTACGCCATAATGGATGGCGGACAAACGCGAGAGAAAGCAAACCACATGGCACAGACCACGACAGATACTTCCGTCAGCACCGTTTCCGGCGCCGGCGCGGCCAGCTCGTTCTCGGGCGGCACGGGCACCGAGGCCGAGTTCGGCTCGCTCGGCGCGCTCTCCCCCACCTGGTGGGAGCCCGAGGACGGCAGCGAGCCCGAGCCATGGCTCACGCCCGATCAGGCCTTCGAGCGCTTCTTTGGATGGACGAGCGATCGCGGTATTGAGCTGTGGGATCACCAAGAAGAGGCCCTCATGGACCTAGCCGCCGGCGACCATGTCATTTTGGGAACGCCGACCGGCTCGGGTAAATCGCTTGTCGCGCTGGGCATGCTCTTTATGGGCATGGCGCAGGGCAAGCGCTGCTATTACACCGCCCCCATCAAGGCCCTGGTCAGCGAGAAGTTTTTTGACCTGGTGCAGGTACTCGGCCGCGAAAACGTCGGCATGATCACCGGTGATACGCATATCAACACCAAGGCGCCCGTCATCTGCTGCACGGCCGAGATCCTTGCGAACGACGCGCTGCGCGAGGGCGAAGACGCCGACGTGGGTTGCGTCGCCATGGACGAGTTCCATTACTTTGCCGACCCCGATCGCGGCTGGGCCTGGCAGGTGCCGCTGCTCACCCTGCCCCATACACAATTCATGCTTATGAGCGCCACGCTCGGTGACGTCACCGCAATCGCCGCCTCGCTCGAGGAGCACACCGGCGCCACCTGCGACCTCGTAGTCGACGCTCCGCGCCCCGTGCCGCTGAGCTACGACTACGTGACAACCTCGCTCGAAGGCACCGTCGAGCTCGCCATGCGCCGCGGCGAGGCTCCGCTCTACATCGTGCACTTTAGCCAGGACGCTGCACTTGCCACAGCGCAATCGCTCGCCAACTTTGGCATCGCCAGCAAGGAGCAGCGCGAGGCCATCAAGGAGGCTGCCAAGGGCACAAGTTTCTCGACCGCCTTCGGAAAGATCCTCAAACGCCTGCTCGGCTGCGGAGTCGGCGTGCACCACGCCGGTATGCTGCCACGCTATCGCTTGCTGGTCGAGCGCCTGGCGCAGCAGGGCCTGCTGCCCGTCATCTGCGGCACCGATACGCTCGGTGTCGGCATCAATGTTCCCATCCACACCGTGGTGCTCACCGCGCTCACCAAGTTCGACGGTTACAAGATGCGTCGCCTGCGCGCCCGCGAGTTCCATCAGATCGCCGGCCGCGCCGGCCGCTCGGGCTTTGACACCGAGGGCATGGTCATCGCCGAGGCCCCGGAGCACGAGATTGAGAACGCCAAGCTCATGGCCAAGGCGGGCGACGACCCCAAAAAGCTCCGCAAGATTAAAAAGAAGAAGGCCCCGGAGGGCTTTGTCACCTGGAACAAGCAGACCTTTGAGCGCCTGATTGAGACGCAACCCGAGACGCTCAAACCGCGCCTGCGCATCACGCACTCCATGGTGATCAGCGTGGTCGAACAGGGTGGCGACGCTCGCGCCCGCGTGCATGACCTCATCGAGACAAGTCTGCAGACCCCCGAAGAAAAGGGCAAGCTCGAGGTTCGTGCCGACGAGATCTTCGCCACGCTCATCGACTCCGGCGTCGTCGTGCGCACCGAGGTACCGCCCGCGCCCGACGCTCCGGCTGACGCCGCGCCTGACATCGACTACGCACTGACGGTCGACCTGCCCGAGGACTTTGCGCTCGATCAGCCGCTTTCGCCGTTCCTTCTCGCCGCGCTGGAGCTGCTCGACCCCGAGAGTGAGACCTACACCATGGACCTCATCTCGATGGTCGAGGCCACGCTCGAGGACCCCAAACAGGTGCTGCGCGCGCAGGAGCGCGCCGCGCGCGACCGCGCCATGGCCGAGATGAAGGCCGACGGCGTCGAGTACGAGGAGCGCCTGGAGCGCATCCAGGATGTGACCTATGAAAAACCGCTCGAGGACTTGCTCGATGCCGCCTTTGATAAGTACTGCCAGGAAGTACCCTGGGCCAACGACTACCAGCTCTCGCCCAAGAGCGTCCTGCGCGACATGCTGGAGAGCGCGAGCGACTTTAAGGGCTATATCCAAAAACTCGGCATCGCCCGCTCCGAGGGCATTCTACTGCGCTACCTAGCCGAGGCCTACCGTTCCCTCGACCGCACCGTGCCCATCGAGAAGCGCGACGAGCGCCTGCGTGACATTATCTCGTGGCTCGGCTTTGTAGTGCGCTCGGTCGACTCGAGCCTGGTGGACGAGTGGGAGAACGCCGGCAACCCGGCCGCACTCGACGCCGCACCGCCCCAGGGCATCGACGAGGTTGTGGCAGACCGCCGCGGCTGCACGCTGCTGGTACGCAACGCGCTGTTCCGCCGCGTGACCCTTGCAGCCCGCGAGCACGTCCGCGATTTGGGCGAGCTCGACGAGGACTGGGGCATGAGCGAGGTCCGCTGGCAAAAGGCACTCGACGTCTATCACGAGCAGCACGAGGAAATCCTCACCAACGGCGACGCCCGCAGCGCCGCGATGTTTACCATCGACGAGAGCGATGAGAAGACCGATCACGTATGGCACGTGCACCAGATTTTTGCCGACGAGAATGGCGACCACGACTTTGGCATCATGGGCGATGTCGATCTGGACGCCACGCAAGACGGCGGCGAGGTCATCTTCACCCACTACCGCGTCGGCTTTATCGAGGACCTGCTCGAAGACTAGCCCAGCGTGGCGGAACGAAACGAAGCGGGGCCGCTGGCAGCATCGCCAGCGGCCCCGCTTTTTGCACTATATGCTATCCCCTACTCAGCATCCTCGACCTCATACGAATCGGCCTCGGCAGGCTCATCGCCCGTGCCCGTTGCCGTCTCGCGCGCCTCGTCAAACGCCGCCTTCATGGTCTTGTTGCCCCACGTGAGTTTGCGGATTGTAAGCTCATCAGCCTTGTTGTGGGCCAGGCGCAGGTTCTCGGTGCTGCGACGCAGGTCGTCTTTGGTCTTCTCGAGCTGTTTGATGGCGGCATCGATCTCCTTGATGGCCGATTCGAACTGCTTGCTCGCCAAGTTGTAGTTGCGCGAGAAACCATCCTTGAACTTTTCCATCTTGGCTTCGAAGTTCGTCACGTCGATGTTCTGCTGTTTGTACTCCGCCAGCTCCTGCTTATAACGCAGCGAGCCCATGGCAGCGTTGCGCAGCAGCGTGATCATCGGGATGAAGAATTGCGGGCGGATCACATACATCTTCTCGTAGCGATAGCTCACGTCCACGATGCCGGCGTTATAGAGCTCGCTCTCGGGTTCGAGCAGGGTGCAGAGCACCGCATACTCGCAGCCTTTCTGGCGGCGATCGTGGTCGAGTTTCTTAAAGAAGTCCTCGTTCTTGTGCTTGGTCGCGGTTTCGTCATTCTCGTTTTTCATCTCGAACATAATCGAGATGATCTCGTTGCCGCTCGCGTCGCACTCACGGAAGATGAAGTCACCCTTGGTGCCCTCGGATGCATCGTTGTCTTTCTCAAAATACGCGTTGGGAAACGCCGTCATGCGCAGGCGATTAAACTCGGTCTCACAGTGCTGCTCGAGCGACTCGCCCACCATCTTGGTGGACAGACGAACCTTCATATCCTTCAGACGCTCAATCTCTTCGTCCTTGTAGCGAATCAACTCGTCACTCGCGCGCTTGGCCTGAGCAAGCTCAAGCTCGTGCGCCGCCTTGGCCTGCTCCTCGCGCGAATCGCGCACCGCAAGCTCGCTCGTGAGTTTCGCGCGCGCCTCATCGCGCTCACGCTCCGCCGCGGCAACCGCCTCCGACAGGTTCATTTTTGCCGTCAGCTCCTGCTCACGCAGCTGGGCGCGCAGACCCTCTGCCTCCTGCTCAGACTGAGCCTTTGCGGCGGAGAACTTCTCCTTCACCTTCGCCTGATAGTCGGCAAGCGTGCGCTCGGCTTCGCTGCGAGCCGCAGCGAGCTCGCGCTGCGACTCGGCGGCCGCAGCGGCGAGCGCCATCTCCTGGGCCTTGTCTGCAGCGGAGAGCTTCGCCTGCAGCTCGGCAATCTGGGCATCGCGTGCGGACAGGTCGTTTTGAGCGGCGTTGCGCACCGCTGCCTCGGCAAGCTTGGCTTCGTCGTCTTTGCGTCCCAGCTGCGCACGCAGGTTGTCAATCTCGCGCTGCAGCTCAGCGTTTTCCTTCTGCGCATCGGCACGGGCCTCAACAGCCGCACGCTGGCTTGCGCTCTCGCGCTCTGCGGCAGCGCCCTCGAGCTTGGCACGCAGCTCGGCAAGCTCGGCGTCGCGCTTGGCAACTTCCTGCGCCAGCTCCTGAGCCGCGGCGTTTTTCTGCTCAACAAGCTGAGCGTTGCGCTGGGACTCCGCCTCCTGCAAGGCAGACGCCGAACGCGAGCGCTCAAGCTCCAACGCCTGCTCGCCTTCGCGCTGGACAGCCTTCACACGTTCGTCAAGGTCATGCGAAAATTCAGCATCGCGCACCTGTTTGACGATGTCTGCATAGCCGGACGCATCAACCTTAAAGACTTCGCCGCAATGCGGGCACTTGATCTCGTTCATAGCAGCTCCTCGATGGACGCAAATTTCAACCGCCTACACTCTACCGCGCCATGCGGACAAAAAAGACGCCGCCGCCAGAATGGCAACGGCGCCAGATCCACCGCGAGGGTGCCTATCCCCTTTGTGGTGGCTTGGGTCCTTACAGGTCGCGATAGTCGATCAGACGAAGATCGGGCTGAGCCTCGAGCCACGCCCGCAGCTCGGGGTCGATCAGTGCATCGACCTCCTTGGTACGATCGGTCGTAAGCGAGCTATTCTCTAGGATAAAGCGATCGAGATAGCCCGGATGGCACACGAAGACGACCGTCTCGCCATCGGCCATCTCGCGAACCGTCTGCATGATTGCTTCCTTGGGCTCGTAGCCCGGCTCCATCGAGCGCATCACCATACGCAGATCGGTATCTCCGCAGCGCACCACGGCCGTGGGGTCGAAGCTCGCCTTTTGCTCCTTAAGGCCCAGCTCCTGCGCCACCGCCGAGATCGCTCGATTGAGGTTTTTGCTCATAACGGCGTGGGCCTCAAAGTAATCGGGCTCGCGACCCACGATCTCGACAAAGCGGTCATGCTGCGCACGAATCTCAATGCAGGCCTCGTCGAAGTCAATCAGTTCCTCGCCACGCTTAAAGTGCTCGCGGAAGGTACGGCTGCTATGGAACTCGCCGTTGCCGTCGAGCAGACTCGGGATGAGCGCCGGGTCGGCACACGGCTTTCCCAGGCACACATTGGTATGCTGGCCCACCGCAATGCCGGCATCCGCCACGAGCGACCAGCCACGCTCGGCCTCGGGCATATTGGGCATAAGGCCCGCCGAGCGCACCAAACCCTCGTTGACGCTGCGGGCGATCCCCAGGTCAACAGCGTACGAATAACCGATATCGTCGGCACGAATGAGCAGTTGCTTCATAACGACTCCAATCTATGGAAAAAACACCACAAAGGTGCCTGTCCCCTTTATGGTGGCTTGAGGGTTACAGTCCAAAGAAGCTTAAGATCTGGTCTCGGCTTACGGGCTTGTAATTGTTGGCGTCAAGGCCGACATCGTATCGGTAGATAGGGCGCTCACGGTCACGGTTGCGCGTGTTGGTGCGGTCTCCTCTACTGTGAATGTGACCGTGCAGCATGATGGCGCCACGCGCTTTGCCGTTCCAGCTGAGCATGGGGTAATGGCTCAGAACCAGACGATATCCCTTGGCATAACCGGGAGCAATCTCCAGGTAATCGCGCACGTCATCCCAAATTTGCGGTGCGTCCGGATCCTCCCAATCGCCGTCATGGTTACCACGTATGAGCGTGACGTTTTGGCAGGCAATACGCTCGCGCAGGCGCACGGCCTCCGCCATGGGCAAGCGATACGTAAAGTCTCCCAGGATGTAGAGGCGGTCGTCCGCAGCAACGCATTCGTTAATGGCATCGATAACCTTACGGTTCATTTCCTCGACCGAGGCAAACGGTCGATCCATATCGTGCAGGATATTCGTGTCGCCCAGGTGCAGGTCGGCGGTAAACCACATCATCGTCTGTGTCCTCATTTCGCAACGCGTATAAGACCTGTTTAGTATACAGACGCAGCGATGCGACGGTTACCCAAAGAGCCCGCCGAACAGACCTCGGCGGCGCTTGTCCTGCTTTTTCGAAGCGTCATCCTGAGCCTTCTTGCCCTGTCGCTTTTTACGATCTTGCTCCAGCTCATCGTCATCGAGCAGTAAATCCCACTCAAACGGATCATCCGTCAAATCGAACAGGTCATCGTCATCAAACATGACTGCCTCTCTTACCGATTAGCGAGCATCCACAACATAGTTGAGAAGTCTACGGGCCCGTGCGGACACAAATTCATCCTGTCTGCGTCTTTCAATCGTTTGCCGCAACGCTTGTGCGACGGAACGCTTGCAGATAAGATAGGAACACGGATGGCACCCGTGGCAGCGGGTCTTGCCAACTCCGATACACGTTTTCATCGTGAGAAGTGGCCGTCTTCGCTTACGCGGGGGCGGCCACTTTGTTTACCCTATGTCATCTGATTCTAATGCACAAACATGCGCACGAACTTGTGCTTCCAGTTTGCGTAAGGGGCATAGCGGAACGGCACGTCCAGCCACGTTGCCTTGTTCACGATGCTCTTCTTGTGGCTAAACGTATCGAAGCTCTCGCGTCCATGGTACTGTCCCATACCGCTCGCCCCCATGCCGCCAAAGCCCATATGGCTCGTGGCCAAATGCATAATGGTGTCATTAACACAGCCGCCACCAAAGGGCACGTAACGCACAAAGCGCTGCTGAACCTCACGGTCCTGGCTAAAGATATACAGGGCCAGCGGCGTCGGACGATCCGTAATAAACGTCTCGGCCTCGTCTAGGCTCTCAAACGTCAGCACCGGCAAGATGGGGCCGAAAATCTCCTCCTGCATCACGGCGTCATCGGGGGACACGCCGTCCAAAATCGTCGGCTCGATCTTGAGCGAAGTCTCGCGCGCGGTACCTCCAAGCACGACCTTATCGGGATCGATCAGCCCGCGCACGCGCGCAAAATGCTTGGCGTTGACGATATGCCCGTAATCTTCGTTATCGAGCGGATGCTCGCCAAACATACGGCGGGTCTCTTCCTTGATGAGACCCAGCAGCTCGTCGTGCACGCGCGTGTCGACCAGCAGGTAGTCGGGCGCCACGCAGGTCTGCCCCATGTTGAGCCATTTACCAAAGGCGATACGGCGTGCCGCGACCTTCAAGTTAGCCGTCGCATCCACGATGCAGGGACTCTTTCCGCCCAGCTCAAGCGTCACGGGCGTGAGGTTTTTACTTGCACGCTCCATGACGAGCTTGCCGACCGGAACGCTACCGGTAAAGAAGATCTTGTCCCAGCACTCATCGAGCAACGCTTCGTTTTCGGCACGCCCGCCTTCGACGACCGTCACCAAGCGCGGATCAAATGCCTCTTCACAGATTTGCTTGAGCACCGCGCTCGATGCCGGAGCATAGGCGCTCGGCTTGATGACCACGGTATTGCCCGCGGCGAGGGCGCCGGCGAGTGGCTCGAGCGTCAGCAAAAACGGGTAGTTCCACGGAGCCATGATGAGTGTGACGCCATAGGGCACGGACTGCGTCTTGCACACACTCACGGCGTTGGCGAGGTCACACGGACGCAGGCGCGGACGACTCCATCGCGCCACATGAGCGATCTGATGACGAATCTCGGAAAGCGAGGTGCCGATCTCGCACATATACGCCTCGTCATGCGACTTTCCCAGATCGGTCTTGAGCGCATGGGCAATATCGGCCTCGTGGGCCCGTACCGCATCGCGTAAACTCACGAGCGCACGACGTCGAGCATCGACATCAAACGTGGCATGCGTCTTAAAGTAGGCGCGTTGATCGCCGACGATGCGCGCAATTTCCTCGGTGTTCATGGACCCTCCTAGTTCTCGCCCTCAAACATACCACCTGCAACAACTTCGTACATATGCTCGAGCTCCAGGCGGTCCATTAAAAGCGGAACGGGGTACAGGGGATTGGCCTCGGCATCGGCATGCGTCGCCATCTCAGGAATGTCGGAGCGGCGAATACCCGAGACATATTTGGGGATTCCCAGGGCCTCGTTCATGCGGTCGACCCAATCGATAAAGGCCTCGGCCGCCAGGCTGTCCTGCGCGTTAGCCGGCGCGATACCGGCCATGCGGGCGAGATCGGCGAGTTTAGGAGCAGCGGCTTCGCCATAGGCACGAAGCATGTGCGGCAAGATGATGGCGTTGGCCAAGCCGTGGGGAATCCCGTAACGCCCGCCCAGGCTGTGCGCGATGGCATGGACGTATCCAACATAGGAGCGCGTAAAGGCAACACCCGCTTTATACGCCGCCGAAAGCATATTGCGGCGCGCACGCATGTTCTCCCCGTGTTCATAGGCCTCGAGCAAATTGTCGTGGATGAGCTGCACCGCCTGGCGCGCCATCTTGCGCGTATAGGGCGTGGTGCTGCGCCCGATAAAGGCCTCGACGGCATGCGTCAGGGCGTCCATGCCCGTTTGCCCCGTAATGGAGGCGGGCAGGCCGCGCGTAAACTCGGGGTCGTGCACCGCATAGCGCGGGATCAGCACAAAGTCGTTGATGGGGTACTTGTAGTGCGTCTCGTCGTCGGTAATTACCGCTGCAAGCGTGACCTCGCTTCCCGTGCCCGCCGTGGTGGGAACGGCGATGAGCAGCGGCAGGCGACGATGGACACGCAGCAGGCCGCGCATCTTGTTGATGGGTTTGTTGGGTTGCGCGATGCGCGCACCCACGCCCTTGGCGCAATCCATGGCCGAACCGCCGCCAAAGCCGATAATGGCCTGGCAGGCGCGCGCTCGATACAGAGACGCCGCTTCCTCCACATTTGAGACCGTGGGGTTCGCTGATGTTTTGGCATAGATCGCAGCGCTAATTCCCTTGGACGCGAGCGCCGTCTCGAGCGGTGCCGTGAGACCCAGACGGGCAATGCCGGGATCCGTCACGATAAGAACATGCTGTATTGAACGCTTTTGAAGCACTGCGGGCACATCCTCGGCGTGCTCCAGAATGCGTGGCTCGGTATAGGGCAGCACCGGCAATGCGATGCGAAAAACCGTTTGATACGTTCGACACCAGGCGCGGCGGGCTAGATGCATAAAGGAAGCTCCTTCATTTGTTGATTGGTCAACATTTGCTCGACCGATTGTACTCATCGTGGGACGCAGGCAGCACGGTAATCGTTAATCAATCAACATCTTCATATTGTTCGGAGCTTCCCGGCGTCATCCGGTGTTAGTCTTTCAGAGTCCATTGGATTCACGTCCGCCGCAAAGGAGGCGCAAAGATGCATGACATCTGGAACCCCTGGCATGGCTGCACGCGCGTCAGCGAGGGATGCGACAACTGCTACATGTATTACATGGACGGACAACGCGGTATCGACCCCTCCGTGATTAGAAAAAGCAAGTCGGGCTTCACCTATCCCCTCCAACGCCGACGAGACGGCAGCTACAAAGTTCGCGCCGGCGAGCTTATCCGCATCTGCATGACAAGCGATTTCCTGTTGCCCGAAGCCGATCCCTGGCGACCAGAGGTATGGGATATCATCCGCCAGAGACCCGACGTAAAGTTCTTCATTCTGACCAAACGTCCCGAGCGCTTTTGCGACTGTCTGCCCAGCGGCTGGGGCGATGGCTGGCAAAACGTCATGCTCAACGTAACCTGCGAAAACCAGCGCAGGGCAAATGAGCGGATTCCCCTCCTGCTCGCCACGCCGGCCGCACACCGCGGCATCATGTGTGCGCCGTTCATCGGAAGCGTATCGGTCGAGAAAGCCGCCCCCGGTAGCCTTGGAAAACCCGATGGAATCGAGCAGGTCATCGCAGGCGGAGAAAACTACGCGGGAGCGCGTCCCTGCCATTACGAATGGGTGCGCCAGCTGTATGCCGAATGCGTAGCGGCAAATGCGACGTTCGCTTTCATCGAAACCGGAAGCACCTTCGTTAAGGACGGGCGAACATATCACCTTCGTGGCAAAAATCTGCAAAGCGAGCAGGCATGGAAATCAGGCCTCCAGCGCCGCGGCCGCCAAATCGAATGGGACCTAAGGGACCCGCTCGGCCTGGAAATCCCCAGCTCGGAGCTTTGGAATCCACCGTATTTTGAGTGGTGTGAAACCTGCGGAAGCAAGTTCATCTGCAACGGCTGCGTCCGCTGCGGACTATGTGGACGCTGTTAGACGGCAGCGTCAAAATTGTTTTATTAAAAATCATTCCTAATAGGCTTCACATTCAGTCGCATTTATGGATAATAGAACTCGTCAAGACGCACGTCCGGAGAGGGCCCTTACGGGACCGGACAAGCGCCCCATCGCCATCGATCGAAAGGATCGAATCATGAAGTTTGTTTGCCCCGTTTGCGGTTATGTGGAAGAGTTCGACGGCGACCAGCTGCCCGAGGACTTCAAGTGCCCCCAGTGCGGCGTCCCCGGTTCTCGTTTCCTGAAGCAGGAGGAGGGCCAGCTCGAGTGGGCTGCCGAGCACGTCGTGGGCGTCGCCAAGATGGAGGGCGTCTCCGAGGACATCGTTGCCGACCTGCGCGCCAACTTTGAGGGCGAGTGCTCCGAGGTCGGTATGTACCTGGCCATGGCTCGCGTCGCTCATCGCGAGGGCTATCCCGAGATCGGCCTGTACTGGGAGAAGGCTGCCTACGAGGAGGCCGAGCACGCCGCCAAGTTCGCTGAGCTCCTGGGCGAGGTCGTGACCGACTCCACCAAGAAGAACCTCGAGATGCGCGTTGAGGCCGAGAACGGCGCAACCGCCGGCAAGACCGACCTCGCCAAGCGCGCCAAGGCCGCTGGCCTCGATGCCATCCACGACACCGTGCACGAGATGGCTCGCGACGAGGCTCGCCACGGCAAGGCTTTCGCCGGCCTGCTCAAGCGCTACTTCGGCTAAGATAGCTGCCTGAGACATAACCTCTAGCTCAATGAGGCCCGGACCACACGGTTCGGGCCTTTTTGTGTCTCGAGGACTCGTTAACGCCCTGAATTAGGACCGCCTTAGGCATTGGTATCTCGTCAAAAACTAAGTGAGTAGACTTTTTGGAACTTGCCGAGCACACCATCCATATTGCTTTATAAAGCCGCAGGTAAATGACTTGTTGCAAAACGGCCTGGTCGCCAAAGTGCCAAAAGTCTACTCACTTAGAACCGCAGCCGTCCACGATCGAGCTGTTTTGCGTCTAACGGGCATCTTTCCGTCAATTACTCCCAATTTTGTCCAGTCAACGAATAGTTCAGACCGAAGTAATGTCTCAGCCCTTTGCTCATCTGAGTTTTTATCACGATATTCAGCATCGAGCATCCTGCATACGGCCTTAACGATCGCTCGGAATCTACCCTCATCGGATATCTGTCTGTGTGTCAGGAGAAGTACATCGTAGCCCATGGCCTGAAGGGCTGTCATGCGGTCAGCGTCACGCAAGCCATCCCCTGCGCGTCCGTGCGAGGCCTTCCCCTGACATTCAATGGCCACCTGTCGCCTGCCGTCCGGCGAAGACAGAAGTAGGTCGATATATACACGGGACTTTCCCACAATCGCTCGAGCACTTGTGCTTAGCGTCACTTCGACATTGAGCTCTATGCCGCAGAACCCTTCGCCTCCCAGGGCTCGCGGCAGTCCAAGCAACAAATACGCCTCGACCTCAAAAGGCGACGCGGCACCCAATGGAACGAGTTGCGATACCGCCATAAATCTATTGCCGTAACGCATCCCGCAAACATCTGAACAAAAACGGTCAAGGTCTCTGCCCAAAACCAAAGCGTCTCGACGCCATAAATTTGAGGCAGTGCCGTCCTCGGACGGGCAGCGCACCCAACCAAACGTTGTCGAAATCGCGCCCGAATCAATTGCGCGCGTAAGCTCCGCCTCAAGCGCCGCCGGCAGAGCGCACACCGCAAACAAGCCGCACATCTCCGCCAATACCAAAAGAAGCTGAAGATCCGTCAGATGCCGCAACATGATGAATGCCGTCAGTAGAGGAGACGTAATCAAAAATCCATGCTCCGTTTCCAGCACGGATTCCCTGGGAAGCTCACCGAGGAACAGACGCTGCCTAATGCTGGCAGGACAAGTCCGCTTGTTTCTCGTCCGAACCAATGTATACAACGGAAAGCCGAGCGCAACCGCAGCCGTCGGGTTACGGGCAAGATCATATCGCTGCCGGTCTTCTTCCGGCCGTGGAAGCGGCGGACACAAAGCGCGGACCTGAGGGGGCAAACGCCAGTACCTAAAAGCCGATATGTCACAAAGTAGATCCTTCATAAGCACAGGAAAACACGAATTTCAACCCAATCGGTCTCGCATTGGCGCGAACGCACCAAAAAATGGCGTCGAACGGACTGCTAAGTTTTCAACAGCCCTCCCCAACTGACCAAAAGCTTACCGAGAACTGGACGAAGCCCTGTTGAAAACTCCTTTTATTTCTCACGCCGAAGCTTTGCGCGGCAAGTGAGTAGACTATTTGGAACACCCCGAACAGACCGGTCATTCTGCTTCTCAAAACCACAGGTAGATAGCTTGTTACAAAACTGCCTGGTCGCCAAAGTGCCACAAGTCTACTCACTTAGGTTGCAGAGTGTCCCCTTTAGCTGCAATTCCAAGGTTGTTAGCACTTTTGGACTCAGATCGTCATACTGAACAAGAATTTGACTTGAGTTTTCAGGGACAGATGCGCCATCGGCACACCAATAACAGTCACTGATATCGATGAACGGGATGCTTAAGCGCGTAAGGGTCCGCATAAAAGAGCTTCCGCCCGTGTCACGCTCCACGGCCACGACGCAGTAAAGGCCCGCATCTGCATGCTCGATTGAGACCTCCCCTGTTGGAAACGCCTTCCGTACAAGCGACGCCAGGCCATCACGTGCCTCGCGAGCACGCACGCGCACGCGGTTCACATGCCGCTCGTAATCACCCGATTCCAGCAAGCGCGCTAAAGCGACCTGGTCAACAGAGCTCACCGACGAAGCGTAAAAACCAAGGTCGCGCCCAAACCGTTCCATCAGCTCATCGGGCAACACCATGTACGCCAAACGCAACGCCGATGAAAGGCTCTTCGAAAACGTGTTGGTATAGATGACCGATTGGGCAGCATCGATCGATGCGAGCGCGGGGATCGGCTTGCCAGCCAGACGAAACTCGCAATCGAAATCGTCCTCAATGAGATATCGACCCTGCCGCTCGGCAGCCCAGCTCAGCAGTGCGTAGCGACGCGCGATGCTCGTCACCAGGCCAGTCGGATATTGATGAGACGGCATTAGGTGAAGAACATCCGCCCCGGCATCGAGCAGCTCGCCCAAGTTAACGCCCTCACCATCCAGCGGAATATGCCGCACTTTGCAGCCCATGGCCTGATAGATGCGCGTCAGACGCAAGTAGCCCGGATCCTCGACGGCGTATGTCTTGTCCGTGCCAAGCAGCTGAACCAACATGGTATCGAGCAACTGAGCGCCCGCACCGATGACGATGTTATCGGGATTGATGTTCATGCCCCTCGTCCCGCGAAGATAATGCGCAATTGCATGCCGCAGCCGAGCGGTGCCTTGCGCAGGTGTGGGCGAGAAGATTTCGCGCTCATCTTCGGACGCCAACGTCGCCCGCAGAGCACTTTGCCAGAGGCGTGCAGCTTCCAAGGCGGAAGGAGAAAGCGCGGCGAATTGTTCAGGCTGTCCATAGGAGCCATGAACGCCAAAGCTCGCTGGAGCAGCATCTCGATCGGTATCCTCCGCAGCCGAAGCCAGAACCGGGGCTTCGGGAAGCTCGCACGCGTAGTAGCCACGACGCGGCTTTGAGCAAATATAACCCTCGGCGAGCAACTGGCTATATGCATTTTCGATCGTAATGACACTGATTCCCAGATGACTGGCAAAGGCGCGCTTAGACGGCAGGTGCTCCCCCGCCGCAATGCGACCAGCAACGATATCATCTCGAATTTGCTGGTAAACATACTCATAGAGCGATGCTCCGCCACGTTGTTCCAAATTGTAGTCAAGCATGAGTTTGCCACCTGACCTTATCGTGTCATTCAATCTGGTATTAGTCTGACCTTGTTATTATCTCGAAAACTGAGTATTCCGCCATACCCAGCTCCCCTATAGGATGTTCCGTTAAGCAATGCACATGCCAACCAAGGGAGCAACCATGGCAGAACAGACCAGCAAGGCCGATCGCGTCAAACTCAACCGCGAGCTCGCGCAGATGCTCAAGGGCGGCGTCATCATGGACGTCACCACGCCCGAGCAGGCACGCATCGCCGAGGAGGCGGGCGCCTGCGCCGTCATGGCACTCGAGCGCATTCCGGCAGACATCCGTGCCGCGGGCGGCGTGTCGCGCATGAGCGACCCCAAGATGATCAAGGGCATTCAGGAGGCTGTCTCCATCCCCGTTATGGCCAAGTGCCGCATCGGCCACATTGTCGAGGCGCAGATCCTGCAGGCCATCGAAATCGACTACATCGACGAATCCGAGGTCCTCTCCCCCGCCGATGATGTCTATCACATCGACAAGACCCAGTTTGACGTGCCGTTTGTCTGCGGCGCCCGCGATCTGGGCGAGGCGTTGCGCCGTGTTGCTGAGGGCGCCACGATGATTCGTACCAAGGGCGAGCCGGGCACGGGCGACGTCGTTCAGGCCGTGCGCCATATGCGCAAGATCCAAAAGCAGATCCGCAACGTTGTTGCCCTGCGCGACGACGAGCTTTTTGAGGCAGCCAAGCAGCTGCAGGTTCCGGTCGAGCTGGTGCGCGTGGTCCATGCCACGGGCAAGCTCCCCGTCGTAAACTTTGCCGCCGGCGGAGTCGCGACCCCCGCCGATGCCGCGCTGATGATGCAGCTGGGCGCCGAGGGCGTCTTTGTCGGCTCGGGCATCTTTAAGAGCGGCGACCCCGCCAAGCGCGCCGCCGCCATCGTTAAGGCCGTGGCAAACTTCACCGACGCCAAGCTCATCGCCGAGCTTTCGGAGGACCTGGGCGAGGCTATGGTGGGCATCAACGCCGACGAGATCGAGATCATCATGGAGGAGCGCGGACGCTAGTCCGGCAGAAAGGATCGCACATGAGCGATTACGCAGACCAGACGGTCGCCGTGCTGGCGGTCCAAGGTGCTTTTGCCGAGCACGAGGCGAGGCTGTCCGAGCTGGGCGCACATTGTATTGAGCTGAGGCAGGCAGCCGATTTGAAGCAGAACTTTGACCGCCTGGTCCTCCCCGGCGGCGAGTCCACCGTTCAAGGAAAGTTACTTGATGAGTTGGGCATGCTCGAGGAGCTTCGCGCCCGCATTACTGAAGGTATGCCCGTCCTGGGCACCTGCGCCGGCCTGATTCTGCTGGCCCAAGACCTTGCCGCCCATGACGATAAGGGCACGCCACGTCTTGCAACCATGGATGTGCTCGTTGAGCGCAATACTTACGGCAGACAGCTCGGCAGCTTTCGCACCAAGGGGCAGGTAGGCGGTATCGACGGTGAGGTGCCGCTGACGTTTATCCGCGCGCCCCGCATCGTCGAAGTGCACGGCAACACTGAGGCCCTAGCCGAAGTCGACGGTCGCATCGTCGCCGCCCGCCAAGGCAACCAGCTCGGCGTCACCTTCCACCCCGAGCTCGACGAAGACACCCGCCTCCATGAGCTATTCCTGCAGATGTAGACAGACAAAACGAGCGTGGATTTTCGGACATACAACAAATGAGAGTGGATAATCTCCCACTTTGAGCTTGAATGCAGGCTCAAACCGGGAGATTATCCACTCTCATCCTATGTAGTCGTTGGGGACGTTCTTAAACGACTAGTCAAACAAAAACGTCCAACGACCATATTGCGATAGACGACCACGTTTGCCCAGATAAAACCGACCAAATAAACCTGTCCCCTTTTGGTAGGTTTGGATCAAGGCAGCGCCGATGCCTTGGCAACGACAGCGAAAACCCGCCAGAGCGAGCAAGGTGCTTTGAAACAAGAAGACGTCGCATGTTGAGCAAACGCCAGCGAGCGCCCGCCAGAGCGAACAAATTGGCATGAAAAGAGGACGGCATAGACCTTCTGGTCATGCCGTCCTCTTTGAATGACAAGTTGTCGCTCTGGTGGGCGCGCAGCGTCAACTGGTTACGCGGTTTGGTAAAACCGCGTAACTAATTAGAAGCGGTTGCCGCGGAAGCCGCCGCCGTTACGGCCGCCACGGTCGCCACCGCGGCCGCCACGGTCGTTGCCGCGGTTGCCGCCGAAGCCACCGCGGTTGCCACCGCGGTCGCCATAGCCACCACGGTTGCCGCCGAAGCCGCCACGACCGCCACGGTCGCCGCCACGGTCACCAAAGCCGCCACGGCCGCCACGATCGCCACCGCGACCGCCACGGTCGCCGCCACGGCCACCGCGATCGCCAAAGCCGCCGCGACCGCCACGGTCGCCGCCACGGCCGCCACGGTCGTCACGACCGCCGCGAGGACCGCGGTCCTCGTCCAGGCCCATGGCGACGAGCGGAGCGATAACCTTATCGAGGGCAGCCATGAGCTCAGTGGCCTCCTCGTAAGAAAGCTCGGGCAGGAGCTTCTCCTTCTTGTTGGCAAGCTCGGTCAGGCCCTCGGCAGCATCCTCGGCAGCGAAGACGACGATCTTACGCATATCGCCCTCGGCATCGTCGATACGACCGACCAGGTCGGCAGCCTCGGCCTCGGCCATCAGGCCATCGAGCTCACGAAGGCGCATGCCCAGCAGATCGGACATCTCCTTCTGCTCCATCTTGGGCTTGAGGTCAAGAAGCTTGATGGCGCGCTCGATGTTCGCCATACGCTCGGCCTTGGCCTCCTCCTCCTTGGAAATAGCAAAGCGACGGCTACGCAGCAGGCGGGCGGCCTTCTGCATCTTGTCCATCAGCTCTTCGTCATCGTAATCAACGGCGGCCTCGACAACCTCGGCCTCCTCCTCGGCGGAAACCTCGTCAGCAGCCTCAACCTCGGCAGCTTCGGTCTCCACGGTCTCGACTGCCTCGACCTCGGCAGCCATGGTCTCGTTCTCGGTCTCGTTCATGATCTCTTCGTTCTCGGACATGAGACTCCTTCTTGGCCCTCTCGGGCATCATCGCCCCATTCGCGGGGCCCGTCGCGCACTCTTTGCGCTTTAAACATTCATGCCTCTCGGCAAAACGTCCATTAGTTTATGGTGTCGCCATCCAATCTAGCTGCAGAATCTATGTGCACACATTAATGCGACATGTGCGACTCGCGACGAGCGTACACCAGCGACGTCGCGAACCCGACCACGGCAATTACAGCCGCCACACGTACGGCAGCTGCAAATCCAATCGCCTGGGCAACGTCGGTCGCAGCGCCAGCGGCGCCGGCAGTCGCCGCAGAACTCGAGAGCAGACCGATAAACAGCGACGGACCAAACGATGCGGCAATCATGTTCCACGTGTTGAGCAATGCCGTTCCGTGAGGATGCTCAGCGGCAGACAGCGTCTCCAAACCGGCCGTCTGCGAGGGGCTCAGCACCAAACCGACTCCGGCATACACCACAACGGTCAGCGCCACGACGACGCCGATGTTCATACTTGCCGCCGTCACTGAGATTGCGATCTGCCCCACGGCAATCAGGGCAAAGCCGACCGGCAGCAGCGGCCATGCGCCACGGGCGTCCATCACGCGTCCGCCCACAATCGAGGTCACGGCGTTGCAGGCAATCGCCGGCAAAATGAGCAGGCCCGCAACAAGTGCGGTCATGCCGTATGCGCCCTCAAAATAGAGCGGCAACAAAACGCTCATCGAGAACGTTGTCATCATCGACACCACCACAAGCGAACACGCAGGCCAAAAACGAACGCTCGCCATGGGACGCACGTTAAGCACCGGATGCACGAGTTTGAGCTGACGGGCCGCAAACAGGCCGAGCAGCACAATGACGGCGAAAAGCGCCACGACACCGGCAATCAGATTGGTCGAGAACTCGCCTACGGAATACACAAATGCCGTAATGCCGGCGGCAAGCAAAACAACCGACAGAATATCAAGCGTGGTGTTCGAGCGCTCTCCGACATTCTGAACATGCTTTACGCCCGCTGCAGCGACCGCAATGCCGCCCACCAGCGGCACTACGAACACCGCCCTCCAGCCAAACAACGTACACATAAGACCGCTGATCACGGGTCCAAACGCCGGCCCTAGCGTAATGCAGGCACCGCCCAGGCTCAGATACAGACCAAGCTTCTCGCGCGGGGCGCAAGACAGCACCACGTTCATCATGAGTGGAAACAGGATGCCCGATCCCACAGCCTGCAAAATACGACTTGGCAGCAAAACGCTAAACGACGGAGCGACCAGGCACAGGACTTCGCCGGCGACCATGCATCCGCATGCGAAAAACAGCAGCTTGCGCGTCGAGAAACGGCCGGACAGGAAGGCCATGATGGCCGTAAAGATCGACGTCACGATCATGTAGCCCGAAACGAGCCACTGCGCCGTGGTGGCACTCACCGAAAAGGCCGCCATAATGTCGTGCAACGCCACGTTAATGATGTTCTCGTTAAACGCGGCAACAAAGGCTGCAATATACATAACGACGAGAATCGCCGCAGTGGCCGATGGCGTTACTTGAACTTGTTGCTGAGATTTGCTCCCCATGCATTTCCTTCCTCTTGGAACGACAGTCGCATCGCCCCAGAGGAACAGTCCAGGGCGAAAAATGAGCCCTAGACTTACGCCAGACGCCGTACACGACGAATCTGGCAACATGGTCCAACATCGAAAGATTGTAACGCGGACGCACAGCTTTCCTTCCGCGCTATTATTAAAAGTCCACGAAAGCATAAGACATGAGGAGCCCGCCATGATTAAGCCCATCATGAAATCCGAGTTCTTTTTGCGTCTGCCTTCCGAAGACGCGGGACCCGACGATGCCGCAACCGGGCAGGATCTCCTGGATACACTCCACGAGCATGAGCGCGAGTGCGTGGGCCTCGCCGCCAACATGATCGGCGTGCGCAAACGCATCATCTGCGTAAAGGACGGCAACAGGACACTCCTGATGTACAACCCTCAGATTCTTGAGCAGGTCAATGCCTATCAGACGAGCGAAGGATGCCTCTCGCTGATCGGCGAGCGTCCCTGTACCCGCTATCGCCGCATTAAGGTGGAGTATTTGGACGAGAACTTCGTTCACCGCATCAAAAACTTCTCGGGCTACACCGCCGAGATCATCCAGCACGAAATCGACCACTGCAACGGCGTCGTGGTTTAGGCCACCCGCCAAAATGAGGGTACCGGAGGCCTCCCTATGGATATCAGCCGCTTTGGCGAATTCGCCATCTTAGCGCAGTCACGCACGTTTCTTGATGCGGCGGAACTGCTTTTCATGTCGCAATCAACCCTCTCCAAGCACATCATGGCAATGGAGCACGAACTCGGCTGCAAGCTCATCGATCGAAGCCAGCGCCACGTAACACTCACCGCGCAAGGCGAAGCGCTCCTCCCCTATGCGCAAAAAATTGCGACGCTTCAGCATCGCTATCTTGCCGCCATTCAAATAGGTGCAGGTGAGCCGCTCGAGCACCTCACCGTAGGTTCTATCCCCATTATGGCCCCTTATGGGATTACGGACGCCGTCATCGATTTTCAGCAGGCGAACCCCTCATATTCTGTCGAGCTCATCGAAGGCGAGGGCGACACACTCAAGCGCATGCTCCTGCACGAGGACATTGACCTGGCCTTCATCCGTGACAGCGGCGCCATCGAGCCGGAGTTCAAAAAGATTCCCTTTACGACCGACCGGCTCGTGGCCGTCCTTCCGCTCGACCATCCACTCGCCGAACGTGACACCGTCGAGATAGACGACCTTATCGACGAGAATTTCCTCATGCTTCCCCAAGGCTCGTTCGTAAGCGAGCTCGTCCTTTCCCTTTGTCGCGAAGCTGGATTTGGCCCACGTGTTACGTTCACCGGCAAACGAGCCGAGAACATCATCTCTCTTGTCGCACGCGGCGCCGGTGTCTCATTCCTCATGCGCAAGCCGGCGGAATCGCTTACCAGCGGAAAGGTAGCCTTGGTGCCGCTTGAGCCCGCGACGACCTCCGAGGTCAGGCTCTACCTCAAGCGGAACGCCGCGCACTCGCAGGCGGTCGTCTCGTTCATTGGCTTCCTCCCCTACCGTCAGCTCCTGCAGGGCGACCGTGCGTCTTCCATCGCGGCACGACCGTCATAATCCCCGCTGCTCCACAACCGCAGACTTGTGACCGCAAACACGATGACAGCGGCACGAAACACAAATATGCCTCGGGCAGCACGTCGCCGTCCGAGGCATATTTAATCAAAGTGCGCAGAAAGACTAGTCCACCGAGATGTTGAGTGCCTTACCGCCCTCGTCCTTCTTGGTACCGATCACCATAGCGGCGGCAAGAGCCAGAACGAAAGCGACCACACCGGAGATGACAAGGCCGATAAAGCCCGTGTCGATGCCGGCAGGGTTAATAAAGCTCGGGAAACCGAGCGGGCCGGAGGCGCCGAAGGCATAGAGCTTGGCACCCATGAGGCCGGCAATGGCGCCGCCTACACCAGCGGAAATAAAGGTTGCCCACATAAGGCGCTTACGCGGCAGCAAGATGGCGTAAAGCGCAGGCTCGTTGACACCGAAAATCGAAGAGACAAGGGCGGGAATGTTGACGGCAGCATTTTCCTCGGAATCCTTGGTTCGGATGACCATGCCAAGCACAGCACCGGCGATGGCACAACCGCCTGCATACACGAGCGGGTTAATGAGGTCATAGCCGTAGGTTGCGACATCGAGAAACCACAGCGGGATGATACCCCAGTGCAGGCCGAACATGACGAGCAGGCTCCAGAACGTGCCGATGACGAAGCCGGCGATGGCGGGCTGGAAGTTGATGAGCATCAAGATGATCTGGGCAACGATGTTGGAGAGGACCGTCATGACTGGACCGACCACAAGCAGGCCAAGGATGCCGCAAATGAGGAGCGTCAGGATGTTGGAGAAGAACGAGCTCACAAGCGCGGGCAGCGCGTTAGAAAGGGCCTTGTGCACCTTGGAGGCAATCCAGACGATAAAGATCGCAGGCAGAATCGTCGATGAGTAATTCTGCATGATCAGCGGGATGCCAAAAATATCACCGTAGACATTGGACTCGAAGACCGTACCGGCGCCGAGCGTGTAGAGCGGATCTCCGCCCATAAGGGCAACGAGCGTCGGGTAGACGAGGATACCGCCGAGCGCCATTCCCATAACGGGCTTAAGTCCGAACTTCTTGGCCGACGTCCAGCCAATGATTAGCGGAAAGTAATAGAAGACCGAATCTCCGATTGCCGAGAGCGTCACATACGTATTGCTGTCCTTGGCAAGCCAACCGGCAACCGTGCAGAGCGCGAGCATCGACTTGATAAAGCCACCGGCCATAAGCACGCCAAGAACCGGCTGCAGAATCTCGGAAATGATGGCGAGCAGACGCGAGAATGGATCGCCCTTTTTGACGTCGTCGCCCTCATCGATATCGAGTGCGGGTTTGGAGTCGAACCCGCCAATCTGAACAAGGTCGTTGTAGACGGCCTCGACAGTGGCACCAATCACGACCTGATACTGTCCGCCGGCCTGGATGACGTCAACGACGCCCTTCGTCGCCTTAAGTTCATTGGTCTGGGCGAGCGATTCATCCTTGAGGTGGAAGCGGAGACGCGTAATGCAGTGGCTCACGTCTAACACATTGTCTCGACCACCGACCTTTGTGATGATTTCATCGCAAAGCTTCTGGTATTTCATGGAATTCTCCTTTTTCTGAGCGGGGCATAGCGTAGATTTCAGGCCTCCGTAGTCGACGTGGGAGGGCAAGGAACCCACTTCCCCCTTTGAAATCCGCGGACGCACGTACGCCCGGGATAGGAAACGGCAGAGAAGATGGAAGATGCCGATCACATGGCAGCGAGCCTCATTAGCCCATGTCACGCAATCAGGTCTACAGACGTGAATCTGCTGCGCCGAGAAGTCTCGTCGTCTGGCAGAACTTGTCACACAGACGTTCCGGTTCGCCCTGGGGAATCTGAGTACGCTCGGTCTCAAAGGAGAGGCCGTACTCGCGTGCCGGAAGGAAATACTCGAAATAGCCGTTGGTGTAACCGCAAACTATTCCCTCGACCGGACATTCGCGCTTCATGCGAATACCCAGGTCGCTGCCGAGCTCACTCGGGAACACAAAGAGATGCAGGCCGCCCAAACTGATGACGGCACACTTAAGCGTGAGCGAAAAGTCGTCATGGGCAACGGTGTGATAGAACGTCTGAGGCTCGATGCGGTCAAGAACGACCTCGCGATCGAGCTTGATCTGGGAAATCGCCTCGGCAAGACCGGTCGAAACACGCTCAACCTCGGGAATGCCGCGTCCCTGGCGAAAATTGCGGTCGCTACAGTCGCCAGCAGCACCGACGACCATGGCCGGATAGTAACCAAGACTCTGAGCGAGCTTTTTGCCGGTAAGACCGGCGAGTTCGCTCGTGAGCTCCGTGCAGTCGGGTCCGACACAGGCAGAATGCACCGCCCAGTTCACAAAGCCCGCAAACGATTTGCCTTCGTCATCGAAGAACGACACCACGATAACCTCATTGTCGGCAAGCTCTCCGGGAATGATGCGGTTGTCGTAGAAACCGGTGATGACTTTTTTGCCCATGCGGCAGGTCGCAGGTCGCGCGTTGGCGCGGCACTCTTCGAAGCATTGACAGATGGTATCGAGGAACCAGCGATAGTAGTCCTCGTTGAATTTTCCCGTCCACCAGCTGCGATGGTAGGCGACGATCGAAGTGTGGTCGTGCGTCGCGGAGAGCAGAACGCAATCACGGTCGATTCCGTAGCGCTCGGCGAGCATCGTCTTAACCTCCTCGGCCATGCTCTCCTCAAACTCGAGAACATCGGCGTTAAAGAGAAAAACTTCGCGGTCGTCCTGTTGGAAAAGAATCGCGTTGGCGAAGACGTCGTCATGGACGCCTGTCGCAGGCTCCAGACGGTTGGGGAGGTTACGGTATCCGATTAGATAGATGTCGCCTTGCGGGGTAATCTTGCGGCGTGCATGTCCGATATTCATGCAAGGTCTCCTTTTTGTCGCGCCGCGTTTAAAGCGGCAAGGATGGTTTGGAGGAGGCGCTCATGGGAACCGGCGGCAAAGCCGGAGTTCATGGCCTCATAGGTGATTTTCTCGTACGCATCGGGGGCCGGCAGATACTTCTGCCCTCCGTTGACAAGCGTGGCAAAGAGCACGGGGCAGAATCGGGCGGCGCGCACGGCGGCGCCAAACGAGCTCGAAACCTCGGGCTGGATACCAACGAACTCGGCATTTCCCAGCCGAAGTAAATAGACCCTCGTACGCTGTTCGCCCGCCGCATGAAACTCATAAGTTCGATGCGGGGCCAATGAGCAGAAGTCGGCGCGCGTCTGGGCGGGCAAAAGGACGTCGACCGTGCGAGCATCGACGCCGATGGCATCGTCCTCACGCGCCGCACGGACGGCCTCAATCAACGCATCGCTCAGAACGCGACCCTGTCGATGCAGCATGCGATATCCACTCTCATGAGCATCTAACGTTTGCTTCGCCCCGGTCGAATCAAACGCAACGGTCACGGCGCGCTCCGCCGGACTCTGATCCCCCGCGGCACCGGGCAGCAGCAACACGACTCCGCCCAATTCGCGCTCGAGAGCCATGGCGGCAAAGCCAAAGAGGTCCCCGCTCACCACGCGCTTCCCTTGAGAATCGTGCGATCCGTCGAGCACGGAAGACTGGACATCAGCCGTCGCAAGCATGGCAACGAGCCCGCCCTCGGCATCCCTCGCGACAAGTACGGGCATCGCGTGGTCGGCAAACCCCTTGGGGTCTACTCCCAGCCACCAGCCGGCCGGCGTCTCAATGTCGCGGTTAACGTTCACAGGACAGTGGCCCTCCGCCGAGGCGAGCGTGACAGAGCGAATGCCCGCAACCGCCTGCTCAACAGCCGCGCGTGTCGCGGCGATGAGCGCGGCACGATAGCGCTCATTTCGATCGCGGGCATCGGTGTCGGCCAGATGCCCAGGGGTGCGCACGTGAGGCGCAGAAAACGTGTGGGTCGGGACCACCCAAGAAAAGGCGCCGTCGCAATTGGAGACATCCTTGACAACCTCACGCAGATCGGCGAGTAGGGCCGGAGCGATCGAGGTAACCTCAAGTGAAAGGATGCAAGCGCGCCGCCCCATCCCTTCGGCCACGAAGGCACGGACAAAGATTTCATGACGGAGTGCGTCGAAACCGTCGAACGGCAATACGTCCTCTAAGTTAATGGCCACCCGGGCGGCTCCGGCCTTCATCTCTCCCTTATCCATGGCGAACGCCCTCCTTTATCTGTCGCTCACTCGATGCCGTACAGGCGCTGTGCCGTGCCGCCAAGTATAAGGTCCTTGTCCGTATCACTTAAATCCGTGGCGCGGACGCAGGCGACACCCTCTGTTAGCCACTCGCGTTTAACGGGATAACTCGTACCAAAGACAATATGGTCTGCACCAAGGACTTCAACCGCACAGGCAAGAAGTGTCTCGCCCCAGGGCTGAGCATGGGACATGTCGAAATAAACGTTGTTCTCAAGACGCTTGGAGACCGTCTCGGTATCGGTCTGGAAGCGACCCGAGGCATCTGGACGCTTGGGACCGTGCGGCAGCAGCATCTCCTTAAACGCAAAATAAGCGCCACCGAGCATGGAGTGGACCATCTTGACGTTGGGATAACGCTCGAAGAAGTCGCTGAAGATTTCACGACCGATCACCGTGGTCTGGTCGACGCAACGGCCGTAGGAGCGACGCAGGTTGTCGTATGCGAGCAGCGACGTATGCTCGACCGGTACGGGCACATGGTGCACGTAAACGGTGACGCTGCGTTCGTTCAGTCGGTCAAAAAAGCCCGAAAAGATCGGATCGTCAAGATAGCGCTTGCCGTAGTGGGCGCAGAGTTGCACGCCCGCGAAACCCTCGTCGAGCCTGCGATCGAGTTCCTCAAGGTTCGCCTCGGTGCCAAAGGGAGGCACGGCGACAAGCGGTATCAAGCGACCGTTCGACGCTTTTGCGTCAGCGGCCATACCGTCGTTGAAGCGCCGGCACATCTCGAGTGACATCCACTCATGGCAGCCGGGGAGTTTGAGAATCGCTTTATCGACCCCCGCCTCGTCCATGTCTGCCAGACGCTTCTCAAGGGTGTAGTCTCCCTCGATATAGTTGAGGCCCGGGAAGCCAGCGGGCTTTTCGATCACAATCTGTCGCTTGCCCGTGGGGCTTACGGTCAGGTAGCCCTCGGTGTCGTAAGCGCGGGGCACCTCGGCCAAAAACTGTTCACAGAGTGTCTCGTCATGGAAGATGCGCTCGTCAAACCAGTAGGAATTTGCATCGATAATCATTGGTGGGGACCGCCTTTCATCTTGTCGAGAACATTCTAAAAAAGCGGACACACGGACATCAATTCCAGTTGAAGCACACTGTATTCCATTTTGGAATACAGTTTTCCGTTCACACGCGAACCCCACTCACCCAAACGATCGAGACGCCGACAACGCGAGCTTTAACAGAAAACGGGCGACCCGAATCTGTTACGGGCCGCCCGTTAAATGACAAACTATCTCTGTCGTTATGATTGACGGTAATGGTCAAAAAAGTCGGCGAGGTCTTCGAGGGACTCTTTGAGCACTTCCATGCGCGGCAGGTACACGATGCGGAAGTGGTCGGGCTCGGCCCAGTTAAAGCCGCCGCCGCGCGTGATCAGAATCTTCTTCTCGTGCAGCAGGTCAAGGGCGAACTGCTCGTCATCGGTGATGTTGAACTTCTTCACATCCATCTTGGGGAAGATGTAGAACGCCGCACGCGGCTTAACCACCGAGATGCCGTCAATCTTGTTGAGCGCCTCATACACAAAGTTGCGCTGCTCATAGACACGGCCGCCGGGACGGATATAGTCGTTGACCGACTGATGGCCGCCAAGTGCCGTCTGGACGATCGACTGAGCCGGCACGTTGGAGCACAGGCGCATGTTGGAGAGCATGTTGATGCCCATGATGAAGTCGCTCATGCAGCGCTGGTTGCCCGAAAGCACCATCCAGCCAATACGATAACCCGCGATCATGTGCGACTTGGACAGACCGCTAAAGGTGACACAGGGCAGATCGGGGGCGAGCGAGGCAATCGAGACGTGCTCGTAGCCGTCCATGCACAGGCGGTCGTAGATCTCATCGGCAAAGATCATCAGCTGATGCCTGCGCGCAACCTCGACGATGCCCTCGAGCACCTCGCGCGGATAGACAGAGCCCGTGGGGTTGTTGGGGTTGATGATGACGAGGGCCTTGGTCGCGCTCGTGATCTTGGACTCCATATCCTCCAGGTCGGGATACCAATCCGCCTGCTCATCGCATAGATAGTGCACGGGATGTCCACCGGCAAGGGTTGCGCACGCCGTCCACAGCGGGTAGTCGGGGCTGGGGATCAGAATCTCGTCGCCGTTGTCGAGCAGCGCGTTCATCGAAAGCTGAATGAGCTCGGACACGCCGTTGCCCGTGTAGATGTGCTCCATCTGAACATTGGGCAGGCCCTTGATCTGCGAATACTGCATGATTGCCTTGCGCGCGGAGAACAGGCCGCGCGAGTTGGAATAGCCCTCGCAGTCGGGCAGCTGCTGGCGCATGTCCTTGATAACCTCGTCGGGCGTGCGGAAACCGAAGGGCGCCGGGTTGCCGATATTGAGCTTGAGGATGCGCTCGCCCTCGTCCTCCATACGGGCGGCCTCGTCGACGACGGGACCACGCACGTCATACAGGACGTTATCGAGCTTGGCGGATTTAGAAAAAGTACGCATGGTGGTGCTCCTTGGAATTTGAGCTGAGGGATGGGGTTCGGGCTTGGGCACGTTGCGAGGCGATGATTCCTCGCCTTGATCGGCGTCACCGGCGAGCAGCCAGGAAACATCGACCTCCAAAATACGGGCGAGCAGCTCTGCCACATCGCGCCGCGGGATCGTCTTGCCGCTCACATATTGGCTCATCTGACTCTTGCCGAGTTTTTTGCCGAGCATCTCCGATGCGCGGATTACGTCCGACTGGCGAACGTCGCGATCGGACATAGCCTGTCGCAGGCGATCGCTAAACGTCTCTTGGGCCACTAGAACCTCCTTGCTGGCAAAGTTCAATTTATAGAACACGAATTGAACCTAGGTTCAATTTAGGCAGCAGTATAGCGCGGCACATTATCCGGAAGTTCAATTTCACAAGAAAATGTACCGAACCCCGAGAATTGTCCCAAAGTGGACAACAGGTACGCGCTTTTAGAGATATTCAAGGAAACGAGCGGCGGCAAGCGAAACATCGGCCGTGCGATATATCGCATTGATCTGCCGATGGGGATGTCCCTCGAGCGGGCGCACGGCAACATCGAACTGGCAGCGCCGCAAGATGAGCGCCGGAAGAATGCTCACGCCCAGACCGTCCTCGACCATGGCCATAATCGCATAATCATCCCAGGTCGACAGCTTAGAGCGCACTGCCAGGCCCGCGCGGCGAAACAGCGGCGTAATCTCGTCGTCGCTACCGCGTTCCAGCAGAATAAACTGCTCGTTGGCCAAATCGGCAAGGGAAACGACCTCCGCCGTGGCAAGCAAAGAATCTGCCGGCACTACCGCCATCAACTCGTCGCGCACCAAAGACCGCGATGCCATGCCGTTTTCTCGGGGCTCACGCGGGATGAAGCCCAGGTCGCAGCGGCCTTCCGCCACCCATTGCTCAATCTCGGAGTAATCACCCATCAGCAGCTCGTAATCGACATCCGGATGATCGGCGCGAAAGCGCGCAATCACCGGCGGCAGCACGTGGGTCGCCACACTCGAAAACGTACCGATGCAGATTTTGCCGCGCATGAGTCCACGCATCTCATCCACCCGTCGCTGCAAGCGAGTGAATTCCTCGCAGAGCGCCTCGACAGCCGGCATGACCTGCCGCCCGTCGGCAGAAAGAGCCACGCCCTCGCGACTGCGGTCGAGCACCTTAAAACCCCAGTCGGCCTCAAGATCGGCCACCATACGGCTCACGCCCGACTGCGAATAGCTCAGGTGCTCGGCAGCACGCGTAAAGCTTCCGGCGCGCACCGTCTCCAGCAGCACTTGCATCTTTTGAATATTCGTTTCCACGACACGCCTCCACCTTTACATGAATTTTTGTCATGTTAGCCATGCATTATATTCGCTTTTCTTCTATTGCCAGTTCACCCATAGTGAACATGTTCGGATATAGAGGGGACGGAAGCGCATGGACAACGGACTGTTTACGTACTTAGCAGCATTGCTATTGTTTGGCTCCAACGGCATCATCGCCGCTGCCATCGCGCTGCCGAGCTCCGATATCGTGCTACTACGCACGTTTTTGGGCGCGCTCTCGCTTGTCACCATCCTCGCCATCACCCAAAGCCATAAGTTGCAGGCGCCATCTCGCCCCCGCGAAGCCGCAGCCCTCCTCCTCTCGGGAGCCGCGCTGGGCGCCAGCTGGATTTTTCTGTTCCGCGCCTACCAGACGATCGGCGTCGGCGTATCCTCGCTGCTGTACTACTGCGGCCCCATCATTGTCATGGCGCTCTCCCCACTCATCTTTGGCGAAAAACTGATCGGCGGCAAAATCGCCGGCTTCATCGCCGTTGCTTGCGGTGCTTTTCTCATTGCGGCGCAAGGTCTAGGCGGCAATATGCCCATTGCTGGTATCGCTTGCGGAATCGCCTCGGCATTTTGCTATGCGCTGATGGTCATCGCTAGCAAGGGTGCGCCACACATCGAAGGCCTCGAGAACTCCGCGCTCCAAGTGAGCGCCGCCTTTGTGACCGCGCTGGTCCTCACGCTCATCACGCAGGGCGCTCCCTCATTCCTGTCCGCCGGTATCGCCGCCAGTATTGATTGGCGCGCCGTCGTCATGCTCGGCGTCGTCAACACCGGCATCGGTTGCCTGCTCTACTTTAGCGCTGTCGCCAAGCTGCCCGTCCAGACCGTCGCGGTCGTCGGCTACCTCGAGCCGCTTTCGGCCGTCGTGTTCTCGACCGTCCTTTTAGGCGAAGCCATAACACCGGTCCGCTTGATGGGCGCCGCGCTTATCATCGGCGGCGCGCTCTTTTGCGAACTCGCCGGCAAACGCGCAGGCGCCAAGACCGGCATCGCCCAGGCAGCACGTGCTTAAAAGCCCCTCTTCAGCTCAAAGCAGGGGCGCGTCCGCGGTTATCACATTGCAGCAAACCACACAGCCGGAAGTGCTCCTGCTTTGAAATGCTATCTGCGCAAACAACTGCTCCCCAGATGGGGATTATTGTCTAAAACACCCCAATGTGCCAAACTGCTCTTATATGTATAAAGATGGCATAAAGGTCTGCTGCTCTTTGCAGAGGCCAGATGTCTAAGGGAGTCCACGTGGCACACAACAAGCTGGAGGCAAGCCTCCAAGACCAGCATGTGCAGGGCGGGCATGGCGCCATCCCCCTCTCCGCTGGCATGTTGCTCGTAACGCTCGGCGTCGTCTACGGCGACATCGGCACGAGCCCCATGTACACCATGAAATCGATCGTCGCCAACAACGGCGGCATCGGAACCGTCAGCGAGGACATGATCCTGGGCGCGCTTTCACTCGTCATCTGGACCATGACGCTCGTGACCACGGTCAAGTACGTGCTGATCGCCATGAAGGCCGATAACCATAACGAGGGCGGCATCTTCGCCCTGTTCAGCCTCGTACGCAAGGTGGCACCATGGCTGATTCTACCCGCCATGATCGGCGGCGCGGCGCTGCTCGCCGACGGCATCCTCACCCCGGCCGTCACGGTTACCACGGCCATCGAGGGCTTGCGCACCATCGAGTGGGGCCATGCGCTTTTGGGTGACGGCCAGACCAACGTCATCATCATCACCATCATCATTATCTGCGGCCTATTTGCCATGCAGCGCGCCGGTACCTCGTCAATCGGCAAGCTGTTCGGCCCGCTCATGACGCTGTGGTTCCTGTTCCTGGCAGGCGCCGGCCTGTTCAACATGCTCGGCAACCTGTCCATCCTGCGCGCGCTCAACCCCATCCGCGGCATCATGTTCCTGTTCTCGCCCATCAACCACTCGGGCATCATGGTGCTCGGCTTTGTCTTCCTGTCGACAACCGGTGCCGAGGCGCTCTACTCGGACATGGGTCATGTGGGCAAGGCCAACATCTATGCATCCTGGCCGTTTGTTAAGGCGGCCCTTATCCTCAACTATCTGGGTCAAGGCGCTTGGCTGCTCGCCAATAACTCCAACCCCCAGATGCTCGCGATGGATATCGTCAACCCGTTCTATATGATGCTCCCCGAGCCCCTGCGCCCCTTTGCCATCGTGCTTTCGGCCGTGGCGGCCATCATCGCCTCACAGGCGCTCATCACCGGCTCGTTCTCGCTGGTATCCGAGGCAACGCGCCTCAACCTTATGCCGCATCTGCGCATCCACTACCCCAGCGACACCAAGGGCCAGCTCTATATTCCGCTCGTCAACAACATCATGTGGGTCGGCTGCATCTTCATCGTGCTGCTGTTCCAGAACTCCGAGCGCATGGAAAGCGCCTATGGCCTCGCCATTACCGTGACCATGCTCATGACCACGACGCTTTTGACGAGCTATATCGCCGGCATTCTCAAGCACAAGCTGGGCGCCTGCATCTTCGCCCTGCTTTTTGGCGCCATCGAGCTCTGCTTCTTTGCCTCGTGCCTCACCATGTTCTTTGACGGCGGTTACGTCATGATCTTCTTGGCCTCGCTGCTGTTTGGCCTTATGTATGTGTGGCGCCGCGGCACCGCCATCGAGCGCACGCAGACGATTCTGCTGCCCGTCTCCAAGTACATCGATCAGCTCAACCGTCTGCGTAACGACGAGACCTACCCCGTGCTCGCCGACAATCTGGTGTTCCTTACCAACAGCCCCGACCCGCTCACGCTCGACCGCGACGTGCTCTATTCCATCTTGGATAAGCATCCCAAGCGCGCCAAGGCATACTGGTTCATCAACGTGCACGTTACCGATGAGCCCTATACGCATGAGTATTCCGTTGAGACCTTTGGCACGGACTTCTTGTTCCGCGTGCGCTTGGACCTGGGCTTTAAGGTCAACCAGCGCGTTAACGCCTACCTGCGCCAGATCGTTGGCGACCTGATGGCATCGGGTGAGCTGCCGCCGCAGCATCACACCTACTCCATCTACGAGACCCGCGGCAACGTGGGCGACTTCCGTTTTTGCATGCTACGCAAGATGCTTGCCCCCGAAACGGACATCAACCGCAACGACCACCGCGTGATGGCCATCAAGTACGCCGTCCGCCGCGCCTGCGGAAGCCCGGCACGTTGGTATGGTCTCGAGAACTCGGCCATCATCATCGAGTACGTGCCGCTGTTTGCCCGCATGCGCCCAGCCGTTAAGCTCGTGCGCACCCAGGTGCCGCTCGAGGTTCAGATCGAGGAAGCCGAGGAAATGGAAGTCGACATCTTCTCGGACGACTTGGTCAACGGCAACGAGGCCGGTAGGAATATGAACGTCGATCCCACTGAGCTGCTCGAGAGCGTCGCAGATACGCCCGAACAGCAACAGCTCGACGGCCTCGAGAGCGAACAACTCAACGACGCCAACTTCTAGCGACGTCACGAATTGACGACAGCGGCCCTGCATCTCACGGGAGACGCAGGGCCGCTTTGCGTTGCAGTAAAGCTAACGGCTACGAACGACGCGGCTCGGGAACCACGAGCCTATCGGGGCTCGCGCCCTCGGCATCCATCAGGCTCACGTAGCGAATCGACGGATCTCCATACATCGCGTAGTAATAATTGCCCGTGCGCGCGCTAAAGCATCCGGTATAGATAGTCTTCTCGAACTTGCCATCGCCCATCCTGGACGCCCCCTCAATCATCACCACGCCCTCGAGTGAACGGAACATGCGGACGACGTTTTCGGTCTCGCTCTCCTTTTGCGGGTAATTGGCATTGAGGTACGCCGCCTTTACAAAACGGCTCGGCGAATAGCAATCGCCCGGAATACCGCGCATGCCGGCACCCGCGCCATAGGGCTTGAGCTCGGCGCCACGCCATGTCGCCGTCTGCGGAAAATCGCTTGTGGCAGTGATATAGGTGCGCAGGTTTTCCATGTGCCACGGGAAGGTCGGCTGGTTGGCAAGGGTGTCGACCGGATCGTCGTATACATGCAGGCCGTCAGCCATCATCTCGACCACGATGCTACGCTGGTTGTCGCCGATAATCCAATGGAGCAGCGACACGCCCAGCCCCTCTCCCGCAGATTTGGCGACAATCACCGTATCGCGCAGCGCAGCCTCGACCTCGTCGACCGTCGAGAACGTCGCTGCCACCCACAGGGGAAACTCATAGGCCGCGATATTGGTCTTGCCGTCGACAGGGTCCTCGGCATACTCGGCATAACCCGGGAAATTGAGACCCGCCACGGCGAGGCCCGCATCGTTGCCGCAGTCGAAGAACATAGGGTAGTTCTTGTAATCGATGCACATACCGATCACCGCGTGTGCCGCTGTCGCGTCGTCGATAAACGAATACGGAATGTGAAATCCGCGCGGCATCACGCGAACCTGTTGGCCGTAGTCAAAGCTCCAGTCGAGGTTGCGGCCCAGATACATGTGGCCAGAATTATCGGTAAATCGAATGCTCGTGCACATAGCGCCTCCCAGCTTTACGTTCTTGCTAAGGTTATTGTCACCAAACAAAAAGGCGCTAAACACAAAAGCCCGGACATGACAACAATGTCACGCCCGGGACAAAGACCGCAAATTCGGTCCCCAATTAAACCACCCTAGACAAGTTTACCTTGGCAGTGATCGATCATATGCTGGATCATTTGTGCCTCAAAGCCCGCGTAGTCGCGGCGGCACTCCTTCATCTTGCCGTCGACGATCTGGTCAAAGGCAACCTTGCACTTGATATAGCGCGTGGACTTGGTGACCTCCTCGTGCGTCAGGCAGCTCTCCTCCATCTTGCTGGCGCCCAGGCCAAACACCAGACGGGGGTTGTAGAGCACGTGGGGCTCGCCGGCATCGTCCAGGTAGACGCAAACCTTCTTGGTAACGCCAATCTGGTTAGCGGCAAGGCAGCCGGCATCGTCGAGCGACTTGATGGTATCGATCAGGTCCTGTGCGACCGACTCGTCCTCGACAGTCGCAACCTCGCAACGCTGGGACAGGATAGCCTCGTCGTGGCAAAGCTCTTTAATCATACGTTCCTCCATAGGGGTCGTTGTAACCGCTTAAGTATACGGTACCCACACATTTTCATGCGAAAAATACCGTCCGTCTGCTACAAAGCGCCGAACATCAACATGCGAGGAACAACAGCGTCGTAAAGGGGCTATAGTAGGTGAGTTCGTGTCAATCGGCCTAAACTCGGGGCCGAACAAGGAAAGGGTATGCATGGACGAACTATTTCACGTCAGCGAGCGCAAGTCCACAATCGGGACCGAACTCCGCGCTGGACTGACAACGTTCCTGGCGATGGCCTACATCATCGCCGTCAACCCCGCGGTGCTCTCGGGCGCCGGCATCGATGCAGGAGCACTCGCTTGCGCCACCTGCCTGGGCGCTGGCATCATGACCATCTGCATGGGCATCTTCGCCAACCGCCCGCTCGCCTGCGCGTCGGGCTTAGGCGTCAACGCGATGATCGCTGGAATCACCACCACCGTCTGCGGCGGTGACTGGCACGTGGCCATGAGCGTCATCTTCCTTGAGGGCGTCGTCATCTTGCTGCTCGTGCTTTGTGGCCTGCGCGAGGCCATCATGGACGCCATCCCGGTTGTCCTGCGTCACGCCATCTCGATGGGTCTGGGCCTGTTCATCGCCATGATTGGCCTGTGCGATGCCGGCATTATCACCGCCGGCGCCGGTACACTCGTCGGTCTGGGCGACATCACCTCCCCCACATTCATCGTCGGCATCATCTCCATCCTGGTGACAGTCGCCCTCGCCTGCCGCAACGTCCCCGGCTCGCTGCTCATCGGCATCGTCGTCGCCGTCATCGCCGGTATCCCCCTTGGTGTGACCCAGGCTCCGACCGGTATCATCGCCCCGCTCGACTTCTCGAGCATCGGTGGCCCCATCGCCGACGCCGGCGGCGTGCCCGCCATCGTCAAGGTCCTTACCGACCCCGCGCTCCTCGTCATCTCGTTCTCGCTGCTCATGAGTGACTTCTTCGACACCATGGGCACCGCGATGGCCGTGGCCAAGCAGGGCGAGTTCCTCACCGACGACGGCAACGTCGAGAATATCAAGGAGATCCTGATCGTCGACTCCGCCGCCGCTGCTGTGGGCGGTTTCATGGGCGTCTCCTCCATCACCACCTTCGTCGAGTCCACTTCCGGCGCCGCCGACGGTGGCCGCACGGGCCTCACCTCCGTCACCACCGGCGTGCTGTTCATCCTCGCCGCCTTCTTCTCCCCCGTCGTCTCCATCGTTTCCAGCGCCGCCACCTGCGGTGCCCTGGTCTACGTCGGCTACCTCATGATGAGCGAGGCCTCCGAGATCGACTGGTCCGATGTCTCGCAGGGCTTCCCGGCGTTCATGATCGTCGCCGGCGTGCCCTTCACCTACTCCATCTCTGCCGGCATCGGTCTGGGCTTTATCGCCTACGTGATCGTCGCGCTCTTTAAGGGCGAGGCCTCGAAGATCAAACCGCTCATGTGGATCGCAGCCCTTGCCTTCCTCGTCTACTTCTTCGTAGCGTAAGGGCAAGGCTGCAAAAGCTGAACAATAAAGCGCGGAGTCGCCATGCGGCCCCGCGCTTTTCTTTTAGCGCCGGTCCCTGCGCCGGCGTGCGGCCTATTTCTCCCCCATTTTGGCCATTTTGCCCTCCAAACGGCACTACCGACGGCTACATCCTGCAGATATGCTGGATATAACCGCATAGGCCCTATGAGGATGGGAGCAACCGTGGCAGCCTTGTTCACGACCCCCAAACGCAATGACACTACTGCCGGAACCCATGTTGCCGAACCCGACGTTCGCCGTCGCATAGGACTCGCGCACGGCAGCTGGCGCCGCGTGACGCGCCGCATCGTCGTAGGCGCCGTGTGCGCGCTCACGATGAGCTCGCTGCTCATGCCGAGCGTCTCGCTCGCAGCGGAATGGGTCAAGGTCGGCGGCAACAAGTACAACACCGCGGCGAGCGACGAGGCCGGTACCTGGTCGTGGGACGGCGCCGACGACTTGAAGCTCAACAACTATAACGGCGGCGAGATCCAGGCCGCAGGCAAGCTCAACGTGAATTACTCGGGAACCAACATCGTCACTGCCGAATGGATCGAAAGCATCAACGTTTCTCATGGCACTAACGAGAATGCCGAGCTCAATATCCAAGGCGACGAGGGCGGCACGCTCAGTGTGACATCTACTGAGGACGCTATCCTCTCCACGGGTAATATCAACATCGACGGAGCCGGATCCGTCAACGCCACGAGCACTGGGTTTGATGCCATCAATGCCGGGGGTGATCTCGCTATCAAAGGTTCGGGCAACGTCAACGCCACGGGTGCATCGGATGGCATCAGGGCAAACGGCAATATCACGATTGACGACAGCGGAGCCGTCACCGCCAGGGCTACCAAGGACAAGGGTATTGGAACCGACAAGAACCTCACCATCAAGGGTGGCGGGACGGTCGAGGCAAGCTCAGCCGATGGTGAGGCCCTTTGGAGCGGCGGCAATATCAACATCTCGGACGGCAGCCAGGTCAAGGCAAGCTCCGAGAAAGACGCTGCCGTCGAGGCCAAGGGCAGCCTCGCAGCCACAAACGCCTCCCTCAACGTAAACGGTGTTGAATATGGCGTCTATGCCCACAAGGGCATCACCCTCGATCATGCAAACGTGACGGTCCGTGCAAGTAAAGGCAGATACGGTGGCGCCAACGCCCTCTTCACCTACCAGGACGACATCGTCGTCAAGAACGGCTCCACCGTGGACGCGTTTGCGGAAGGCGAGGTTTCGGCTGCATTCTCCACCAGAAACGATCGACCCAACGAGAAGGGCGGCCACATCTACATCAGCGACTCCGTTGTCAAGGCCATAGCCCGCTATGTCGAGAACGGCGACGGCCCCATCCCCTACAGCGAAAACCAAGATGGCGAGACGAGGCGCGAACCCCAAGGCGAGAACATCGGCATCATCGCCCAGACCAGCGAGGGCGTCACACCCGCAGTCATCTCGATCATCCGCAGCAAGGTAACGGCCGAAGGAGATACAGCGGCAATCTTTGCCCGTGCCATGAGCGCTGACGGCAAGACAATCGGCACCATCAAGATTGAGAACGCCGCCATCCAGACGCCCGAAGGCGGCAAGGTCATTGACTATCGCAAGCTCCGTGACGGCATCTACGAGGCAGGCCAAGCCATCGGCACGGGCGACGCCACGGTCGACTCCCTCTATATCAAAGCAGTCGCCAAAAGCACGACCACCGCACCTCCCGAGGTAGCCAAGCCGGAAGACCCCAAGCCCGACGAGACCAAGCCCGCAGAAAGCAAGCCCGCGGAGTCCAAGCAGAATCCCACGCCTGAGGGCTCAAAGCCGACCAAGGCCGTTGCGGCTTCAACCACGAAAGCCAAGACTACCGGCGTGCTCGCGGCAACCGGCGACACCTCGGGTGCGGCCATCGTGGCAACCGTCCTTGCGGGAACAGCCGCTATCGCGGCAGGCACCATGGTGAGCCGCAAGCGCTCATAGACAGCTTTGACCTTTAACGCACGGGACGGCACCCACAGAAGTGCTAGCCTGCACACCGTTTAGCAACGCCACCGCCAAGCTCCCCTCCGGCGGTGGCGTTTTTCATTTGCGCCCGCGCGGCGCACGCGAATGTTCTTGATGCTGTCCAACCGGCATACGCTGGCGTGCGACAATTGAGGCTGCCGATATCACAACACTGAGAGAAGCCCGTCATGGAAGCGCATCAAAAGCAGATAACCGTTTATTCGAATCATACGGAAAGCGCGCCTGTCATCTACCTTCCTGTGGTCGTGGGCGACGGCAGCGAAGTTTATGAGTGTTGCCGAGAGCTCGACTGTCCGCCATTCACCCTCGTCACCATTGGCGGGCTCGATTGGAATCGCGAGCTGAGCCCTTGGGAATGCGACGGAACCGTACGCGATGCCGAGCCCTTTGGTGGACAGGCGTCCGAGTTTCTCGATGAACTGCTGAACCGAATAATCCCAAAGGTCGAATCATCGCTCCCACAGCCACCTGTTTGGCGTGGCATTGCCGGTTATTCGCTGGCGGGCCTCTTTTCGCTTTGGGCCCTCTGGCAGACCGATGTCTTTGACCGCGCCGCAAGCGCATCGGGCTCCCTGTGGTTTCCTGGCTTTATCGACTACGCGCACGAGTACACGATGTCGAACGCGCCCGATGCCGTCTATCTGTCACTCGGCAAAAAGGAGACCAAGACACCCAACCGCATGATGAGGCACGTCCTCGAAGACACACGCGCCATGGAAAAACTGCTCGGCGAACGTGGTATTCCCGCGACGCTGGAGCTCAACCCCGGCAACCACTTTGCCCAAACTGACCTGCGCATGGCACGCGGCATCCACTGGATACTGACGCATTAAAAATGGCGTCCACGCGTACATACGCATGGACGCCATTTTTAATTTGGCTGAACGCAGCTACTATTCAGCAGTTTCCTCAAGCTCGGAAGTATCGAACTCAAAGTCGTTACCGGGCAGGATGGCGTTGAGCACAATGCCCACCAGCGAGCCCACGGCAAGGCCGGAAAGCGAAATGGTCACGCCGCCCAGCTCCAGCACGATGGCACCGGTGGTACTGTAGGCAATGCCGAGCGAAAGCACGAGCACCAGAGCCGCCACCAGCACGTTGCGGTTGTTCTGGAAATCGACCTGGTTCTCGATAAGGTTGCGAACGCCCACGGCGCTGATCATGCCGTAGAGCACGAGCGACACGCCACCGATAACGCATGCCGGCATAGCAGCGATCACAGCGGCAAACTTGGGGCAGAACGAAAGCACAATGGCACAGCAGGCGGCAATGCGAATCACGCGCGGGTCGAACACGCGCGTCAGGGCAAGCACACCGGTGTTCTCGCCATACGTCGTATTGGCAGGGGCGCCAAAGAGCGATGCCAAGATAGTCGCCAGGCCATCGCCGAGCAGGGTACGGTGCAGACCGGGATCGGCAATGTAATTGCGTTCGCAGGTAGAGCCAATGGCGGAAATATCTCCAATGTGCTCAATCATGGTCGCAAAGGCCAGTGGCATGATGGTGATAATGGCCGTCGTGGCAAGACTGCTATCGAACTGCGGTCCAAAGAGCGCGAACACGGTGTTGTCCCACACGACAGGTAGACCGACCCACGGCGCGGCGGCAATCCCCGAAAAATCAACCTCGCCCAGCACCGCCGCAACGGCATAGCTCACCACAACGCCCAGCAGAATCGGCACGATCTTGACCATGCCGCGGCCCCAAATGTTGCAGATGACGATCACGGCAACGGCAATAACAGCAACAAACCAGTTGGTCTGGCAGTTAGCAATGGCAGAGCTTGCCAGGATCAAGCCGATGGAAATGACGATGGGGCCAGTCACCACCGGCGGGAAGAAACGCATGACACGCTTGGCGCCAAAGGCGCGGAACAGGGCCGCAAGCACCGGATAGAGCAGGCCTGCACAAGCTACGCCCAGGCAAGCGTAGGGCAAAAGCTCGGCCTCGCCGTTGGGCGCAATGGCGGCATAACCCGCGATAAAGGCAAACGAGGAGCCCAGGAACGCGGGCACCTTACCGCGCGATAGAAAATGAAACAGCAGCGTGCCGATGCCGGCGAACAGAAGCGTCGCCGAAACGGAAAGGCCGGTGAGCACGGGCACGAGCACCGTGGCTCCGAACATCGCAAACATGTGTTGCAAACCCAACACAAACATGCGCGGGCGGCCGAGCGACGATGCATCGTAGATGGCATCGGTGACGGCGGGCGTCGAAGACTGGGACATGGAAGTCCTTTCGAATGGAAGGGCGATCAGGCATATCGGATAACCTGCCCGAACGATACGATCCGAACCATTGTACGTGATACGCAATGCCTCGCACGCGCCGTCACCTGCGAACGGTAGCGCTATTTCCAAACGCGCTCGGCAATGCGCTTGACCAGCGCGATCTTTGCCCACTGCTCGTCCTCGGTCAGCTTGTTGCCGATCTCGCAGCTGGCAAAGCCACACTGGGGCGACAGGTACAGGTTCTCGAGCGGCACGTACTTTGCGGCTTCGCGGATGCGCCCGACGATAACATCCTCGTTCTCGAGCTCGGCCGCCTTGGTGGTCACCAGGCCCAGCACGACCTTCTTACCGGGGGCAACATACTTGAGCGGCTCAAAACCGCCGGCGCGCGGCGTATCGAACTCCAGATAGAACGCGTCAACGTCCTCATGCGCAAACAGGTACGGCGCGATGGGGTCGTAGCCGCCCTCGAAAGCATAGGTAGAGTGGTAGTTACCACGGCACACGTGTGTGTTAATGACCAGGTCATCGGGCTTACCCTCGATAGCCGCATTGTTGAGTGCCACGCCCAGCTCGCTCACCTTTTGCAGGTCGACCGGGCTCATGCCGGTCTTGGCGACAAAGTCGGTATCGCAGTAGATACCCCAGGTGCAGTCATCGAACTGGATGTTGCGGCAGCCCGCAGCGTACAGGTCGGCAATCACGGTACGATAGGCGGCTGCGATGGCGTCGGCAAGCTCCTCGTCGGTCTTATAGACGGCGCGCAGGCTCTCTTGCTGACCATCGCAGCGATCGAGCGTAACCTCGGAGAACGTCTGGATCGGTGCCGGGATGGTCTGGCGCGCGACCTGGCCCTCGCCCTCGAGGGCTTTGACAAACTTAAAGTGTGCAACGAAGGGGTGGTTCTCGCCGCTGATGGGGCCGGTCACCACGGCGGTATCGGCCGTGGTCTCCTCGTCGTGGAACATATAGCCGGTGCGCGAGGTGCGACGCTCGACGCCGTTCAGCCCCCACATAAAATCGAGGTGCCAGTAGCTGCGGCGGAACTCGCCATCGGTGATGACCTGCAGGCCGGCGGCCTTTTGCTTGTCCACCAGGTCGCGAATAGCCTCTTCCTCGACGGCCTTAAGCCCCTCGGCATCAAGCGTGCCTGCCGCATAGGCAGCGCGGGCATCCTTTACGGCCTGCGGACGAAGAAAGCTGCCGACGATATCAGCGCGAAACGGCGCGTTCGGTTGAATTGAAGTGCTCATAGATATCTCCCTTTGTATTGGTTGCTTTACTGGGACAGAGTATGAGCGCTCATATGGCCATCGTAAAATATACGTTTATAACAGTTTGATATAGATGCTTCCTATATCAGTTGGGACTGCCATAAAGAAATTTGACCCGTGCAGAACGCAGCAGTCTAGATATGCTGACGGATCGCGTCGATATAGGCTTGGCCGTAGCGCGTGAGCGTCGTATTTTTGCGCGTGATGATGCCGATCTCCATGTACTCGTCTACATCGAGCGGAATCGAAATGATGCCGGGACCGTTGAGCTCGTGGCTGATCACGCCCGAGCATACCGTGTAGCCGTTGAGGCCCATGGCCAAATTGAACAACGTCGCACGGTCGCGCACGCGGATATTCTTGCGACGCTCAAACGTCGAGGTCAGTTCCTCGGAATAGTAAAACGAGTTGTAGCTGCCCTGCTCGTAGGACAGGAAGGGGTAGTCTTCCAGGTCCTCGAGCGTCACGCTGGAGCGGCCCGCCAGCGGGTGGTCGGCGCACACAAACACATGCGGCGAGGCGCAAAAAAGCCCCTCGAAGACGAGCTCGTTGGCCGCCAGCATGCGCTCGATAACCTCGCGGTTATGCTCGGACAGGTACAGGATGCCCAGTTCGCTTTTCATATGCGCGACGTCCTCGATAATCTCGTGAGTCTGTTCCTCGCGCAGGGTAAAGTCATAGCGCGCGGCATCGAACTCACGGATCACATCGACAAACGCATTAACGGCAAAGGAATAATGCTGACAGCTCACACTAAAATGCGGCACCTGCTCAGATGCGCCCTTGTACTTGCCCTCGAGCAGGTCGGCCTGGTCGAGCACCTGGCGCGCGTAGCCCAAGAAGGTCTCGCCCTCCTCGGACACAATGACACCCTTGTTGGTGCGCTCAAAGATATGCACACCCATCTCGTTTTCGAGATCACGGATCGACGCGGTAATCGAAGGCTGCGACACAAAGAGTCGGCGCGAGGCCTCGGTGATGCTGCCGCATTCGGCAACCTTTACAACATATCTGAGCTGTTGAAGCTTCATAACGCCCTCCCTAGATGTTCGTGACGTCGAAACCCGTCGCATCCATCTGACACATAAACGGCGGCATCTCCCCCGTCGCGGCACAGGCGGCAATCTGATGCAGAGCCCCGGCAACTGCATCGTCTGCTGCAGCGCCGATATGCCAGCATGCGGCAGCCGTGACGGCCTCGTTGGCATTGGCGACTGCAACGGAGTTGGGAACGGCATCGATCATGGGCAGATCGTTATCGGAATCACCGAATACGGCCACCTCGTCGAGCGTCAGGTCCAAAGCGCGCGCAAGCTCCAGCGCGGCGCAACCCTTGTCCCAACCTGCTGGAAGGATATCGAACAGGCGCACACGATTGTTGGGAAACACGAGTGAGAGCTCCGGTACCTCAGCGGCAACGCGCTCACGTAGCTCCGCGAGCTCCTCACGCGAGCGGGCGCTCCAGATATTCGCCTTGTATACCGGGGCATCATCGACGACGGGACGGCACGGGGCCTCTTCACCTTTGAGCCATGCGTTGCCGCCCGACTCCATGGCGCGACGCACGCGCTCGGGGTCGCTCGTCACGCAATAGGCATCGTTATCCCAAAAGTCGTCACCCAGGCTGTAGACCTTTAGATAGGTATCGTCGGTCTCTTGCTCGAGGTAATCGGCCAGACGCATCAGGGCATCGTTGTCGGTCGCGCGCGAAGCGACCGCCTGACCGTCGACAAACATGACCTGGCCGTTGCAGAACGCGCCGGTCGAAAAGCACTCAGAACGATTTTTGAACATCCAGCCCATCGCGGACGGCTGGCGACCCGAAACCGGACCAAAGTGCAGGCCCGCCGCCTGCATGGCGTGAATGCCCTCGATGGCATAGTCGCTGGCGCCGTCTTGTCCAGCCGGAATCAGCGTATCGTCCATATCGGTCAGCACGAGTTTGATCATAGGGTCCCCCAGTCATTTTCACCGTAACCATTGTAACGACCTGCCAATAAGGGACAGGTTTATTTTGGCAGGTTTTATCTGGGAAAATGCAGCACCCCCGTTGCCACCTGCCAAAATAAATCTGTCCCTTTTTGGCAGGTGCGTTAGTATAGGGAGCAACAGATTCGATGCGGGAGTGCCGGCGGTGCAAACCACAAGGCTGAGAGGGCAATGGGCCCAATCCTTTGAACCTGTCAGTTAATGCTGGCGTAGGGAGCATGCCGCCTTTACAGGGGCGCTGTCTATGCACAGCGCCCCTTTTCTATGCCAAGGAGGCATGTGCAGTGATTGATTCGGAACAGCTTAAACAACGTGTAGTCAAGGCCGTGGACGAGATTCGCGCCACCAACCCGATGGCAGGCTCCATCACCAACACGGTGACGATCGACTTTGTCGCCAACGCGCAGCTCGCCGTGGGCGGCTCGGCCGCCATGGTCTATCTGCCCGACGAGGGCGAGGCGCTCGTTGCCGGCGGCGGCGCCATCTATCTCAACATGGGCACGCTCTTCCCCATCTACGAGCAGACGATTCCACGCGCGGCCAAGGCGGCACATGACGCCGGCAAGCCCTGGGTGCTCGACCCGGTGGGCCTGGGCATCGGCAGCCTGCGTACTCAGCTGGTAAATGAGCTCAAGCAGTACAAGCCCGCCATCGTGCGCGGCAACGCTTCCGAGATCATCGCGCTCGCCGGCCTGTGGGGCCTTGAGGGCGAGGCGGCCGATCTGAGCCGTGTACGAGGCGTCGACACGACCGATACGGTTGACGCCGCCCGCGATGCCGCCGTGGCACTCGCCCGCTACACCGGCGGCGCCGTGGTGGTCTCGGGCGAGGTCGACCTGATCACCGACGGCACGACCGTGGCCAAGTCCCACGGCGGCAGTCCGCTCATGTCCAAGATCACCGGCTGCGGCTGCTCGCAGGGCGGCGTGCTGGCCGTGTACGCCTGCGCCGCCGATCCGTTTACGGCAGCCGTCTGCGGCACCGCCGTCTACAACGTTGCCGGCACGCGTGCCGCCGCCGTCGCCGATGCCCCGGCGAGCTTTAAGGTCGCCTTTATCGACGAGCTCTACCGCGCAACTGCCCAGGACATCGCCGACAACCAGCTCGAGCTCGAGGAGGCGTAAGGCCATGTCCGAGTCCGCAGCCAATACCGGCATGAACACGCTGGTCGCGGTGGCCATTGCCCCATGCGGTACGGGCGACGAGCTCTCCGCCGAGGTCGCCGAGGTCGTGCGCGTCATTCGCGAGAGCGGTCTTCCCAACCGCACCACCTCGATGTTCACCGAGATCGAGGGCGACTGGGACGAGGTCATGCAGGTCGTGCGCGACGCGACCTTTGTGTTGGCGAGCAAGGGCATCCGCACCGAAGTCGTGCTCAAAGCCGATATTCGACCCGGATTTACCGACACCATGACCGGCAAACTCGAGCGCATGGAAGCACAGATCAAAAAGCAGGAGGAAGCACGATGAGCATCCGCGACAACCTTGATATCTCGGCCTATCTGGTACTCGGCCCCGAAAACACCCTCGGACGCCCCGTGGGCGATGTGGTGGCCCAGGCACTCGACGCCGGCTTTACCTGCATCCAGGTGCGCTCCAAGGTGGCAAGTGCCCGCGAGATCATCGCGCTGACCGGCGACGCCGCGCAGGCAATCGCACGGGCCGGCAAGACCGGTCAGGTCGCCTTGCTCATCGACGACCGTCTGGACTGTGTGCTTGCCGCGCGCGAGCAGGGTATTGCTGTCGACGGCGTGCACGTGGGTCAGAGCGATATTCCCGTCGAGGTCTGTCGCAAGCTGCTGGGCCCCGATGCCATCGTGGGCCTTTCGGCCCGCTGCGAGGAAATGCTCGAGTACGTCAAGACCGCCGACATGAGTCTGGTCGACTACCTGGGCATCGGCCCGCTCCACGAGACCGAGACCAAGCGCGACTGCGGACGCGCAGCCGATGGCTCCATCATCACCAAGAGCTTTGAGGACCTGGCCGCACTCCACGCGGCAAGCCCCGTGCCCATCGTGGTGGGCGGCGGCGTTAAGACGGCCGACTTGCCGCAGCTTAAGGCCACCGGCGTCGACGGCTTCTTTGTGGTAAGCGCCGTCTGCAGCGCCGACGACCCCCATGCCGCAGCCAAGGAGCTTGTCGACACCTGGCAGCAGGCATAGGCATAGGCCGAACAGCTGATTCGCAGCCTCATATCTTCAGCAATGGAAAGCGCATCCCAGTTTGGGCCTCCATTCCGGGATGCGCTTTCCGTATGCGACCCTTACCCCGCCAGATACGCTTCCAACGCCGGCAAAGTCGCCTCTGCATCGTGGCGGCCGACCTGGTAGATGCGCTCGAGCTCATCCGGTTCGCGGCACAGCGACGGCACCTTCACCGATTCGCTCGGCCGCACCACAAAGATTTCGCCGGCAGCCTCTCGACGTGCCAGGTCATCGAGCGTGGCATTGTAGACCTCATGCCGATGCTCAAGCGCTGCAACAAACTCCGGATAGTGACGGAACACGCGCCGCAGCATGGGCATCACGCTGTTGGGCTGCTTCACAAAGCCCGCCGGCTGCGTGAGTACCACGATATTGCGGTCATACCCCTGCGCAAACAGCCATGCGCTGGGAATAGAATCAGCCACGCCACCATCCAGATACTTATGCCCGTCAATAGCAACGGGACGCGTCGCCACAGGAATGGCAGACGACGCCCGGATCCACTCGATATCGCGCTCGTCGCCATACGGTAGATCGTGGTAGACGGCCTTGCCCGTCTCGATATCGGTACACACGCACGTAAATCGCATGGGGCAGGCGCGATACGCCTCCAAGTCGATGGGATCGCGCTCGATAGGCACCTCGTGATAGGCAAAATCGGCATTGAACATATCGCCGGTTCGCAGCCAGCTGGTCACGCTCGCATAGCGCTTGTCGGCGCAATAGGCCTTGTTGTAACGAATGGCACGGCCGATCTGGCGCGATTTAAAGTTGTAGCCAAACGCCGCGCCCGCCGAGACACCCACCATATGGTCGCAGGTCAAACCGCGCTCCATCCAAACGTCGAGCACGCCCGCCGTATACATACCGCGGTAGCCGCCTCCCTCGAGCGCAAGCCCCACCGTGCGCGTCGTATCCGGCTGTGCCATGTGACCATCTCCGTTCCTGCGTTTTAAAACGGGACAAGTATACCCGTCAACATATATCGACTCAGTCGCATTTTTCATGCGCACCCAGGCGTTGCCGTTTGGCGAATAATAGCCGCCCACAGCATGTGCGCCCATATATAATTGTGCACTGTTGTCTATACTACTCAGCTGTTATCAACAGCGAACATTAGCCGGCAAAGTAACTCAACAACGCAGCAAGGCGGGGGCCTGGATACACGCAAGGCGCCGAGCAACGACGCGTGTACACTACGAGCTCGCCCGACGCCATCCGCCCCGACCTCAGAAAGCCGCTTACAACATGGACACCGCCAGCAATTACACCGAAACGCTCGAAAAGACCGTCCGTGACCTTCTCGAGCGTCAGGATGATCTGATTAGGACGGCCTTTACCGACCAGCTCACCGGACTTGGCAACCGCGGCGGCTTTGCCCGTTCCCTAGAGGAAATCTGGGAGCAGGAACTGCCCGTGACCATGGCGTTTATCGACATCGATAACCTTAAGCACTGCAACGACGTCTTTGGGCATGACGAGGGCAACCGCTATATCTTGCAGGTAAGTCTCTATCTCAAGCTGTATATGAAAGTGGACGAGGCGGCGTTTCGCATAGGCGGCGACGAGTTTGCCATCCTGTCTACGATTGCGACCGAGGACGACCTCGCCGAGCGCCTGGAACACTGCCGAACGGTCCTACTCAAAAACAACGATTCCGAGATGCCTCACTCGTTTAGCTACGGAGTGGCACACGCCGACCCCGCCCTGGGTGAAGTCTCCAATCGCATGACACTCGATGCCGACCATCGCATGTACGACTACAAGCTACGCCATGCCATGCATCTTGATCGACGCAATATCGCGCAAGTCCACACCGACGACTTCGAAATAAGCGATCGCGTTTTTGACGCCTTTTCGATGCTCAACGAAGGCCGTTATTGCTTTATCGAGAACTTGGACAAACATCGCACCCTTTGGTCACAAGGCGCCCTGCGCGATCTCGGTCTTCCTTCTGAGCATGTAGACAACTGCCACGATTACTGGAAAACGCGCGTCCACCCCGATGACCTCGAGGCCTACATCAACGACATCGACCAAATCTATAATGGCTCCAAACACCGCCGCGTCATGCAGTACCGCATGCGCAATGCCGCGGGCGACTACGTCCTCTGCCGCGCTCGCGGGTTTCGCATCGACGGCGACGGAAATACCCCCTCGCTCTATGTCGGCGAACTTGTTAACCACTCACTCGCCGAGACCGTCGACGCCGCCACGGGCCTCGGAACGCAGCGTATGCTGATCAACGCTATCGATGCCTGCCGTCGCGACCGTTGCGAGACGGGGCTTATAGCGGTCCGCGTTTGTGGCACGGCAAAGTTCAACGAGCTCTACGGGGCCGAGGCTGTCGACAACATGCTCGCCGAATACGCAGGCCGCATGTTATCGATCACCCGCGGCAGAAGTCGCGTCTTCCGCTCGCGAAACGCCCAGTTCGTCGTGCTCAGCAACGATCTGGACCACGGGGCATTCGAGCAACTGACCCATCATCTTAAAGAGGCCGTTTTCGCTCCTGTTCGAATCGCGAACGACACCATTACCCCCGTCTGTCTTGTCGTCCCGGCCTTTTACGAGCGCTTAATCAATCAAGCGACCGCTGTTTTAGGCAAACTCGACCGTCGTCTTCGCGCCGCCGGCGGGCTTGCCCCCAACGACAGCCTCCCCATACCCGAGATTGAGCGTAAAAGCGCCGTCGCCGAACGCATCGATACGCTCACGGGCCTCTATCGACCCAGCGAGTTTATGCGGCGCGCCAACGCATTTCTGAGGACAGGGCGCGACGGCGCTTGGTGTATCGCCACCGTCGACATGGGTCATATGCGACTGTTTAACGAATGGCACGGACAGGCCGAGGGCGACCGCGTGCTCGCCGATGTGGGCACGGTCCTCAAAGACATCGAGAATGCCGAGATGGGCGTCGCAGGATACTGGGGCCAAGACGACTTTTGCATTCTCATCCCCTTTGAGCACGACACCGTCCATCAAATCTATAACCGCGTTCGCGCCGCCGTGGCCAAGCATGATGACGGCGTGGGTTTCTGGCCGTCCATGGGCGTTTGCCCCATCGACCCCAACGAGGAAATCACCATCGACGCGCAGGCCAAGGCCATGTTTACCAATCGGCGCGCAAAAAACGACTTTAAGGAGCGCGTCGCCATTTTCCGCCCCGAGGAGTACGAGCGCGAAACCGCGTTCCACCGCACGCTGACCGAATTCCAGTATGCGTTCTCAAACGGCCGCATTACCTACTACCTGCAGCCCCAGGTCGACATGGAAACTGGCGAGATCGTTGGCGCCGAGGCGCTCACGCGCTGGATTGGCAAGGACGGTTCCCTCATTTCGCCTGTAACGTTTATCCCCACACTCGAGGAAAGCGGCTTTGTAGTGACGCTCGACAAGTACATTTGGCAGGGCGTCGCCTCGTGGCTGCGCGAGCGCATCGACCGGGGGCTTCGCGTGGTTCCGATCTCGCTCAATGTGTCGCGCGTGGATATCCTTGCCTGCGACGTTGCCGAACATATGGGAGCACTTGCCGCCCAATACAACCTACCGCCCGAACTTATGCGCATCGAGATCACCGAGACAGCCTATACGGGAGAATCCGAGGCCGTGGATAAACTGACTGCCGACCTGCACACCCGCGGCTTCTCAACCTATATGGACGACTTTGGCACCGGCCAGTCCACGCTCGCGATGCTCAAGAACGTCAACGTCGACGTCATCAAGCTTGACCGCACGTTTGTTCCCGCCGACGGAGATCAAGGCCGCAGCGCGCAAATCATTACATCAATGCTCGATATGGCGCAGTCGCTCCATCTGCCCGTCGTGGTCGAAGGCGTCGAGACAAATGAGCAGGCGAACATGCTACGACAGATGGGCGCCCGCTACGCCCAGGGCTTCCTCTACTACCGCCCCATGCCGGCGAATGATTTTGAGGCATTGCTCGATGGTGGCAATAACAACTGATACGCTCGCGCGCAAAACACCACCGCCGAAGGGGGCATTTGTCTCCATTAGCTAACTTATATCCCCAATTCAAACCGAATTGGGGATATGATACAAACCGTTGTTCTGCCCAAGGAGGTTATTCATCATGAACGAGTCATACCGCTTGGGCGAGCAATCGATTATTGCCTATCTTCAGCGACTTGCGAATGGTGTCTCGACCGCCGAACTCGATGTTTCCGCGCTGCCTGCTGAGCTGCGCGCCGTTGGTGAGCAACTGCAAAAGACGCATGCCATCCTGCAACAAGAGCGCCAGCTGCTTGAGCGCAACGCCTATATCGATCCGCTCACCAACTTGGGCAACCGCGGCGGACTCGACCGTCACGTCGAGCAGCTCTGGCGCAAAGGCGACCCCTTCACCTGCGCCTATATTGACATCGACCATCTCAAGCATTGCAATGATAGGTTTGGCCACGCCGAAGGCAATCGCTATATTCTGAGCATCTGCCGCACGCTCTCCGAAACCATGGAGCACGATGAGATGCTGTTCCGTATCGGTGGAGACGAGTTTGTGCTTATCTCGCTCTCCGCAAACGAGACTGAACTCGAGCAGCGCTTGGAGCAGGTACGTGCCGGGCTGATCGAGGCGAGCTCAGGTGGCAAGGCGCCCATGATCGCCAGTTTTAGTTTTGGTTGCTCGCACGTCGACCCGCTTGCAGGCGATACGCGTCGCCAGATGACGATGGATGCCGATCGCAAAATGTATCGCTATAAGCTTATGCATCGTGTGCAGCAACCGAAAGACAATGACGTGCCACAACACCCAATCGTCGATCAGCTTCCCTGCAACGACCGGGTGTTCCAAGCGATCTCCATGAGCTCTGAGACGCGCTATCCGTTCATCCTTAACCTCGATACGGGCGAATCGCAATGGTCGGTTAACGCCGTGCGCGATTTTGACCTGCCCTCCCAGCACCCTTTTAACTCGGTCGATATGTGGCTTGCTCGCGTCCACCCCGAGGACCGCGGCAACGTACGCGCCGAGCTCGACATGGTGATAAACGGCACGTGGCACTTCCACTACATGCAGTACCGCGTTATGGATGCTACCGGAGCGTACGCGCTTTGCGACTGCACGGGCTACCGCTTGGACGGCACCGATACCGAGCCTAACATGTACGTGGGCATGATTATTAACCGCAGCTTGGCAGATACGACCGACTCGGTAACGGGTCTGGGCGATGTCCACGCCCTGGTCAACGCTATCGGAGAGATGCGCCGCGTGCCGCGCGAGGCTGGCTTTATTGCCATTAAGGTCCACGATATCGCCGAGGTCAATGCCCGCTTTGGATTCGATGCAGGCGACCGCGTGCTCGCCGAAAGCGCCGCCTGCCTCATGGATTGTTCGCGCGGCAAGGGCCGCCTGTTCCGCTCGACGGGGCCAACGTTTGTGGCGCTTTTCGACGACTTTGATCCCGAAGAGACCGACGCGATCGCAGACGAAATCGAACGATTCCTGGGTTCTCCCGTGCTCATCGGCTCGCTTGAATATCAGCCGCCCATTCGCGTGGCCACGCTCCATCTGGACGCCGTCGATCGACAGCCCGTTTCCATTCTGAATGAGCTCAAAGCGCTGCTCGAAGAGGCCCCGCAGGTACCGGGCACCAAGCTGGACTAGCGTCGTGGGCCGCATGATAGTTAATTTCCGATCTCAGGCGAACACATTGGGCAAATAGGTCGTACCCGCAGTTAGCCGAACGCCCCCCCCGCAGTCTCTCCAGAGCCCGGGGGCACCGTTATCCCAGTTGAAAGAATGGCGGAGATGCGGTTCGATGAGTCCGGTGGCCATACTCCGCCCACCGCCCGACATCTTTTCCCAGGCAAAGTCGAACGGTCGGTCCGTCTATTCCGTTTCCCCTAGGCCAGGACAGCGGGGGTTCCGGAGCCGCCCATTACATTCATTTGGGACGCGCTAAATTCATATGGAACGAGAAAGAGTTGATCACCCGATTATTATGCCCGCCTTAAAAAGCAACCAAATACACGTCCCAATATCATTCCAGCACAACCAGGAATCCATTATTTGGCTAATTCAATAGCCCCCTCACCGCTCATTACCAAAATATGATCGGCGACATCGAGCAATCTAGAATCATGCGAAACGATCAAAAAGGCCTGACCTCGCTTGTTTTGTTTAATGTACTCTATCAGGCAGCCACATGCCGATCCGTCAAGATCATTGGTCGGCTCATCGAGAATTACAAAATCCGCTTTTCGGCATAACGCCATAGCCAAGCGCAACCTTTGCAGCTCTCCTCCAGATAGATTAGAACATTTTTCCCATCTTATTTTATCAATTGGTTCGAAACCGCATTCCTTGAGAAACGACGCCATTAACTCATAGCTGATGCCGTATTCATGCAAATAGTCTTCAACTGTGTCACCGGGGACGAAAGCCGTTTGCTGCATAGCAGAGAAACACTCCGACCGAACCCGGTCAAGATTGATAGCGGTCAACTTTGTGCAATCGTACTCGATATTGTCATTTGCGTGCTCGTAAAAACCCAGGAGCAGCTTTAATAGTGTGCTTTTTCCAACACCATTAGGGCCTGTAATTACATACGTTCTGCCCACGTCAAATTGAAGATTCACCCCGCAAGTTATATCAACCAGCTCTTCGTCGCGAATTAAACTGAAGTCTAAATCTAGAACCTGTATGCGGCCCACATTATTAACCGCAAGGCAATTTCGGTAATCCCGTTTTCGCGCCTTAATTTCATTCAGCCTAGCTATTGATGCCCTCGTTTCCTGCAAAGACTGAAAGACGCCGATATAGTACTTGCCACAGCTCATCAATAGGGAATAATAAGAATTTATCATGGTAAATTCCCCAATTGTCATAGCTCCTGTGGCTATTCTTGCTCCCGAAACCAGCAACAAAACAGCTTGAAATCCTGCCGCCGCCATACGATCGCTAGAACTTACTATACTTTGTACTTTCGCGAGTGCGAGAACTGAAGGATAGTACGCAACATCAAACTGTTTTTCTACATGTTCGAAGCTGCTGTCATAACCGGCTAGCAGCTTAATCTCGAACGTCCGTGCGATACGTGATGCTATGGAGCTGAACAGGAACCCATCTTCCTCTTTCTTTTGAAATGAAGCGGCAAGCAGTGAGGGTTGAAGCATAAGCACCATAATGCAATACGCCCCAAGAAGCGTTATGCCGACGGTGCATATCGATAAATCGAGAGAAGCGATTAGCAGAAAAACCGCAATCATTGTAATCGCATTCATGAACAATGGAATCATGTTTATGACAACAAACGATGTTATTGAAGAGGTATCCGAGTTTATTTTCTGAGCAGAGTACAACGGGGAAGTCGACTCTATGTCCGTAAGTGGCAAATGTTGAAAGTCTGACACGATTTCTTTTAAAAAACTGAAATACGAGAGGTTTAGGACTGACGTCTGGAGCATCTTTGCAAAGTAAGAGAAGACCGCCGAAATAATCCCCAATAATGCTATAGCAAAGGCTAAAAAATAAATCGAATGCATGTCCTGACCGTAAACGAGCATATCAACAAACTGTCCGTTCAAATACGGTGACAGCGATGTCAGAGCATAGCTCACCAGAACCATGACCATCAGCATCTTTGCACCGTGGCATGACATCGTTGTTTTGACCACATGCCAGAACAACGCGCACTCGTCTCTCCGCCATTTGAAATGCATCATTATATCAACCACGCCTCTGAACAGGGCCTTTTATTTGAGTTGTCAATTATATTCAACCCTCTATCCAAAGAACTGTCCTTTCGCAGCCGTAACACATAGTAATAAACGCCTGCAGTGTGGTCATTTCGATAGAGTTCGTAAACATCATCAATTGCCTCATCTACTGATGTCCACCTTGTTGGATTAGCCAAATACGCACTCCATGCAACACCCTCAACAAACGAAGAGCATGGATAGACCTCGTCATATCCCAGCAAAGACATCGTTCCCGACAACTCGCTGCTCATTATGTCTTGCACTATTGAAACTGCATCCAGACTGTCCTTATCAGCACAAGCCATCATTCCCACCATCAACGCGGTACCATCATCGCTTAAATAATCTGGGAGCTTTTCGATAATCTCGTTGCTAACTCGGCATCCATCAAATCCCCCATCTCCGACAAAAGGATATTCAAGTCCATTGGGAATGGGGACCAGCGGAGGATTTGCAACAATATAGTCGTATTTACTATCAGGTTCGAGCTTCTCATACAAATTCCCTTGAACCGTTTTTATCGCACCGTCCAGCCCATTCAACTTGGAATTAAGCATGTTAGTTGCACAAGTTTCGGCGTTTATCTCCACCGATGTAACCGTCATGCCACCCGCTGCCATGATCAGCGACTGAATCCCAGAGCCCGCACACAAATCAAGCCCCTTCTTCCCGAGCTGAGGAGACAGCCGCCTGGCAAGTCCTAATGAATCTGGGCCGAAATATCTTTTAGGGTTTGGCCGTGGAGCATCCGCGACAATCCAGACACCTCTATATCGATTTAAAACCAGACCCGTTGAGTGGACAATCCCGTCCTTTAAAACAACGATGCCAGCGTCCACTAATAGTTTAATCAGCTCAATAAATGGCTTCATTTCAGCTTGCGCCACAGACTCTCCAAGATACAGAAGCCTCACTAGTCCTCGGTATTCTTGGTTTACTTTACCCGATGCAAATAAGTGCTCAACAACATAAAACCTATCCCCCGCCACGGATATGCCCTCGAGTAAATCTGTTAAGCCAACCCTATCAAATTCTTTTGACAATTGACTGTATTGGTCCATTTTGTCGTCCATCCCGCTTCCGCTGGCTATCGTCTCATAAACACAAACCTAACTAGCCGCACGAACGACAAAGAAGCCAAGCTGAACAGAAGTAGAACCAAAACTTCAAAAACACTGGTATTCCAATCGCGTACCCAGCCCTCTACCGCCAACAAAAAAAACAGCAGCCCCATCCATAACGTCACAGAAGAAATCAACTTTGCGTAAGGGCGTATATCAATCCCGCTCTCCCTTTTTGTGACATCATATCCAGCAATTGAGCAGAGCCATCTTCCTCTTCTGTATTGGATTGAAAGGATAATCAGGGCAATCGAAGTCATCAAGCAGACAGCATCCCCTGTTTCCATAGAACTTCCTTTGCTTTCCGTCCTAGTTGCGCATTCACAATCGAATCAAACCAAGTGTGAATTACTCGATAGCAACCGCCTTCGTATAAACCATAGCTGCTGCAGCAGCATTAACGACTGCGCCGTAGTTAACACCAACTACGATGTCATAAACTGCAACTGCCCAAACTGCAGCCGGGAATATAGCAACTCCCACCGCTGGCTCCGGATCTTGACTGCCACCATTTAAGTTAACTGGACCAACCCGCGGATCAAAATCCATTTTTTACCTTCTTTCTAACTTGGCAATAGTCTCCAAAACTACAGATCAATCTGCAATTCTCTAATCTCCATATCACCTTCCATTAACTCATTAGGTATCACTCCCTTCAAGAGAGTGGGCGGCAAAAGACACCGATCTGTTTCGCTCACCGAATAGATCAGGTAATTCAGATCTCGCATTCCATCACTTTTCAAATCCTCTTGAGTCGTTTCGCTCTTAAAAACAAGCTCAAAGACCGACATGTAGTCACGAATTCCCTGCCATTGCTGCAAGTTTGGAATTACGCCAAATATTGAATATAGGAAGTAGGCATCTTCAACAATCGTTCTTACAAAAGCAATTTGCGTCATACACTCTTGCTGGTTGTCCTGAAGCTCCAATACGACTGATGATGAGCCGAAGTTATCCGAGATGTCATTGACCGTTTGAACTATAGACCCATCAACAATCGGAGACAGATATGAACATCTCAGTGAAGCGGCTTTCGCGTAGTAGGGAATATACATGATATTGTTACGCTGATACAGAAATCTAGGTGCAAGATCGTCTAAATCGCCCTCGAGAAATAAGCCTGTTTTCCATATTTTCAAAATTGTATTTAGAACTTTATCGGCAACGATTGACCTATCGCTGCCGGACAACTTCTTATTGGCGCAAATTTCGTTAGCGATATCTTTAATGCACCGCCCTCCATCTATCAAATTAACGATAGCGAGCGCATCTTCATTGAGACGAATATAGTAGCTGTTCGCGGTCAAAACGCTACCGGTCTGAGTGTGCCTTACGCGTACGGCATACCGCATTCTCGGAACAGCACCCAGTATCTCTCTTTTCTCCATATTTCCTTACCCTACCTCTAGGAAATAGTAATTCATGCTTCCGTGCGCAAGTTCTACCGCCACCGACCATTTAAACCCAAACTGCTCGAGCCCAGATTCGCAGCCATCCTTAGTGATAGCGGCTACTCGACATGGCGTTTCCGAACCTTCCCAGCGCAACTCCGCAATTTGAATCCCCCTTTCCAATATAAATAAAACCAAACTGCTAGACCTGCCTCTTAGTGCAGCGCCCTTAGCCGTAATCAGCATTCCGCAAGGTTCGATGGAATCAGCCCTGATCAGGCAAACCTGATAACGCCCATCAAATAGAGTCTGCCTAATTAGACGTCCTCTCATCTTTCCATTTTGTATAGTTGAGAATGGGTCAAGCACGACATATTGATCCATGCTTTCATTGGCTCTATAAACAAAAGACAAAACCTCTTTGCAGTCGCTCTCTTTAGCCCTAACTGCTTTTACGCAACTTACCCCCGTGCACACGTGCAGCATCCTCCAATTCTTGAGATATATCTATGTTCCGCTCTTTGAAAAGAACAGGAAGCCCCTGTTGGATACTTGTGAAGTCCGAAAGCTCCTCTATACGAGCTAGGCACTTCTCGACAATTGGGTGCCGTAACGCATATCTATCTATTTCGAGATCAATATAGTCCTGCAGAGTATTTCGATTTAGATTCCAAATGGTAATCGGCAGGTAAGGAGACACCGAGAGCTCCCCATACGCATTGACGCATATTTGCGGAATTCTCCCTGTCTCCCTATACATATACAAATGATCTACGGGGTCACCCCAGGTAATCTGCATTTGAGAAACAGCATTGCGCGCGCTCAAATATGCAGCAAGCGCATCATTTTGCTCGGGCGTTAGGCACAGATCCTTATAATTCAGCTCACCTCGTCCGAGCGGCATCAAAGGCTGTGCTCTAAAATCACTTACACCTTCTTTTTCACAAAAACTTATTATTGAAGGGTATTCCCTTATATTCCTAGCATGGGGAAGAGAAGCAACTGCAACCCTTATTCCGTGTCTTCGTGCGATCTTAATCGCATCCAGTACTCGAGGGAGCTTACCGTTACTCAACCTCACATGGTCATAAGACGCATCTGAAAGCCCATCGAGGCTAAACTGCACTAAATCCAGTCCATCTCTTTTTAGGGCGTCAGCAATTTCTTCTGTCCAAAGAATGCCATTGCTGACCATTGACACGAGAGTGCCTCGATTAAGCTCCTTAACTAACCTCACGGCGCGACGAATCAAATCAAACCTAAGAATGGGCTCTCCGCCACAAATGCAAATCGACGAAAGATCAATCAAGGCAAGCTGTCGAAAAACGCTGATCAGTTCGTCATCATTCATTTCCTCATAGGCACATTCCCCGCCGAAATCAAAACAATGCCGACATCGCAAATTGCATCGATAGGTCACATCAACTGAGGCCGAGCTAAGATAATTCATATACAATCCGCTCTCTTTAGTGCTTACGAAATACTTAATTGCAATTAACGACCTAGTAATTCTCGTTTATTTCTAATTATCTGTAATGAGTATGTAATGGATTCAAAAGCTGTAAGTTTGAGTCCTACATATTAAAGACATTGGCGGCTTCCTCGGACCTAAAGTGGATGGCAGATTCCCCAATCATGAAAAC
>CATYZE010000005.1 GCA_958415525.1 uncultured Collinsella sp. | reverse complement strand
GATCCGGTCCGACCGGGCCGCGCGGCAAGGAGATATATTGCCAGACCGGAGGGGCGTGCGGGGCGGGAATCTGGGCGCACACATTTCCTACACAATTTGGGATCCGACTAACGTTTGCCAGCCGTTAACTACCGCTCGCCGAGCATCTCTTTATATAAGGCAGTCTCATGGTTAAAGCGGATACGTTCCCCTAGCTAAAGCACAGCCAGCATCGAGCAACTCATCACGTTCTTCCACCGAGAACCCCTCGGCGTAGACGCGCACCACTGGTTCGGTCCCGCTAGGACGGACCAGCAGCCACGTGTCATCCTCGAATGCTAAACGCAAGCCATCCATATGACTAACGTTTTGCGGCACCTTGCCACAAATCGACTTGGGGTTTACGCCCGGCAGCAGGGTTCGTAACGTTTCGGCATCTTCGGCCTCAAGGCGCAAATCGCGTCGACCGTAACTCGTCTTACCAAAACTGTCCTCGAGTTGGTCAACCAGAACGCCCAAAGGCGCGTCCGTCTTTGCCATAAGCTCACACAGAATCAGACAGGCGAGGATTCCATCGCGCTCGGGCATATGCGCGGCGATGCCGATACCACCGGCTTCTTCGCCGCCTATGAGGACGCCGCCCTTCTTCATCTCTGCCGCTATATATTTGAAACCGACTGGTTTGACGGTCACGCGGCAGCCAAGCGCCTCGGCAATGCGACGCACGAGCGTCGAGCACGAAAGATTGACGACGACGCGCCCCTCCAAATTACGAAATTGAACCAAGTCGCCCAAAACGAGCGCCATGATCTGATGCGGATGTATATATCTGCCGCGCTCGTCAACCGCGCCGATACGGTCGGCGTCGCCGTCGGTCACCAGGCCAGCGCAAGCTCCGTCCTCGATAACCGTATGCTCGCAAGCGTCCACCCACGGCTCAACGGGGTCGGGGCAGATATCTTCTTGGTCAGGCGCCTGCCCGGCGTGAATCTCGTGCACCTCAACGCCAAGCTCGCGCAGCAAGTCGGCTAGATAGCCCTGGGCTGCGCCGCCCATGGGGTCAACAACCACGCGCAGGTGCGCGGCGCGGATGGCTTCGGCATCGACAAACGATGCCACCGCCTGCATATAGTCAGGAATGATATCCGCGGTGCGATATTGCCCCTCGATCCCCATTGGCTCGGGAGCCATGGTCTCTTCGAGCTCTTCGATGACATCCTGGTTGGCGGTTGAGCCGTCACCCATGCGAATCTTGAGACACAGATAACCCTGTGGATGATGGGACCCCGTCACCATGAGCGCGCCGCACGCCTCACCGTCATAAGCCGCCGCCCACGTAAGGGCAGGGGTCGGAACAGGTCGCGAAGCGAGCACGGCGTCTAGCCCGTGCGCTGCTAGCACACCCGCCGCAAGCTCAGCGAACTCGCCCGCCAGAGGCCGAGTGTCGAACCCTATATATACCGTTTTGCCCGGATTGGTCTTTTGCCACAACTCGCCGACGGCATCGGCGATACGGGCAACGTTATCGGCAGTGAAGTCCTCATCGACGCGAGCGCGCCAACCGTCAGTTCCAAAATGAATTATCGCGCACACGCGCAGACACCTCACAGTGTTTGGATCATGGTACGCATGAGGTATACCCGCGATACACACTCGGCAACCTGCCGGCACCAGCATTCACCAATTGGTCAAATGCAGCCGAGGACATGCAAGCAATAAAAAAACCGCCCCGTATGGAGCGGTTTTGCCCTTTATATATCGAGCGCCTCGGCCATCGCTGCCGTAGTGATTGCCGTGGTTCCACAGCAACTGCCCACCATTGCGGCACCGGCATGTCTCCATTCGATGCATGCGCGCGCGAAAGCTTCGGGGTTCTCGTGCCATACGGGGCCATCCTGAGTCTGGACCGGATCGCCCACGTTGGGACGCACCGTGACGGGAGTAGTCGCCGATGCAACCATCCTGGGCACCGCCGCGTTCGCGGCCGCAAGCGAACAGCAATTAACACCAACCGAGTTTGCGCCGTGTTTTTCGGCGTACAAAACGGCTGCCTCGATGTTGAGGCCATCGCCCAACAGGTCGCCCTTATCGTCAACGACAAAACTCACCAGAACAGGCATGCCATCGGCGGCATCTCGGGCGCCGGCAAGCATGGGCTGCAAATTACGGATAGACGTCACCGTCTCGATCAGCAGACCGTCAACACCAGCATTGAGCAAGACGTGCGCCTGTTCGCGCGCAATGCCTCGGATCTCACGAAACTCGGCAGAGTCCTCGGCAAACCACTCAATACCGATCGGACCCATCGAGCCCAGCAGCAGCTGAGGGTGCGCCTGGCGGGCATCGTCGACGGCCCCACGATTGACCTCCGCCACGGACGGCGCAATCTGGTCGTGTTTGAGGGCATAGCTTGATGCCTGAAAGGTATTGGTAATGAGTACCTGCGCGCCGGCGGCGACATACAAGCGATGGATACGAGAAACGGTCTGCGGCTCTGCCAGATTCCAAAACGCCGGTGGAATATCGGCAGCATCGTACTCACTCAACAGAACACTGCCCATGGGGCCCTGCGCCAACAAGGTCTCGCTCGACAAGCGGCGCGTAAGCTCCTCGGCACCAAAGCGGTTGTAATAACTCGTATCCATATATATCCCGCTATTCCTCGACGCTGATTCCCTGCTTTTCGAGATAGGCGAGCCAGCGGTTCATCGTGTCCTCGGATAGCGCATGCTCCATCATGCAGGCCTCGGAATCGGCTCGCTCAAATTCGACACCGAGCTCCTGAACCAAAAACGTGCGGACGAGGCGATGACGGTACCAGATAGCCGTGCCAACCTCGCGGCCGCGATCGGTCAGGACTACCTTGCCGTAGTGCGATTGCTCGACAAGCTCGGATGCCTTGAGCGCCGAAACCGCTTTATTGACCGATGCCTTGGAGACGCCAAGGCGCTGCGCGATGTCGACCGATCGCACGCCGTTGGTTTCCCCCTCTTCGCTTTCAATGCGAACCATGCACTCCAAGTAGTCTTCGTTCGCCACCGTCAGATGTAGTTCGCGCGAGCTATTTGTCGTATCCATGATCTTCCGTCCCTTCTGCATTCAATGGCTGATTCTACCCCATCCAAGCGTCGCGGTATGCCGTGGCATACCGTGCTAGAGTTCTTGTTGCACACGACAACCAAGATTGGAGCGGTCTTTATGGAAAACACCACCACGAACCCCGACGTCCTCGAGCGCTTTTTGCGCTACGTCCAGATCAATACGCAGTCGGAGGATGCAAACTGCGACCAGGTGCCCTCGAGTACCGTTCAGTTTGACCTTGCCAACGTGTTGGCGAAGGAGCTGCGCGAGCTTGGTGCGGAAGATGCCCACGTGACCGAACATGCCTATGTCTGCGCGCATATTCCCGCGAGCGCTGGTGCCGAGGACAAGCCTGCCCTAGGCCTGATCGCACACCTTGACACCACCGAAGTTGCCCCGGGCGCCGGCGTGAAGCCGCATATTGTGCACTACGAGGGCGGCGACCTGGTCTGCGGCACGGTTGACGGCAAGCCCGTAGCCATGAGCACCGCCAAGCTTCCCGCCCTGAACGACCTCGTGGGTGAGGACCTGGTTTGCAGCGACGGCACCACACTGCTGGGCGCCGACGACAAGGCAGGTGTCGCCGAAATCATGGCGCTCGTCGCGCGCATCGCTCAGGATCCCTCGCTGCCCCACCCCGCGCTCGGCATTTGCTTCTGTCCCGACGAGGAGATCGGCCACGGCGCCGAGCTGCTGGATATTGAGGCCTTTGGCTGCAAGTACGCCTACACGGTCGACGGCGGCCCCGTCGGCGAGCTGGAGTGGGAGTGCTTTAACGCTGCCGAGGCGACCGTCCGCTTTGAGGGCCAGTCCATTCACCCCGGCGACGCCAAGGGCCGCATGGTCAACGCAGGCAATCTGTTCTGCGACTTCAACGCGTTGCTCCCCTATGCGCAGCGACCGGAATACACGGAGGGCTACGAGGGCTTCTATCATCTTGAGGGCGTGTCTGCGACCGTCGATCACGCCACGGCGCGCTATATCGTTCGCGACCACGATGCCGCCAAGTTCCAGCAGAAGCTCGAGCTGATTGATTCCGCCGCAGCACTGCTCAACCAGCGCCTGGGCGAGGAGCGCGTGACGGTTGAGATCAAGCAGCAGTACCGCAACATGGCCGAGATCGTATGTGACTACCCGGAGCTTATTGACGTTGCCAAGGAAGCCTATCTTGCCTGCGGCGTTGAGCCCCAAGTGCTGCCGATTCGTGGCGGCACCGACGGCGCGCAGCTGTCGTTCCGCGGCCTGCCCTGCCCCAACCTTTCCACGGGCGGCTACTGCTACCACGGCGTCAACGAGTTCGTCCCGGTCAGTTCGCTCGTCAAGATGACCGACGTCCTACAGAAGCTCGTCGCCCGCTTCGCGTAAGTTTAGCTGCATAAACCAAAAAGACGAATCGCCCCGTCCTCACCAGAGAACGGGGCGATTTTTGGCAGGTTTGAATCACGGCAATGCCGATGTTCCGGCAACGACAGCGAGCGGGTCGCATTTGAGACAAGGTGACGTGAAACGAAAGGGCGCTGACCTTCTGGTCGCGCCCTTAAAGTTGAACGTCAGATTGTCCAAATGCGGCCCGCGCAGCGTCAACCGGTCCGCCGTTCGGCAGAACGGCGGAACTATTTTGATCATGCCGCCGAAGTTGAAAGGCAGATTGCCGCTCTGGCGGGTTTTGCAGCGTCAAGTGGTTACGCGGTTTGGTAAAACCGCGTAACTCTAATAGTTGGCCTCGTATCCGTTACCTTCTCCAGAAGGTTCTTCGTAGTAGTCCGAATCGCTTGAGTCGCTCGAATCGTCCGAGCTACCCGACGAGGTTGCGGTACCGTTGGCGTAGTCATCGGAGGTGTTATTGCTCAGGTCGCCGATCGTGGAACTGGAACCGTCGGAAAGGCCCATGGTGTTGGGGCCCTTGGGGTCCTTGCCGGCGTCAACGCGCTCCATCATTTCCTTGAGCTCGTCCTCGTAGACAAAGACATAGCTCACGCCATCGATCATAGTGTCATCACCGGCGTACGAGGGCAGGTTGGCCGAGTAGATGCCGTCGACATCCATGCCGCGCATGGCGTTGACCGTAGACACGATATCCTGAACGCTCATATCGGTTACGAGCATATCGGACAGCGAATTGACCAGGCCAAAGATCTTCGTGGCATCGAAGTTATTGAGGATCTGGTTGGCAAGGGCGCCAAGCACCTGACGCTGGTGGCGCATGCGCGTGTAATCGCCGTCGGCATAGGTGTAGCGGCAACGGGCATAGGTAAGGGCGGTGGCGCCATCCATATGCTGCTGACCAGCGGTGATCTTAATATCAAGGTGCTCAGGGTCGTCGACATCGTCGGTTGCGTTAATGTCGATACCGCCAACCGAATCAATCAGCGCCTGCATTCCGTCGAAGCTGACCTCGGCATAATGGGAAATCTGAACGCCGCACAGTTCGTTGACCGCCTCGACCATGGCCTCGGCGCCGCCAACGGTGTGGCAGGCGTTGATCTTCATGGTCTCGCCCTTGTACACGACCTTGGTGTCGCGCGGAACGGAAATAAGCGTCGCCTGCTTCTGCGTGGGATCGACGCGTGCCAGGATAATCGAGTCGGCACGGTACGTATCCTCGCCCGGACGGCCGTCAGTGCCAAGAAGCAGCACGTAGAACGGATCCTTCGCCTCGTCGGTATCCACCAGAATCCGGCGCAGGTTGTCGGTAATGACATTAGAATCGCCGAGCTTGCCCATAATGGTGGCAAACCACAGGCCGGCAGCGGTCGTGGCGCTCAGCAGCACACCGAGCACGGCGATAAGCGCCACGCGGCGAACGTTGTGGCTGCGACGACGCTGGCGAGCGCGCTCGGAATAGCGAGCCACGTTATCGCGACTGTAGATCTTGGCCTGCGCACCAGTTGAGGGTCTTCGGGTGGTGGTATCCGCGAGGGGCTTCTTGTTAAACATAGGCAACCTGTATTAGTAGATAACGGGATCGGGGACGGTGGCATGCTCGACATGCGCGCCGAGCGCCTGCAGTTTCTCGACAAACTGCTCGTAGCCACGCTTGATGTGATGGATGGCCGAGACCTCGGTCGTACCGTCGGCGATCAGGCCGGCTACGACGAGGGCCGCACCTCCACGCAGGTCGGGCGAGGTAACCTGTGCGCCCGAGAAGCCCTTGACACCATGAATCATGGCATGATGGCTCTCGATACGAATGTCGGCACCCATGCGCACCAGCTCAGAGGCAAACATAAAGCGATTCTCAAAGATGTTCTCGGTAATGACGGAGCTGCCGTCGGCGAGGGCGGAGAGCACCATAATCTGCGCCTGCATGTCGGTCGGGAAACCGGGGAACGGAAGCGTCTGGATATCGACCGGCTTGATGCGCTCGGCGCGATTCACGTGGACGCCATCATCGGTACGCTCGCAATCGATACCCATGAGCTCCATCTTCTTGAGCACCATGCCCAAGTGAATGGGGCAAAAGCCCGTGACATCGACACCGCGATCGTCGGCCATCAGCGCGCCGGCGACGATAAAGGTGCCGGCCTCGATGCGGTCGCCCACCACGCGATGGGTAACGGGATGCAGCTCTTCCACGCCTTCGATAGTCACGACGGGCGTGCCGGCACCGACGATCTTGGCGCCCATCTCGTTGAGCATGTTGGCAAGATCGACAATCTCGGGCTCGCGAGCGGCATTGTCGATAACCGTGGTGCCCTGCGCGCGCACGGAGGCCATGATGAGGTTCTCGGTGGCGCCGACACTGGCGAACTCGAGCGTGACGGTCGTGCCGCGCAGACCCTGGGGCGCACTGGCGTTGATGTAGCCGTGGGCGGTATCGAACTCAACGCCCAAGGCCTCAAGACCCAAGATATGCATATCGATCTTGCGGGCGCCCAGGTTGCAGCCGCCGGGCATGGCGATCTTGGCGCGATGGAAGCGGCCCAGCAGGGGCCCCATCACGGCGGTGGAAGCACGCATCTTGGCAACGAGCTCGTAGGGAGCCTCCCAAGAATCGACCTGAGAGGTATCGATCTCGAGCGTATGCTCGTCGAGAACATCGATCGTAGCGCCCATGCCCTTGAGCACCTTGCCCATTACGTGGACATCGGAGATATCGGGCACGTTCTGCAGCGTCGTCTTGCCCGGCGCCAGAAGCGTTGCCGCCATAAGTTTGAGCGCGGAGTTCTTGGCGCCCGAGACAGGCACGGAACCTCCGATGGCGTGGCCACCCTCAACGCGGATAATATCCAAGGTCTACCCTTTCAAAAAGCATGCCCGGGGTGGCTGGGCCATCCCGGGCATGATGTGTTCGCAAATGGTCGAACGCTAAATCGTTTGACTATTGGGCAAGCTTGAGCTTACACCATGCGATTTCATTATAGAGGTAGGCGCGGCGTGCATCATCCTCCGACAAATTACCCAGCTTCTCTTCAAAACCTTGAATATCAGCTTTAACCTTGCCGGCGTCGACGGTCGCCAAATCGCAAGCGCGCTCGGCGAGGACGGTCACGACATCGTCCGCAACCTGGGCATAGCCGCCGGCCACGGCAAACGTGTGGTCGACAGTGCCCATGGCCTTATCGGAAACGCGAACGTAACCGTGGTCGATCGTGCAGATTTCGCTGGAGTGAGCAGGCAGGACGCCAAACTCGCCATCCGTGGACGGAATCGACACAAACGCAGCGTCACCCTCATAGGCGCAGCTCACGGGGCACACGATGCGGATACGCATAACCTACTTCTCCCCCATCTTGCGGGCGCGCTCGCGCACGTCCTCAATCGTGGAAGCATAGCGGAAAGCCTGCTCGGGCAGGTCATCGGCCTTGCCATCGACAATCTCGGCGAAGGAGCGGACGGTATCCTCGACGCGAACGTAGACGCCGGGGTTGCCGGTGAACTTCTCGGCGACGTGGAAGGACTGCGAGAGGAACTGCTGAATCTTACGGGCACGGTTGACCGTAAGGCGCTGCTCCTCGGACAGCTCGTCCATACCCAGAATGGCGATGATGTCCTGAAGGTCGGAGTACTCCTGCAGGAGCTCCTGGACCTTGACGGCGACACGGTAGTGCTCCTCGCCGACGATCGAGGGATCGAGAGCGTCGGAGGAAGACGCGAGCGGGTCGATAGCCGGGAACAGGCCGAGCGACGAAATGCTACGCGAAAGAACCGTGGTGGCGTCGAGGTGCGTAAACGTCGTGGCAGGCGCCGGGTCGGTCAGGTCGTCTGCGGGGACGTAGACAGCCTGGACGGAGGTAATGGAGCCCGTCTTGGTCGAGGTAATGCGCTCCTGGAGGTCGCCCATCTCGGTTGCCAGCGTGGGCTGGTAACCAACGGCGGACGGCATACGGCCCAGCAGTGCGGAAACCTCGGAACCTGCCTGGGAGAAGCGGAAGATGTTGTCGATGAACAGCAGAACGTCCTGGCCGCGATCGCGGAAGTACTCAGCGGTGGTAAGGCCGGCCAGACCGATGCGCAGACGCGCTCCGGGCGGCTCGTTCATCTGACCATAGACCAAGCAGGTCTTGTCGATAACGCCAGACTCGCTCATCTCGAGGAACAGGTCGGTGCCCTCGCGGGTACGCTCGCCGACGCCGGTGAACACCGAGGTGCCGCCGTGCTCCTGGGCGAGGTTGTTGATGAGCTCCTGAATCAGAACGGTCTTGCCGACGCCGGCGCCGCCGAACAGGCCCGTCTTGCCGCCACGGATGTAGGGCTCAAGCAGGTCGACGGCCTTGATGCCGGTCTCGAAGATCTCGGTCTTGGTGGTGAGCTCGTCGAAGCGGGGCGCTGCATGGTGGATGGGGTAGAACTCCTCCACCTCGGGCATGGGCTTGCCGTCGACGGGCTTGCCCATGACGTTCCAAATGCGGCCGAGCGTCTTGGGGCCAACGGGCATCTTCATGGGCTCACCGGTATCGGTGGCGATGAGGCCGCGCTGCAGGCCGTCGGTCGAGGACATGGCGACCGTGCGGACGACGCCGCCCGGAAGCTGGCTCTCAACCTCGAGGATCGTGCTCAGGTGACCGATCGGGGTCTCGGCCTCGACCGTGAGCGCGTTGTAGATCGGGGGCACCGCGCCGTCAAACTTGACGTCGACGACAGGGCCGATGATACGCACGATGCGACCATCACCGGCAGTCGTCTTCTTGGTGGCTTCCTCGACCGCAAGCTTTACGGTGTTATTAGCCATTACTGTTCCTCCAATGCTGAGGCTCCGCCGACGATCTCGTTGATCTCGGTCGTGATCGAAGCCTGGCGCACGCGACTATACGTGCGGGTAAGGGTCGAGATGATCGCGGTGGCGTTTTCCGTCGCGGAGTGCATGGCCTTGCGGCGTGCACCCTGCTCGGCGGCCGCCGAATCGATCAGGGCCTGGTAGATGACCGTCAGGATATAAGACGGCACAAGCTTGCCGAGAACATGCTCGGGAGAGGGCACGAACTCGAACGTGGACGAGATGCGCTTAGGGGCGTCGGTCTCGTTCTTACGCGGACCGTGGGCCATAGCGATCATCTCGGGGTCGAGCGGCAACAGATGCTCGACGCGAAGCTCCTGATCCACGCGGTTCTTGGCGTGGTGGTAGACAAGCTCGACACGGTCAAGCTCACCGGCACGATACGCATCGCAGATATGAGAGGAGATCATGCGGGCCTGATTGAAATCGGGCTCAGAGGAGTTGCCCTCAAAGTGCATGACAACGTTTGCGCGGTCACGGAAATACGTGGCCGGTTTGCGCCCACACGCGATGATCTCGCACTCGATGCCGTCGTTCGCCCAAGAAGCGGCGAGCTTTTCGGCCGTGCGCTCCACCGTCGTATTGAAACCGCCGGCAAGGCCGCGGTCCGAGGCAATGACGACAATCAGGCCATGCTTGACGCTCTCATGCTTCTGCAGCATGGGATCTGTGCCCGAACAGGAGGCGTCGCCGGCGACCGTCAACATAACGTCGGTCAGCGCCTCCTTATAGGGCTCGGCCTGCTTGGAGCGATCGAGGGCACGACGGATCTTGGCCGTAGAGACCATCTCCATCGTGCGCGTGATCTGCTTGGTCGTGGTAACCGAGGAGATTCGCTTCTTAATGTCGCGAAGGTTGGCCATAGGGCTTAGTTCTCCTCTGATCCAGAAACATCCGAATGGTGCTTGGCCATGAACTGCTGCTTAAAGTCGCCGATGACGCGCAAGAGCTCAGCCTTGGTGTCGTCATCGATCTTCTTGGCGCGAACCTTGTCGAGCAGCAAGCCAAAGCCATTGTCCATGTACTCGATGAGCTCGGCACGGAAGGGCAGCACGTCGGCGATCTCAAGGTCGTCCAGGAAGCCCTCGTTGCCAGCGAACAGCGCAACGATCTGCTCGGAAACCTCGAACGGCTTGTAGCGCGGCTGCTTAAGGAGCTCAGTCATGCGAGCGCCGTGGGTAAGCTGCTTTTGCGTGGCCTCGTCGAGGTCGGAGCCGAACTGTGTAAAGCCGGCGAGCTCCTGATACGAAGCGAGGTCCAGACGGAGGTTACCGGCAACCTGCTTCATGGCCTTGGTCTGAGCGTCGCCACCGACGCGGGACACGGAAATGCCCACGTCAACTGCCGGGCGCTGACCCTGGAAGAAGAGCTCGGACTGAAGGTAGATCTGACCGTCGGTAATGGAAATGACGTTGGTCGGAATGTAGGCCGAGACGTCGCCGTCCTGGGTCTCGATGATCGGCAGAGCCGTCATGGAGCCGTAGCCGTTCTTCTTGGACATCTTGACGGCACGCTCGAGCAGACGAGAGTGCAGGTAGAAGATGTCGCCAGGATAGGCCTCGCGTCCGGGCGGACGATGCAGCGTCAGCGACATCTGACGGTAGGCCACAGCCTGCTTGGACAGGTCGTCGTAGATGACGAGCACGTGGCCGCCGGGGTTGGTCTCGCTGGCAGGCTTGCCGTCCTCGCCGTTGTACATAAAGAACTCGCCGATAGCGGCACCGGCCATAGGCGCGATGTACTGCATAGGGGCAGAATCGGCAGCGGTGGCCGAAACGATGATGGTGTAGTCGAGCGCACCGTGCTGAGCGAGGGTCTCGCGGATGTTGGCAACCGTGGAGGCCTTCTGGCCGATGGCGACATAGATGCAGACCATGCCCTTGCCACGCTGATTGAGGATAGCGTCGATGGCGATGGCGGTCTTGCCGGTCTTACGGTCGCCGATAATGAGCTCACGCTGGCCGCGACCGATAGGCACCATGGAGTCGATGGCCAACAGGCCAGTCTGAACCGGCTCGCACACCGGGGTACGGTCGATGACGCCGGGAGCCTTGAACTCGATGGGACGACGGTGCGTGGCGACGATGTCGCCCAGGCCGTCGATGGGCTGGCCGAGCGGATTGACGACGCGGCCGAGCATGGCGCGGCTCACGGGGATATCCATAATGCGGCCAGTGGTGCGGCACTCGTCGCCTTCCTTGATGGAGTCGACGGCACCAAACAGAACGGCGCCGACCTCGTCACGGTCAAGGTTCTGGGCAAGGCCGAAGACGGTCTCACCGGTATCGGAGCTCTTGAACTCCAGAAGCTCGCCTGCCATGGCGCTCTTGAGGCCGGAGACGCGCGCGATGCCGTCGCCTACCTCGTCGACCGTTGAAACCTCATGCGTATCGACCGTCGCGGAGAGGCTCGTGAGCTGCTCCTGCAGTTTCTTGGCGATATCCTGGGCATTGAGGGTTTCGGACATTAGGCTTCACCTCCGTACGAATTAGCAGAGTTTGCGAGGGTCTCCTGCGCGATGCGCAGCTGCGTCTTGACGGAAATGTCACGACGCTCGCCGCGGGCCTCGAGCACCAGGCCGCCCACGATGGACGGGTCGACCTGCTCGATAAGGAATACCTTGCGGCCGAAGTCCTGCTCGCATTTCTTAGTGATGGTTTGACGCAGCTCGTCGTCGAGCGGGATCGCCGTGGTGACGGTCACGCCCACTACATCCTCGTCTTCCTCGGCAACATACTTAAAGGCAGCTGCCACCTTGGGAAGAAGGTCGAGCTGGTCGCGCTTGGACATGGTGTCGAGCACGGCGATGATCTCGGGGCTGGCAGAAGCCAAGCGCTCGATCATCTCGAGGTCCTCGAACACATGGTTCTCGGCCTTAGCGGCTTCCAGAAGGGAGCGCGCGTAGGTCTCGAGCACCTTGTCCTGATAGCGGCTAGTCGGCATTCAGGCTACCTGCTTCCTGGATGTAGCGCTCGATGAGCTTCTTCTGCTCGGCCTCGTCCTCGAGTGCCTCGCCCACGATCTTGGTGGCGACGGCAACGGACAGGTCGGCGATGGAGCTCGCGGCACCGGCGTAGATGGACTTGCGCTCGTCCTCGACGGTCGTATGGGCCTTGGCGATGATCTCCTCGGCCTCCTTGTGAGCAGCCTCGATGATACGGGCGCGCTCGGACTCGGCGTCCTTACGGGCCTCGAGAACGATGTCGGCAGCCTGACGACGGGCGTCGGTGACGATCGAGTCGGACTCAGCGCGCTTGGCGATAGCCTCCTGCTTGGTCTTCTCGGCCTCGTCGAGGCTCTCCTCGATCTTCTTGCCGCGCTCCTCCATGGTTTTCATGATGCCCGGCAGGGCAACCTTGGCCAGCACGATCCAGATAATCAGGAAGGCGATAAGCGCCGGGATGAACTCCGCCATCTTAGGGATGAGGATGTCCGCACCGGCAGCGCCGTCCTCAGCGAACGCGGAAACCGGCATGAGCAGCGCGGCCGCGGACGCGGAGAGTGCGATCGCGCTCTTCTGGGATGAAAGATTCATACTTGACGCTCCGTGCTATTTAACGATCAGCGCGACAACGAAGCCGATCAGAGCCAGAGCCTCGCCGAAGGCGGAGCCCATGATGAAGACGGTGAACACGCGGCCCTGGACCTCAGGCTGACGGGCCATAGCACCCGTAGCACCCAGAGCAGACAGGCCGATAGCAAGACCAGCGCCGATAACACCGAGACCGTAACCGATAACTCCCACGATTCCTCCTTTGTCGTGCGTGTCTTATTTCACGCAGGATAACCTTTTTATAACTGCCGGGCTCCATGGGTACGGGCACCGGCGGTTTAACGAATTGCTTACCTTTAAGGCGCGAGCGGAAGGCTACTCCTCCTCCGCGACCTCCTCTGCCTCGGAGACATACACGGCGGTAAGGACCGTGAAGACGTAAGCCTGGATGGCGCCGACCACAAGCTCGATCGCATAGATCAGGATGAGGATGGCAAGCCAGGCAAGCGAAGGCAGGGCGCCGACGGCGTGGGCCGCGGAAACCTGCTGAAGCAGCGGCTGCATGAACATGCTCGCCATGATGGCGAACGAGCCCATGACCACGTGTCCTGCGAACATGTTGCAGAACAGACGGACGGCGAGCGTGATGAGGCGCAGGAAGGTCGAGAAAAGCTCGACGACCCACACGAGCACGTTCATCGGGAAGCTCACGCCCTGCGGGGCGAGGCTCTTGATGTAGCCGATCACGCCGTGAGCCTTGCATCCGTAGTAGATGAAGTACACGAAGGCGAAGATGGCGAGTGCGGCGGTGGAGCCGATTGCGCCGGTGCCGGGCTTCATTCCCGGGATCAGGCCGATCATGTTATTGATCAGGATGAACAGGAAAAGCGAGCACAGGAACGGGAAGTGCTTCTTCCAGTTCTCACCCACGACACCCTTGCCGATATCGTTCTCGACGTACTCGATGATGTACTCGAAACCGTTGACGAAGAAGCCCTTGGGAACCAGGGTCTGCTTCTTCTTGAACACGGCCAGGACGATCAGGAGCACGATCGTGGAGACGATCAGCCAAAACGAGTACTGCGTGATGCCGCAGCTCAGATCGCCCACGACAGGGGTGGAGCTGAACTCGCTGACCAGATGATTAATCTCATCAGGCAGCTTTTCAAAAATTTCCACGACTTACCTTTCGACCTCATGAGGATCTCGCAGCGCCTTGGCGACGCGAACCGCGCAGGCGGCCATAAAGGCCACGAAGCCGATCGCCTCGCCCAGGAGGAACATGCGAAATGCCTCTCCGAACAACACAAACACAACCAAGGTAAAGACGAGCAGAGCGATTGCCGAGACCGCCAGACTCACCATACCCTTGAGCATGTCCGCATTCTGCTTATCGTCAAGAACCGGCTTGAGCGTAAAGACAAAGGGAAGGAAGGCAATTGCGCCCGCGATGGCGCCTGCAACGATAGCGAGCAGATCGGCTATCTGAAACACTGGCGTCCTCACTTTCCTTTTTAACGCCTCACAGAACAGTTCCCGCCAAACATTGGTGACTATTGTACGAGCCAATCGTTAAAGTACAACCGAAAAAGCATCGGTTAATACGCACCTGTTCGTTTTCTTAAGACCTTCTTTATGCCGCAGGTACGGTAATACGTTTTTCTCGAACCCTGCAGGGCAAAACGTCCGTTAACAGGAGTGCGCGCGGTCGCCTTTTGTTCGACCGCGCGCACCGTTTCTTCGTATTTGCAGCCGCGGCCGTCTTAGCCCAGCGACTAGAGCGTGCCGTAGATGCGGTCGCCGGCGTCGCCGAGGCCGGGAACGATGTAGGCAGCCTCGTTGAGATGGTCGTCGATAGCACACGTATAAATATGTACGTCAGGATCCTTCTCGGTCAGCGACTTGAGGCCCTCGGGCGCGGCGACGATGCACAGCATGCGGATGTCCTTGACACCGCGCTCGCGCAGGTAGCTGATGGCCATCTCGGCCGAACCGCCCGTGGCGAGCATGGGGTCGACGACCAGGCAGATGCGCTGGTCGATATCCTTGGGCATCTTGCAGTAATACTCGTGCGGCTCGTGGGTGACCTCGTCGCGCTCCATGCCGATGTGGCCCACGCGAGCGGAGGGCACCAAGTCGAGAATGCCGTCGACCATGCCAAGGCCCGCACGCAGGATGGGCACGATGGCGAGTTTCTTGCCGGCGAGCCGTTTGAACGTGGCGGTAGTGATGGGGGTCTCGACCTCGACGTCTTCCATAGGCAGGTCGCGCATGGCCTCGTAGCCGTCAAAAAGCGCGAGCTCGCGCACGAGCTGGCGGAACTGGTTGGTGCCGGTGTTTTTGTCGCGCAGGATCGACAGCTTGTGCTGGACGAGCGGGTGATCGACAAGCGTCACGCGGGACGCATCGTAGGTGACGGTCATGGGTTGATTGCCCCTTTCGTTGCGGCCGCAAAACGGCCTTGCTGACAAGGCGCGCAGCAATGTTGCCGCCGCACGCCATGCATTAGTTTAGCGGTTTGTTGTATCGAGCAGCCCATCGCAGCCCTACTGTGCGGTACTGAGCGAGCGCCTGACTGCATCACGCCAGCCCGCAAGGTTTTGCTCGCGGCGCTCGGCGGACATGTGGGGAAGGAAGGTCCTAACGATCTGGGCATTTTGCTCCAGCTCTTCCAGGTCTTCCCAATAGCCGACGGCAAGACCCGCCAAGTACGCGGCACCGATTGCCGTGGTCTCCACCGTCTCGCATTGCAGCACGGGGATATCCAGCAGGTCGGCCTGGAATTGCATGATGAACTCGTTGCGCGAGGCACCGCCATCGACAGACAGGCGCTCAATCGAAAGCCCCACGTCCTGCTCCATGGCGCGCAGCACGTCGTAGCTCTGATATGCCATGGATTCGCAGGCGGCACGTACGATGGTCGCACGGCTCGAGGCGCCGGTCAGACCGCACACGATACCGCGAGCATGCGGGTCCCACCAGGGAGCACCCAAACCCGCAAAGGCGGGAACGAAGTAGCAGCCCTCGTTGTCGCTAATCGAAGCGGCGAGTTGTGCCGACTCGCTCACGCTCGAGATGATGCCCATGTTGTTGCGAAGCCAGTTCATCGTTGAGCCGGCGGCAAAAATAGAGCCCTCGAGCGCATAGCTGACTTTGCCGTCCGCAGCGATACCGATGGTGGAGACCAGGCCATTCTTGGATTCGACGATCTCGTCGCCGGTGTTCATGAGCATAAAGCAACCCGTGCCATAGGTGTTTTTGGTCTGGCCGGGACGGAAACAGCAGTGGCCGAACAGCGACGCCTGTTGGTCACCCGCCACGCCCATGATGGGCGGCATGTTGGTCATGATGTCGCTCGCGACGCGGCCGTAGTCGCCCGAGCTCCAGCGAACCTCGGGCATCATGGAACGTGGAACGTCAAAGAGTGCCAGCAGGTCGTCGTCCCAATCGAGCGTATGGATATTAAAGAGTGCCGTGCGGCTGGCATTGGTGTAGTCGGTGGCAAAGACCTGGCCGCCGGTGAGGTTGTAGATGAGCCAGGTGTCGATGGTGCCAAACATGAGGTCGCCCGCCGCCGCGCTTTCGCGTGCGCCGTCGACGTTGTCGAGAATCCACTGCACCTTGGAGGCCGAGAAATACGGGTCGAGCGTGAGTCCCGTGCGGGAGCGCACCAGCCCTTCTGCGCCCTGCTCGACAAGCTCGTCGATCAGAGGTGCGGTACGGCGGCACTGCCATACGATGGCGTTATAGATCGGCTGACCGCTCACGCGGTCCCAGACCACCGTGGTCTCGCGCTGGTTGGAGATGCCGATGGCGGCAATGCGGTCGGAGTGGATACCGCTCTTAAACTGGACTTCCATCATGACCGCGATCTGGCTGGCAAGGACCGCCATGGGGTCTTGCTCCACCCAGCCGGGACGCGGGAAGCTGGTTTTGACGCTGCGGCGTGCCTGCGCGACGATGCAGCCGTACTCGTCGACGATGGTCGCAAGTACCGAGGTGGTGCCGCAGTCGAGCGCCATGATGTAGGAACCGCCAAAGTCAAACGAGGCATCTTCCATGCCCAGGCTGCCCAGATTCAACGACATCGCTTACACCTTTCTATTGCATCGGGTCGGACAGGACCCGTTCGATCTCTGATGCGGGAAGCGCGCCTTGGCGCAGGATCTGGAGCCCGCCGTGCTGAAACGACACGATGGTCGAGGCGTCGCGACACGGGGTCTCACCGGCGTCGACGGCAACATCGACCCCCTCCAGGATGCGACCCTCCACCGTGATAAAACTTGCCGGCGCGGGCGCGCCATGCGTGTTGGCGCTGGTGCAGGCAAGGGGGCTGCCACAGGCGCGAATGAGCGCCTGCACCACGGGCGAGGCCGAAGCGCGAAGTGCCACCGTGTCGTCGGCAGCGCGCATAAAGGTCGGCACGCAGGGGGCTGCCTTGACCACGATAGTCAGGGCTCCCGGCCAGCATCGTCGCGCGAGTATGCGGGCATCTTCCGGGATATCCACGCCATAGCGGTCGAGTGCTTCGACGCCATCGACCAGCCAAGCGACGGTTTGCGTGAGTTCACGTTGCTTGAGAGTGAAGATACGGCGATAGCCGGTGCCGAGCGCAGGAACTGCGGCGCCATTGACGGCAGCCTGCGGATCGCGCGGCCACGATGGGAATTCGCTTGTATCTTGGGGCACGGCGTCCGAGAAGGCGTTGACTGCCACGGCGACACCGTAGACGGTCTCGGTCGGGATCAAAGCCAGGCCGCCGCGGCCGAGCACCTCGGCCGTGCGCTCGACGGCAAGCCGATGCGGCTCGCGCGTTCCCTCGTATACCCGATAGACCGTCTGCATGTGTATGCCAGCCCCTTACGCTCTGGTGCAAGTTTGTTTACTGTGGGGCATTCTCGCACGAAACGTTCAACCTATTTGCCCAGAGCGCATGTTGGTTTGGTGAGCGGCTCTAGTAGTCGGTGAAAGTGAGGGGGTTATTGGACTGCGACGAACTTCTTTGGCCTGCCGGCGTGGCGTTCTTGGGCGGCGTAGCGCTCGATGCTGCCTATCGTTATCATCCGACGGCCGTCGACGAGTTCAACATCGAGCTTTCCGGCTTTGACCAGCGCGGTAATCCGCGGAGCGGAGACTTTGAGGTCCAGCGCTGCGTCTTTAAATGTTCGGCACGCCGCTTCCCGAGCGTCCTCGTGGTCGATTTCGACTGAAAGGGCCACGACCTCGGCCGAGCGTTCGTACCCTGCCGGAGTCAAACCGTTGTTGAGGTCGTCGGCCAAAAACGCCATCAGTGCCTCGGTGGCATGGGCAATCGCTTCTTCGCGCGTATCGCCATCGGCAAAGGCGCCGGGAATCTGCGGGAAGCTAGCGCAGTAACCATCGTCTTCTTTTATGAGAACGCAGTCATAGGTAAATCGCTGCCTCATTTTGCCTCCAACTACCATCCAGCTTGGCGACGAATACTTGCCCACGTGCCCTTCTTTGGTCGATCGCCACCAGAGCCGTTCACGGTGACAACGCGGTCACCAGAAACATACTTAGCATGACTACCGACTTGCGCGACCTTCACGAATCCATCGTGCTTGAGTAGGGCAATGATTTCCCGAAAGGTAGGAGGTTGCATGGGCCGACCTCTTTCAGCCGTCCTAATTATAAACTACTTTATAATTTTTGCTAACCAGTTAATAAATATTACTGGCGTTGCTTGGGCTCGGTGACGATGGCTCGGACAATGCGGGGGCGATCGGTGAGGTCGTGGACGATACGCACGTCCGAAAGGCCTGCTTGACGACAGAGCTCGGCCGCGGCGTCGAGCGCGCCCTCGTAGAGCTCGCAGGCAAACAGGCCGCCGGCACGCAGCATGTAGGGCGCCGCGTTGAGCAGGCGGCGGAAGATATCGAGACCGTCGGCACCGCCCTCGAGCGCCAGATCGGGCTCAAAGTCCTTGACCTCATGCGGCAGCGAGCGCATGACATCGGTGGGGATGTAGGGCGGGTTGGAGACGAGTACGTCAAAGGTGCCCCACTCTTCGCGGGGAATGGAGCTCACCAGGTTTGTGAGGCTGAAGGCGACCTCGTCGGACGTGAGGCCAAGCGCATCGCGGTTTTTGGTAGCAAGGTCGATGGCGCGCGGCTCGATATCGGTAGCAGTGCAGGTGACGTGGCCGCGACGCTCCCAGGCAAGGGAGAGCGAAATGCAGCCCGTGCCGCAGCCGACCTCGAGAACGCGGGCAGTGCGGGGCTCGGCTGGGGCAGGCGCAGCGGCATCCTGAGCTGAAACCGTCTCCTGGTCGGCGCCCTCGATGGCGATGTCGTATTCGTCGAGCTCAGGCTCGGCGGCTTTTGCGGCTTCGGCTTCTGCTGCTTGCGCGGCGGCTTCCTCGGCCTCGCGATCGGCAAGCTCCTCGGCATAGGCGCGGCTACCGAGCACGTCGCTACCCAGCGCAGCCTCATCGGCGGCCGTCAGGTTGGCAGCACGGCGCTCGGCGGTCGCGCGTTCGTCGGCCAGCGCCGCCTCAGCTTTGCGGGCCTGCTCGACCTCATCGTTCCAAGGCAGCTCAACACGCTGACGGGCAGCGGCCTCGGGGCTCAGCACCTCGGTATCCAGATAGTTCAGGACTTCTTCGACGAGCATCTCGGTCTCGGGGCGCGGGATGAGCACGCCGGGGGCGCACGCGACGTCGATCATGCGAAACTGCGTGCTGCCCGTGATGTATTGCAGCGGCTCGCCCTTAGCGCGGCGGACAACGGCCGCATGCATGGTCTCGAGCTGGGCCGCGTTAAGCGTCTCGTCCATACGCATATATAGGTCAATGCGCGCCAGGCCCGTGGCGGCGCACAGCAGCCACTCGGCAGAAAGACGGGGGTGCTCCTCGCCGCGCTCGGCCAGGTACTCCTTGGTCCACTCGAGACAACGCTTGATGGTCCAAATCTCGTTTGCCATGGGGCCCTCCCCTCTTAAGCGCCGGACGGCGCGCGAATGTCGGAGCAGATTGTAAGCGAGGCCAGCGCTTGGCAAGGGGCGATTGAAGGCGATTATCGAGAATCAGCCCAGAATTTTGCACCGAGCTCGCTCAAAGTGTTCATTCGCTGACGTCTAAATCTGCATCCGTCAAGTTTTTGGCAAGGTTGCCCCAAAACTGACCAATATCTAACCAAGAACTTGCCAAATCACTTGACGCGCGACCCATCAAAAATCGCCCCGCGACTTCTTGGACAATTTTTCGAGCAATATTTTCGATAGCAGATATATGCCGTCAATTACCTTAAGCAGGTAAGCAGCTCAAATGACATCACAGCCGACTGAATAAAATATCAAGGCAATGTCACCAATGACTCCCTACGGATCATTTGACAACCAAGGAAACGCCAATGTTTTGGCAATGTCAGCGAGCGACGTCCAGAGCGAACAAGTTGGCATGAAAAAGGCAAGGCATAGACCTTCTGGTCATGCCTTGCCTTTTGAATGACAAATTGTCGCTCTGGGCGGCGCGCAGCGTCGAGTCGTTACGCGGTTTGTAAAACCGCGTAACTCCCCTACACCGCCTGGGCCAGCTTCTCGGCTCGCTCGGCGGCGGCGAGCGCCTCGATGACGGTGCCGAGCTGGTCGCCCAGAAGGACGCCGTTGTAGGTGGAGTTGAAGCCGATGCGGTGATCGGTCACGCGGTCCTGGGGCTGGTTGTAGGTGCGGATCTTCTCAGAACGGTTACCATGGCCAATCTGGCTCTGACGCTCGGCGCCAAGCTCAGCCTGCTGCTTCTCGAGCTCCATCTCGTACAGACGGGCGCGCAGCATCTGCATGCAGACCTCGCGGTTCTGAATCTGGGAGCGCTGCTCCTGCGACTGCACCACGGTGTTGGTGGGCAGGTGGGTGATACGCACGGCGGAGTAGGTGGTGTTAACGCACTGACCGCCAGGGCCGGAGGCGCAGTAGGTGTCGATGCGCAGGTCGGACTGGTTGATCTGAACGTCGATCTCCTCGGCCTCGGGAAGCACGGCGACGGTTGCCGTGGAGGTCTGGATGCGACCCTGGGACTCGGTCTTGGGGACGCGCTGGACGCGATGGACGCCGGACTCGAACTTCATGACGGAGTAGACGCGGTCGCCCTCGACCTTGAACTCAATGGACTTAAAGCCGCCGGCCTCGCTGGGGCTGGAGTCGAGCACGGTGGTCTTCCAGCCGCGCGACTCACAGAAGCGCTGATACATCTTGTACAGGTCACCGGCAAAGATGGCGGCCTCGTCACCACCGGCGGCGGAGCGGATCTCGACGATGGTGTTCTTGTCGTCGTTGGGGTCGCTCGGGATGAGCATGTACTTGATGTCTTCCTCGAGTTGGGGAAGCTTTTCCTCGTTCTCGGAGATGTCCATCTGGAGCATCTCCTTCTCGTCGGCATCGGTGGTGTCGCGGAGCATCTCCTTGGCGGCCTCGATGTCATCGAGCGCGCCGATGTACTCGCGCGAGGCGGCGATGAGGTCGGACTGGTGCGCATACTCCTTGTTGAGGCGCGTGAACTCCTTGATGTCGGAGGCGACGGCCGGGTCGGAGAGCTTCTTTTCGAGCTCCTCGTAGGCCTTAATGATCTTTTCGAGCTTGTCGCGCATGGCGGGACTCCTTTATATGCGTGAAGGTGAAAATCGGCAGAATTGATGGGGCGCGCGGCGCCACTGCGGGGGTAAGCCCGGCTAGAACATGTCGATCTTCAGATACATGCGCATCCCTTCGCGTATGGGGTACATAGTTGCGGTCTAACCCATACATGATAGCGTGCGCAGGCAAACCTGCATATAACCCGCACGGAATGATTGGTGCAAACAAACCTGACCCCATTGCACCAAAGGCTTGCTTTTTGGTTAGAGCGTTTGGAGCAGGGCGATGAGGAAGCGGATGCCCTGGAGGTAGGCGCGGCGGGTGATGCGCTCGTTGGTGCCGTGGACACCGCGGTCGCACTCGTCATCATCCACCACAAAGGCCGAGAAGCGAATGCACTCAGGGCAAATACGCTGGTAGTTGGCAGCGTCGGTGGCGCCGATCACGGTCGAGGGCACGATTGCCAACGGCTCGGATGATCCGTTTTCCTCCGCCCCCTTTGGATCACGGAAATAGCGGGCGGCGATGGCACGGACGGTCTCGAGGCCGGGACCGCCGATGCGTGGGGACGGCGAGGGTTCGGAGCTGCCAGGGCCAAGTTCGACCTCCACGCGCCCGGCAAGACCCGCCGCGGCAACAGCCTCACGACAGCGCGCCACAACGTCGGCCACGCTCGTGCCCTCGAGCATGCGGAAGTTGATGTTGGCCCACATGTCCTGTGGCATCACGTTGGCACCGGTGCTGCCGCCCTCGATCTGCGTGGGCGCGCAGGTGGTCGTTACGAGCGGATAGAGCTTCTTGCTGGCAAGGCAATCGCGCACGATGGCGTCCTTGTTGGCAGCAATTTCATCTGCCGTGTAGAGCCCCAGCTCAACGAGCTGCGCAGCGAGCAGGTCGGTCACGCGCGTCGGCCACTCGATATCGCAGATTGCGGCGATGGCACGGCTGAGCACCTCGAGCGACGTGCCGCCGTAGGGGTTGGAAGAATGCCCGCCCTCGCTTTTCGTCTTGAGCACAATATCGGCGTAGCCCTTCTCAGCCAGGTCGGCATGCATAAGCCAGCCCTCGCCCGCGCTGTACTCGGCAGCCGGAACGATGCGATAGTCACCCTCGTCGATCAGGTACTCAAGCTCAATACCGCGCTCCTCAAGGGCGCGACCGATAGCGCCCGCGCCGTACTGCGTGGTTTCCTCGTCCTGGCCAAAGGCGAGCAGCAGTGTGCGCTCGTGCTGCCAACCGTGCGCCAGCGCACACTCAACGGCCTCGAGAATGCCTGCGACCTGGTCTTTCATGTCGATTGCGCCACGACCCCAAATGTAGGTGTCGTCCACGTGTCCGCTAAAGGGGGCGTGCGTCCAATCCTCCTCGGTGCCCGGTACCACAGGGACCACGTCCATGTGGCCCATGAGCATGACGGGGTTGAGCGCAGGGTTGGAACCGGCAAGCGTCACGAGCAGCGAATGGTCGATGAGCTCAACTTCACCCGCCGCGAACACGCGCGGCCAGGCCCGCTGCATATAGGCGCGCAGGTCGTCGAACGGCTGCCAGTCCACCGCCTCGGCATCCATGCTCGAAATCGTCGGATACGACAGGACGCGGCCCAGGCGCTCGCATGCGCCAGCCTCATCCAAATCGGCAAAATCGTCTTCATGCGCAAAGAAGCGCCAAACCTCGGCCATAGTATCCTTTCGATCGCGACGACAAAGGCCGCCCCACCGGAGCGGCCCTGTCGTTCACGCGTTTGCGGTCGGCTATTTGTCCTCGAGATAGCGAGAGAGGAACTCGCGGGTGCGCTGATGTTTGGGGTTGCCGAAGAGTTCGGCCGGCGCGGCGTCCTCGAGCACCACGCCCTTGTCCATAAAGACCACGCGGTCGGACACCGTGCGGGCAAAAGCCATCTCGTGCGTGACGACAACCATGGTCATGCCGTCGGCGGCGAGCTTGCGCATGACCTCGAGTACCTCGCCCACAATCTCGGGATCGAGTGCGGAGGTGGGCTCGTCGAACAGCATGATCTGCGGATTCATGCACAGGGCGCGGGCGATGGCCACGCGCTGCTTTTGGCCGCCGGACAGGCGACCCACGGCGGCATGCGCGAACTTTTCGAGCCCCACGCTCGTCAAATGCTCCATCGCGACCTTTTCGGCCTCGGCCTTGCTCATCTTTTTGAGCGTGACGGGCGCGAGCGTGCAGTTGTCGAGCACGTCCATGTTGTTGAACAGGTTGAAGCCCTGGAACACCATGCCGATGTCCTCGCGGAGTTTATTGATGTTGCAGCGCTCGGCCGTGAGGTCCTGGCCATGGAACCAGATGTGGCCCGCGTCCGGGGTCTCGAGCAGGTTGAGGCAGCGCAGGAAGGTCGACTTGCCCGAGCCCGAGGCGCCGATGATGGTGACGACCTCGCCGGGGTTAACGGACAGGTCGATGCCCTTGAGCACCTCAAGCGAGCCGAAGCTCTTGCGCAGGCCCTCGACGCGGATGAGCGGCTCATTGGTCTGTGCGGCGGCCGCGGTGCCGGTAGTGGCGGTATCTGCCATGATGATTCTCCTCGTCTTAAGCCTAGTTAGAGCTGGGCAGCGTGGCAGGAGCCTCGGCGCCGAGCTTTTTGCCAAAGGCCTCGAGCAGGCGGCTCGCCACGAGCGTCAGGATCAGGTAGACCACGAGCGCCACGCAGTAGACCTCCATTTGGCGATAGTACACGCCGGCGACGGTGGTGGTGGCATACATGAGGTCGAACACGCCGATGACCGAAAGCACCGACGAATCCTTGATGTTGATGATGAGCTCGTTGGTGAGCGCCGGAATCGCGTTTTTAATGCCTTGGGGGAACACGACCTTGCGCATGGCCTGCCACTGCGACAGACCCAGTGAGCGCGCTGCCTCGGCCTGGCCGGGATCGATGGACTCGATGCCGCCGCGCAGGACCTCCATCATGTAGGCGGTGGAGTTGAGCGAGATGGTGACGAGGCCGGCGGTGAAGGTACTCCAAATCTGGTTGGCCTGGGCAGTCTCGAAACCCATGCCGCGCAAAACGGTGAAGCCCGCGTAATAGATGAGCAGGCCCTGGACCATCATGGGCGTGCCGCGCACGATGGTGGAGTAGACGGTCGCAAAGCCGCGGCCGATGCTCTTAAAGAAGCGCACCAGGTCGTTATCCACGCGGTCGAACGTCTGAATACGCAGGAACACGAAGAGCAGCGCCAGGAAGAATGCGATGACGGTACCGAAGGTCGCAAGCGCGATGGTGATCTCGATACCGCGGATAAAGAAGTCCCCGCTCTTGTAGGTCATGTAGACCAGGCTCGACAAAAAGTCGCTGGGGTTGGAATCCGAGACGATGCTCACCTGCACCAGGTCGATAAACGACATGACGCAGCGGTCCACGAAAAAGATCGCCGCGATAGCGACCACGACGTAGCTGCCCAGGCGCGCAGCGTGGCGGCAACGCTCGGATGCGAACGGCGACGTTTCGCGATAGTCGCTCCAGTGCATGAGCTTGGTGACGAGCGCCGCCGCCGACACGATAATCCAGGCCCAAAGAATTGCCCAGAGGCAGTCCTGGAAGATACCGGTGGGGGCCAAGAAGCTCAGCGGCGTGGGGTTGCGCTGGCTAAACGCCAGGCCGAGCGCCGCGACAACGCTCGTGCCCAGGTATACATAACGGTGGTCGGCCTTGATAAAGGAGACCAGGCGATTGATAGTTTTCATGCTGCCTCCCTATGCCGGCTGACGGTCGAGGCACGCGTCCCACATTTGGTCGCGCTCCTCTTGGCTAATGCCCTTGAGTGTCTTGTCGATGAGCTTAAGCAGCTTGTCCGAGCCCTTGCGGCAGCCGACGTTTGCCGTGACCTCCTGCTTAAAGCCCTCGCCCTCGGCAAATTGAATCGGCACGATACCCGGGTTTTGGGCCATATAGCCCTTCTCATTCTCGGTGTTGTAGGTCACGGCGTCGCACGTGCCCTGCAGCAGGTTCGAAAACACCGTGGGAACCGAATCGACCGGGTTTTTGTGCACAACGCCCGGGATTTCGTCGATGACGGTATCGAGCATGGTGTCCTTTTGGCCGAGCACCGTGGCACCGCTGAAGTCGCCGAGCTTGGTGGCGTTTTGGTAGGGCGAGCCCTCTTTTACGAACAGGCCAAAGTAGCCAATGAAGTACGGGTCGGAAAAGCCGACGGACTCCTCGCGCTCGGGCGTGGCGCTCATGCCGGCAATGATGAGGTCGATCTGACCGTTGTTGAGCGAATCGATAAGGCCCGAGAAGCTCTGCTTGACGGCGACGGGCTCGCCGCCGAGGGCCTTGCAGACGATCTTGGCGATCTGCACGTCGTAGCCATCGGCATAGGCGCCCTGCACGTTGTCGATGGGGATGGTGTACTCGCTGGCTTCGGAAACTTGCCAGTTGTACGGGGCGTAGGCTGCCTCCATACCGATGCGGATCTTGTCCTTGCCGATAACGGAATCGGACAGGTCGTCGCGACCGCCGCCCGTCGTGGGCTGAACTACTTCCAGCGTGGAGGGGCGCTGGCAACCGGCAAGTGCGCCGGCGACGACGGTAGCACTCGCAGCAAGAGCGCTACCCAAAAAGATGCGACGGCTGCATACCGGCTGGGCCTGCATGCCGCGCTGTTGTCGAGGTTGCATCTGGTGCCTTCCCTATTTCGTTTTGCTGACAACAAGACAGGATAGTACGGTTGCGGCAGCGATGCAGCGCACGCAGAAGATTTAACGGAGCAAAAAGTCTCCCTGCCGGGGATGGAACGTCCCCAACGACTACATGCGCCGAAATGAGAGTGGATTTTCGGACGCATGTCTCACGAGAGTGGAAAATCTCCCATTTTTGGCTCGCGCACGGGCTCAAAACGGGAGATTATCCACGCTCAAGTTATGACCGCCCAGAACGGCGGAACCTCTACAGCAGGGTGACGCTAAAGGAACGGGTGTCGGTAGCGCCCGGCGCCAGCGTAATGGTATTGACCTTGTGCTCGAAGACGTCGTCCTCGGTGTCCATGGTAGTGTGGCCGGTCCAAGGCTCGAGCGCCACAAACGGGGCGTCGTTGGCGGCAGACCACACGCCGATGTACTTAAAGCCCTCAAAGTCGATCTTGACGCCGTGGCCCGACTTGCGACCGCGCAGCGTGAGCGTGGAGCACGGGGTATCGGTGAACATGATGGCATCGTTATCGAAGCTACGATGCGTAATGGGCAGCACGTCAGAGTTATCGGGAGCCTTGTAGCTGCCCTCGAACGTCATGAGGCCGTCGGGCGTGATGATGGGTGCCTCGTTGGTCCAAGCTTCGGTAAATGCCAGCTCGTAATCCTCGAACGTCTCGTCCTCGGCACCGGGGGCGGGCACGTTAAATGCAGGGTGGCCGCCCACCGAGAACGGCAGGTCCACGTCGCCGGTGTTGGTAACGGCAAAGGTCTGCGTGAGCGTGGCGTCGCCGGTTAGGGCATAGGTCATGTTGAGCTTAAAGTGGAAGGGGAAAGCCTTGAGCGACTCGGGCGTGTCGGTGATCTCGTAGGTGGCAGACGAGCCGTCCTCGGAGACCTCGACCAGCTTGTGCTCGACGATGCGCGCGAGGCCGTGGCGCGGCATCTCGCAGGTGCCGGCCGCAGACGTCGCCGTGTTGTTGCGCAGTGAGCCCACGATGGGGAACAGAATGGGCGCGTGCTTGCCCCAAAAGGCCGGGTCGCCCTGCCACAGGTACTCGTTGCCGTTGAGGGCAAGGCTCGTGAGCTGGGCGCCCATGGAATCGATGGCCGCGGTAAGGCCGCCGCGCTTGATGGTGGTGACGGTGGACATGCTACTTCCTCCAATAGTAAACAACGGTGTCGAGGGCTATTGTCCCACTCTTGGCGGCAAGGAGAAGCGGCAGGCGCAGTTATTGAGCGATTGCGTAAAGGTCGAACCCGCCCTGCGGCGTGCTGTCGACCGTATCGGGCGCCTGCGAGTTAAAGCTCACGGGAACCATGCGCTTTGAGGCACGGAAGCGCGTGCCATCGGTGGCGACAGGCGGCTCGTCGACCGTAAGCTCGTAGTCGCCGGGCTTGAGTTCGATGCCGTCACCAGCGGAGTTGACATATTGATACTCGTCAATCGCCTGCCCCCTGAGTGTGCGGCCCACGATATGGATGAGCATCTGGCTGTCGCCGCGGGCGGTGTCCCATGTCGCACCGTCCTTGACCTCGACCGACACATGCACCGAGCGCGTACGGCTGAGCGATTGCTCGACAGACATCTCGACCTTGGCGGCATCTTTGCGCTGTTGTTCCACATGACTCCAGACATTTCCGATCGCCGAGCAAGCGATGACACCGGCCATGAAGGCGATGAGGATGGGGCCGAGCGGAGAGCGGCGGCCCGCGTCTTCCTCGCGAGCCAGATCGGGGCGATGCGCGGGCGCGGGCGCCTGGGCACCCTGCGCGGGCACGTCGAGTATGCTGAAGGATGCCGTGCTGCCGGGGTCGATGGTATGGCGCGGCTGTGGGGTCTTTGCCGGCGAGATCGACATATCAGCCGGCTCGCCGAGCGTGGCCGTGGCATCGGCCTTAGCCTCATCGGCCTCGGCTTGGGCCCAAGCCTGCTCAAAGGTCAGGGGCTCGGCGGCATCGTCGGCGGCTTCAGGCTCGACAGCGGCGTCGTTGCCGGTCTCGTCCTCGTCGCTCGACACGTCACGCGGCGCGGGCTCGTCCCACTCCTCGTCCGGAGCCTCGCCCTCGCTATACCACCATTCAAAGTTATCGATATCCATACGGGGCGCCCCTTAAGCCTCGCAAATAAACACTTGCTAGCCTTATACCCCCAGATGGCACGGCGGCTCGCATGGAATGTGACAAAGGGACTATCCCTTTGTCACATTTTGCGTTTAGCCGTGGGCGATCTTGTTTCTCAGCAAGAAGTCGACCGCCCCTACGATTCTGATGCCGTCGATGTCTGTTGGATGCTCACCATCCCTGACGATCAGGATCTTCTCGTACGAATCAGGGATTTTTCCCAGCGTGTTTAGCTTGAGCGGTCGCAGCTCGCGCTCTCTGGTCGCCTCGGCATCGATCCGTTCGGTAACCTGGATATATTTACGGTCCGATTCCTCGCCGATTGCGACAAAGTCGATTTCCCCCGCGCGCAGATGGCCGCAGAACACTTCGTATCCTTCAAAGACAAGCTGGTTGTAGATAACGTTCTCGAGCATCCTTCCGCTATCGCTACCTCTATATCCGTCAAGATAGCTGCGGATTCCCGTATCGGCTATGTAATATTTACCGCCTGTCTTGAGAAGCTCCCGCCCCTTGACGTCATACCTTTTTACCTTGGTAAACAGGTACGTCTCTTCCAGAGCGTCAATATACGCCGACACCGTCGATGCGTTGGTCTTACCGCCCACCGATTCGTTGAGCGTCCCTACGATTTTGTTGACCGAGGTTTGATTGGAGATGTTGTCTGCCAGATACGCACAGAGCCGCTCGAGAACGTCGCGCTTGGTGATAGCTCCGCGACCTCTACGCGTCGCACGCAATAGGATATCGCGCGCGACAATCGTCTGATAGAGGCTACGGATGTAGTCACGACACGGTTCGCGTCTCGGCTCGTCATGAGCCAGAAACGGCATGCCGCCATAGGTTATGTACTGCTCGAGCACGGTGTTTGAATTAAGGCGATCGCCCGTCTTGGAAACGAGCTCAACCCTCTCGCCAAGCCCTTCGGCGACGACCGCATCAATCGAGCGAAAATCAAGATACTCGCCAAACGTGAGCGGCTGCATCTTGACCTCGATATACCGGCCCGAGATAAGTGTTGCAAGCTCGCTCGATAGCAAAAAGGCATTGGAGCCCGTGACATAGATATCGCACGGCAAATCGATTCGGAGCGAGTTAACCGCCTTTTCCCAGCCCTCGACATTCTGGAGCTCGTCAAAGAACAGGTAGGGGCGATCGACACTGTCAACGCGCTCCCGAACCATGCGATAAAACGTCAGGTAATCTGTAATCCCCGCATACTCTAGAGATTCCATCTTAAAGGTCAGCAAACGCTCGGCCGGCACCCCCTGTTGCGCCAGGTGCTCCCTCATCATGTCCAATAACGTGGATTTGCCGCAACGGCGTATACCCGTCACGATTTTGATGAGGTCGGTATCCTGAAAAGCAATGAGTCGATCAAGGTAACGGCTTCGGCGAACGATGTCCATAGAGCCTCCCTAGCGCCCGGCCAGACGTAACATCTTATAAACTTGCAGATTTTACAAGTTTATAAGATGTTACCTTACAAACTTGCAAATAATGCGAGTTTATAAGAAATGAGCCGCCTCCTCCGCTTTAAAACAAACTCGCGGTGCCGCTCGTCAATGTGACAAAGGGACTATCTCTTTGTCACATCGAAGTTGCGGTGGAATAGTTCCCGTTTGTGCGATTACTCAGGCTATTTAGGAACTATTTCACCGCGAGTTATTTGAGGACAACGGGGACTTGGATGCAGCAGAAGTCTTCTTGGTGGGACTCGTCGTAGCTCGTGGTATCGAGGTAGCAAAAGTCGAAGGCGTTGCCGATGGGCTGGAGCGCGTGCTCGTCCATGCAGGCAACGATGGCGCGGATGCCCTCGGGCTCGTACGGCATACCCCAGCGGCTCATGCACAGATACGTGCCCTCGGGCAGCACTTCGATGCCGATCTCTGCCAGCTCGGCGGGATCGCTCGGCAGTAGCCCCTCGGCACCGCGCGGCAGCACGGCAAAGGAGCCGGCGCCGGCGATGGGGTCGTCGGAATGCAGCGCCTCGCGACGTAGCATGGCGCCCCAGCCGCGCATGGGGCGCGTGCCCGTCAACGTACGCATGCGCAGAATCGCCCGCATGAGCGTGGGGTGAAGCATCGAGCGGCCACGCTCGATATCGCCCGGGAACTCCTCAAAGACCACGTAGCGGCGCTCAAACTGCTTGAGCTCCGGCCTGCCCTCGCGCTCGCGCCAGTAAACCGCCTCGTCGTAAAAGCTCAGGCGCTCCTGCACGCTCGCGCGCTCGGCTTTGAGCTCGGCGATCTGCTCATCGAGCGCCTGCACCCGTGAGCGCAGGTGATCGGTCATCTCGCCAATGTCGAACGTCGAGGTCAGACGGTCGATCTCGTCGAGTTCGAGCCCCAGGTCGCGCAGCATGCAGATCAGACGCATGAGCGGGATCTGCGTGGGCGAATAGAAACGGTAGCCCTTTTCGTTAACCACGGCGGGCTTAAACAGACCGATCTTGTCGTAATAGATGAGCGTTTGGCGCGAAACGTTAAACAAGCTCGCCATCTCGCTAATCGCATACATGCCCGTCTGCATAGATCCTCCCGACACACCAAAGCCCGCCGCCCACAGGGGCAGCGGGCTCAAACACTACTCGTATCCTACCCTAAAGACGCCTATGACCAGCGCTTATAGTTTGCGCATGACACGCCGACGGCCTCGAGTGCCTTGGCGGCGATGTGATGCACCGCGTCGTCGAGCGTGACGGGGCCGTTGTAAAACGTGAGCATGGGCGGCATGAGCATGACGCCCGGTACGCGCGCCAGGCGCGCCATGTTGTCGACGTGAATGGCGCTGAAGGGCGTCTCGCGCACCATGAGCACCAGGCGGCGCTGCTCTTTCATCTGCACGTCGGCCGCACGCAGCAACAGATTGTCGCTGTAGCCGCTCGCGATGCCGGCGAGCGTCTTCATGGAGCAGGGTGCCACGATCATGCCATCGACCGGATAGGTGCCGCTTGCGATGGCGGCGCCGATATTCTTGTTGTCGTAGACCACATCGGCATGCGTGGCATACTCGTCGAGCGTCATGCCGAGCTCCTGCTCGATGGTGATCTCTCCCCCGCGCGTGACGACAAGCGCCGACTCGGCACCGGCCTGACGCAGACATTTGAGGCACTCAAGGCCCAGCGCGGCACCGCTGGCGCCAGACACGCCAACGACAATGCGACGGGGACGGCCAGAAGACTCAGGCATGACAACTCCTTAACTACTTGGTAGGGCTACTTACTAGAAAGCAATCTCCTTGGCCCACTTGTCTGTGTCGATCTCCATGAACTGCGAGCGGATGAAGTTCTTCTTGAGGTCGAACGGGACCGTGCAGTCGAAGATGGCCTTGCAGGCGATGCCGTGCTCGCGGATCGAAGGATCGAACGTGGGGTCGTTGGACGGGTCGAGCACGTGGCAGTGGCAGCCGGGGATGGTGATGAGGTCGACGTCGGCCTGGAAGCGCGTGGTCATGGCCCACATCACGTCGCTCATATCGAAGATGTCGACATCCTCGTCGACCAGAATCACATGCTTGAGCTCGGAAAATGCCGAGAAGGCGAGCATGGCGGCGTTGCGCTGACGGCCCTCGTCATTTTTGCTCGACTTCTTGAACTGCATAATGGCAACGAACTTGCCGCCGCCGCAGGGAGCAGCATGGACGTTGAGCAGGCGGCCCGGGATAGCGGTCTCGACCATCTTGTAGATGGAAGCCTCGGTGGGAATACCGGCCATGGACACGTGCTCGTGCGAAGGGCCGATGCAGCTCTCCATAATGGGGTTGACACGCGTGGTGACGGCGGTGATCTTGATCACCGGGCAGACCTTGGCGCCGCCGGTGTAGCCGGGGAACTCGGGCATGGCGTAGCCGTGGCCGTTGACGTCCTCGTTGATGGTCTCGTCGTGCATGAGGTAGCCCTCGAGCACGTACTCGGCATTGGCGATGCACTTCTGCGGAACGGTGACGCAGTCGGCAAGCTCAACGGCGTGGCCGCGCAGGGCACCGGCGATCTGCAGCTCGTTAAAGCCGAGCGGCGTGGTGGGCGCCTCGAAGCCACAGCACATGTACACGGCGGGATCCAGGCCGATGGAGATGGAGATGGGCATGTCCTCGCCGCGCTGGCAGTACTCGTCAAAGAACGCGCCCAGGTGACGGCTGCCGGGGGTAATCCACATGGCAAGCTTATCCTTGTCGACGCAGGAGAAGCGGTGGATGGTCACGTCGGACTGGGAGCCGTCGGGGCTCGTGCCATAGGCGAGGCCCATGGTGATGTAGGGGCCGCCGTCGACGGGCGTGTTGGTGGGAGCGGGGACGATCTTGCGCAGGTCAAAGCCCTCGTCGGTCGCCTTGTACACGACCTCCTGGCAGTCGACGTGCGTACCCTCGGCAATCTGCTCGGGCGCGATCAGGTTCTCGAAGCGCTTGCCGATTTCGAGGCCCAGGTGCTCCTCGTCCAGGTTGAGCAGGGCGGCAACGCGCTTGCGGCTGGCAAGCATGCCGATGCAGACCTTGGCATCGTCAAAGCCCTTGACGTTGTTGAAGACCATCGCCGGGCCCTCTTTGGTCGGGCGCATAACGGTGCCGCCGGCACCGACGTGGCGATAGACGCCCGAGACCTCGGCATCGGGATCGACCTGGGTGTCGGTCTCGAGCAGCTGGCCCGGCATCTCGCGCAAAAAGTCGAGCGCGGAGCGCAGGTCGTGGATCTGGGAAGCATCGGTAGTGGACATAGCATGCTCCTTTCGGGAGAGTGCCCGGCGGCGAGGATGCCGCCGGGCTGGGTAACGTAGTGGGGCCGCGGCGCTCATAGATGGGACGCTCGGCCACTCGCAGTTCAAGCACTCGGCTGCTTACAGCCCAGCGCTCGACCGCTTACATCAGGCCAAAGAGATGGAACCAGGCGGCCTCGACCAGCACGACGATAAAGACGACCGCGGTGAGGGGAATACCCATGCGCATGGCCTCTTTGGAGGTGTAGCCGCCGGCGTCCTTGCCCTCGCCGATAAGGATCGGCAGGTTATGGAACGGCAGGATGTAGTGGATGTTGATGGACGTGAAGACGATGAGCGCCACGGCGAGCGGGCTCACGCTGGAGCCGGCCGCGAAGCTGATGAACGCCGGCACGCACACACCGAGCACGGCCATGACCGAGCCCATGAACATGTGGATGATCATGGAGAGCGCGGCGACAAGCAGGGCGAACAGGAAGATGTTCTCGGGCACGGAGCTGGGAAGCACGACATCGGCGATCCAGGCGTTCATGCCGGTGGCACCGCCCACGGAGCCCACGGCCATGGCGGCCGTCAGGAACATGAGGGACTTGATGTCGACGGCGTTCCAGCTGGCGGGCGTGAGGACCTCGCCGATGATGGGCATGGCGAGCGCGACGCCGATGGCCAGGGTGACCCAGCCGATGTAATCGCCCGAGACGGTGAGCCACAGCGCGATGGCGATGACAAGCCACACGATGGTGCGGATCTCCTTAACGGAGAGCTTGCCGAGCGCGGCCTGCTTGGCCACGATCTGCTCGCGATCGTAGACGAGCTCCTTGCTGGGCTTAAAGAGGAAGAGGCCCAGGAACAGGGTGCACAGCAGCGCAACCAGCATGGGCACGCTCATGTACAGGAACCAGTCGACGAAGGACGGGCTCATGCCGCCGGCCTCGGCGCTGTACTGCGCAACGAGCGGGTTGAGCGTGGAGTCGCCCGTCAGGAAGAACATGGAGCCCGGGGCGGCAGCGGCAAACACGAGGAAGCCGAGCTTGCCGCGGTCATCGTCACCGTAGCCGGCGGACTCGGCGATAACCGAGACGACGGCGAGGATGAGGAAGGCACGGGGGAACGGATGAGGGATCAGCAGCGACAGCACAAAGGTGAGCGCGAAGATCGAGATGATGAGCGACTTGGCGTCGCGCACGAACTTGAGCATAAACGCATAGGCGATGCGCTCGCCCAGGCCCGACTCCTTGACCGCGCTGGCGATGAGGTAGGCGCCGATGACGAGCCACATGGTGGCTTTGGTCCACGAGCTAAACGTGGAGGCGACCGTCGCCGAGATGCTCGCGGCGCCTGTGTCGTCCACGCACACCTTGAACAGAACGAGCAGCGCGCAATAGAGCAGGCCCACAAAGCCCGGCTGTGCCACACCGCATGCCCAGAACACCACCGTGGCGAGCGTCAGTGCCAGACAGGTCTGACCGCCGACCGTGAGCTCGACCGTCGAGCTCAGCTCCGCCAAAGGAAGAAACTTCACCAGCAAAAAGACAACGATACCCAGCACAAAGCCAATTTCGCGCTTGGTGATCTTAAACGCCTTCTTTTCCGCTTCCATCTCCCCACCTTTCTTGTTGGGGCGCTCCGGACTCGCGGCCACGCTGGCCGCTTAAAAAGGGGCACCCGTTATCGGACACCCCTTACGTTGCGCTGTGTTGCGGCAATACAGTCAAGCGGGATTTTTGGATGGGAAGCGATCCTCTGGACAAAAAGCGTCACAACATTCGACGGTTTTCTTCGTTTTCGAGATTTTCATCGAATGTTGTGACGGTTTGGATGTGGCAAAGGGACTGTCTTTTTCACATAGCGAGGGCTGCGCGGATGGAGGGGACCTCCAGAGCCTCGCGGAGCCAGGGGGCCAGCTGCTCGGGGCGACCCTGCAGGTAGCCTTTAAGCTCGGACGGGGCCACGCGGCGCACCTCCGAGATCTCCTCTTGGTTGATGCGTAGCTCGCCCGGCTCAACATGGGCTGCGAACACCTCGCACCATTCGCACTCGCAGCGGCCGTCGCCGTGGTCCTCGCGGTACACCACGTGTCCGAGGTGCTTGAGCTGATCGGGCTCGCGCGTGATGCCAAGCTCTTCGTTGATGCGGCGCGCCGTCGCGGCGACAACGTCCTCCCCGGGGAGCGGATGGCCGGCACAGCTATCGGCCAGCACCCCGCCCCACAGGCGCTTGAGCGGACTACGGCGGCAGAGCAGCAGACGCGCGTCTTCGCCCCGGCCCTCGACCAAAAGCGTCAGAAATGCCTGATGCAGGATTCCCTCGCCGGTATGGGCCTCGATGCGGTCGACGGGGCCAAGCGCCTCGCCGGTCGCGGCATCGACCGCCACGACCTCGGCGCCTGCGCCGCCCTCATCCCAGCCGGCGCGCAGAATGCGGGCTGCGGCCTCCTCGAGCGCAGCGATGAGCTCCTTGGTGGTGTCGAGCACGCGCTGCAGGTCGTCCCCACTCGCCTGCTCAACATGAAAACCCGTGCTTGCAACTACCGGCACGCCAAAGCGCGTGGCAAGCGCCGCCGCGATATCGTGTGCTGGGATCTCGTCTCGATGGCACGGAACGGCCAGGATGCTCACCGTCGCCGTACGGCCGGGCTCGGGACGCGGAATGGCCTGCGCCGTGGCGCCCAGGTGCGCGAACTCCGGCGAGCAGGCGTACACCGCCATGCCTCGCGACGTCACCGTCAGCTGGGCCTCGAGCGCAAACTTGTCCTCGCCCACTGCAACTTTTGTCGTGTGCATACCCATGGGATCTCCTGTCGCCCGCGATGTACCTGAGACCATCTTCGCCTGTATTGCGACTATACAGGCAAGGTCCCGACCTGACAAAGGCGCTACTCCTTTGTCACATTCTGCTAGAGTTGCAGGGATTGAATCCCGCTTATTCATGCGACATTGGAGTGACAACCTTGACCGCCGCAACCACGTCTAAAAGTAAATCAACCGCCGCCGCGCTCTCCCCCGCGCGCACCAAGCTCTGCCTGGCGCTGCTCGTGCTGTTGGGATTCTCGCTCGGCTGCTCCGAGTTCGTGGTCATCGGCATCGAAAGTGACTTGGCGACGGAACTCGGCATATCGCTTGCCACTGCGGGCCAGCTCATCAGCGTTTTTGCACTGGTCTACGCCATCGCGACGCCGGTGCTTGCGCTCAGCACGGGGCGCTTCCGTCGTTACCAGCTGCTCGTGTGCTATAGCATCGTCTTTGTGCTCGGCAACCTGGTCATGGCGTTGGCGCCCAACTTCCAGGTGCTGTTTATCTCGCGCATTGTCCTTGGCTCCGTCTCGGGCGCACTGCTCGCCGTGGGCGTGACGTACATCCCAGAGCTGCTGTCCCCGCAGCAAACCTCGCTTGCCATCTCGGTGGTATATGGTGCTTTTTCCGTGGCAATGGTCTTTGTCACTTCGATCGGCAAGTTTGTGGCCGACACGCTCGACTGGCACGTGGCCATGTACGGCACGCTGACCTTTGCCGTTTTGATCTGCGGAGCGCTCGTGGCGTTTATGCCGCGCACTGGGCAAACCGACGAGCCTGCCACCTTCCGCGAGCAGGCGGGGCTTCTACGCGAGCCGAGCATCATCACCGGCATGCTCATCTTTTTGTTTGGCGTGGGGTCGGTCTACGTATTCTACGGCTACGTGACGCCTTATCTTGAGCAGGTGCTGGGTATGGGCACGGTCGAAGCCAGTACCACGCTCATGGCCTACGGCGTGTTCTGCCTGATCTCGAACATCCTGGGCGGATGGATCGATGCGCGCTTTGGCATGAAGGCGCTGCTGGTTACGTTCGCGCTGCAGGCGGCGGCATTGTTTGGGCTGTTTGCCGTGGGCGCTGCCATGCCGCTCGCGCTGGTCTTTGTCTTTAGCTTGGCGATGCTCATGTACCTGTTCTCGGTGTCGTGCATCACGCACTTTATGGACGTGGCGCGCAGCCGCCATCCCAAATCGATGGTGCTCGCGAGCTCGGTTGAGCCCATGGCGTTTAATGTCGGTATCTCGTTTGGCACCGCGGTGGGTGGCGCCGTGGTGAGCAGCGTTGGCATTGCGTACGTGGGCGCCGTGGGCGCCGCGTTCTCGCTTGTGGCCTGGGCGCTCACGCTGGTGACGATTAAGTTGGCTCGCTGGGAGCGCAAGCGGGCGAGGGCGTAGGCTTAGGCTTAGCTGCGATACTCGAGTTCGATGATGGCGATCGAAAGGAAACCGCATATGCAACGCGTACTGTTTATCTGTCATGGGAACATCTGCCGCTCGACCATGGCCGAGTCGGTGTTTACCGAGCTGGTGCGCCGCGCTGGGCGCGCGGGCGAGTTTGTCATCGATTCCGCGGCGACCTCGACCGAGGAGCTTGGCAACCCACCGCACCGTGGCACCGTCGCCAAGCTGCGCGAGGTCGGGATTCCCGTCGTTGCCCACCGCGCGCGACAGGCACGTCGCGCGGAGTATGGCGACTGGGATCACATTGTCTATATGGATGCTGAGAACGCGCGTGGCCTGCGTCGCATCTTTGGCGACGACCCCGACGGCAAGATTACGCGCTTGCTCGATTGGACCGAGCGCCCCGGCGACGTGGCCGATCCCTGGTACACCGGCAACTTCGACGCCACCTACCGCGATGTACTCGCCGGCTGCACCGCTATGCTCGAGCAGCTGTAGGTTCGCGGGCGCGCGAGGTGCGCCATTGGCATAAAACGAGCGTGGATTATCTCCCGCATACAAATTGAGCGTGGATTTTCTCCCACTTTGAGCGTTCAAGTGCGCTCTAAACGGGAGAAAATCCACGCTCGATTACTCGTCGACGATCTCGGCAAGCCAAACGTTCAGCGTATCGACCTCGGGGCAGCAGAACTTTGCCGTACCAGGCTCGTTGCCAGGCACGGTTCCGCCATAGCGCAGGATATCAATATAGGGAAAGCCCACATGGCAGGCCATGGCGCACATCTTGCCGCGGTCGCGATCGAAATCAAAGACGTCGCCCGGCTTGTGACCATGATGACAGCGGCACGCCCCCAGCTGGTCCACGCAGCTCACGCGGATACGCGGACGCTTGCCACGCGGCGCGCCGAGCGGCTTGTTCTTGTCGGCGGACCCGGCGGCGGCGCCCTCGCCGGCGTTACTCATGGTCGATCACGTCCAGGCAGGCCTCGATGGGCAGGCCGGCCGACTTGTCCTCTTGGTCGGCATTGCGCTCGATAAGCTCAGCCACCACACGCATGGCATCGGACGTCGCGCGCTGCAGACTCCAACCTGCCATAACGCGGCCGACGAGCACCGCCGAGAACGTGTCGCCCGTGCCCGGGAAATAGACCGGAATGAGCTCAAAGGGAATCGTAAAGTACTCCCCCACTACATGGTCGTAACCGATAACGGCGTTCGTGCCGTCGACCACAGCGCTCGTAATGACCACCGACTTGGCACCCAGCTCGCGCACGGCGTCCACAAGGACGCGGGCCTCATCGGGCGTGATCTGCTCTGCAATAGGCGTATCGGTGAGCAGACAGGCCTCGGTGTAATTGGGAACCGCGTAATCGGCGCACTCGAGCAGATGCCTCATGAGACCGATCGTGGACTCGGGCACGCCGGCATAGAGCTTGCCGTTGTCGCCCATGATGGGGTCGACGAACACCTTGGTGCCCTTTTGCGCGCGACGGTGGCAAAAGTCCGAGATGATACGCGTCTCTTCCTCGGTCACGATAAAGCCGGTCGAGATGGCGTCGAACTCAAAGCCGAGCTCCTCCCAGATGGCGAGGCTCTGGCGGACATACTCCGTGGTGTCATGGATGTAGAACTTGGGGTAGTTGAGCGTATCGGAAACGAGGGCCGTCGGCAGGTTGTGGATGCGATAGCCCATGTGCGACAGCACCGGCAGCATGGCGGAAAGCGCGACCTTGCCGTAACCGCACATATCGTTGATCAGCAGCAGCTGAGTATTCTTCATGAGGGTCTCCCTTGCTTCGGGCGCGGCGCGGCAGCGCCACAGTGCGACTAAGTGTAGCGCAGGAGGCGTTGTGGGCGGAGGCGAGCGGTACGAAGGGCAAATTGTTGCGGAAAGGTTTCGGAAATGGGGGCTGTTTGCTCCATAGCGGCCTAGTTGATGCTACTCATATAGCGCCATTTCAAAACTATGCCTATTTACTACGTTTAACCGCCCGCCTCCAACCACAACGAATTTCTCTCCAACAAAACCGCAGGTAGATAGCTTGCGTTTTTTCAGAAACAGCTGTTGTGGCCAGCGATGCTGGATTCATCGTAGTAATTAGGCATAGTTTTTGGCAAGGCCGCTTCGAAAGGCATCATCGCAGCCCAAAACGATACCTTTTCCTTCGTCCCCAAAGGATCAGATTGCCGCTTAGGAGCGTTTGCAGCGTCGAGCGGTTACGGCGTTTGGTAAAACGCCGTAACTTAATAAGTTTGGTACCTTGACATTTATTTCTTGCACTCCTAAATTAGTTAGGCACAAAACAATTGCACTACCTAACTAAAGAAAGGAGCGACACCATGTGCGATGACCACATCGGCCTCTGCCCCCACACGCCGGGCGGCGACCCTCATGAACCCGCAGATGCGCCCGCGGCACAGTCCCAATCAGACGCGCTTGCCAAGCACATCCTGAACGGACTGGGCTTCTGCGGCCACTTTCTGCACTTTCACGGCGGCGGCGCCTCGGGAAAGGCGCCCATCGTCTGCCTGCTCGCCAAGCAGCCAAACGGCGAGATGTCACAGCAGGAACTGGGCCTGCACTTTGATCTTAAGCCCGGTTCGCTTTCCGAGATTCTCTCCAAGATCGAATGCGCCGGCCTTATCGAGCGCAGCCGCAATCCCAAAGACCGGCGGCAGCTCACCATTCGCCTGACCGAAGCGGGATGGGAAAAGGCCCACGTAGAGCAGGCTGCCCGCCTGCGCTTTAGGGAACAGGCCTTTAGCGCGCTCACCCACGACGAGCGCGAGGACCTCGCCGAAATGCTCGATAAAATCCGCGTAACCTGGGAGGAACTGGATGATTAAAACCCTTATGGGCAGCATCCGCGATTACATGAAGGTCACGATCGCCACGCCGCTGCTGGTGCTTGGCGAGGTAATCTGCCAGATGATGATCCCGTTTATCACCGCCGACATGATCGACGCCATCAAGGACGGCACCGCCGTTACCGAGATGCTGCCCACCGCCGGCCTTCTCATACTCATCGCGCTGACGTCACTCGCCTTTGGCGCCGCCGCGGGCATCACCTGCAGCCATGCCAGCTGCGGCTTTGCCAAGAACCTGCGTCGCGACCTGTTCTACAAGATCCAGACGTTCAGCTTCGCCAACATCGACGAGTTCTCGAGCTCCTCGCTCGTCACCCGCCTCACCACCGACATCAACAACGTGCAGCAGGCCTTTATGATGCTCATTCGCATCGCCGTGCGCTCGCCGCTGGTGCTGGTCTTTGCCTTTACCATGGCATACGCCATGGGCGGCAGCGTCGCCATGGTCTACCTGGTCATCATTCCGCTGCTGGGCTTTGGCCTGTTCTTCATCATCCATAAGGTGCGCCCGATCTTTGCCCGCGTCTTCCACAAGTACGACGCGCTCAACGAATCCGTTGAGGAAAACGTCACCGGCATGCGCGTGGTCAAGAGTTACGTGCGCCAGGACTACGAGAAGGAGAAGTTCGCGACCGCCGCGCGCGACGTCCAGATGGACTTCACCCGCGCCGAGAAGCTGCTCGCCTTTAACAATCCCATGATGAACATCTGCGTCAACGGCGCGTTTGTCGTCATCATCTACCTAGGCTCCAAGCTCATCATCACGAGCCAGGGCACGCTGTTCGACGTGGGCCAGCTCTCCTCCATCTTTACCTATGGTTTCCAGATCCTTATGAGCCTGATGCAGCTGTCGATGATCTTTGTCATGGTGACCATGGCCGACGAATCGGCACACCGCATTACCGAGGTGCTGGCTGCCGAGCCCACGATCGCCAACCCGACCGAGCCCGTGCACGAGGTTGCCGACGGTTCCATCGACTTTGACCACGTGAGCTTTAAGTATTCCGAGCACGCGAAGCGCCAGGCGCTCGACGATATCGACCTGCACATTAAGAGCGGCGAGACCATCGGCATTATCGGTGGCACCGGCTCGGCCAAGTCGACGCTCGTGAACCTGATCGCCCGCCTGTACGATGTCACGGAGGGCACCGTGCGCGTCGGCGGCGTGGACGTGCGCAACTACGATCTGGACGCGCTGCGCCACCAGGTGGCCATGGTGCTGCAGAAAAACGTGCTGTTTAGCGGCACCATCGCCGAGAACCTGCGCTGGGGCGACCCAAACGCCACCGACGAAGAAGTCCGCGAGGCCGCACATCTGGCCTGCGCCGACGAGTTTGTCGACGGCTTCCCCAAGGGCTACGACACCTGGATTGAGCAGGGCGGCTCCAACGTCTCCGGCGGTCAGAAGCAGCGCCTGTGCATCGCGCGTGCCCTGCTGCGTCGCCCCAAGATCTTGATCCTGGACGACTCCACGAGCGCCGTCGACACCAAGACCGACGCCAAGATCCGCGAAGGGCTGGCGAGCTATCTGCCCAACACGACCAAGCTCATCATCGCCCAGCGCATCAGCTCCGTGCAGGACGCAGACCGCATCATCGTCATGGAGGGCGGCCGCATCAAGGACATCGGCAACCACGACGAGCTGCTCAAGACGAGCGAGATCTACCGCGAAACCTTCACCTCGCAGAACAAGATGAGTGCCGAGGGCGAGGAGGCGGCCGAGACCGCCGCAGCCGACACCGAGGCATCCGCACCGCAAGCCCAGACCCAGGAAGGAGGCGAGGCACATGAGTAAGGCCGCTACCGCCGAGCGCGCACGCAACCGCAAGGGCGGCACCATGACGCGCCTGATCAAGATGCTCTTTGGCTTCTACCCAGTGCTTTTGCCCCTCGTCGTCGCCGGCGTGGTGCTCTGCGCCATCATCAACTCCATCGGCGCGACGTTTCTCCAGAGCGCGCTGCAGGTCATTAGCGAATCGTGGCAGTCGGGCGACTGGACGGCCGCGCAGCCCAAGATCTTGAAGCTTGTGACCACCCTCGGTTGCATCTATGCCGTGGGCGTCGCCTCCTCGCTCTTCTGGAACCGCGCCATGGCCGTCATCACGCAGGGCTCGCTCGAGAAGCTGCGCGAGAAGATGTTCAACCGCATGCAGGACCTGCCGATCCGCTACTTCGACACGCACCAGCGCGGCGACATCATGAGCCACTACACCAACGACATCGACACGCTGCGCCAGATGATCAGCCAGTCGCTGCCCAACCTGCTCATGACGATCATCGTCATCGTCACCGTGTTCTTCATCATGCTGTACTACAGCGCGTGGATGTGCCTGGTCATCATTGCCGGCGTCGCCTTTATGACCTTTATGACCAAGCTGCTCGGCTCCAACTCCGCGCGCTTCTTTATCGCGCAGCAGACCGAGCTCGGCGTGGTCGAGGGCCATATCGAGGAAGTCATGAACGGCCAGAAAGTCGTCAAGGCGTTCTGTCACGAGTCCGCCGCCGAGGCCGATTTTGACGAGCGCAACGAGAAGCTCTTCGAGGTCTCGCAGAAGGCCAACATGTACGCCAACATCCTCATGCCGATCCTCGGGAACCTGGGCGACTTGCTCTACGTGCTGGTCGCGCTGACCGGCGGCATCTTCCTGGCGCTGGGCGTGCCCAACCTGAGCCTCTCGGGCATGGCGCTCTCCATCGCCGTCGTGGTGCCGTTCCTCAACATGACCAAGCAGTTCTGCGGTCAGATCGGCCAGATCTCGCAGCAGATCAACGCCGTGGTCATGGGCCTTGCCGGCGCCGAGCGTATCTTTGAGCTACTCGACGAGGAGCCCGAGGCCGACGAGGGCTACGTGACGCTCGTCAACGCGCAGGTGAACCCCGAGACCTGGGAGCTCGAGGAGGCCGACCACCACACCGGCATGTGGGCGTGGAAGCATCCGCACCGCGCGACCGGCGAGATCGAGTACGTGCCGCTGCGTGGCGACCTGGTCATGGACAACGTGGACTTTGGCTATACGCCCGACCACGAGGTGCTGCACGGCGTGTCCGTATACGCCAAGCCGGGTCAGAAGGTCGCGTTTGTCGGCGCCACCGGTGCGGGCAAGACGACCATCACCAACCTCATCAACCGCTTCTACGACATTGCCGACGGCAAGATCCGCTACGACGGTATCAACGTCAACAAGATCCGCAAGGCCGATCTGCGCCGTTCGCTGGGCGTCGTGCTGCAGGACGTCAACCTGTTCACCGGCACCGTGATGGATAACATCCGCTACGGCAACCTGAGCGCTACCGACGAGGAGTGCATCGCGGCGGCAAAGCTCGCCGGCGCCGACGACTTTATCACCCGCCTGCCCGACGGCTACGGCACCATGCTCACCGGCAACGGCGCCCAGCTGTCGCAGGGCCAGCGTCAGCTAATTTCGATCGCACGCGCCGCCGTCGCCGATCCGCCGGCGATGATCCTGGACGAGGCCACGAGCTCCATCGACACCCGCACCGAGGCTATCGTGCAGGCGGGCATGGATAAGCTCATGGAGGGCCGCACGACGTTTGTCATCGCGCACCGCCTGTCCACCGTGCGCAACTCCGACGCGATCATCTGCCTGGACCACGGCCGCATCATTGAGCGCGGCAACCACGACGAGCTGATCGCCAAGCGCGGATATTACTACCAGCTGTACACGGGTGCGTTTGAGCTGGAGTAGGACCGGTTACTGACGGAGGGTGCCCCGTGGACGGCGGGGTAATTCCTCCGTGCTCAAACATTCTCGCAACGCTTAAGAAACTGCGCGCGGAGGAAATACCCCGCCGTCCACGGGGCACCCTCCTACGCGTGATCAGCCCGTCGTTTAAAACGGAATAAAGGTTGGTGAGGCCCTGGCCGTTTGGCCAGGGCCTCGTTTTGTGTAAGCTACTTGAGGAGTTGGGCCATGGCGTTGACGAATTTTTGTACTTGAAGGGTGGGCTCGAGCGGGTAGTGCAAAAAGACCGGCACCTCGCGGCCGCAGAGGAACGGTACGCCCACAAAGGCCGGGTGCACGCCCGACCACGCTCCGCAGGTGAGCACCGCATCGCCCTTTTCCTCCGCCTCGTTAAAGAGCGCAAAGTCGAAGCTATCCACGTCGATCACGTCCACGCCGCCGTCGGCCAAAAGGTCGATGCGCAGACTGTCCATGGCGTCGTTGCCGTGGCGTAGCACGCGCAGGCGCATGCCCTCTAAGTCGGCAACTGTGATGCAGCTCTTACGCGCGAGTGGGCTCGTGCGCGGCACATCGATATAAAAACGCACGTTGACGATAAGGAGCTTTTGGCACGCATCGCCCCAGCGCGGGGTCGAAAAACTCGACTGCACCACATCGACCTCGCGGCCCAAGCTGCGCATGACGGTCTCGCGCTCGTCGTAGAGGTCGCTCACCGGCACAATCTCAAAGCGCAGCGACGGCTCCAGCTCGTGCACGCCCGTCCACATTGAAAGCGTCTGACGCCCCGGGCACATCATCGATACGCCTAAGCGCACCGCACCGCCATCGCCCGCCGCGCGTCGGGCACGGCGCAGGGCATCCTCGGACTGGCGCATGATCGAGCGCGCGTCGTCCACTAACAGCGCGCCCGCCGGCGTCACCTTGACGCCCGAATGTGAGCGCTCGAACAGCGTGATGCCAAACTCGGCCTCGAACCCCGACACCTGCTTGACGAGCGCCGGCGTCGACACGCGCAGCTTTGCCGCGGCACGCGAGAAACTTCCCAGCTCCGCGGCGGCCGAAATAGCCTCAAGTCGTCGATCGTACACGTCATCTCTCCGTTTTCGCACGCACGGCCACACGGTGCCGCAGGGGGTCGTTTTCGCAGGTCACGCGCTCAATCGGATACAAATCGCATCAAGCGGTATGAACTTACGGTTAACGCCATTCTAACAAATATGCAATTCACCTGCGCAAACGCAAAGCATACGATAACCAGCGAAAACCACGTGGGTCGGTTAATGGGAGCGATTCACTGGGAGGCACAAGAAGGGAAGTTCCTATGAGCAATTGGCTTAAGCTCGAGGGCGATGTCTGCGCCGTGACCGGCGCGCTCGGCGGTATGGGCGCCGAGATCTGCCGCGAGTTCGCCCGCAATGGCGCCAACGTCGTCATGCTCGACTTGGACGAGGAGAAGGTCAAGGCCGCTGCCGCCGACCTCGCCGCCGAGTTTGGCATCCACGCTGAGGGTTACAAGATGAACGCCACCGACGAGGCTGAGGTTCAGGCCGCCGTCGACGCCACCATCGCCAACTTCGGCCGCGTCGACGTCCTCGTCAACACCGCCGGCATCCTGCGCTTCGCCGCTATGGAGGACCTGCCGCTGAGCGACTGGGAGCAGGTGCTCAACGTCAACCTCACCGGCTATTTCATCACCTCGCAGCGCTTTGGTCGTGAGATGATCAAGGCCGGTCAGGGTCGCCTGGTGCACATCTCCACCGTCGCCAGCCACTCCCCCGAGACGTTCTCGGGCGTGTACAGCTCCACCAAGGCTGGCGTCAACATGATGTCCAAGATGCTCGCTGCCGAGTGGGGCCCGTATGGCGTGCGCTCCAACTGCGTCGAGCCCTGCTTCGTCAAGACCCCCATGTCGGCCAACTTCTACGCCGACCCCGAGGTCGAGAAGAGCCGCAGCCGCCTGATCGCCACGCGTCGCATCGGCGAGGTCAGCGATATCGCCAACGCCGTCATGTTCCTGGCGTCCAAGCGCTCGGACTTTACCACCGGCGACGCCATCAAGGTCGATGGCGGTTTCTCCAACATGATGGGCGACCTCACCGCCAAGCCCGGCGGCCGTCGCGCGTATGCCGACAACTACCTTAAGAACAAGGGTGTCGAGCTCTGGTCCGATGAGTCCGGCGTCGCCAAGCCGACCGACCAGTAAACCAACCCGGTAGAGAGGGGCGCGGGACAAATCCCTCCTCCCCCCCCCCCGCATCGATTAGAAAGAGTCCAATGGCTTCCACCAACTCCAACAAGGGTCGCGCCGTCGTGCTTTCCGCCGCGTGCGTCACCATGTTCTTCATCAGCTCCATCGCGCTGTATTCCGTCGTGAGCAAGAACCTACTCGCCGTCTACCCCGAGTGGTCCAGCGCCCTTACCTGGGCCTTCCCCGTCTTCCAGACCATCATGGCCGTGACGGGCATCTTCGCCGGCCGCATCTCCGATAAAATCGGCCCCCGCAACGTCGTAATCGCCGCCGCCGTGTGCTACGGCGTGGGCTGGTTCATGTCCGGCACCGTCACCGAGCCGTGGCAGTTCTACCTGTGGTTCTCGCTCGTCGCCGCCGTCGGCAACGGCCTGGGCTACAACCCGGCGCTCACCACGGGCCAAAAGTGGTTCATCGACAAGAAGGGCCTCGCCTCCGGCATCACCCTGGCCGCTTCGACCGCCGGCCCCGCCGTGCTGTCCCCGGTGCTCGCCTCGCTGCTCATCCCGAGCCTTGGCATCTTCGGCGCGTTGAAGGCACTCGGCGTCATCTTCTTTGTGATGATCGCCGCCTCCGCCCTGTTCCTGAAGGCCCCCGAGGCCGGCTGGCTGCCCGAGGGCTTCGAGGCCCCCAAGGGCGGCGCCCACGCCGGCACCTTCGGCGACCTCACCCCGGGCGAGATGGTCAAGACCCCGCGCTTCTGGGTCCTCATCATCACCTTCGCCTTCGCCGCCACCGCCGGCACCCTGCTCGTCGGCAAGGTTGCCTCCATCGCCGCCGTCCAGCTCTTCGCCGACCCCACGAGCGCCGCTGCCGTCGCCCTCGGCGGTGTGGTCGTCTCCGTCAACACCTGCGCCAACCTGGTCGGTCGTCTGTCCTTTGGCCAGATCATCGACAAGCTCGGTGCCTACAAGTCGCTGCTCATCAGCCTTATCGTCACCATCGTCGCGCTCGTCATCATGTCGATGAGCTTTACGCAGAGCATGTTCTTCGTGGCGCTCGCCCTGCTCGGCTTTAGCTTTGGCGCCCTGCTCGTCATCTACCCGCCGCTCACCGGTGGCGCCTTTGGCACCAGCAACATCGGCGTCAACTACGGCATCATGTTCCTAGGCTACGCCGCTTCCACCTGGATCAGCCAGCCCATCACCGCCGTGCTGTATCACGCCGAGGCCGGCAGCGCCGCCTACCAGCAGTCCTTCTACGGCGCTATCGTGATCGCCGCCATCGCCGTCGTGCTCACCGTCTACATGATGGTCTCCGACAGCAAGAAGAAGTCCGCTTAGTTTTGCTTGATGCGGCAAGGGCCGCCCCCTTGCCGCATTCCACCGCCACCACCATTAAGGAGTCGAAATGTCTGAGCTCAACCCCGTCCGCATTGCCGTCATCGGCGCCGGCGCCATGGGCCGCAACCACATCCGCTTTGTCACCGAGGAGCCCGAGGCCGAGCTCGTCGCCATCGCCGACGCCTTTGAGGGCGCCCGCGCCACGGCCGAGGCCGCCGGCGTGCCGTTCTTTACCGATCCCGCCCAGATGATGGACGAGGTCAAGCCCGAGGCCGTCATCATCGCCACGCCCAACGACCTGCACCTGGGCGTCGCCCGCGAGGCCGTCAAGCGCAACATCGTGCCGCTGGTCGAAAAGCCGATCTCCAACGACCTCGAGGACGCCCAGGCCTTCGCCGCCGAGGCCGAGACCGCCGGCGTGCCCGTGCTCGTGGGCCAGCACCGTCGCCACAACCCCTTCGTCAACAAGGCCAAGGAGATCATCGAGTCCGGCGAGCTGGGCAAGCTCACCGTGTCGAGCTTCCACTACATGATCTATAAGAATGACGAGTACTTCGATGTCGAGTGGCGCCGCAAGAAGGGTGCCGGCCCGATCCTGGTCAACCTGGTGCACGACGTCGACCTGCTCCGCTACCTGCTGGGCGAGCCCGTTGCCGTCCAGGGCATGCAATCCAGCGCCGCCCGCGGTTTTGAGACCGAGGACTCCGCTGTGGTCAACGTCCGTTTTGCCGATGGCGCGCTTGCGAGCATGACCATCTCCGACGCCACCGCCAGCCCTTGGAACTGGGAGGCCACCGCTCGCGAGGATCCGCAGTACCGCCCCTTCGACGCCGACGCCTACTTTATCGGCGGCACCAAGGGCGCCCTGTCGCTGCCCCGCCTGCACCAGTTCTCCTACGACGGCGCCTCTAACTGGCACAAGCCGCTGCAGATGGAGATCCCGGCTGTGGACCCGGCGCTGCCGCACAAGATGCAGCTCAAGCACTTTGTGAAGGTCGTCCGCCGCGAGGTCGAGCCCGTCGTGACCCCCGCCGACAACGTCAAGACGCTCACGCTGCTTAACGCCATCAAGGAGGCCGCCGAGACCGGCAACCTCGTCGAGCTGTAAAGCCCGAACGGGCCGCGGCAAACGCCTAAGCCGGACCCCTCGGCCCGCCACAAATTAAGCCCCTCTTCTTCGCCCCGCGAGCAGCCTCCTGCCGCGGGGCGTTTTGCTACCCTTTCCACCCGATGATTTTTCTGGGACGGGGATTAAAAAATCATTTCCGTTCCCCGCCGCTCGACCAGCCTCGCGTCACCCAAAATGATTTTTTAATCCCCGTCCCAGAAAAATCATCGCCAAAGTAGCTAAAGGAGCCCCGTCCCAAAAAGACTACTTGGGTGGAGGGGCGGGTGGTATCCTTGGTAGCCCTGTGCTGCAAACGCACCTTAAACGCAAGGAGTTCCATGGATCTTATCGCCCAGCTCGCCCGCGAGCTCAACCTTAAGGCTGCCAACGTCGAGGCGGCCGTCAAGCTCATCGATGAGGGCAACACCATCCCCTTTATCTCGCGCTACCGCAAGGAAGCCACAGGCGGCATGGACGACGTCGCCCTGCGCGCGCTCGACGAGCGTCTGTCCTACCTGCGCAACCTTGAGCAGCGTAAAGACGATGTCATCCTGCTCATCGACGCCCAGAGCAAACTCACGCCCGAGCTCGAGCAGCAGATTCGCGAGGCCACGCAGCTCCAGCGCGTCGAGGACCTCTACAAGCCCTACCGCAAAAAGCGCATGACCCGCGCGCAGAAGGCCCGCGAGGCAGGCCTGGAGCCGCTCGCCAACATGATCATCATGCAGGCCTCCGCCAAGGGCAGCGCGCTCGACGCCGCCGCGGCCTACGTCAACGAGGACGCCGGCTTCGACACGCCCGAGAAGGCGCTCGCCGGTGCGGCCGACATCGTGGCCGAGACGGTGGCCGAGGACCCCGAGAACGTCGCCGACCTGCGCGCTTTTACGCAAAACACCGCCGATATCGTCGTCGAGGCCACCGACCCCGCCGAGAAGACTCCCTACGAGCCCTACTACAACTTTGACGAGCCGCTGCGCCGCATCCCCAACCACCGCGTGCTGGCCATCGACCGCGGCGAGCGCGAGGGCAAGCTCCGCGTGCGCGTGAACGTCGACGGCGCCGCCGCCACGGCACGCCTCGGCAGCCGTTGGCCCCGTCGCCAAGGCGTGTTTGCACCCATCTTCGACGCCGCCATCGCTGACGGCTACAAGCGCCTCATGGCCCCCTCGCTGGAGCGCGAGGCCCGCGCCAAGCTCACCGTCCGTGCGCAGACCGAGGCCATCAACGTCTTTGCCAAGAATCTCGAGGGCCTGCTCTCGGCGCGCCCCGTGCGCGGCGCCCGCGTGCTCGCGCTCGATCCGGGCTACCGCACCGGCTGCAAGGTCGCCGTCATGGACGAAACCGGCAAGCTGCTCGACCACGGCGTGGTCTACCCCACCAAGCCGCGCCACGACGTCGCCGGCACCAAGCGCGAGCTCGCCCGCCTCGTCAAGAAGGACGGCGTCAACACCATCGTCATCGGCAACGGCACCGCCAGCCGCGAGACCGAGGAAGTCGTCTCGGAGTTCATTGCCGAGCAGGCTCCCAGCTTGCGCTACACCATCGTGAACGAGGCCGGCGCGTCGGTGTATTCCGCCTCCGAGCTCGCGAGCCAGGAGTATCCTGACTTGGACGTCACCGTGCGCGGCGCCATGAGCTTGGGCCGCCGCCTGCAGGACCCTCTGGCGGAGCTCGTCAAGATTCCGCCCCAGTCCATCGGCGTGGGCCAGTACCAGCACGACCTTGACCAGGCCGAGCTTTCGCGCACGCTGGGCCACGTGGTGGAGGACGTCGTCAACCGCGTGGGCGTCGACGTGAACACCGCAAGCGCGAGCCTACTGGGCTACGTGTCGGGCATCACGCCGAGCGTGGCCAAGAACATCGTGGCCTACCGCGAGGAAAACGGCGCCTTCACCGATCGCCGCCAGCTCAAGAAGGTCCCCAAGCTGGGACCCAAGGCATATCTCAACGCCGCGGGCTTCCTGCGCATCAGCGGCGGCAAGAATCCGCTCGACGCCACAAGCGTCCACCCCGAAAGCTACGAGGTGGCGACGTCCGTCCTGGAGCGTGCAGGCGTGGCGGCCAGCGAGCTCAGCCGCGGCGGCGTGCCCGATATCGAGCGCCGCCTGGGCAGCATCTCGGCGCTGGCAAGCGACCTGGACTGTGGCACCCTGACGCTCATCGACATCGTTAACGAGCTCAAGAAGCCCGGCCGCGACCCGCGTGACGACGCGCCCGAGGTGGTCTTTAGCCGCTCGGCGCTTTCCATCGACGACCTGGAGCCCGGCATGGAGCTCAAGGGCACGGTGCGCAACGTCGTCGACTTCGGCGCCTTCGTCGACGTGGGCGTACACCAGGACGGCCTCGTGCACATCTCCAAGCTAGCCAACCGCTTCGTCAAGCACCCCAGCGACGTGGTGCGCGTCGGCGACACGGTAAAGGTATGGGTAGAGAAGGTCGACCGCGACCGCAAAAAGATCTCCCTCACCATGGTGCAGGGGAAGTAACAGAAAGGCGAGCCGCCGCCATCCATCGTCGAACTTGCAAGTTTTTCTCACTCGATGGAAAGAACTTGCAAACTTTGCAAGTTTTTGTCACGCACTGAGAAAAACTTGCAGATACCGCAACAAAAATGGTGCCGCCCCAACAAAGAGGCGGCACCAGCCAAGTCTTATTCAGCTCAGAACCCCTACGAGCAAGGACGCCCCAGGCGCAGGGTGAGAGGGCCGGCCCCTTTTGCTCGGCGCGACCCTCGCGAAGCGCGTGAGCGCAGAGTAAAAGGGGCCGGCCCTCTCACCCTGCGCCGCGACAACACCCGCGGCTCGCGTTCGCCCTATGGCAGGATGTGGAATCCGAGCGAGGCGATATCCTTGGCAAAGCCGCGGACGGTGTCGAGCGAGACCTCGTACGGGTCGCGGCCGATGTTCTTGCGCTTGGCCAGAATGCTGTTGGGCACCGTGATGATCTGGCAACCGCAGGCTTCTGCCTGGTAAATATTGATAAGCTCACGCGTGGACGCCCACAGGACCTCGCAGTTGGGCTTGGCGGCGGCCTTCTTGACCGACTCCGTCATAAACGGAATGGGGTCGACGCCGGTGTCGGCGATGCGGCCGGCAAAGAGCGAGATGATTGACGGCGTCTCGGCGTCAACGGCCTCGACCATCTCGTCGACCTGCGCAGGCGTAAAGATGGTGGTGACGTTGACCTTGATGCCGTCGGCCGAAAGCTTGCGGACCAGCTCGGCGGTGGACTCACCCTTGGTGGTCACGCACGGAATCTTGACGTAGACGTTATCTGCCCAGGTAGCGATCTCGCGGGCCTCGACCTCCATGGTCTCGACGTCGTCGGCAAAGACCTCAAACGACACGGACACATCGGTGATGTGGGCCAGGACCTCCTTGGCAAACGCGCGGTAATCCGTCACGCCGCCCTTCTTCATAAGGGACGGGTTGGTCGTGAAGCCCTGAACGTTGCCGTTCTCGTACATGTCGAGCATGCCCTCGAGGTTTGCACCGTCAGCGAACACCTTGATTGCCATCTGCCTGATTCCTTTCGTCTGCATACGGCCGGTAAACTGCTAAACACTTTACCTATGTTTATCAAGACGTGAGCTGCGGGTTTTTACCTTCTCGGCGAACGGTATAAACACTTTAGCGTTTTTGACCATGCGCTCCAGCGGCAAAACGATTTTGCAGGGCGGGCCGACTTGAGCCGTCCGCCGCGGGCGAACGGTAGCTGAGCGGGCCTCTTAAATTAAGCCGAAGTGGCGCATCGCCGTGACGGTGCCGTCGTGCGCGACGTCGTCGGTCACGTAGTCGGCGACTGCCTTGACCTCGGGCATGGCATTACCCATGGCCACGGCCGTCTCGACGGCGGCGAGCATGCCCAGGTCGTTGCCCGAATCGCCAAAGCCAAAGGTACGCACGTTGCCGGCGCGGCCCAGATACTCCAGCGCCCGCGCCACGCCCACGCCTTTGTCGATGCCCTTGGGGCTGAGCTCGCGGTTCTGGCCACCGGTATTGCACAGCTCAAAGTTGCGCTCGATAAAGCCATCGTCGTTGGCCACGCGCGCCAAGTTAGGTGCATTCAGGCACACCTTGCCCACGCGCAGACGACCGTCGACGTGCATTTCCCCGGCGCTATGCACCACAGAGGTGCCGATCAAAGACGACTGCTCAACGCCCGTGGGCTCCAGCGCAAAGGTCGCAGCGTTGGCCTCGAAAAAAGCCTCGCCGCCCGCCACGGCAATGCGGCGGGCAAGCTCCTCGACAACGTCCTCGTCAAAGCAGTCCTCATGCACCACGCAGCCCTCGACCTCAAGCGTGGCGCCCGCCATGGCAACGACGCCCGCGGGGTCGAGCGCACGCAAGCTGTCCGCGATGAGCCACAGGGGGCGACCCGTGCAGATAAACGCCTTGTGCCCTGCGTCGCGCAGACGATGAAACGCCTCGACGACCGTCTGCGAAGGGCGAACCGCCGAAAAGTCCTTATCGGTCATATCGTCGGGATCGAACGACGTCAGCGTGCCGTCCACGTCAAAAAAGAGCACGGCGGAATCGGGGCACGCATCAATCATATGGGTTCCTTTCGAGGATAAGGGCAAACGAAGCATCCATCATATAATGGAGCGACGCAACCAGAGAGGTCACCCATGGAATTTTACGCAAGCTGCCCCGAGGGCTTTGAGTCCGCACTCGCCGATGAGCTTAAACGCCTCGGGCTTTCGCATGTCCGCCGCCTGAAGGGCCGCGCTACGTTTGAGGGCGAGCTCGAAGAAGGCTACCGCGCCTGTCTGTGGTCGCGCCTGGCGAGCCGCGTGTTCGTGGTACTCGGGCGCTTTGAGGCGCAGGATGCCGACGAGCTGTACGACAGCGTTTACGACATCGCCTGGGAGACCATCATCCGCCCCGGCGCCACCATCGCCATCACCGCCCGCGGCGTGACCGAGCAGCTGCGCAACACGCGCTTCTCGGCCCTGCGCGCCAAAGACGCGCTGTGCGACCGCCTGGCCGAGGCCACGGGCCGTCGCGCCAATGTCGATGCTGCCGATCCCGACGTTCACCTACTGCTTTCGCTGCGCCAGCGTCGCGCGAGCATCAGCCTGGACCTTTCGGGCGACCCGCTGTTCAAACGCCTGCCGCCTGCCGCGACCCGCGCCGGCGATGGTGCGCACGTGCTGCGCCCCGACTACGCCGCCCTGGTGCTGGCGCAGGTCGGCTGGACCGCGCTGTGCGAGCGCGAGCTGACGGCCGACGATTACGAGAACGAGGCCCTACCCACGCTGATCGACGCCTCGTGCGCCGGAGGCGGTCTGCTGCTGGAGGCCGTGAATATCCTGACTGACCGTGCGCCGGGCGCCGCCCGCGAGCACTGGGGGTTTGAGAGCTGGCAGCTGCACGATGCCGCCCTGTGGGAGCAGATGCTTGCCGAGGCGCGCGAGCGCGAAACCGCGGCCCGCGAGCGCCAGACACGCATCGTGGCCGTGGACATCGACCCCGCCGCCCGCAAGACCGCCGAGCGCATGGTTAAGTGTGCCGGCTACAAGCGTTTTGTCGATTTTTGCGCTGCCAAGCCAGCCACCGTGTTGGATCACGCGGGCGCTGTCGCCGGCGCCGCCGTGGTCGCAGACACCACCGAGACCCCGCTGTCGCTCATGCACGATGCCATGACGCTCATCGGCGATCTTCGCCGTGCACCCGAGCTTGCTTCGGCACCGGTCGCCGCGCTCACCCGCGACGGCCTGCTGGCACGCGCGCTCCACGCCGAGCCCGAGCGCTCCATCGCCGTCATGCCCAATAACGAGGAGGCCGCTATCGAGGTCTGGCCCTCGCTCGACCACGCCGTCGCGGCATTTGAAGCCGCGACCACCGCGGATGCCGTGGGCGAGGCCGCAGATGCCGAAGACGATACCGCCAACACCCCCATGCCCGAGCCCGCCGCCACGCTCGACCTGGGTGACGGCAAGCCGCTGCCCGTGCTCATCCCCGAGTCCGAGCAGTTCGCCAACCGCCTGCGCAAGAACGCCCGCCTGCGCCGCAAGTGGGCCAAGCGCGAGGGCGTGAGCTGCTACCGTGTCTACGACGCCGACCTGCCCGATTACTCCGCCGCCATCGACCTGTACGAGGGCTGCCCGCAGACGCCGGGCCGCTGGCTCGTCATCGCCGAATACGCTGCGCCCAAGACCATCGATCCCGCGCTGGCTCAAGCCCGCATGCTCGACATCTTGGCCATCGCGCCACGTATCCTGGATGTTCCGGCCGAGCATGTGCACGCCAAGGCCCGCATGCGCTCGCGCGGCGGCTCGCAGTACGGCAAGCAGGGCGCCGGCAAGGGAGGCTCGGGCGAGCGCGCCAACATCGCACGCCGCCGCCTGCCGCTCATCGAAGAGGGCGGCCTTACCTTTGCCGTCAACTTTGACGACTACCTGGACGTCGGCATCTTCCTGGATCACCGCGTCACCCGTAACCTGGTGCGCGAGCACGCCAAGCAGGCACGCCGTTTCCTCAACCTGTTCGCCTACACCGGCACCGCCACCTGCTACGCGGCCGATGGCGGCGTCGAGGAAACCGTGACGGTCGACCTCTCGAACACCTACCTGGACTGGGCCGAGCGCAACATGCGCCAGAACGGCTTTGTGGGCCCGCAGCATCATTTTGTGCGCGACGACGTGCTCGCCTGGATTCGTGACCAGCGCCAGACGCGCAACCGCTGGGACCTGATCTTTGTCGACCCTCCCACGTTCTCGAACTCGTCCAAGATGGGCCGTCGCACCTGGGATGTCCAGCGCGACCACGTTGAGCTGTTGGCCGGCGTTTCGCGCCTGCTCACGCAGGGCGGCCATGCCATCTTTAGCTGCAACCTGCGCGGTTTCCGCCCCGAGACGCGCAAGCTCGCGCGCGCGGGCGTGGTGCTGGAAGACATTACGGCGCAGACCATCCCCGAGGACTTCGCACGCAACCAGAAGGTGCACCACTGCTATATCGTGCGCCGCCTGCCCATCGAGGACGCTATGGCCGAGGTCGGCTTTAGCGCCGAGGAAATTGCCGAGCGCGTCGAGGAGCTGCGCAACCCCGAGGCCCGCAAGCCCCGTGCAGCAGCGCCCCGTTCGATGCCCGCCGGCGATGGCAAGCAGCACGGCGAAAGCAAGCCTCACGGCAACGGCAATCCCTCCCCCGCCGGCAAGCCCAAAAAGAAGAAGTTCTACGCCAGCACGCCCAAGGGCAAATAAAAAAGTTGCGGTGGAATAGTTCCTAAAAAGGCCAGATAACGGCATAAACAGGAACTATTTCACCGCAACTCACTGATCGGGTAGCTAAAAGCAGGGGCAGCTTAGCCTTGGGTGACCAGGCGGTAGCCGATGCCTACGTGGGTTTGGATGTAGCGCGGGTGCGCGGGGTCGGACTCGATCTTTTTGCGCAGCGTGCCCATAAAGACGCGCAGACTCGCGAGGTCGCTCTTGGTCGCCGTGCCCCAGATCTCGTGCAGGATAAACTGGTGCGTCAGCACCTTGTCGGCGTTGTGCGCCAGCAGGCAAAGCAGCTTGTACTCGATGGGTGTCAGGTGCAGTTCTTCGCCATCCATCGTGGCGATGCCGGCGTCGTAATCAATATGCAGCTCGCCGGTATCGAACGCGCCCTCGGAGGCAACGCCGCCCGTCTGTGCATACGAAAGACGCCTGAGCGTCGTGCGAATGCGCGCCAGCAGCTCCTCGACCGAAAACGGCTTGGTCAGGTAGTCGTCGGCACCGGCATCGAGCGCCCGGATCTTGTCCGCGTCCTCGCTGCGCGCCGAGACCACAATGATCGGCATGCCCGACCATGTGCGCACCGACTCCACCACCTTGACGCCGTCCATATCGGGCAGGCCCAGATCGAGCAGCACGATGCTCGGCGTCTGCGACGAGGCGGCGGCGATAGCGGCATGGGCGGTCTCCACGGCCATATGGCGCAAGCCGTGCGCCTCGAGCGCGGCAACGATAAGGTTGCGAACGGCGGGGTCGTCCTCAACGACCAAGATGAGCGGTTTTACGGCAGAGTTCGGCACGGCGCTACTCCTTATCAAACGAAACATCGGCGGCGGGAAGCTCAATCGTAAAGACCGAGCCGTGCGGGTCCGCCGCGGCAACCTCTATGCTACCGCCATGCGCCAACGCAATGGAGCGGCAAAGCGAAAGCCCCAGCCCCACGCTGCGTTGGCTATCGGCCAGGCCATGGTTGGCGGTATAGAACGACTCAAAGATGCGCTCGCGGTCCTCGGGCGCAATGCCCGGGCCGTCATCGGCCACCGAGCACGTCACGCGCCCATCGTCGACGCCAATCGAAATCACGATATGCGAGCCTGCGGGCGTATACGTGATGGCGTTGTTCACCAGATTCACCACCAGCTGCACCATCAGGCGCGCATCGACATTGACGAGCGCCGGCTCGTCGCACGCCACCACCTTAAGATCGTGCTCGCGCACGGCCGGGTTCACGTGGCGCAGCGCCTCCTCGACGATATCGTCCATGAGCTCGAGCGTTGTCGACAGATGCATGCCGCCGCCCTCGAGCTTGGTGATGGCGAGCAGGTTCTCGACGGTGGCGTTGAGCCATTGTGCATCCGAGCGAATGGACAGGAGCAGGCCGCGGCGCGTCTGGGCGTCGAGCACGGCGGTGCCGGTCGAGCCCTGGTCGAGCAGCACATCGGCATTGCCCGAAATACTGGTGAGCGGCGTGCGTAGGTCGTGCGAGATGGAGCGTAGCAGGTTGGCGCGCAGCTGCTCATTTTTGGCGAGCACCGCCGCCTCCTCGCGGGCCTCCATGGCGCGGGCGCGATCGAGTGCCAGCTCGCCTTCGCTCACGATGGCATCGGCAAGTGTCCGCTCCTCGTGCGTCAGCACGTCGGGCTCAGCAACGATAGCCAGCACGCCCACCACCGAGGCGGGGTCGCCCGAGCGCACGAAGCCGTCGCCCGTGCGAACCGTCAGGTAGATGCCATAAAACGCCGAGCCGCCAAACGTGGCGTCGAGCGGCGTTCCCACGTAGGCCGAAGCCGAGAGCAGCGGCGGCATCTGGGGCGCCAGATGGTGCACCGGCGCGGCATCGCCCACCGCCGTATAGGTCGCGCGCGGCAGCAGGTCATCATCCTCGGTATCGGCGCTGTACCACACGACCGGGCAGCCCGAAAGGCGCGCCAGCTGCGTGGCCATGGCATGCACAATCTGCGGCTCGTCGGCGCAGCGCTGCAACATGCGGTTGGTCTCGAGCACCATCTGCGTACGGCGGTCGCTAGCAGCGGCCTGTGCCAAGGCACGGCGCAGTGCCAGCGCGATTGAACTCGACACGAGCGAGACCACGAACATGATGAAAAACATGCCGGGATGGATGCGATCGATAAACGTCAGCGAGTAACGCGGCTCGATAAACAAAAAGTTATAGAGCGCCACGGCGGCAACGGAGCTCAACAGACAGTACAGGCGGCTCCAGGTGAAAAACGCACACAGCTGCACGGCGAGCACGTACACAATCATGACGCTGGGGGCAAGACCGGGTCGGTCGAGTAGCGCGCCCACGACCGTCGCCGCCGCCAAAAGCCCCATCGACACGCAAGTGTCATACAGAGGACCGCGGCGTGTTAGGGTCATGCGCCGCCACCAAAAGTTCTCGGCAAGATCGCCGTCCGCGCGGACGTCCATCGGCACCGACCCCTCCCTCAAAAACAAAAACCACCACAAAGGGGCCAGGCACCTTTGTGGTGGTTCTAAGTGTAAAGCCTTTACTACCGGCAGTCGCTAGACAAACAGCACGTGCGCGAGCAAGGCGCAGACGCACGCCGCGGCAAATACCAGCGCCACGACCGAGATCACGCGATCGGCCATGTCCATGTTGGCTCGGTTCGTGAAGAACTGGTCCTCGGCGGCGTCGATACCCACCTCGCGGACATCGAGTGTCCTTGCATCCATGTTTTCCTCCCCGGCTTTTACTTCATCCATCGATAATCAACCCCGTGTAGCCCGCCGACGCCTACGGGCGCTCGTTGGGCGCCAGGCGCTGCATCTTGTTCACGGCCTTGAACTTGGTGAACAGCGGCACATACTCAAAGCTCACGTTGGAGTTCTCCAGGCCGTACCAGCGCGCGGGCGTGCCGGCGGCGCGGCGGATGATGTACTTGAGCGTGATGGCCGTGCGCTCGCTGGGCTCCACATCGCTCTCGGGCGCCAGCAGCTTGCGGATCATGACGAACTTGAACGTACCGATGTTGCCCGGGTCCTTGTAGACCGAGTAGTCGTGCTTTTGCGCGGGCAGCTCGCCGGTGGCGGCGAGATCCTGAACGACCTGGCGCAGGTAGGCGTTAACGCGCTGGTTGACCTTATAGCCCAGGTACAGGTGCACGCGGAAGACGTAGTCGGTGCCAAACGTCTCGACCGAATAGGCAAAGGTATGCGGCTCGTCCATGGTCTCGACATTCACGAACCACCAGGCGCGGGCGCGCTTGGGATGCTTGTCCAAGATCGAGTAGACGATATCACGGTCGATGTAGTCGGTATGGGTATCCTTGGTCAGGTACACGACGTTGTCGCTCATGCGCTCGTAACGGTCGTCGTCGCGCAGGCGCTTGAGCTGCGGCAGGTAGCTGCGCAGCGGCAGCAGCGTAAACTGGCGCTGCTCGACCGCCGTGCCGTTGTACCAGCACACCATAATGCCCATGATGAGTGCAGCCATGAGGATGGTGAAGTAGCCGCCGTGGAAGAACTTGGTGAGCGAGCTCACGAAGAAGAAGCCTTCGAGCAAAAGGAAGAAGGCCGCGAAGATCCACGGAGCAACCTTGAGCTTGCGCTCCTCGTGCAGGTAGAAGAAGAGCAGCAGCGTGGTACACATCATAGTCAGCGTAATGGCAAGGCCGTAGGCGGCTTCCATATGCGCCGAGTTCTGGAACAGCAGCACCACGATGACGCAGCCCACGAGCATGACGTTGTTGACCATGGGGATGTAGAGCTGGCCCTTGGTCTCGGCAGGGTAGAAGACCTGCATGTGCGGCATAAGGTCCAGACGGCTGGCCTCGGACACCAGCGAGAATGCGCCGGTGATGAGCGCCTGCGAGGCGATGATGGCCGCAACGGTGGAAAGGCCTACGGCAAACGGGCGCAGGCCCGGGGTGAGCATCTGGTAGAACGGGTTGAGGTCGGCAATGCCCATGAGCTCGGGGTTGGCAGCGTTGTTCATAAGCCAAGCGCCCTGGCCCATATAGGAAAGCAGCAGGCAGCACTTAACGAACGGCCAGGTGGCGTAGATGTTGCCGCGGCCGACGTGGCCCATGTCGGAGTAGAGCGCCTCGGCACCGGTGGTGGCGAGGAAGCAGCTGCCCAGAATCATGATACCCGCGTGGTTGTTGGGGCTCAGCAAAAAGGCGATGCCGCGCACCGGGTTGAGGCACAGCAGCACGGCGGGGTGCTGGAAGACAAAAAACAGACCCGTGCCGCCCAGGAACAGGAACCACAGCGTCATGATGGGGCCAAAGGCGTGACCGATCTTGGCCGTACCGATGCGTTGCACCAAAAAGAGCGCGATGATGATGGCGAGCGTAATGGCGACGACGCGGCCCTGGTCATCGCCCAGCACGGCATGGACCGCCGGGATGGTGCGCAGGCCCTCGATGGCCGTGGTAACGGTAACGGCCGGCGTCAGGATGCCGTCGGCGAGCAGCGCGGCGCCACCCAGCATGGCGGGGATGATAAGCCACTTGCCACAGCGCTTGACCAGGCTGTACAGGGCAAAGATGCCGCCCTCACCATGGTTATCGGCGCGCAGCGAGATGAGCACATACTTGATGGTCGTCAGCAGCGTGACCGTCCACACGACAAGGGAGAGCGCGCCAAGCACGAACTCCTCCGTGACGCTTCCGATGCCGCCGTTGCCGGCAACGAGCGCCTTGGTTACATACATAGGGCTGGTGCCGATATCGCCGTACACCACGCCCAGCGTGACGAGCATCGCAGAGATGCTCACAGGAATCGCAGCGTGCGAGGCTGCCTCCTTGGCCTTTTGTTCCATAAGCCGGTTTCCTCCCAACTTTAATGTTCGAAGGGATTATAGGTAATCGGCCCATGTTTGAATGCACTGTTTTCCCAGCTAGATAAAGATTTATACAGTCTTTAGACCACCGCGACGATATGGAATGCGGCAAAGGGACTGTCCCTTTGCCGCATCCGTCATTTTCCGAGCCAGTTTTTGAACCACCACTCCATGGAACGGCTCATCTCGGCCATAAAGGGGCTCGTGTGTTTGCGGGTGTAGATATCCACCACGCGCTCGCCCACCTCGCGGGCATGTGGACGGAACATCGCGTCCATCTCGGCCACCTGCGCGTCCATGGTCGCGGCATCGGCCCGGCGATAGCGCTCCTCGTGCACCAGGTTCACCACGGGATGAGCAATCGCCGGGCGCTCTTTGCGAGGCGTGCCGATGATGAGCATCGATAGCGGCATGGTATAGGGCGGCAGATCGAGCAGCTCGGCAACTTCCTCGGCATTCTCGACGATATCACCGATGTAGCAGCTCCCCAGCCCCAAGGCCTCGGCGGCAACCACGGCGTTTTGCGCGGCGATCACGGCATCCTGCGCCGCGATGGCAAAGTCGCCCAAACCCGGCGCGCGGCGGGGCGCCTTGCCCGTGCGCTCGGCAAACTCGGGCTCAAAGCAACCCACGTGCTCAAACAGATCGATCCATTTGGCGTAGTCGACCACAAATATAAGTGCCCACGGGGCCTTGGCGATCATGGGCTGGTGGTCGCACAGGTCGGCCAAGCGATCGAGCGTAGCCTGCTCGCGAATGCTCACGATGGAATACATCATCATGGCGCCCGCCGACGGCGCGCGACTCGCCGCATGCAGAATCGCCGCACGCTGCTCGTCGGTCACCGCCACGGGACGGTCGTCGTCATCACGCGCAAAGGCACGCGTAGACGAGCGATGCTCCAAGATGTCCAGCACCGCGTTGCCCGTTGTCTCAACCGGATAGCCGTACGCATCCACGGCCGCAGCTCCGTCGCCGCCCATGTCCGTCTTGCAAACCTGCTCGTTCATCGCCTCATCCTCGCCAATTCTTTAAGAAGCCTTTACGTTTCCGTGTAATTCCCGTCCATTATCGCGCAGGTCGCCACTCCATTGCGCAACACTGCCACACGTGCGCGTTATTATGGCTGGTTGTTGTACGCAGCCCTCAAATGCTGCGCATATCTTGGTAACAATCGGGTAAACCCCCGCTTTCGTAGGTTCTAAGTTTGTGAGGAGTCTCAGCATGTTCGCAGCCGCTATCTCGCTCGTCGGTCTTGCGACGACCGTCTACCTTGTTTTGCGCGAGGCCAAGGCCATTCGCGCTCAGTCGGGCACCGTCGCCAAGAGCGCTCTTGGGTGGAGCGTCGCCTTTGGCCTGTTCCAGCTCTTTTTGACCGTCTGGGGCGCCATTGGCCTCGTGGCGCAAAACGAGCCGCTCGCCTTTGTGATGCTCACCCTGACCAACGCCATTCTCACCGGCTGCGCCTGGGCGAGCATCGCCCGCGATCGCATCGCCCCGCGCGTCTTTGCGTTCGCCGCGCCCGACGCCCCCGCCCCCACCGGCAAGCTCGCCCGCCTGCGCGGCGCCTTTGTGGGCAAACCGCTCGTCGCCGCCGTCCTGTGCCTGCTGCTCGCCGGCGTCTTTGCGCTGCTGGGCATGGAGGTCTCGTCCAACCACGACTTTACCTGGGTCTACCCCCTGTGCATCCTGCTCGAGTGGGCCATCATCACCGCGCTCATGGCCGGCCTGTTCTTCCTGTTCCAGCGCCACGGCGCAGCTCCGGCTGTTCTGGCCTTCGCCCTCTTTGTCCTGGGCATTGCCGAGTTCTTCGTCATCACGTTTAAATCCATGCCCATCCAGCCGGGCGACCTTTCGGCCATCTCCACCGCCGCCGCGGTCGCCGGCAACGGCTACACCTTCTCGATCTCGCTGTTTTGCGTGCTGTCGATGGGCTTTACCGCCATCTCGATGCTGCTGTGCGAGTACGCCGGCATCGTGGCGCCGCACCGCCAGAAGGGTGCCGCCAACGCCAAGCGTATGCTGCTCACCAACCTGCTCGTGGCCGTGCTGTGCCTGGGCGGCGTGACCGCACATGTCACGCTCGTCGACTACTACAACACCCTCGGCATCACCGTCTACACCTGGCGTCCGCTCGAGAGCTACTGGCGCGAGGGCTACCTGCCCGCTTTCATTAGCGCAGCGCAGTCCATCAAGCCGCCCAAACCCGCCGACTACTCCGTCGACGATGCCAAGGCCACGCTCAAAAAGTACGCCAAGGCCTACGACAAGTCCGACGCTGCCAAGAGCAACGAACGCACCGCCGCAAAGGAGCAGTTCGACAGCGAGAAGCCCACGGTCATCGCCATCATGAACGAGACCTTCTCGGACCTATCCATCTACCAGAACATGCACGCCGGCTACGAGGGTCCGCAGTACTTTAAGAGCCTGTCCAACTGCCTCAGCCGCGGCAAGCTCTACGTGAGTGCCTACGGCGGCGGCACCGCCAATACCGAGTTTGAGTTTATGACCGGCAACTCCATGGCCAACCTGGGGTCGGGCGTCTATCCCTATACCATCTACAACATGGAGACGACCGAGAATCTTGCCGAGCAGTTCAAGTCGCTCGGGTATTCCACCACGGCCATGCACCCCAACCACGCCACCAACTGGAACCGCGAGAACGTCTATAAGGACTTTGGCTTTGACCAGTTCCTGTCCATCAACGATTTCCAGGGCGCCGATACCCTGCGCGGCATGGTGACCGACCAGGCGACCTACGACAAGATTCTGGAGCTGCTCGACCAGAACGCCGATCCGCAGTTCATCTTCGATGTGACCATGCAGAACCACTCGGGCTACGATACGGGTCTGGTGCCGGTCGACAAGCAGGTGCACCTGAACATCGACACGACCGACCTGGACGCCAAGACCGTCGAGGACGGCACGCTCTCCGATGTCGACGAGTATGTCTCGTGCATCGAGCAGTCCGACCAGGCGCTGCGTTACTTCCTCAACGCCTTGAGCAAGCTCGACCGCAAGGTGGTCGTGGTGTTCTGGGGCGACCACCAGCCGTTCTTCCCGTCCAAGTTCAACGATAAGTGGTTTACCGACGAGGACGACGCCACCCATCAGGAGCGCCTGTGGCAGACCGATTACATCATCTGGGCTAACTACGACGTTGCCGGCTGTGACCAGACGAGCGAGACCGACGACCTGTCCACCAACTACCTGTCCACGCAGCTCATGCAGCTGATCGGCGCACCGCTGACCGACTACCAGAAGGCGCATATGACGCTGCGCGAGTCGCTGCCCGCTATCAACTCGGTGGGCTACGAGGACGCCAGCCTGCGCTGGGCGCTCTCCTCCAACGTCACCGGTGACGACGCCGCTGCCGCAGCCGCCACCAAGGCGCGCGAGGATTACGCCAAGATGCAGTACTACGAGATGTTCCGCGACGGCAAGAACGTGTACACCGAGCACTTCCAGACCGAGGCCAACGAGACCGACCCCAACCTGGCACCGGGTACGACCAAGATCAAGTAGCGGCGCGTCTTAACTGGTTCGTCTGCCCAGCGGCGCGGAACGTAAGGTTCCCTGCTCGGACAGTCCTGCTCGCACGGAGAGCACATTAAGTGCTCTCCGGCTCGTGCGGAACTCGCGATGAACCTTACATTCCGCGTCGCCGGGCAGACGCCTCGGTGTTGAAACGCGGCTTGTCATGGGGGCACCCGCAACATATATAAATTGAAGGCCACATCATGTGGCCTTTTTTGCATCCGGAAACCGTGTCCCAGAATTCACGTCCGGAATGGGATGCAGTTTCCGCTTGCGGAGTCTCCAATCAACAGAAAACCCGGGTGGCCTGTTTTTTGGCTACCCGGGTTTTTGGGTTGTCGATATGTTCGACTGGGTGCTAGTGGGTCTTGCGGCGCTTGATCAGCATGATGAGGGCTATCACTACGAGCGTTGCTCCCGCTGCTGCTGCGGTGGCGACTAGGGCGAATGTTTGGTCGCCGGTGTTTGCGAGGTTCTTCGCTGTGGTCGTAGTCTTGACCTTGGTGTCGGTCTTAGCTCCGTTGTCGGACTTGGGCTTGTCCGGGTTCGTCGGGGTCTCAGGAGTCTCCGGGGTCGTCGGGGTCTCGGGGTCCTTTGAGCCTTCGGAATCGGTTGGGCCGGCGGTGTTTACCAGCGTATGGTCCAGGAACTTCTTGGCGCCCGCGCTTGCCTGCGAGAACAGGCGGCGCGTGCGGATCGGAGTGGCGTTCACCGTTGTGGGCGCCGTCTCCTCGGCCTCGATATTCACGAGCGTCGTGCCGGTGTCGAGGCCCACGTCGTTGTATCCTACGTGGCAGTAGTACTGTGCGCCGTCATCGTCTGCGGTCAGGTCGATTTCGAGCTTCGAGGCCGTCCCGGCTGCGAGGTTGCCATCGGCACCCACACGCTTGAACTCGGTCTCGCCGCGACCCTTGCGATACCACATATATGTCGGCGCTAGCTCCGTTTCGCTACCGTCGGCGCCGAGTTGCGTCACCTGGCCGATCGCCGAGAGCGTTAGGTGGCTTCCCGCCGCGCGCTCGACCGAAGAGTCGTATCCAAGATCCGACCCCTCTTCAACATCCGCCGCAGGTCCGCTCACGGTCATCGTCATGCCATCGGGCATGGTCTTGACCGTGATGATTGCCGAGCGAATACCTGTTTCGGTCGTGGATCCATTCTTAACGGCGGCGATGGCGAATCGATACTCCGTATTGGGCTGCAGCCCATCCCACTTGAGCGAGGTCTGCGTGTTGTCGGCAATCTTCCAGCTATTGACGACGGCGTCCGCCGCATTGCTCTGCAGCATGCCTACGCCGTAGCTAAAGCCGTTCTTCTTTGCGAGCACATCGTCCCAGCTAAACGTAACACTGGTCGAATCAACGGCGTTTGCCGTAAAGCCCGTCACAGCCGGTGCCTCGGGCATCTCGACATCCTTGACGTCATAGCCCACGATCCAGAACTGGTCGGTGTCCTTGGTGCCGAGCTTGTCGCCCGAGTCTGCCTCGAACTTGTCGACATCCACCGCGTTGACGCCCAGGCGCCACACAAAACCGTACTTGTTCTGCGCAGCCTCGGGCAGGTTGTCGACGGTACCACCGTATTCGGTCGATTCACTCGAGGAGTTACCCGTAGTAAAGCCGGCGTTGGCACCAAAGCACAGGCCGCCAAACAACTCGTGCTTTGCGAGCTTCGCGCCCATGACAACGCTGCCGTTCAGCGTAAAGCCGTACTCAAACTCCTGCTCCTCGCCCTCCTCGACTTCGATGGTCTGCTCAATACTCGCTCCCGACTGCGCGACGGCGCCGTTAAACCCATCGTGCGTGTAGGCGCGCGTCACGCCAGGCTTGCCCAGACCAAAGGAATCCCCAACGGGAGTCTCGCCGTTGAGCGTCGTTTGATAGGTTCCGGGTTCTCCCGACCGGTTGGTCAAAAAGTAGCTGAGCGGCGTCATATTGTGCTGTTTGGCAATGCGGTCATAGGCCTCGACATTAACGACCGAGGTCTGCGCGCCGAGCGACACGGGCGCCGCCATCACGCCCTTGCCACCAGTTTCCTCATTTTCGATCTCGTACTCGTAATAGACCATCGGAATCGTGTAGAGCACGGCCTTGTCACCCTCGCCGGCATGCGACTCATAGCTTACGCTTGCGCTCACTGTGCGTTCGCTCCGGTAGTCATAGCATCCCTCGGCGGCAAAATCGACTGAAGCATTAATCGCGACCAGGGGCGGACCGGTCTGCACCTCGACGGCAACGCCCAACTCGGCGCCAATGGTATAGCCCTGGGATGTCCCCGTGCTCTTTCCCTCGCCGTATGACGTGCCGCCCAACACCAGATAGCCGTATGCCTGCTCCAGATCCTCAACATAGGGCGCATCCTGCAGCACGGCAAGCACGCGCGGGTTGGTATAGACCTTGTAGCGGTCCTTGTACGTGATCTTGACGCTGTCGTTGTCGACATCGGGCAGCGCGAGCGAGATAAATGTGCCGTAGGTAGTGCCGCGACGGTTGCTCTCGCTAATCACCTGCTCCTCGCCGCGGTGCACCCTTCCGTTCTCGTCGAGCGAAAGATGCGAAGCGGTCATCCAATAGTAGTCATCGTTCTTGCGCAGGTCCTCGTCGCGGTGCTTGCCCACCACGGCGATAAAGCTCTCGTTATAGCGGTCCGAACCCGAGATGCTGCCCGCCTTGACGTCGCTGATCCACACCTGCTCTATACCCTTGTGGTCATGTTTGTTGCTGCTGTTGTATTGCTGACCGCTCATGCTCATGGTTCCGACCATGGACCCCAAGCCCTGAGCCCCGCTCTGTGCCGTGTTGCAGGCAAAGTCGCGGAACACATCGCCGCCCACGAGCACCTCGTCGACCGCCAGCTGCTCGGACAGGCCGTCAAGGTTGGCAGTGGCAAGGGCAATAGGCGCCAAGGTGCACGGATAGCGCTTATCCTGAGCGCTATCCTTCCATGCGCTGTTGGGCACATGCATCAGCCCATAGGAGGCGAGGAGTCCGTCTCTGTATTCCTTGCAATCGGAAAGCTTGAACTCGCCAGACTCCGAGTCAAAATACGCGTAGCGGTACAGCGCGCCGTACAGCCCCTTGCTGCCGTCAGAAGCGCCGTAATCAAAAGCGCTGCGTTGCCAGTCATAGCCCGCAAGAATAAGGCCCGTGACGGTTTCACCCGTCTTCTTTCCTTCTTCATCGTAGGCGGCAAACGTGCCGAATGTCGCATTCGCAGCGACCATGGTCTTGCCGTTCGCGGAGAGGGAGATTGCGCCCGCGTCACCCAGAGCATCGACATGGACGAGCGCACCCTTGGATGCATCCCACGAAAACAGCTCGCAATGCGTCGACTTATCAATATTCTTTTTGCCGTAGGGTGCCGAGACCACGATGGCGAGGTCATCGCAAAAATCGCGATCGAGGTCGCCGGCCGCTAGCGAAACGACAGGAGATGACTGAAGCTGCGTCCAGGAGTCGTTCCCGCCCTTGTTGTGCGTGGTGTAGTCCGCGGCGTTACCGGCGTCGATCTTGACGACGCTTTGCTTCCAGTTGCCGCCCTCCAAGTCATACATGTCGACTACAGCCTTGCGCACGCCGTTCTCGTCGACATAGCAGCCCGCGTAGACAAAAAGCTCGTCGACGCCGTCGCCATCGACATCGCCCGCCTCGACATCAAAGACGGCGTCGTGCTCTTGCAGGTAACCGGCGTTCAGATACTTAAAACGGCTTCCGTCCATCATATTAGTGTTAACCGTCACCGGCAGGCGTGTGTCGAGAGTGCGCGTGCGCCCGTTGCTAAACGAGTAGAGGACCAGCTCAACCTTTCCGGCGTACGACTTGCCGCCGATCGTCGTGGAAGAACTGTCGCCGTAGGCACGAAGCTCGGCAACGCGGCTCTTTTTGCCCGTGCTGGCGTCGCTGCAGAACTCAACACTCGTGGCGTGAATGCCCGAGAAACCGTTGTTGTCGTTGGCGAGTACTGTTGAGGACACATTGTTGCTTAGGTACGACCAGGTGCCGCCACCGTAGTCGCTATGCTTGTAGAGATCGCTGTTCGTATCGAAGTTGTTGACGTTTTGCCAGAACTTTGCGGCGCCCCACACACTTCCATAGCCATCGGTGAGTTTGCTGCTGCCGCCAATGTCACCGCGCTCGACGTTCTCGAGCTTGTCGCGCAGAGTGTAGCGATTGCCATGGCTACCGTTAGCTGCCATATAGACCTCGCTGCGCGTGGCAAACGTCGTGGGGGTATCAGTGGAATAGGGGCCAACGGTATCGGCCGGAATGTCCTCGCTCGCGCCCAGACCCAGGGCTTGATAATCCTGCTCGGTCATATCGGTGATTGCGGGCGCGTCTGCCGCCTGGGCAACCTGGGGCGTGGCCGTGAAGCAGGCGACGCTCGTGGCGATCAACGCAGCAAGCGCCGCCGTCCCGGCAAGCGGGATTTTCGACAACCGACGGATGTGGGGGTGTGGAACGTGCATGGGGGACCTCGCTTTACTCAAGTGAAGTGGACTCATTTCCACGAATAGTACGCCCGATGCCCAATTCCACGTGTCTCATTTCCGCCAACGGCGTGTCTCATTTTTAAAACGAAGGTACTGGGAGAGCATCGTCCAAGCTCAAAGCCCATTTCCGGGATGCATTTTCCGTCGAGTGCCTCATCGGGAAACTGCATCCCATTTCAAGCGTCGATTCTGAGACGCACTTTCCCCTTAGACCCTCAACCGGAAACCACATCCCACTTTGAGCGCAAATTCCAGGATGCATTTTCCGCTTGAGCCTCATTGGGAAACGGCGTCCCACTTTGAGGGCTGATTGTGGGATGCATTTTCCGGTTTTGCTCTCATTGGGAAAATGCATCCCGTTTCTTGACCGAATAATGGGACGCAATTTCCCGTTGGAACGCTTTTGGGAAAGTGCGTCCCACTTCGAACGCCCAGAGTGGGACGCACTTTCCGCAAAGCACCTCAACGGGAAACTACGTCCCATTCCAAAGGCAAATTCCGGGACGCATTTTCCGAAAGCCTGCCCATCCGGAAAGCCCGTCTCACTTTGGACGCATCCGGGCACGGAATCATCGACCTATCAGGCCTCCCATCAATAAAGAGGCGTCCTCCCGGACGGCGGGGCACGAAGTTCATCGCGAGTTCCGCACGCAAAGAAGGCCACTTAATGTGGCCTTCGTCTTGCGCAGGACTGTAGAGCAGGGAACTTCGTGCGCCGCCGTCCGGGAGGACGTTACATTTAGAAAGATGGACCGACCGCCGTCAGCGATGGGAGCTACTCCCCCAGCACGGCCTTTTTGGCGGCTGCAGCCATGTTGTCCAGATCTTCCTTGGTGGGATGATCCTTTGCGGCGACCCAGTTGTCGAGTAGCATCTTAAAGCGTGCGTTTTCGGGCTCTTGCTCGAGCATCGCCTCGTAGCGCTGCTTGACCGCGGGGCCCATCTTGCCCTGGCACATGGCCCAGCCCACAAGCTCGGCATCTCCGGCCAAATTGGACGTCACGCGATCGATGATCTGCCTAAAGTAATCCTCGCTAGCGCCAAAGCCGCAGGTACCAAATAGGAAAACGCGCTTGCCATGCAGGGCGGAAAGCAGTGCCGCCACCGAAGGCGAACAGGTGCCCTTGTCACACCAAAAGCCAACGAGCACCGTGTCGGCCACACAGGCACCTTGGGCCTCGTTCATAACCTGCTCGGGATCGGCGTCGTCGCTCAGCGCGGCAGCATGGACAAACTCGACGCCCGCTGCCTGCAGCGCGCGCTTAATCGCTCCCGAAACCATCCTGGTATTGCCGCTCTTGCTGTTGACCACCATAGAGCACGTCATAGTCACGTTGCCTCGTTTCCCCCAAAACTAAAGCCACTAATGCAATTTATTAGAAGCATATCTTAGTACTAAAACCACAGATGTAAACCACCTTCTGTTGATTGACGGCACAGCTGACATCAATAGGCAAATACGCCCGCAGCGCAAGTCCCAAAAATCATGCGGGAACCGCGGTACCGTCAGAAAATGCAGGAGGAAATTTGACGGTCCCGTTAATAGATTTTGTGACAAGGGCATGACAGGGGGGACAGGTCATTCGTCAGGTTTCTGACAGACGATATGAGCGGGACATGAAAATTGGAAGCCCCTCCTGCATGCATATCCGCTAGTAAGGCCTGGCCCGGTTTTCACCATCGCACGCGGCAGCCGAGCACCCATCCAACGCCCAAGTCAAAATACTCAGGCTAGTTAAACAGCGTCACCTTATCGAGCAGAAAATCCTCCACGGTGCACGCCCCGGCCGCCGCCCCTCCCACGACGATCCGCTTGGCTCGCGGATACTTTTTTAGGAGCGTCGACATGCCGCTCTGGCCGGACTCTCCACCGCTTTTGACCTCGATGGCGCTCAGCGCATCATCCCTTCGCAGCACAAAGTCGACCTCTTTGACGCCCTCACGCCACCACATGACCTCAAAACCCTCTTCCGGCGCGCGCGCAAGCAGTCGTGCACCCACTGCCGATTCCACCAAATGACCCCGCCGCGCCGAATCCTCCAGCCATTCTGCTCGGCCCTTATCGCCGAGCGCCGTCATAAACGCCGTGTCATAAACCATGAGCCGCGGGGTGCTTCGGCGCTTTGCGAGCTCCTTGTCACTGAACTTGGGGATCGCCGTAACCAAACCGGCCTTGCCCAGCAGGTCCAAATACCCGGCGACCGTGACCGTGTTACCGGCATCCTGCAGCTGGCCTACCATTTTTGAATACGAAAGCTCCTGCCCCGAATAGCTCGCCGCGAGCCAAAAGAGCGCGCGCATCAGCGCCGGTTTGCGGATATTCTCCAACGAGAGAACATCGCGCGAGATCGCCGGCTCGACGATCGCATCTCGGATATAGTTTCGCCAACGGGCGTCATCGGAAACCAGCGGCGCCGCACCCGGATATCCACCGTGATAGAGATAGTCTTCAAAAGAAAAGCCAAAGGCCTCGCTGCACTCGCGATAGGACCAATGCGGCGACCGAATGAGCTCGTAACGGCCCATAAGGGATTCTTCCAGGCCCTTGTGCAGCAGCAGCGACGACGATCCGGTCAAAATGACCTTGAGCGGCGTCCCCTCCCGGCGATCCCGGTCGTACAATCCCTTGACGACCGTGGACCAACTCTGCACCTTTTGAATCTCATCAACAACGAAAACGGCCGGGACCTTACCTCCAGACGTGAGGTTTCTTGCCTGTTGCCACTCGATTTGCAGCCAGCTGGCATCGGGATTCACAACATCGTCCGCATTGGCCACGTGACAGGGCATGTCTGCATGGTGCAACGCCTGCACGAACATGGTCGACTTTCCCGTTTGGCGGGGCCCGATTATAAATTGCATCAACGGATTATTCGTTTCCCGCATCCTCTGGGCTATCACGGCAACTTGATGGCGCTCAAACATGTCAATCTACCTCCTTGTTTCTTAAATACTCAGTATACTGAGTAAAATCACTCAGTATACTGAGTATTTTTAGAACCGGGAGATCGAACCCGCCAACTTAACTCCCTTCACCAGCGGGTTGCCGCCGCCCCCTCCGCGAGTCGAGTTTCTGGCCCTTCGCGCTCACTCGATATATAAAAACTGCCATAGCCATATCGAAAAACCGGTATAGTCGGTCCCATCATCGAACCATCGCGAATGGGCCACAGGATTTCGCGATGGTTCGCAGGCTTTCGCGGAGATTCGCGACAAATCGAGAACTGATACGCATCTTATTGTTCACATTCAAGACCCCGACGTCTCAAAAGGTATCGTCAAAGATATCGGTACCGGCGTTTCGAAGAATTCGGTCTCCAGATATATGGATGCGCTGAGACGAATCAATATCATCGACGATATCCCGGCTTGGCATCCGGCGCTTAGGTCGCCGGTAAGGTTGCGGCAGGGTGCAAAAAGGCACCTCGCCGACCCTTCTCTTGCCGCTGCAAATGACTCATCGGTATCCCACTACCACGATGCCGACGATCTCGAGGTCGATGCCGTGATTCACAGGCGAGATGGAACTTGGATTGCCGTGGAAGTAAAACTCGGAAGCTCGCAAATCCCCGAGGCATCTGCAAACCTGCTTCGGCTCGAGCGCAAGCTGGTCGAGCGCGGCGAGAAGCCGCCAGCGGCTAAGCTTATCGTCATCGGGTTCGGCATGCCGGTCCACACGACGCCCGAGGGCATCATCGTTGCCCCCGTTGACACGCTCGCGCCCTAGCGCTGCGTTACATGTCCCACGGTCTTGCTTACTGGGCGAATTGGCTGCGGTAGAGGTCGGCGTAGAAGCCGCCTGCCGCGAGCAGTTCGTCGTGCGTGCCGCGCTCGATAATCTCGCCGTCTCGCATGACCAGGATGCAGTCGGCGTTGCGGATCGTGCTCAGGCGGTGCGCCACGACAAAGCTCGTGCGGCCGGCCATGAGCTCGTCAAATGCAGCCTGCACCTGTAGCTCGGTGCGGGTATCGATGCTCGAGGTTGCCTCGTCCAGCAGCAGAATCGCCGGGTCGGTGAGCATGACGCGCGCGATGCACAGCAGCTGCTTTTGGCCCTGGCTAAACGTGCCGCCGTCCTCGCCGATCACCGTGTCGTAGCCCTGGGGCAGCTGCACGATAAACTTATGCGCATGCGCGCGCTTGGCCGCCTCGATAATCTGCTCGCGCGTGGCGTCGGGGCAACCGTAGGCAATGTTCTGGGCCACCGTGCCCTCGAACAGCCAGGTGTCCTGCAGCACCATGCCAAAGGCGCGGCGCAGGCTCTCACGCGTGTAGTCGCGCGAGGAACGCCCGTCGACCACGATGCGCCCGGCATCGATATCGTAAAAGCGCAGCAGCAGGTTGATGAGCGTCGTCTTGCCGCAGCCCGTGGGACCGACCAGGGCAAACCGCATGCCGGGTTTGGCATCGATGCAGATGTCCTGCAGCAGTTTGCGGTCGGGCACATAGCTAAAGTCCACATGCTCAAACGAAACCTCGCCCTGCGGGGCGGCAAGCTCTACGGCGTCCGACGCGTCGGGCTCCTGCTCGCGCGCATCGAGCAGCGCAAACATGCGGCGCGCCGAGGCGTACGCGGTCTGGATCTGCGTGATGACGTTGGTGACCTCGTTGAACGGCTTGGTGTACTGGTTGGCGTAGGACAGGAAAATCTGCACGCCGCCCACCGTAAGCGCCGCGGGCACACCTGTGATCACGCCCACGCAGCCAATCACGGCCACCACGGCGTAGATGATGTTGTTGATAAAACGCGTGCCGGGGTTAGAGAGCGAACCCATAAACTGCGCGCGCTCACCCGCCGTGTAGAGCTCGGCGTTGAGGGCATCGAAGCACTGCTGCGCATTTGGGCCGTAGGCAAACGCATCCACAAGCTTTTGCTCGCCCACATACTCCTCGATATGACCGCCCAGCTGGCCCTGAATACGCTGCTGAGCCGTAAAGCTCTTGTTGGAGAGCTTGGCGATGGCGCCGGCCGCAAAGATGGAGAGCGGCGTGACGAGCACCACCACGAGCGTCATGGTCAGGTTGATGGAGAGCATAAACGCGAGTGTGCCCACGATAGTGATGACGCCGGTAAAGAGCTGCGTGAAGCCCTGCAGCAAACCGTCGCCCACCTGGTCGACGTCGTTGACCACGCGGCTCATAAGGTCGCCGTGGGCATGGCTGTCGATAAAGCTGAGCGGCATGCGGCTGAGCTTGTCGCTCGCCTCCACGCGCATGTCGCGCACCGTCTCGTAGGACAGGCGGTTGACGCAATAGCCCTGCAGCCACTGGAAGGCCGCGGCACCCACCACGACCAGCGCGAGCTTGGTGACGAGCGGCAGCAGCGCGTCAAAGTCCACCCGTCCGGCGGCAACGATAAGGTCGATGCCCTCGCCGATAAGGATGGGTGTGTAGAGCTGCAGAATCACCGAGATGGCGGCGCTCACAAACGACGCCGTAAACGAAATGCGGTGTGGACGAACGTAGCCCATCAGGCGACGGGTCACCGCGCCCACGGGATAGCGCTCGGGGTCGCCGGGCTGGCGCGGGCCATCGCCCAGGTCGTTAAGGTTATCATTACCGGACACATTGGCCGTCATCGTGGCGACCGAGCCGGAAGAAGTATACGGATTCATCTAGCAGCCCTCCTTTGCGCAGGTGGATGCAGGAGCGGTTGAGGCGGACGCGGGACTTGGGACGGACGCGGACGCCGCGCTCCCCTGCTGGCCCTCGAGCTCCTCGCGGCGGAGCTGCGACTGGCAGATCTCGCGGTAGAGTTGGCAGCTTGCGTACAGCTCGTCGTGCGTGCCCAGGCCCGCGACCGAGCCGTGGTCGAGCACGCAGATCATGTCGGCATCGCGCACGGTCGAGACGCGCTGGCTCACGATCACCGTGGTCAGCGGCAGCCCGCCCTCGGCAGCACCGCGCACGCTGCGTTCGCGAATGGCGTGGCGAAGCGCCGCGTCGGTCTTAAAGTCGAGCGCCGAGGCGGAGTCGTCCATGATCAGAATCTGCGGCGAGCCCACCAGGGCGCGCGCAATGGTCAGGCGCTGGCGCTGGCCACCACTGAAGTTCTTGCCGCCCGCCTCGACCGGGGCATCCAAGCCCTGCGGCTTGTTGCGCACGAATTCGCTGGCCTGCGCCATATCGAGCGCCGTCCAAAGCTCCTCGTCAGTCGCCGCCTCGTCGCGCCAGGTCAGGTTGCTGCGGATGGTGCCACTCACCAGCGACGCTCGCTGCGGGACGGTCGCGACCACGTGGCGCAGCTGATCGAGCGGCCAGGTGCGCACGTCGGCACCCATCACGCTCACGCTGCCGGTGCCCGCATCGTACAGGCGCGGGATAAGCGAGACGAGCGTGGACTTACCGCTGCCCGTACCGCCGATAATGCCGAGCGTTTTGCCCAGCGGCAGCTCCAAAGTCACATCGTCGACGGCGTTGGCCGCGCCCGCGCCAAAGGAGAAGCTCGCGTGGCTCATGCTCAGCGCGGGGACCGAAGCGGCATTGTCCGCTGCGCCCAGCTTGGGCAGGGCGACCGGTTCGTTGCCGTCGTCGGTGATACTCGGCGCGCAGTTGAGCACCTCGTTGATACGCGACGCGCTGGCGCTCGCCTTGGTAAAGACCACGACCAGGTTGGCGACATAGACGATGGAGGTGAGGGTCTGCGTCATGTAGTTCACAAAGGCCATGACCTGGCCCTGCGTGAGCTCGCCCACGTTGACCTGGATGCCGCCCACCCACAGGATGGCGCACACGCCCAGATTCATCACCAAAAACGTGACGGGGTTGAGAATCGACGAGAGCTTGCCGACCGCGATGGCGACATGTGCCTGGTCATCGGCCGCCTGGGCGAAACGCTCACGCTCGTGGTCCTCACGCACAAACGCGCGGACCACGCGGGCGCCCGAAAGCCCCTCGCGGCAGATAAGCGCGATGCGGTCGAGCTTTGCCTGCAGCTGTTTGTAGTACGGGATGCAGCGCGCCATGACAAACCAAAACACCAGGCCGATAGCGGGCGTGCAGATCAAGAAGATGATGCCGAGCTTAAGGTCGATGGCGAGGGCCGCGACCATGGAGCCCACCGCTAGGAAGGGCCAGCGGATAAGCATGCGCACGCCCAACGCCACGGCCAGCTGCACCTGGTTGACGTCGTTAGTGATGCGCGTGATGAGCGACGGCGTGCCAAAGCGATCGAGCTCGGCATAGCTCAGATTATTGATGTGCCCATAGAGTGCGCCGCGAATATCGGTGCCCATGCCCTGCGAGGTCAGCGCCGCCATCTTTTGGCAGACGAGCGTAAACGAGATGCCGATCACAGCCATGGCGCCAAGCAGCATACCGTAGTGGACGACGGCGTTCACATCGTGCGCGCCAATGCCCTTGTCGATCATCTGCGCAATCACCAGCGGCGTAAGTAGGTCGAATACCACTTCGATCAACTTGCACGCAGGACCGATCACCATATATCGGCGAAACTTACCGCCGAAACGCCTGAGCAACTCAATCATAAAAAGGCGCTCCCTATCATCATTCACACTCAATTCGAACCATGATAGTACTGCCGCCCCAAAAGACGAGTAAAGACGAGTAAAGACGAGTAAACAGCTCGTTATTTCTGGCGAGATTCAAGAGCAGGTTAATCGCCTGATATACTTACCTTAGTGCTACCAAGTGAGTCGCCAACCCTTGAAATGAGGTGCCGAGATGAACGACATTCTCGCAAGAAGAGCAAGACGAGCAACCGTGGGCATCGCCCTTTCCGCGGCACTTGTCGCGGGAATCGCCCCCGCAACGGCGATAGCGGCGGAAACCAGTTCCCCCATCGATGCAGTTGCCTTGCAGACGGAAGATGCGGCCGCCGCAAAAGAAAAAGCGTATGCAGCCATGCAGGAAGCGCTCAAAAACCTCGAGGCCGCAAAAGACGCCGCAGGTCCTGAGATATTAGAGACTATCGAGCATGTGATTACCGATTTGCAATCGCTCCGCGACAGGATGCTGAAGGAAGCCGACGACTCAAGGGGACCTCTTCTTTACCTACAAGCGCAGGTCAATGAAGCCCAAGCCAGATACGACGCGGCCCACAACCGGACAAGCGGCCTTCAGGCAGAATTAAATAAGGCAATCGGCGACGGAGCTTCTAACGAAACTATTAAGCAGTTGCGAAGTGAGATCATGTCGGCAGAAAGGCGAGAAAAATCTTGTGAAGATGATCTTCACCACTACCAACGCCGGCTCGAAAGCCAGGAAAGTGTCGTCGCGAAGTTCGAAGCCAATGCGGAAAATGTCAAACCGATATCGACGAAGAGACAGCCAAGCGAGATGCGCTCCTCGACAATTTGAAAAAAGCGCAAACGGCCTATGACGACGCCTGCAAGGCATACGAAGAGGCAAAGGCCGCGGCAGACAAAGCCACCTCGCCCGAGGTAACGCAACCGACCGAGACAACGCCTCCCTCCGGCTCGACGCAACCGGCCGAGACGGCACAGCCCGCCAGCTCGCCCGCGACCGGCAAAGACGCCGCACCGAGCTCCGCCAAGCAAACGGACTCGAGCAACGGCAAGCAAGCAAATACGACCGCCGGCAAGCTCGCAAACACAGGCGACACAACGCCAAGCGCAATCGCACTCGCAGGAATCGCCGCAGCAGGCCTCGGACTAACCGCCACAGCCACACGCCGCATCAAGAACTCAAAGTAGTTGCCGGCGGGCATCACCTTCGTCAATCCACAAACCCAGAGGCAAAAGAGGCCCGTTTCCCCAACCAAAACCGGGGAAACGGGCCTCTTTAACTGCAAAATCCAAGCAGCAGCAACGTCTCTTGAACTACGTAGCCATCAATGCCCAGGCAACGCCAGCAAGCAGCACAAAACACGGGATTCAATTCTGCAGCTTGCGCCGTTGAACTCCACGAGTCTGCCCGTGTAGACGAGCCTGTCCACGACAGCCGCCGCCATCTTGTCGTCGCCGAACACGGTCACCCACTTGCTGAACTCTATGTTGGCCGTGGCGGGCGGGCTTATTGCCGCGGGCATCGTTCTCGCGGGCATCGGCTTTATCGCCTCCGACGTCGCCGACCCCGCCGCGCCCTAGGCGCAACGAGCCCGGGCACTCCGTCCGCTAATTTGATTGAGATGGATCGCTCCTACTACGCGAGCATTGAGGTCGGGCGGCGCAATGTCAGCCTTTCAAATCTCAAGAAGATTGCCGACGGCTTTCACATCACCATTTCGGAGCTCATGCGCGGTGTCGAGTAGATGATTCTCATCTGACCTGGCTCGTTCATGTTTAATCTGTCTCGTTAACTGAAATACGTAAATCTGGTTAAATGAAAACCGTAAATTTGGTTAAATGCGCTGGTAATCAATGGTGAAAACTATGCCAAAAAAATTGCGCATGGACACCATGACGCTTTTCGAACTTGGGAAATCTAGCGGTGCGGTTAAGCTGTCGGGCATCATTTCTGGCGAAAAGTTCAGTGGCGCCTTCGGATCGATGGGTTCTGCCGAGATCGCCGAGCGCATCGTTTGCAGTGGATGGCCGGCGTCGATTGGACGTGACGCGCGAATTGCGTCCGCGACGGCAAAACGATATATCGAGATAGTCGCTGAGGAAGACATCCCCCACGTCGATGGCTCTCGACGAGATCCTGAGAAAGTGAAAGCCGTCATCGCATCGTTGGCGCGCAACGAATCCACTCTTGCGACGCTCAAGACGCTTGTGGCCGATTTGGGTGGCGACGTATCGAGACAAACAGCGGCATCATACATATCCCTTCTTAGCAGATTGAGTTTCGTCTGCGATATCCCCGCATGGAATCCCGCGATGAGACCTCCGGTGCATCTGAGGGAGGCGCGTAAGCATCATCTTGCCGACCCGTCGCTTGCGGCGGCTGCGCTCGGGGCGACTGTGGAGACGTTGCTGTCAGACTTCAAGACACTTGGGCTGCTTTTCGAATCGTTGGCGCTTCATGATCTATGGGTCTATGCGAGGGCAAACGGAATGGGCCTTTATCACTATCACGATTCCCGCGATCTTGAGGTCGACGCTGTCATAGCGGCACCAGGTGGGATGTGGATTCCCGTTGAGGTCAAGCTCAGTTCCGCTCAAATCGAAGAGGCATCTGACAATCTTGTTGCCGTCGAAGAGCGGATGGTTGCTGCCGGAAACACCCCGCCGGTTTCTAAAGTAGCGATTATTGGATTTGGTTCACAAGCCTATGTTACCGACCGCGGCGTCCAAGTTGTTCCATTGGACGTTCTCGCGCCGTAACGCTGTGGGCGAAGTGAAATCGACGCATCTTTTAGATTTCTTCAATTTGTGCGTAAATCAACAATGCCGTAATTACGTTATGTCGTTAGTGCGAACATCGCATCTTCAGTAGTCGAAGCTCGTTCGCAAACGGACCTCTTTACTCGCAAAAAAGGAGACAGCACCGCCGTCTCATGAACCACGTGGCCACCGCGCTCCCGGCAACGCCAGCAAGCAGCACAAAGCACGGGATTAAATTATTCAGATAAATGCGCCTTTACGGGTGATTTTTGGACGATTTGGCCCGGCCGGCGGCGAGATATTTGGTAGTCGAGCGATCCCGCAGGCGCAGCCGAGGACCAGCGAGACGCTCATCACGCCCGGAAAATGGCTCATCGATGTTTTGGCAACGCCAGCGAGCGCCACCCAGGGCGAACAAGTTGGCATGAAAAAGGCAGGGCATAGACCTTCTGGTCATGCCTTGCCTTTTGAATGACAAATTGTCGCCCTGGGTGGCGCGCAGCGTCGAGCATTGCGCGGCTTGGTAAAACCGCGCAAAAATAGCGCGCTCGATGGATTCGGATGCCCGACAGAGGCTCCTTATGGCTGCTTCCTTCCGGACCTGACCAGATTCGGAACATATCGTCATCCGAACCCATCAAACGCGCTAGGCGCTCGGTATATCTTACCCGCTCCCGCCCGCCACGGCAAGATAGCTAATTTGAGGCGGGGCTATTTTGACTACTTTTGACTACCCGGACGACCAGATTGGCAAAAGCAGTCAAAATAGCCCCGTCCCAAAAAGACTGGTCTGGTGTTGCGCCACGAAAAGGGCCTATCTACTACGTTTAGGCCGTAGGGGTCGACCATAGCCAGCTTTTTCGATAATCAGCAAGCTGTCTACCTGCGGTTTTATTTTCGCAAATTCCGAGATGGTCAAGGATGCCCGGTTAAACGTAGTAGATAGCCGCCTTTTGTGGCGAACGCTCCGATTCGAGGCTCAAGCCAGCCAGCTTCGGATGGCCATTCTCGAAGTTGCGGTGGAATAGCTCCTGTTTGGCTGCTCAAGCCGCAAAAACAGGAACTATTCCACCGCAACTTATTGAGGGTTGGCTGGAAAGAGCTCTAGATGCGGGCGAGGTCGTAGGCTTGGGCAGCAGCTTCGCCGGCACAGATGAGGTTAGTTGTGGCTTCTTGGGGGTCAAGCGCTTGGTCGAGGGACATGGGCTTGCGGCAGATCGGCAATACCAAGTCGATGCCCTGTTCATACACCGCATCCAGGTTATCGGCGCGACCGCCCACGACGGCGACCACCGGTTTGCCATAGCGCTTGGCGCGGCGCGCCACGCCCACCGGCGCCTTGCCGGCGGCGGACTGCTCATCCATGTTACCCTCGCCTGTTATGACCAGGTCGACATCGCGCACGCGCTCGTCGAACCCGACGAGGTCGAGCACGGTCTCCACACCCGAACGCGACTCGGCACCAAGCGCCAGCAGTGCAGCCCCCAGGCCACCTGCAGCACCTGCGCCGGGCACGCCAAGGACCGAACCAAACGTCCGCGCGCCCTCGGGCACACGCAGCAAGCCCTGGCCCCGCACCTCGGCAATCGCCGCATCGAGCAGACGACCGTAGCCGACCATCCAGCTGTCATACCTGCTCAGCACCTGGGCATCGCCCGTCGGTAGACCCTTCTGCCCGCCAAACACCGCCAACGCACCACGACGCCCCACGAGCGGATTCTCTACATCGGAGAGTACGACGATGCTCGCGCCGTCCAGCGCTTGTACCGCCGGAGCCAAATCAACGCTCGCCACCTGCTCAAGGCCCGCGAGCCCCGGCGCGATATCGCAGCCATGATCATCGACAAGACGGGCGCCCAATGCCTGCAGCATGCCGGCGCCGCCGTCGTTGGTGGCACTGCCGCCCAGTCCTATATATAGCGTCTTCGCCCCCGCGTGAACCGCGCGGAGCATGAGCTCGCCCACGCCATAGGTCGTAGCAGCCAGTGCCGCCGACTCCGTGCAAGGCGAATACCCAATGCCCGCGGCCTCGGCCATCTCGATGACAGCCGATTCGCGCACGGTATCTACCAGCATCCGGGCAGACACGTGCTCGTGCAGAGGCCCTGCGACCTCGCAGGTCACAATCTCACCGCCGCACGCGGCAACGGCATCGAGCGTACCCTCGCCGCCGTCCGCCAGCGGTAGCGCGCTCACCTCGGCATCGGGCCACACGCGGCGCACGCCCTCGGCAACCGCCGACTCCGCCTGCGCGCTCGACACGCTGCCCTTAAAGGAGTCGATCGCCAGTAGCACGCGACGCGGTCGGCGCTGCACAGGGCCAAAGTCGACCGCCGCACCAGCAACCCCGTCGGCATCAACCAACGCCGCGGCATGAGCGGCATGCGCCTCAAGATCGGACCCACAGCCGCAACCATCCGCGCCACGCAAACCGGCAAAATAGCTGCTCAACACCTCGCGGCACTCGTCTACCAGCACGCCAGCGGTCACATTAAAGCGATGATTCAGGCGCGAATCGGCATTGAGGTCGAACAGCGAGCCCAGTGCGCCCGCCTTCACATCGGCCGCACCGTACACGCAGCGCCCTACGCGCGCGTTGACCATGAGCCCCGCGCACATGCAGCAGGGCTCGAGTGTCACATAGACCGTGCAATCGGAAAGACGCCAGCGACCAAGCGTCTGAGCAGCGGCGCACAGTGCCGCAAACTCGGCATGCGCCGAAGGATCCTGGTCGAGCTCGCGGCGATTATGTGCCCTCGCGACAATCTCGCCCGCGCGCACTACCACGGCACCGATCGGCACCTCGCCCACCGCAGCAGCGGCGCGCGCCTCCGCCAGCGCCTCGCGCATGAACTTCTCATCGATTCCGGTGCTCGTCATCGTCCGCCTTCCCTGTTGCAAATCCAAAACGATGCTATCATTACGACTCACGGAGAGATGGCAGAGCGGTTGAATGCGGCGGTCTTGAAAACCGTTGAGCGCGAGAGCGTTCCGGGGGTTCGAATCCCCCTCTCTCCGCCACCTTAGTGATTCACCGGCGTCATGGTCCGCTCAAACAGCGCATCGACCACGTCGGCAATCTCGGGTCGACTCTCAAGATCGTGACCCGATTCCCACCAGTTTGTGAACAGCCGAATAATGCCGCCGGCGATAAACTCCGATGTCGTCTCGAGCGATACGGGGGCCAAGGCGCCCTCGTCAAGCGTGCTCATCACGCGCTCGCGAATGGAGTGGGCAATGCGGTCGCAAATCATGCTGGTCAGCATGCCCGACATGCTGCTCTCCAGGATGTTATCCATGAGCTGCTCATGTGCCAGGATCATATCCATGGCGTCGGCAAACACCTCATGGCGAAGCACTTGCACGTCTTCGACCGACTCCGCGCCCGCCGTATCGGCCCGGTTTTGTGGCAAGCCCGTCATGAGCTCATCGATATAGAAGGCGAAGTAGTCGTTCTTGTCGCGAAAATGCTTATAGAACGTCGTGCGGCGAATCAGGGCCCGGTCGCAGAGCATGGCAACCGTCAGATCCTCAAAGCGATGCTCTTCCAAAAGCTCGGTAAAGGCATCGAACAGGGCACGATAGGTTTTCTTGATGCGAAGGTCCATCCGTATCGCCATCCTCAAGGTGTAGACAGCATTCCTTAATCTGTCGCATATCTTACACCTGTACCACCCGTTCCATACCGGCATCCCTCCTTGGTTGAAACATAACGCTCACCGGAAAGTTCGGCACCGCCAAGGGTTGCGGGTATACTAGATTCGTTACACCAACGACGGCTGGCGCAAGACGCCGCTGCCATTCGAAACGGAGACATCATGCTTCCCGTCATCATCGGTATCGTTGTTGTCGTTGTGATTGCCTGCGCCATCGCCGGTATCTACAACAACATGGTCACCAAGCGCAATCGCATCGATAACGCCTGGCAGAACATCGACACGCAGCTGCAGCGCCGCAACGACCTGATCCCCAACCTGGTCGAGACCGTCAAGGGCTACGCCAAGCACGAGCAGGACACGCTCGCTGCCGTGGTCAACGCGCGCAACGCCGCCGTGAGCGCCACCACGCCCGAGGCCAAGATGGAAGCCGACAATGTGCTGACCGGTGCGCTGCGCCAGCTCTTTGCCGTGGCCGAGGCCTATCCCGACCTTAAGGCGAACACCAACTTTACGCAGCTCCAGGCCACGCTCGAGGACACCGAGAACAAGGTAAGCTACGCGCGTCAGAGCTACAACGACTGCGTGCTCAGCTACAACAACGCCATTCAGACGTTCCCTGCCGTCATCTTTGCCGGCATCTTCCAGTTTAAGGAGCGCCAGGGCTTCGAGGCCGCCGAGGCCGCCCGCCAGGCACCGACCGTCAAGTTCTAGTAGACACGGCCGAGCTTCCGCCAGCACATTGATCCTTGGGGTCCAGGGCAATCGCCCTGGACCCCTTCTTTATAAAAAGCGCGGCCGAAAGGCCGCGCACCATCTTTAATTCAGATTAATAATTGCCCGTACGGCGATATCGAGGCAACGCAGGCCCGAGGGCAACCTTCCTTTCCGGCGCATTCCGCAGGACGAAAGAGCCCCCGCCGCACGAAGTGCGCAGCGGGGGCTCTTTCATGTCCGAGGACGCGCCGGAAAGGAAGGTTGCCCTCGGGCCGGGCAGCTAAGACAAATTACGCGACGACGTAGACCCAGTTGTGCTTATCCTCAACGGCACCAGACTGGATGCCAGTCAGGGTCTCGCGGAGCTTCTTCATCACGGGGCCGATCTCGGTGCAGCCAGCCGGGAAGGTCACGGTCTCATCGGCGCCATAGACCTTGTTGTCGATCTCGCCCACCGGGGAGATGACGGCAGCGGTGCCGCACAGGCCGCACTCAACGAAGGTACCGGCCTTGACCTCGGCCCACTCGACGGGACGCTGGTCGACGGTCATGCCCAGGTCCTCGGCGACCTGAACGAGCGAACGGCGAGTGATGGAGGGCAGGATGGAGTCGGTGTGCGACTGCGGAACGACGAGGGTGCCGTCCTCCTTCACGAACAGGACGTTGGCGCCACCGGTCTCCTCGACATAGGTGCGGGACTCGGAGTCGAGATACAGGTTCTCGGCATAGCCCTCGCGGTGAGCCTCCATCGTGGGCTTGAGGGACATGGCGTAGTTGAGGCCGGCCTTGATGTTGCCGGTGCCATGCGGTGCGGCGCGGTCATACTCGGAAACGCGCAGCTTGACGGGCTTGAGGCCACCCTTAAAGTACGGACCGACCGGGGTCACGAGAATGCGGAACGTGTACTCAGGAGCGGGAGCCACGCCGATCACGTCACCGGAGCCGATCATAAACGGGCGCACGTACAGGGTTGCGCCGGAGCCGAAGGGCGGAACCCATGCGGCGTTGGCAGCGACGACCTGCTTGACGGCCTCGACAAACTTGTCCTTGGGGAACGGGGGCATCTCCAGGCGCTCGGCGGAGTTGTACATACGCTCGGCGTTCATGTCGGGACGGAAGCAGACGATGCTGCCGTCCTCGGCGGTGTAAGCCTTCAGGCCCTCAAAGACCTCCTGGCAGTAATGGAAGATGCCGCCGCACTCGGAGACGTGCATGGTGTGGTCGGTGGTCAGGCCGCCCTCGTCCCACTCGCCGTCCTTCCAATGAGCCTCGTAGCTGTAGTCGGTCTTCATGTAGCCAAAGCCGAGGCTACCCCAATCGATATCCTTCTTCTCGACAGTCATATGTCGCTCCTTACATACACGGTTGCATACTCGCGAACCCGCACACAAGGACCGAAGCCGGCCGCGTCGCAACGTCGCACGCCCGGAGCGTAGAGCCGGGCAGGACACGCGGGCAACATCAAAGCCGATGGCGCGTCGATTCGCATGCACGAGATTGTACTCCCCGTACGCCTTGGATAAAACGCTTTTCTTTAACTAAGTAAAGTATTTTCATTTGCCTTCAACACAAAAGGCCCGCCATCGAATCCGATGACGGGCCTTGAAATTAACGTCCGAAAATAGGTGCAAACTAGGCGTTCTTCTTCCCGAGCTTGGACTTGACCAGGCCGACCACGGTCGGAATGATCGACACGGCGACGATACCGACGATCAGCAGCTCAAAGTGCTCCTGCACAAAGGGAATGCCGCCAAAGAAGTAGCCCAGCAGCGTAAAGACCGTCGACCAGGTAATGCCGCCCAGCACGTTAAAGATGACAAAGTTGCGCCAGTGCATACCGCCCATGCCGGCGATAAAGGGCACGAAGGTGCGGATGAACGGGAAGAAACGGCCGAGGAAGATGGCCAGGTGGCCCCACTTGTCCAGGAAGTCCTCGGACTTTTTGATGCGCTCGGGCGTCATGGCCTTCACCTTGCCCGAGGCGATGATCTTGCGGCCGAAGAAGTGGCCGATCATAAAGTTGCACTGGTCGCCCAGGATAGCAGCGGCCCACGCAGTGGCCAAAAGCGCCACGATGTTAAAGCCACCGTTGTGGGCGAAGAAGCCCGAGGCGAACAGCAGCGAGTCGCCGGGAAGGAACGGGAAGAACACGACGCCCGTCTCGATAAAGATGATCAGGAACACGCAGCCGTAGGCCATAAGCGGACCGGCGGCAATCCAGCTGGCGATCGCGGTGCGCGGATCCTTGAGCAACTCGGCGATAAAATTGATGAAACCCATGAAGTAAAACCTCTCAGTTGCGGGCGCGGACACGTCCAAGTTGACCAGTATACGGTTGCAGCGCGAGCACGAGCCAAACCTCTCAAAAGTCTTACTTCATTACCAGCAAGTTTGCACAACTGACACTTGTCACCTAAAGCAAAGCAAGATTGCTCTTCCTAATCCCTAGCGAATCGCTATACTTTATTGAATCGCATTGCCATGGCGCTAAGGGAGGGCGGCCGGTGAGCTTTATCAATACCATTCGCGAGGACATCAAGACCGTCCAGGCGCAGGACCCCGCCGCGCAAAACGGCCTGGTCATTTTCCTTTCGTACCCCGGTCTGCATGCCAAGTGGAACCACGTACCCGAGCACTGGCTCTGGGAGCATGGTCATCGCTCACTCGCCCGCGTGCTCTCACAAATCACCCGCCACATCACCGGCGTCGAGATTCATCCCGCCGCGCAAATTGGCAAGCACTTCTTTATCGACCACGCCATGGGCGTCGTCATCGGCGAGACCACCATTGTGGGCGACAACTGCGTGCTCTACCAGGGCGTCACGCTCGGCGGTACCGGCAACGAGACCGGCAAGCGCCACCCCACCCTGGGCAACAACGTCACCGTGGGCACGGGCGCCAAGGTGCTCGGCAACATTCGCATCGGCAACAACGTCAAGATCGGCGGCAACTCGGTCGTCGTTAAAGACGTGCCCGACAACTGCACCGTCGTTGGCGTGCCGGGACGCATCATCAAGCGCAACGGCTGCCGCGTGTTCGAGGAGAGCTTCGATGCCAAGCAGCATCGCGAGTACATGCCCGATGACGCCGCCGAGCAGTCCGCGCTCAACCGTCAGGGCATCACCGAGAATGCCCGCCGCGTCAAGGAACTCGAGCGAGAGGTGGCCGAGCTCAAGGCCCTCGTCGCCAAGCTCGTGGACGAGCACTAGGGCTGCGAACGGTACAGACCCGCATCAACGCAAGAAGGCGCGCCAGGGAATTCATCCCCGGCGCGCTTTGTTTCCAATGTGACATGCGGGACTGTCCCTTTGTCACATTATGCGAACTGACTCAGATAGAGGTCGGCGTAGGCTCCCTCGGCTGCGAGCAGCTCCTTATGCGTGCCTTGCTCGATAATGTTGCCGTGGTCCATAACCAGAATGAGGTCGGCATCAACGATTGTCGACAGGCGATGCGCGATCACAAAGCTCGTGCGCCCGCGCATGAGCGCGTCCATGGCACGGCCGATGGCAAGCTCGGTGCGCGTATCCACGCTCGACGTTGCCTCGTCCAGGATGAGGATCGCCGGGTTGTTGAGCAGCACGCGCGCGATGGTCAGCAGCTGACGCTGGCCCTGGCTGATGCTTTCGGAATCGTTCGCCACGCGTGTGTCGTAGCTCTGCGGCATGGTGCGTACAAAGAAGTCCACCTGCGCGGCGCGCGCGGCCGCCACGATCTCGTCGCGCGTCGCCTCGGGGCAGCCGTAGGCGATGTTCTCGGCGATGGTGCCATCGAACAGCCACGCGTCCTGCAGCACCATGCCAAACTGCTGGCGCAGCTCGCCACGGTCCATGTGACTCGTGTCCACGCCGTCGAGCGTGATGTGCCCGCCGTCAATCTCGTAGAAGCGCATGAGCAGGTTGATGAGCGTGGTTTTGCCTGCGCCCGTGGTGCCCACCACGGCGATCTTCTGACCCGGCTCAGCGGTAAACGAAACGTCGTGCATAAGCGGCTTGTCGGGTGCATAGCCAAAGCGCACATGCTCAAAGCTAACGCGGCCCTCCACGCGACCCGGCAGCTTGGCGGCCTCGCCCGGCAGCGGGTCGGCTTCCATCTCGGGCTCATCGAGCAGGTCGAACACGCGTTCCGCGCTCGCCAGCGCGCTCTGCAGCGAGTTGAAGGTAAACGAGAGCTGCGTCATGGGCTCGGACGCCCCGTAGATAAACTGGAAGAACGCCTGGAACACGCCAACGGTCATCTGGCCGGCCACCAACATGTTGCAGCCCACGAGCGCGATCACGATCTGCGCCAGACGGCCGATAAAGCGAACCGCAGGACCGACGGCGTTGATCATAAAGTCGGCCTTGGTGCTCACGCGCGCCAGCTCGCCCGAAGCCTCGCGCACCTCGGCAGAGCTCTGGCGTTCGCGATTGAACGCGCGAATCACCAGGCGACCCGAATAGCCCTCCTCGACCGCACTCGTAATCTTGGACACCCACTCCTGGCGCTCGCCGGTCACCGCATGCGTGCGGGCCGAGACCACCTTGGTCACCAGCAGCGACACTGCCGTAAAACCCAAAAAGACCAGCGTGAGCTTAACGCTATAGACGAACATCATGATGATGGCGCCCGACACGGTACCGATCGACACCAGCAGCTGCAGCAATCCGCGCTGCATGCTCTCGGACATCTTGTCCAAGTCGTTGGTCGCGCGGCTGACCACTTCGCCGGGGCGATGCGCATCAAAGTAGGCGAGCGGCAGGCGGCTGAGCTTTTGCGCGATGCGGTTACGCAGACGCAGGTTGAGGCGCTCGGCGACACTCGACATCAAAAAGCTCTGGAGCGCATAGAACGAGGCGGCGGCCGTCCAGATCATAAAGTAGACGAAGATGGTCTTACCGCAGTTCTCCCAAGTAATGCTGAAGGTGGTGCCGCTGGCAAACGCCGCCTGTATGCGCTCCCACAGCTCGTCGATGACAAGAGCGCTGTACGCCGGCGCGGCGGTGTTAAAGATGACGTAGAACACGATGCTCGCAAACACGATGTAGAAGCGCCAATGGTCGCCGGCGGCCTCGCCCCACAAGCGGCGCACCGTCGCCCAGGTATCGCGGGGTTTCTCGTCCTCATCCTCGTCGTCCACATCGCGCATGCGCTCTGCTTCCGCGCGGGCACGCTCGTCCTCGGCACGCTCGTTTTCCTCGTACAGCGCTTGGCGGCGAGCCTCACGCTCGGCCGCGGCCTTGGCGGCGTCATCCAGCTCGGTCGGCGCGGCATCCTGCTCGACCGCTTCCTCGGCAGCGTCCGCAGCGGCGGCATCGATAGTGTCGCTGTGCTTCTTGAGCTCCCCGGTCATGCTACTCACCTCCCTTCATTTGCGATTCCGCGATGGCGCGGTATACCTCACAGGTTTCCATAAGCTCGCCATGCGTGCCCAAGCCCACGACCTCGCCATCCTTGAGCACGACAATCTGGTCGGCATGCAGAATCGTCGAGATGCGCTGCGCGATGATGAGCACCGCGGCGTCGCGCGTCTCGTCCTGCAGCGCATGGCGCAGGGCCGCATCGGTCTTAAAGTCCAGGGCCGAAAAACTGTCGTCGAAGATATACAGGTCGGCGCGCTTCATGAGCGCGCGAGCAATGGCCAGGCGCTGGCGCTGACCACCCGAGAAGTTCGTACCGCCCTGGGCAACCGGGGTATCGAGCCCCTGCGGTTGATCGAGCACAAAGGTGCTCTGGGCAACCTGCAGCGCATGAAGCATGTCCGCCTCGGTCGCGTCCTCGTTGCCAAAGCGCAGATTGCTTGCCACGGTGCCCGAGAACAGCCACGCCTTCTGCGGCACATAGGCAATGCGCCCGCGAATCTCGTCTTGCGAAAGGTCGCGCAGGTCAACACCGTCCAGGCGAATGGCGCCCTTCGTGGCATCGTGAAAACGCAGCAAGAGCTTTGCCACCGTCGACTTACCCGAACCGGTCGAGCCCACGATCGCGGTGGTCTGCCCGCGACGACAGGCAAAGCTCAGGTCGCACAGGGTGTCCTCGTCGGCATCGTCAAAGCGAAACGACATGTGATCGAACACGGCGACCGCATCGGCCCCGTCCTTTGAGTCGGACGCGGCCGCATCGAGCGTACGCTGGCCATCGACGATGCTCGGCTCAATCTCCAACACCTGCTGTGCGCGACTTAGGCACGCCGCGGCGCGCGGAAGCGTCAGCACCACCATCTGGGCCATCATCACAAAGAACAGGATCAGAAGCGCGTACTCCAGCACCGCCGAGATGCTCGCGATCTGCATGGCGTGGGCGCCCACGCGGTTGCCGCCCACCCACAGTACCGCCACCTCGGCGATATTCATCAGAAAGAAGGTGGAGCTGTCGAGGCCCACAAACAGATGGTTGACTTTTATGGCGTTGGCGGCGTAGTCGCTAAACACCTCGTCCAGGCGCTGTTCCTCATGACGCTCCTTGTTAAACGCACGGATGACGCGCACGCCCACGATGTTTTCGCGCAGCACCACGTTCATGCGGTCGATAAAGCTCTGCAAGCGCATAAAAATCGGAGCCGCGTTGGCAACCGTAAAGACCGCCGCAACCAGCACGATCGCAACCACGACGCCCAGAAGCATGCCCATGGCCGGATCGATGAGCCAGGCGAAGATGATGCCTGCCACCGCCAGGAACGGCACCGGCAGCACCAGCTGAATGGTCTGCAGAATCGCCTGCTGAATCACGTTGATGTCATTGAGCGAGCGCGTGATCATCGAACCCGTGCCAAAGCGCTCAAAGTCACTGGCAGACAGCTCGAGCGACTTGTCGTAGACGGCATTGCGGATATCGCAGGCCACGTTGGCGGCCAGGCGCGCCGAAAGATAGCAGCCCAACACTGCGCCGCCGCTGGCCATGCCGGTCGCGATAAGCATGTAGAGACCGTTGCGCAAAATGTAGTCGACATCGCCCGTGGTGATACCGGTGTTGACCATGTTCGCCAACATCGTGGGTACCAGCAGTGTGCCAACGTTGTCGATTAGCAGCACCAACAACGTCACCGCGACAAGCCTGCGATACGGCTTCATAAACCTCATTAAGAGTCGCACGACTCCCCCTCACCTTGATTCTCGGCCTGGCTCTCGGCAGCGATATGCTGCTTAAAGGCATCGCACTCATCGCCGAGCGCATGGGAAAATTTTCCGATTAGGCGCATAATCTCGCGTTGCTCACACGGCTCAAGCGCGCCAAAGGCTCGCTGCTCGGCCTTGAGTGCCGGCAGCGCATAACGCTCGGCAAACCGCATGCCCGCTTCGGTCAAACGCACAACCTTGTTCTTACGGCTGCCTTCGGCAAACTCCAACGTTGCAAAGTCCCGCGCCGTCAAGGTTTTAATGGCCGAGTTGATGGTCTGCTTGCTGTAGAACCATTCGCTTGTCAGACGGCTTACGGCAATACTGCCACCCGCCGTGCTGGTATCGACGAGCATCCAGTAAGCGCAGTCCGAAAGACCGCAGGCGCGCGAGAACTCCGAATAGATATGGTCGAGTCCATTGAGCAACCGGTCGAAGTCGACCAGCGTAACCGCACCATTCATCTATCCCACCATTCGATTGTCCGATTTTTGACCAATTTTGTATCTCTAGATTAGTCCGAGTTTTGACTATCGTCAACAGGCTCTCCGCAAATGTTTGCACTTTTATGGCCTATCGGCAGAAAAAGACCGCCGGCGCGGGGGCAGCGCCAGCGGTCACGTGAAAATCGGGTTTTATTGCCCGTTAAGCGGCGACGGCCTCATAGACCGTAGCGCCCGAGAAGCTGTCATGCAGGCTCTTGCCGGCAATCCACGGCAGCTCGACGACCTCGCAGACCGTGTTGACCAGCTCGGAGCAGTCAGTAAAGTGGCCCTTGTCGTTGAGGGCCTCGCAATCCTGAACACGCCAATAGCCATCGGTGTGCGTGATGTAGTACTCGTGATCGTCAATCGTCACAAAAGCGCGCGTCTTGGAACGCAGCAGCTTCAGAAATCCTTCGAAGTCGGTCTCGACGACATCTCCAGCCTGGAACATGATGTTACCTCCTGGCCCGGCGCCACCACGGCGCATTGATAAACGTTGGCACTCCTTTAGTAAAACCTTTATCAGAGGTTATGCGTTCGTCATTTAGGCAAGTGGTAAAAAACCGCAGGGTAGACGGGATAAAACGTTTAACCATCCCATTTGTTTGTCACATTCTGAAGCTACTTTTATGCAAACCTACTTTCCCAATTGGAATCTATCCTTTTGGCCGAGCAATTGACCGTCTATCGTTTGAGCCCGACGGGTATGAACGGGGCATCTGCAACGCCACTACAAGGAGACACCATGGAGACTATCGAAGCGCTCATCCACCGCCGCAGCTGCCGCAAATACAGCGATCGTCCCGTCGAGGCCGAAAAGCTTGCACGTATTATCGAAGCCGGCCAATATGCACCGAGCGGCATGGGCCGCCAGCCGGTGACGTTTGTCGCCGTCACCGACCCCGCGACCGTCGAGCGTCTCTCACAGCTCAACGCCCAGGTCATGGGCAGCAACGGCGACCCCTTCTATGGCGCCATGACCGTTGTGGTGGTGCTGGTCGACCGCAGCGTGCCCACGCATCTGGAAGACGGCTCGCTCGCCATGGGCAACTTGCTCAACGCCGCCTATGCACTGGGTGTCGATTCGTGCTGGATTCATCGCGCACACGAGGTCTTTGACTCGCCCGAGGGCCTGGAGCTGCTGGCCAGCTGGGGCCTGCCCGCCGACGGCAGTCTGCGCGGTGTCGGTCACTGCATTCTGGGCTATGCCGAAGACACGCTACCCGAGGCAAAACCGCGCCGCGACAACGTGGTATACGTGAAGTAATCAAAACCACCCTTAAAAAGGGTGGTTTGCTCTTAGGGTATAACCCACGGGCCCCGGGCTCGCGTCTAAAGGCGCGGGCCCGGACTTCGTCCAGGCCTAGTGCATCTTGACCCGTGGCGCGCCGGTCGAACCGGCAGGATCACCTCCTCTTGAAGGGGTCCTCGTACTCCTTCACGCTCAGCTTGTCCAGCGCGATGTCGTGGGACTCCTGCTCCCTGATGTACTTGGCGATCGTCGCCTCGTTCAGGCCGACGGTGGACACGTAGTAGCCCTCCGCCCAGAACTTCCTGTTGCCGAACTTGTACTTGAGGTTGGCGTGCCTGTCGAATATCATCAGCGAGCTCTTCCCCTTCAGGTAGCCCATGACGCTCGCGACGCTGTACTTCGGCGGGATCGCCAGCAGCACGTGCACGTGGTCGGGCATCAGGTGCCCCTCGATTATCTCGATCCCCTTGTACTCGCACAGCTTCCTGAGGATCTCCCCTATGTCGCTCCTGATTTGGTTGTAGATCACTTTGCGCCTATACTTCGGCGTGAACACGATGTGGTACTTGCACATCCACTTCGTGTGGGAAAGGCTGTAGGCCTTCTGGGCCATGGCGACCACCCCTTCGACTCGAATTCTTGACGGCCTGAACAATCGTCAATATCGGTCGGAGGGGTGGCTTTGTAAAGCCGTTTGTCTCCACCCGCGTAGCGGGTGGTTTAAAGCTGGCCGCTGCGCGGCCAGCAGACTAAAGTCTTGAAAATTAGTTCCGCCGTTCTAACGAACGGCGGACCCGCTCGCAACTTATCTTGCCGATGGAGTTGTCGTCGTTTCGTTCGTTTGAGTCGTTTCGGCGCCGTCGCCTTGTTCGTCCTCGCCCTTTTGCGCGTCGGCGATGGTGGAGGCCGCCGCAACGATACCGCGCTGGGGCGCGACGCCCGTCTGGGTCTGAGCGCCCTCGACAACTTCTGTGCCTGCATGCGCGAGCTCGGGCGATTTAAACACTGCGTCCAAGTTGGCGCCACCGCCGGCGTAGCCAAGCGCTGCGAGCGCGATGATGATCACCGCAATGACGACCGCGATCGGAACATAACGATGCCAACCAGCCGGATTGAGTCCGCTGCGACGAGCCGCCCCGCGGCTGATGTAACCGAGCGTTCCGTCGTGCTTGAGCTTTGAGCCCACCACGCGTTTGCGGCCCCACAACGAGGACTCTGCCTGCATGGCCAAGCGGGCGCTTGCCGAAGGATAGCCGTATTTAGTGCGTTTGAACGAGCCATCAAACCCCGAGGCGTGTTTGCCCCACGTCACCGATGTTGTGCGTCGGTTGACCGGCGCGGCGCTCCGCCTTCTGCGGCTCGGTTTTGTAGTCTCAGCCATACGCCCCCGCACGCCGTAACCAAATCGAAACAATAACGCTTTGGACTGTAGCACACGCGTCGCGCGCGGTCACGGGCGCCTCGCTCAACGGTCATCGTCCTTCAGCAAGCGCCACAGCGTTGTGCGGCTTATGCCCAGCACCTCCGCCGCACGGGTTCGGTTGCCCTGAAGGTAGCCTACGACCAGCCGCGCGATGTCGCGTTCGGTATCGACCAGTGGACGCAGGATATACAGGTCGCTGTCGAGCGTCGGAGCGCCAAAGGTTGCGGTTTTGATGACATCCTCCTGGGCGAGCACCTCCTCCGCCACCGCGCGCTCCGCCACACCCGACCCTACTAATATATAGAGTCGTTCCGAGACCTCGCGAAGCTGCAGATAGTTGCGTGGCCAGCGATAGCCGTTAAGCGTCGAGGCGGCCTCCTCGGACATACTCGGAGCGACAGTTCCAAAGACATCTGACAGATACGACAAATACTGCGCAACCTTTTTCGATGCGCCACCCTGCTCGGCAATCGCGGGCGCCACACTTACTGCGCAGGCCAAGCGCTCGGTTACAAAAGCGGCCTGATCGCTTTCGCCACCGCCCGGCATATCGTTTGCCGTCAGAACCACATGGCAACGCGCGGCCAGCGCCGTGTCGGTCATCGTAGAGACAAGCTCGCGCAGACGCTGCGGCGAAAGTGCATGCCAGCCGCCAATACAAAGGGTCAGCCTTGCCTGGAACAGCGGCGATTCCGAGCTTTTGAGCAGATGGCGCCAGCCGCGATCTGTGAGCTCGTCAAGCGCCACGGACACAAAGGGTTCGTCAGCATAAGGCCCATCCAGATAGAGGCGTTCTGCAATCTCTGACTGGCCAGCACCCAGCTCGCCCTCCAACATGAGGGGCACGCCGCGGGCATAGCTTTCGCAGGCGGGGCCAGCGACCGCAGCGGCACCCTCGACAATGCCATACGCGCTTGCCTCGTAGCGTGCCTCGACCTCATCTGCGTTAAGCCACTCAATACCCGCGTGTGCCGCCACGCCGTGCACCTCGCGGACCACGACCACCCAAAGCGCGCCGTATTCCTTGGCGACCGGACGCGCTGTGAGGCTCAAGCGCCCTCCCGCATGCCCCATCACCAGGCGCGTGCCGTTGCCCACGCGCCCCAGGCGCTCGGCGACAAATGCCGCGATATCTTGCTCGAGCGCGGCATCATCCATGGTCGAAATCACCACGTGTCCATGCCCATCGATTGCCAACGCCGAGGCCCCGGCAGCAGCCAAGGCCTCGATCAAGATTTGAAGCTTGGCGTCACTGTTCATATTGCGCCCCGTCCTCGGCGCCACGCCGCCACCGACGACCGCGCGGGCAAGTGTTTCAAAATTGAACGATATTGCTCACCAAACACTATAGGGCAGAAGCCGCCGTCCTGCGAGTATATGAGTTGCCCCGCATCGCCATCCTGGCGGGGCGATAAGAGCTCTTCGGGACTTATAAACCTGCGGACAAGCCATACCCGCAAGAGCTCCTATCGCTCCACCGCAGACATGCGCGCACCAGCACGCAGCACGCAAATCAGTTGCCTCTTTACCAGATTCCCAGCACGTGCTGCATCCCCAAACTCATGCACGCAATGCCAATCCAGCAGCAAAAGCCCAACGCGATGGGTTTGCCGCCCTTTTTGACCAGCTCGACGATATCGGTATTAAAGCCAATAGCCGCCATGGCCATCACGATAAAGAACTTCGACAGCTCCTTGATGGGCGCCGTAACGGACGCGGGAAGCTGAAGCGCCGTGGTGATCACGCTCGCCAGTACAAAGAACAGCACAAACATGGGAAACGCGCGTTTAAGCGAGAACGTGCTTTTGGCGTCGCCGCCGGCCTTGCGCGCCAGATGCATCTGCCAGCATGCGAGGACCAACGTGATGGGAATAATGGCCAGTGTCCTGGTAAGCTTGACCACCGTGGCACTCTCGAGCACATTGGCGCCGGGATGCATGCTGTCCCAAGCGCTCGCCGCAGCCGTTACGGACGAGGTGTCGTTGATGGCGGTGCCGGCAAACAGGCCAAAGCCCTCGTTGGTCAGCCCGAGCATACCGCCGAGCGTTGGAAACACGAGCGCCGCGATAACGTTAAACAGGAAGATGACCGAAATAGCCTGGGCAATCTCGCGATCGTCGGCATCGATGACGGGCGCGGTCGCGGCGATGGCAGAACCACCACAAATCGACGAACCCACACCCACAAGCGTCGCGATCTTGCCCGGTACGTTCATAACGCGGCAGAGCACGAAGGCGATGACAAGCGAAGTCGAGATCGTCGCCACGATAATCGGCAGCGACTGAGCGCCTTTGGACAGAATCTGCGAGAGGTTCATGCCAAAGCCAAGCAGGATTACCGCGTACTGCAAGACTTTTTTAGACGTATAGGTGACACCGGCGGCGAGCTGTTCGCGATGATTCTTGGGAAAGACGAGCGCCAGGACCATGCCAAGGAGGATGGCAAACACCGGCCCGCCGACCACCTCAATCTGTTTGCCGAGCAACGTCGCGGGGATGGCGACGATCAGGCAGAACAAGACACCCTTCCAGCGCTCGCGTACGAAATTCGCCAGTTGCATATGGGATTCCTTCTTTCTATTTCACGTTTGCGACGGCTTATGATACGGCAACATTGAGCGCAGCCTTGCGCAAACACAGACTAAGATGCCGCAATAGTTCTCGGGCGACAGCCGAATTACCCACCGCGGAGAGCTGATTCGCGGCATAATAAACAACTGACATATGAGTTTGATAGAACGGTTGCGAGGCACTATGGAAGAATCGATGCACGTCGGCGAGCAAGAAACAAGCCTACAAGACCAGTCCTACCACACCATTCGACGCAAAATCGTCTACCTTGACTACAAGCCGGGCGAAAAGCTGGGCGTCAAGCAGCTTTGCGACGACCTGGATATGGGGCGCACCCCCGTGCGCGAGGCTTTGGTTCGCTTGGCGCAGGAAGGCCTGGTGCGCACCGTGCCCCAGAGTGGCACCTATGTCTCGCCCATCAACCTCACCCTTGCCGAGAGTGCCTGTTACATCCGCGAACATCTGGAAAAGCAGGTGATTGTGGAGTGCTGTGCGCGAGCCACGTCGGCCGGCATCGAGCAGCTCGACCGCGCCATCGCGCTGCAGGAAAAGGCCATGGCCGAAGAGGATCGCATCGGCTTCTTTTTGAGCGACAACCTCATGCATCACATGATTTTTAGCATCGCATGCCGCAGCACCGTGTGGTCGTGGCTCGAGGAGACCAATGCCGACCTGGAGCGCTTCCGCTGGCTGCGCGCCGCCACGCAGGTTCTCGACAATCAGGACATCGTGAACGAGCACAAGCAGATTCGCCGCGCCATCGCCGGTCGCGACCCCATCGAAGCGAGCTTTTTAGTCAGCAAGCACCTGCACATGATGTTCCGCAACCAAACCGAAGTTCTGGACCAGTTCCCCGAGTACTTCGAGACCAGCAAGCTCCGCTAACCTGCCAAAACCACCACAAAGGGGCACCTTTGTGGTGGTTTCTCCGCACATAAAGGCCCGGCTCCGTCTGATGATGCGGAGCCGGGCCTTAGTTGTTAGGATGACGGAACTCGATTACTCAACCGTAACGCTTTTCGCCAGGTTGCGAGGCTGGTCAACATCGCATCCGCGCAGGATGGCGACCTCGCGAGCGAGCAGCTGCAGCGGAACGCTCGCCGTGATGGGGCTGAACACGTCGCGGACGGCCGGCACGCGGATGATGCAGTCGGCGATCTTGTTGATCTCCTCGTCGCCCTCGGTGGCAACGACGATAATCTTGGCGCCACGTGCCTTGCACTCCATAAGGTTCGACACGGTCTTGTCGTAGGTGGCGCTCTTGGTGGCCACGGCGATGACGGGGAAGCCCGGATCGATCAGCGCGATGGGGCCGTGCTTCATCTCGCCGGCAGCATATGCCTCGGCGTGCAGGTAGCTGACCTCCTTGAGCTTGAGCGCGCCCTCGTAGGAGATGGCGGCGCCCATGCCGCGGCCCACGAACAGCGCCGACTGCGCGTCCTTGCAAAGCAGGGCGGCCTCGTGCACGGCCTCGTCCTGCGTGTCCAGAATCCACTGGATCTGCTCGGCCGTATCGGAAAGCTCGCGGAACAGCATGCGCGTCTGTTTGGTGGTCAGGCGGTACTTGACCTGCGCCAGCAGCAGAGCCAGCAGCGTGAGGCTCACGACCTGGCCGATGAAGCTCTTGGTCGAGGCGACCGCGATCTCCTTGTTGGCCTTGGTGTAGATGACGCCGTCGCTCTCGCGCGCTACCGGGCTGCCCACCACGTTGGTGATGCCGAAGACCTTGGCGCCCTTGATGCGCGCGTCGCGGATGGCGGCAAGGGTATCGGCCGTCTCGCCCGACTGGGACACAGCCACGACGAGCGTCGTCGGCGTGATGATGGGGTTGCGATAGCGGAACTCGCTGGCCGCCTCGACCTCGGTGGGAATGCGAGCCCAACCCTCAATAAGGTTCTTGGCAATGAGGCCGGCGTGGTAGCTCGTGCCGCAGGCGATAACGTAGACGCGGTCGATGTCGTTGAGTTCCTCGAGCGAAAGGCCCAGCTCGTCAATATCGAGCTCGCCGGCAGGGGTCATGCGGCCCACCAGGGTATCGCGCACGACGCGCGGCTGCTCGTGGATCTCCTTGAGCATAAAGTCGGGGTAGCCGCCCTTTTCGGCCATATCCAGATCCCAGTCGATGTGGGTGACCTTGGGCTCGATCACGTTGCCGGCCTCGTCGGTATACTCGACACCCGCGGGCGTGAGTTTGGCGAACTGGCCATCCTCGAGCACCACCACGTCGCGGGTGGCATCGATAAGCGCGATGACGTCGGAGGCAACGTAGGAGCCGGTCTCGCCCACGCCGACCACGATCGGGGAATCCTTACGGGCAACAGCGATCACGCCAGGCTCGTCGGCGCACACAGCTGCCAGGCCATAGGCGCCCACCACGTGGGTGCAGGCCTCGCGCACGGAGGCCATCAGGTCGTGCGTCTCGGCATAGGCCTCTTCGATCAGGTGTGCGAAGACCTCGGTGTCGGTCTCGCTCTTAAAGTGATGGCCGCGGCCCTCCAACTCCTCGCGCAGCTCGGCGAAGTTCTCGATGATGCCGTTGTGGACGATGGCGATGCGGCCATCGCAGCTGGTGTGGGGGTGAGCGTTGACGACCGAGGGCTTGCCGTGGGTAGCCCAGCGAGTGTGGCCGATACCGCAGGTAGCGTCGCTGTCGATGTTGGAAAGCTCGCTCTCCAGGCCTGCGACCTTGCCCACGCGGCGAATGACGTCGAGGTGCGCTGCGGCGCCCTCGCCCACCTCGAGCGCGACGCCCGAGGAGTCATAACCGCGATACTCCATGCGCTTAAGGCCCGTGACCAGGATGTTCTTTGCAATATCAGAGCCGGTATAGCCGACGATTCCGCACATAGGATAAATCCCTTCGTTCGCGTGACTGCAAGACGTCCACGCACAGGGGGCGCTGAGACGTACGACGTTCGAGTATTGTACTCACGCAAACGCAAGCTGATATACCAGAAGTGGTATCTCAACTTAGATACCACCCGATGCACACACGTCCAAACCACCACAAAGGGGACAGGCACCTTTGTGGTGGCTTGGACGGCGGCCCGTTCCGGCGATTTGTCTCAATCTGTAACATCTAGGGCTCCGAAGACGGGCTTACTGTTACAGATCGAGATTTTCCGTCCGACCTCGACGTTTTGTCTCAATCTGTAACACGTAGAGCCGGTTTTACCGTCCAGATGTTACAGATCGAGACAATTGAAAGCCGGGACAGCAAAAACCACCACGAAGGGGATTGTGAACTGCCCCCTTCGTGGTGGCCTGCGCCGGAGTCGGCGTTTTCCCAGATAAAACCTGCCAAAATAAACCTGTCCCTAATTGGCAGGTTTTGACACCCCGGAGTCGGGCGATGCTACAATCAGGCTTGTACTTGAAACGCATCAAAGGGGCCGCTATGGCAAAGGTTAAAATCAGCGACGTCGCGCGCGAGGCCGGAGTTTCGTTGGGCACGGTTTCCAACGCGCTCAACCATCCCGAAAAGCTGCGCCCCGAGACCCTCAAACTCATCAACGAGACCATCAATCGTCTAGGCTACCTGCCCAACCAAAGCGCCCGTCAGCTGGCCGGCGGCACCACCAAGTCCTTTGGCCTGGTCCTCCCCCGCCTCGACCACGGCTTCTCGCTCCAGATCGCCAGCGGGGCCCACAACGAGGCCCGAAAGCACGGCTACGATCTGCTCATCGCCAATGCCGACAACAACGATATTCTTGAGGATCATTACCTGCGCTACTTTATGGGCACGCAGATGTCCGGCGTCATGGTTCAGCCCATGGCATCCCCTGACTGGCACCCGGCCATGGCCAAGATGTCCGTGCCCATCGTCTACCTGGACATCCACTGCTCCGAGCCTGGCTACTATGTGGCTGCCGACAACGAGGCCCAGGGGCGCATTATCGCCGAGCTCGCCATCGCCCGCGGCGCACACCATATCGTCGTTGTGGGTCGAGCGGCATTTATGCAGCTCACCCTGCGCGTTCTTGGCATTCACAAGGCGCTGGCGATGCGTCCCGACATTAAGATCGAAGTTATCGACGCCGGCGAATGGAACACCGCGGCCGACGGCTACGGTATCGGCAGCCAAATCGCCGAGCGCCCTGCCAACGAGCGCCCCGATTTTGTCGTCGGCCTCACCGACGTGCTGGCCTCGGGCGTTGTCTCGGCGCTGGTCGACAACGGCATTTCGGTCCCGGGCCAGGTGCGCGTGGCCGGATGCGATGGCAACCCGCTCGCCTGGAGCGGATCCGTCTCGCTCACCACGGTTGCTCCCCCGGGCTACGAGATTGGCCGCAAGGGCGTCCAGCTGCTGATGGAGCAAATCGAGCAAAAGACACCGCCCAAAACCAAACACATCCGCGTCGGCTCGGCCGCCCGCCCCGTCACAACGGTCACCGCCACCGAAGACATCAACCGTCAGGAAATCGTGCGCCCATTTTTGCTGGAACGCGCGAGCACCCAGGCAAGCACCCAAACCGACGCCACCGCCATCAACCTCGGCGCGTACCTGTAACCGCTTACCCCGCTGAGTCTTTAGGCGCAGCGGGGTAATCTATCTATGCCCACGCGAGCGTAACTTCCCATTTCGTGTAAACTAGCGCGTATTTAACTTCCCATTTCGTGTAAGTTCGCCTCCATATAACTTCCCATTTCGTGCAATGCGACGTTATCAAGCCACCGTTCAAAATGACATTGAAATAGATGGCATGCCAGCGCTAGCGCACGGCCTTGACCGCCGCCGTCAGATCGAACAGCGTGTCGAGCACGGCGTCGCAACCGTCCACCACATCCTGCGGCAGCGGGACGATATCGGGCACGGCAAAGACATGGCAGCCGGCCGTGATACCCGAGACGCAGCCGTTGCGCGAATCCTCGACCACGGCGCACTCCTCGGGAGCAAAGCCCGCGCGCTTGCAGGCAAGCAGATACATCTCGGGATCCGGCTTGCCGTGCACGACGTCCTCGCCGCAAGTCACAGTCTCAAACTTGTCAAAGAGACCGAACGCCTTAAGGTTGCGCTCGGCGGTAACGTGGCGCGAAGACGTCGCAAGGCCCACGTGATAGCCCGCAGCCAAAAGCTCGTCCAGGCACTCGGCAGCGCCGGCCTTAAGCTCCAGCTCGGTCTTGACCATCTCGTCGCGAATCTCCTTGTGGCGGACATAAATCGCCTCGGCGGTCTCATGGCTACCGTAGCGCTCCTCGAGAATGCCCATGACATCTACCAGCGTACGGCCGATAAACTGATGAATCAGCGCGTCATCAATCGAGAGTCCCAGCTCAACGGCACCCGCTTTCCACGCCTTAATACCCAAGCGCTCGGTGTCCACGAGCGTTCCGTCCATATCAAAAATGACAGCCTTGATCATTTCGTTCCCCCTCATCGGCTTGCATTGCCGCTACTCTACCGCACTTTACAAACTTGTATATAACGTATATACATATTGCACTTTCGTTACATAGATAGAAGTCTTATGGCGAGCGGCTCGGTAGGATTATAGTTTCGTCCGAGCTTTCAACTGTAAGGAACGTTTCATGCTTTCAGACACCACCGCACCCGCAGAGGAGCTTCAGAACAAACTCGCAGCGCTCGAGCAGCTGCTTTTGGCATATGGACGCGTCGCCATCGGCTTTTCCGGCGGCGTCGACAGCAGCTTTTTGGCCGCCGTTTGCTCCCGCATCATGCCCGCCAACACCCTTCTCGTCCATCTCACCACGCCGCTCATCGGCACGCCCGAGCAGGCTTCGTTTGAGCGATCCGTTGACGGACAGTCCAATGAGGACCCGCATTTTAAGCTTCCGGTGCTAAATCTTTCGGTTGACCAGCTCCAGCTTCCCCAGGTTGTCTGCAATGACGCCGACCGCTGCTATCACTGCAAGCGCGCCGGCTTCACCGCCATCGTCAACCACGCCAAGTCACTGGGTTTCCCCACCGTCATCGACGGCAGCAACGCGAGCGACCGCGGCGACTACCGCCCCGGCATGCGTGCCGCCGAGGAGCTCGGCGTGCGCTCGCCTCTTATGGAGGTCGGCTTTACCAAGGAAGAGGAGCGCGAGCTGCTGCGCGCATGGGGCTATCCCGTCTGGAATCTGCCCGCCGGTGCCTGTCTTGCCACGCGAATCCCCACAGGCGAGGAGCTTACGCGCGAGAAGGTCGACCTGATTCGCGCCTGCGAGGATTACCTACACGACCTTGACCTTTCGCAGGTCCGCGCGCGCCTGGTCGGCGGCTGCATGCATATCGAGGCAGCCCCGTCCGACGTCGCCAAGATTGCCGCCCTCGGTGGCACCCCAGTCGACGCCGAAGGCAAAACCCCACTGCCCGCCGCCATCGAATCCGCCCTACGCAACCTAGGCTGCGGCCACATCTCCCCCGAAGTCTCCCCCTACATCCACGGCAACATGAACCTTTAAGTTGCGCCGCCTTACAAACGGCATAACTGCTCGGCGCTGCGCAGGCCCCGGGCACGGCAATCTGACGTTCAACTTCACGGGCGCGACCAAAAGGTCAGCGCCCGCTTGCTTCACGTCACCTTGCCGCACCCGGGGCCTGCTCGCTCACTTATGCTCAACCTAAACTACGCCAATTGTCGTCGACCGACTAACATACCTTTAGCGAACGGCCTTGACCGCCGCCGCCAGGTCGAACAGCGTGTCGAGCACGGTGTCGCAGCCGTCTACCACGTCCTGCGGCAGCGGAACAATGTCGGGAACGGCAAAGACATGGCAGCCGGCCGTGATGCCCGAAACGCAACCATTGCGCGAATCCTCGACCACGGCGCATTCCTCGGGAGCAAAGCCCGCGCGCTCGCAAGCGAGCAGGTAGATCTCGGGGTCGGGCTTGCCGCACACGACGTCCTCGCCGTAGGTCACCGTTTCAAACTTGTCAAAGAGGCCGACCATCTTAAGGTTGCGCTCGGCCGCAACGCGGCGCGAAGACGTCGCAAGACCAACGTGATAGCCCGCAGCTAACAACTCGTCTAGGCACTCGGCGGCACCGGCCTTTAGCTCTAGGTCAGTCTTGACCATCTCGTTGTGAATCTCAATGTTGCGGGCAAAAATCGCCTCGGCGGTTTCGCCGCTGCCGTAATGCTCCTCAAGGATATCTTTGACATCTGCATTCGTACGGCCGATAAACCGATGGATCAGCGCGTCATCGATCGCGATTCCCAGCTCGGCAGTGCCCGCCTTCCACGCCCTCATGTCCAAGCGTTCGGTATCGATCAGCGTTCCGTCCATGTCAAAAATAACAGCCTTGATCATATCGACCCCTTCATCGGCTTGCATCGCCGCAAATCTACTGCACACCACAAACTTGTATATAACGTATATATCATATCGTACTTTTGTTACATAGACAGAAGCCTTATGACGAGCAGCTCGGCAATAACCTGCCAAAAAGAGACAGGTCTTTTGACAGGTTTTATCTGGGGTAACGTCGCTCGCAGCCGTTCCTCTAACTTCAAGAGTCGTTAGAGGAACGGTTCGACCGGCTCTATTTCTTTCGATAGCGACGATTGCGACTCGTTGACGAGCCCATAACCTCGATAAGCCCCTTCTCAGCCATTTTTGGCAGATGGTAGCGGACGGACGAAACCTTGACCCCCGATGCAACCGCTATTTCCCGCGCCGTCATATCCACTCCAGCGCCGAGAGCCTCCAGAATCCTATCCGCCGTCGAAGCTGACGACTCTCTGTTCATATCGATAATTTCAAACGTGTCTTTGCCACATTTTGACAAGACATGTTTATCGACAAGGTCCCCACAGATCAGACGAATGTCATCCGAATCCCACTTCAAAACCTCTCGTATTTTCCGAACATCGCATACGCACCCATGCTCCCGCATAAACATGAGCAGCGTTTCCTCGCGATCCGTCAGCTCGGCGCCCACATGGCTCTGAATCCACATGCGATTTTCAGCGAGCTCCGCCCCGTGCCGGGAAAGCAGCACCGTAAACGAATCTGCCTTAACGATAAACTTTGGCCTGCCAAGCGAACGAGACTCCATCTCGCGAATCATAGCCGGGATACCAGATCCTTGGCTTTCCGCAACAGCCCCCTCGACATGCTCCAGCGGCGTCGCCCCCATCAGGCTCATGAGCTTTGGGTTTCGACAGCGCGATTCTCCGTCCGCGAGATTGTCCACCGTCTTTCCGCCCCAAAGCCCGCCGGGGTTTGCGATCTCTATTCTGTCCGGGTAGATATCGACACTTACGGCCTGTCCAACAAACATAGGCGAGTATTCTCGATGGATGCAGGCATTCGCTAGGGCCTCGCGCAAAACCTCCTGAGGAACTTCCCAATCCTCCCTTCTGCCAGCGCCTTGTACTATCGCCGTCCTGCGCAAGTTTCGCCCAATCGCCGCGAGAGCATCTTCAATGCAAGCCGGAATCGGGCCATCGCACAACTGGCGGTCAATAAATCGAGGTTGCCCGGGTGCAGATTTTTCCACATCGGAATGAACGGCGACGTCAATCATCAACTTGGGATAGAACTGCTGGGGGTATATTCCCGCCGACAGAAGCCCTGCGAGCTTTACGGCGCCATCTTTTGTAGTGATATTGAGTCTGACCAGTTGCTTTTCCAATGTGTCGGCACCGCGCAAAACGCGCGGGGTCTGCAGTCGACGATTCGCGATAATAGACCGCAAGACATCTGGATCCAAATCCTCAATCGATGCCTCCGGGACCACCGTACCGTCGGCATCACTAGGAAACAACGCGCTCTGCAGCTCATATAGCTCAGCGGGCGACATCTTGATATCTTTGTCATCCACGCGCTTGTAGCTACCGTTCTGCACGCCGCGCGCGTCGATATAGCAGGGCTTCGCTTTAAGCTCGAGTTCAAAGATGCGCACCAGAAGCACCTGAAGCCCGTCAACTTCGCCTCGATCAAGCTCATACCGTGGCGCATGGGCCACCACCGCCGCTGAGCCCCCGTCTCCGATACCCGAAACAAACTGATCGCGCACCCTGTCGATAGCAAAGTTAGCCGAAGGAACAAATCCTTCGGCTTCGTTCAAGCCCAAAATAATGAGTCCGCCCGCAGTGTTCGCAAAAGCGCTCACTGTTTCCCATACATCTGCACTCAATTTACTCGTGCAGGCTTTAACTTCTACCGATGCGTCATCAGTCCCCCGCCTGCGGAGGCGCTCAATGATAAGGCTAAGAGGTTCATCCAGCAGCATTGGCATTCCGTCTCTCTAAAACAATAGACTTATCTCTCTAAAGTTTAGTAT